>NZ_JBHSKM010000028.1:0-168606 GCF_042657965.1 Streptomyces coerulescens
CGCCTCACGCAACCGATGCGCCAGACGGTTCGCGCGCACGTCCAACTCCGCGAACGACAGCGTCTCCTCACCCGAGCTCAGCGCGACCGCCTCGGGCCGCCGCGCCACCTGCTCCGCGATCAACTCCGGCACGGAGACCTCGCGCACCGGCACCCCGGAGTCGTTCCAGAGGCGAAGGAGGCGGTGTTCGTGGACGGTGGTGAGGTCGATCGCGGAGAGCGGGGCGCCGGGGGCGTCGACGACGGCCTGGACGAGGCGGACGAAGTGGTCGGCCATGCGCTCCACGGTGGACTGCTCGAAAAGCGAGGTCGCGTACTCGAAGGCCCCGGTGAGGGATCCGTCGGCATGCCGCCAGACGAACAGCGTGAGGTCGGTCTTGGCCACCCGCCAGGCGCCCTGGAAGGCGTCCATGAGGACACCGTCGGTGGCCACCATGGTCGCGCCCTCGTCCTGGAGGTCGAAGGCCACCTGGTAGAGCGGGGTGCGGGACAGGTCGCGGACCGGCTGGAGCTCGTCCACCAGCCGTTCGAAGGGCAGTTCCTGGTGGGCGAAGCCGGAGAGCACGGTGTCCTTGGTGCGGACGAGCAGGTCGGCGAAGGTGGGGTCGCCGGCCAGGTCGCAGCGCAGGACGAGGGAGTTGAGGAAGAACCCGACGGTGTCCTGGGTCTCCGGGCGCAGCCGGCCGGTCACGGGGCTGCCGACGCCGAAGTCGTCCTGGCCGCTGTAGCGGGCCAGCAGGGCCGCGAAGGCGGCGAGGAGAGCGGCGTACGGTGTGGCCCCGTGCTGTCGGCCGATGCCGCTGAGGGCGTCCGCGAGGCCGGCGGGCACGGAGAACCGTACGCCCTGGCCGTGTCCGTCGCGGTGGGCCGGGCGGGGCCGGTCCGTGTGCAGCTGGAGTTCGGGCATGCCGCGCAGGGCGGACTTCCAGTAGTCGAGTTCCCGATCGAGGACCGCGTCGTCGGAGCGGGCGGCCTGCCAGGCGGCGTAGTCGCCGTACTGCACGGCGGGGGTGGGCAGTTCGGGGGTGCGGCCCTCGTCGGCCGCGGTGCACAGCTCGCGTATCTCCCGTTCCAGGACGACCGTGGACCAGCCGTCGCTGGCGATGTGGTGGACGGTGACCAGCAGGACGGGGCCGCCGAGCGGGACCCGTACCAGCAGGGCACGCCACAGCGGGCCGTCGGTCAGGTCGAAGCCGCGGCGGAACTGTTCACCGAAGAGCCGCTCCAGGTCGGCCTCGCCGGCGTCCTCCACGCGGAGTTCGACGGGAGTTGCGTCGACGACGACCTGGCGGGGTTCCTCGCCCTCGAGGACGTAGCGCGTGCGCAGGGACTCGTGGCGCTGCTCCAGGGTGTCGAGGGCGGTGCGAACGGTGGCCTCGGTGGTGCCGGTGGGCAGTCGCAGGAAGAGCGGGGCGACCCACTCGGGGCTGCCGGGGTGCATACGGTCCAGGAACCAGAGGCGGTGCTGGCCGAAGGAGAGCGGCAGCGGTGCGCCGCGGTCCACCGGGACCACCTCGGGTACGGAGGGCCGGGAGTCCTCGATGAGACGGGCCTGCGCCTCCACGGTGGACGCGCCGAACAGGCCGCGCAGCTGGACGTCGTCGCCGGACGCCTTGGTGAGGGCGACGGCGAGGCGGGTCAGGACGAGGGAGGAGCCGCCGAGGGCGAAGAAGTCGTCGTGCACGCCGACGTTCTCGACCTGGAGGAGCTGCTCCCACACGTCGGCGACGAGGCGTTCGGCGGGGGTGCGCGGTGCCACCCGTGCGGGGCTGTCGTCGGACGCGGCGGTCTCGGGGGCCGCCGGGTCGGGCAGGGCGGACCGGTCGACCTTGCCGTTGGCGGTCAGCGGGAAGGCGTCCATGGGCACGAACTGGGCGGGGATCATCGACTCGGGCAGCCGACGCCGCAGGAAGCTGCGCAGTTCGTCGCGGGGGATGCGGCGGCCTGCCACGAGGTGGGCCACGAGCCGGGTGCCCGCGGCGGCGGTGTAGGCGCCGACGACGGCTCCCCGCACATCGGGGTGGGCGTGCAGGGCGGCCTCGACCTCGGCCGGTTCGATGCGGACGCCGTTGACCTTCACCTGGTGGTCGACGCGGCCGAGGTAGGCGAGGCTGCCGTCGGAGCGCCAGCGGGCCAGGTCGCCGGTGCGGTACATGCGGCTGCCGTCGCCGCTGTGCGGGTCGGGCAGGAAGCGCTCCGCGGTCTGTGCCGGGCGGCCGGCGTAGCCGCGGGCGAGGCCGGTGCCCGCGGCGTACACCTCGCCGACGACGCCGATGGGCACGGGGTCGAACTCCTCGTCCAGCACGTAGACGCGCAGTCCGTCGAGGGGACGGCCGATGGGCACGGCCTCCGTGTGGAGCGCCGGGTCGAACTCCTGGGCGGTGACGTCGACGGAGCACTCGGTGGGCCCGTACGTGTTCCACACCGTGGCGCCGGTCGGCTCGCTCAGCCGGCGGCACAGCTCCGCGTCGAGGGCCTCGCCGGCGGAGAACACCATCCGCAGCCCGGTGCACTGGGCCCAGCCGGGTTCCTCGGTGAGCAGTCGCAGCACCGACGGGACGCCCTGCAGGACGGTGACGCGCTGCTCGGCGACGGTGCGCACCAGCAGGGCCGGGTCGGACTCGGCGCCCGGCGGCGCCATCACCACGGTGCCGCCGGCGACGAGCGGCGCGAACAGCTCCAGGGCGGCGGCGTCGAAGGTGAGGACCGTCTTCAGCACCATCCGGTCGTCGGCGCCGAGGCCCTGCCGTGTCACCGTCCAGGACACCCTGTTGGCGATGCCGGCGTGCTCCACGAGCACCCCCTTCGGGAGGCCGGTGGAGCCGGAGGTGTAGGTGAGGTAGGCGGCGTTCGCGGGATCGGCCGCGGGCGGCTCGGGGGCGGTGTCCGCCTGGGTGTCGAGGCCGGTCTCCGGGTCGTCGAGGAGCAGTACGGTGCTCTCGTTCAGCCCCTCGGGTGCCGTACCGCGCACCGCCAGGACCAGCCGGGCGCCGCTGTCCTGCACCATCCAGGCGGTCCGCTCCGCGGGGTGGGCGGCGTCCAGCGGCACGTAGGCGGCGCCCGCCTTCCACACTCCGAGGAGGACGGCGGGCAGGTCGAGCCGGCGGGGGAGGCTGACCGCGACCCGCTCCTCCGGGACGACGCCCCGGTCCCGGAGCAGCCGCGCGATGCGGTTCGCGTGCCGGTCCAGCTGCTCGTACGTCATCGTCCCCTGGGTGTCGTCGACCGCGATGGCGTGGGGGGTACGGGCGGCTTGACGGGCGATCAGTTCGTGCAGCGGGACAGACATCTCTTCTCCAGAGGTGTTGATCAGGTGCGGGTCTGCGGTGCGGGGTGGCCCTCGGGCAGGACCGTCCCTACGGCGTACGGCGGGGCAGGAACCCCTCGACGGAGGTGCCGATGCCCCGTGCGCGTGCCTCGTCGCGGACGAACCGGGCCAGCGCCAGGTCCAGTACGCCGAGACCGAACGGGGAGAACACCACCGGCCGGCCGTCCTGGGGAACGGGTTTCGCGGTGCCCCTCAGCAGCGCGCCGATGGAGGCGTGGATGAAGTCCCGGCCGCCGGTGTGCTCCTGCGCCAGGTGCGGTGAGGTCTTCTCGCGGCACACATGGTCCGGATCGTCGACGACGTTGTGGGCGCCGAGGATCGCCGGCACGGTCAGGTCGCGCAGCGAGACGTGCAGCACGACCGTGCCGGGCGGGCAGGCGTCGAGGCCGGTGTGCGGGGTGGCGGCGGTGGTCGCGAAGGACACCAGGTCGTGTGCGGCGAGTGCCTCGTCGAGGCTGCCGCAGTGCCGTACGTCGGCGCCGGGCAGCAGCCGGGCGTGGTCGGCGGTGAAGCGGGCGGCCCGCTCCGGGTCCGTGTCGTACACGGCGAGCGAGTCGAGGTGGGGGTGGACGACCGCGAGGAAGCGGAGCACCTCCCGGTTGATGACGCCGGTGCCGACGAGGGAGATGCCCGTGGGCCGACGCCCGTCGAGCAGGAGCCGGGAGGCGAGCGCGGCGGAGGCGGCGGTGCGCCGGGCGGAGATGAGGGAGCCCTCGATGAGCGCGTCGGGGTGCCCGGTCTCCAGGGAGTTCAGCAGGATCGCGGCGCTGGCGCGCTCGTGACCGCTTGCGATGTTGCCGGGGAAGGACGAGATCCACTTCATGCCGGCGACCTCACCACCCGGTGTCTCGTCGCCGGCCGCGGTGCCGAGGTAGCCGGGGAGGCCGATGATGCGGTCGCGGGGGCGGTCGGGAAAGCGCAGGAAGACGGAGTGCGGCAGTACGGTGCGCCCCTCGTCGTGGCGTTCGTAGGCCTCGGCGACGAGGTCCACGATCTGCTTCTCGTGTCCGCTCAGGAGCCCGGCCACTTGCCCGTGTTCGATGATCAGCATGCGCCCACCGCCATGAAGAGATCGGGTTCCTGCCACAGATGGGAGACCTCTCCGAAGTGGGCGCGCACCCAGTCGTCGGAGTAGATCGAGTCGAGGTACCGGTCGCCCCGGTCGGGGAAGATCAGGACGACGTTGCGGCCGGCCGGGATGCGGGCCGCGAACTTGCCGAGCGCGGCCGTGACCGCGCCGGAGGAGCCGCCGGCGAGGATCGCCTCGCGGTCGGTGAGGGTGCGGCACCCGACCACGGACTCCAGGTCGGAGACGTGCACCACCTCGTCGGCCAGTGTCGGGTCGAAGAGGGCGGGCCGCACCGCCGCGCCGTGTCCGGGCAGCAGTCGCGGTCCCGATGCCCCGCCGAACAGCACGCTGCCCAGTGCGTCCACGCCCACCAGGGTGGTGGGCAGCCGGTGTTCGCGGATGTAGCGGGCACAGCCGGTGAGGGTGCCGCCGGTTCCGGTGGAGCAGAACAGGTAGTCGACGCGGCCGTCGAGGGCCTCGGCGATCTCCCGCATGGTCCGCTCGTGCGCCAGCGGGTTGCGCGGATTGGCGTACTGGTTGGGCCAGTAGGCGCCGGGGATGGATGCGACGAGTTCGCGTACCCGCTTCAGACGCGTCGGCAGATAGGCCCGCGTCTCGGGGTCGACCTCGGTGACCATGTCGACGGTGACGCGGTAGGCCCGCAGGATGGCCAGGTTCTGTTCGGTGGTCTTCGGATCGACGACACAGATGAAGTCGATGCCGAAGTACCGGCAGATCTGCGCCATGCCGATGGCGAGGTTGCCGGAGCTGGACTCCACCACCGTGGACCGGCCCGGCACCAGGTCGCCGCTGCGGATGCGGCCCAGCAGCATGGAGAGCGCGGACCGGTCCTTGACGCTGCCGCCCGGGTTGAACGCCTCCAGCTTGGCGAAGACGCGGGAGCCGAACCGGGGCAGCAGGCCGGTGAGTTCCACCAGCGGCGTGTTGCCGACGCCGTCGAGGATGCCGTGGAGCACGGGAGCGGTCATGAGACGGCGCCGGGGTGCCCGCCGAGGGCGAGCAGGGCCCGCTTGTCGTCGCCGTCGGTGAGCTGGATGCGGCCTACGGGGCGGTCCGCGTCGTCGGCTGCGGCGGTGAGGAACCGTACGTACTGGTCGAACAGCCGCTCCATGGTGGACCGTTCGAAGAGTGCCGTGTCGTAGCGCAGGGCGATGGTGAGGCCGTTGGCGTCACGGGTGACCTCCAACGACACATCGCACTGGCCTTCCAGGTGCGGGATCTCCAGATAGGTGACGGTGACGCCGCCCACCAGCATCGGCACGCCGGCGGCGGCGACCTCCATGCCGCCGTCGAAGCGTTCGGTGGAGACCATCGTCATGGCGATCCGGTACAGCGGCCCGTCGTCCACGGCGTTCTGGGCGACCAGCGGGAACGGGTAGGTGGCGCGTGCCGTGGCCTGCCGTATCCGGTCCGCGGCGCGGTCGATGACGTCGCCCAGGGAGGCGTTCCTGTTGATCTCCGCGCGCACCAGCACCGGGTTGACGTAGTAGCCGACGACCTCGCGGGCCGCGGCGCGGCGCACGGACGCCGGGCAGGCGATGAGGAAGTCCCGCATGCCGGTCCAGCGGTTCACCAGCGCCTGGAGCGCGCCGAGCGCCACCGCGAACTGGGAGACCTCCCGGTCGGCCGCGGCGCGCCGGATGCGTTCCGAGAGCGCGTCGGGCAGCCTGCGCACCAGGCTCGCGCCCTTGCTCGCCGGTACGGCCGGACGAGGCCGGTCGGTGGGGAGTTCGGCGGCCTGCGAGCCGGCGCACTGCTCCCGCCAGAAGTCGGCCTGGCGGGCGCCGCGCGAGGAGTCCAGCAGGGTGCGCTCGGCCGCCACGAAGTGGTCGAAGTCGGTGGCCGGCGGCTCCAGCCGGGGGTCCCTGCCCTCGGCGAAGGCCGCGTAGGCGGCGAGCAGGTCGCGCCAGAGCAGCCACTGGGACAGGGCGTCGCTGGCGATGTGATGGGTGACGACGAGCACCACGGCATCCGCGCCGCGCCGCAGCAGCACGGCCCGGAACGGGCCCTCGTCGGTCAGGCGGAACGGCGCGGCGACCTCCGCGTCCACCATCCGGCGGAGCTCCTCGTCATCGGCGCCGGCCACCTCGCGGACGGTGAGGCGCCCGGTCTCGCCGGGCGGCAGGACACGGCGCCGCGGGCCGTGCTCGGTGTCCGCGTACACCGAGCGGAGCATGGGGTGCCGCTCGGTGACCGCGTCGACGGCCCGCGCCAGGATCTCGGGATCCGGCGCCGGCTCCATGCGGACACCTCCCGCGAGGTGGTAGGTGGAGCTGTCGGGGGCCAGGCTGTGGAGGAGCCACAGTCCTTCCTGGCCCACCGACAGGGGCAGCGCCCCGCTCCCGGAGTCCGTGTGGGTCATGCCTCAGACTCCCGCCTTGTACGCCATGAGGAAGTCCGCGACATCACTGACCCTCAGCAGGTCTCCGACCTTGTCGTCGGGCACCGACAGACCGAAGTTTTTTTCCACCGCCGCCAGCAGGTCGATGCGGGTCAGAGAGTCCATGCCGAGATTTTCGAAGCTGGCGTCGGCGGTGACCTCGCCCTCCAGATCGGGGGCGGTGCGCAGGGTGAGGTTGATGATCTCGACGATCATTTCGTCTCTGGTCATGGTCGTTCCGTCTCTGTGTGAAGTGAGGGTGAGGAGTTGCGGGCGGTGAGCGGGACGGCAGGGCCGTCAGGGCATGTCGACGACCTGGCCGGCGTAGGTCAGGCCGGCGCCGAAGCCCAGCAGCAGGACCTTCTCGCCGGGGGTGGCGCGGCCGCTCTCCTTGAGGCGGTTGAGCGCCAGCGGCACGGAGGCCGCCGAGGTGTTGCCGGTGTCGACGACGTCGTTGACGACGCGGTCCCTGGGCAGGCCCAGGTTGTCCGTCAGGGTGCGGATGATCCGGTTGTTGGCCTGGTGCGGCACGAACCAGGCGATGTCCTCCAGGGCGACCCCGGCGGCCGCGCACGCGCGGTGGGCCACGTCCGGCATGGTGGCCGTCGACCACTTGTAGACCAGGGGGCCGTTCATGGTGACGTACTCGCGGCCGTCGTCCTTCTCCATGATGCCGAGCACTTCGTGGCGCGCGCCGTCGCTGCCCCACACCGCGGGGCCGATGCCGGCCTTGTCGGAGCGGGAGACCACGGCGGCGCCGGCGCCGTCACCGAAGATGACGAAGGTGTCCGGGTCGTTGGGGTCGATCCACTCGCTGGTCCGCTCGGCGCCGATGACCAGCGCGTGCCGCGCTTCGCCGAGCCGTACCGCGTTGGAGGCCATGGCCAGGGAGTAGGTGAAGCCGGCGCAGACCGCGTTCAGGTCGTAGGCGCCGGAGTTCGGCAGGCCGATGCGACTGGCGACCTCGGGTGCCACACCGGGCATACGGACGCGGCGGGTGGCGCTGGCCACGATCGTGAGGTCCACCTCGGCCGGGTCGATGTCGGCCTCGACGACCGCCTTCTCTCCGGCCGCCGTCGCCATCGCGGCGATGGTCTCCTGCTCGTCCGCGTGGTGGCGGGTCTTGATGCCGGTGCGGCTCTCGATCCACTCCGGGGAGACGGTGGTCCGCCTCGACAGTTCCTCGTTGGCCACGAGGCGGGCGGGCCGATAGACCGCGAGAGCGGCTATGCGTGATCCGTGTGTGGTGAGCATCTCTCTTCCCAACTGCGGGTCGGCTGGACGGAGTTGTACAGATCGGACTGCGGCGGACCGGTGTACGGCCGCTCAGGCCCCGGACGGCTCCGCCATGGCCACGGCGATCCGCCGGGGCCCGGTGAACGGCTCGCGGGCGTGCGCGGCGAGCATGTTGTCGACGATCAGGACGTCGTCGCGCTGCCAGTCGAAGCGGACGGACGCCCCGCGGTAGCAGCCGCGAAGGTGGTCCAGCACGTCGTCGGGGATGGTGCCGCCGTCGCCGTAGAACGTGTGCGTGGGCAGGTCCGTGTCCTCGAAGATCGCGCGCAGTCCGGCGCCGACCTCTTCGGGCAGCGTGCTGGTGTGGAAGAACGTGGCGTGGTTGAACCACACCTCCTCGCCGCTGACCGGGTGCCGGTGCACCGCGCGGCGGACCGCGGTGGTGCGCAGCCCTCCGTCGGGCCGCCATTCGGCCTCGATGCGCCGCTCCGCGCAGTACGCGACCACGGCGTCCCGGTCGGAGGTGTTGAACGCCTCCTGCCAGGGCACGCCGAACCCGGTGTGGAAGTTGCGCACCACTTGCCAGCCGCGCGCCTCGAACTCGGCCCGCACCTGCGGGTCGATCGCGGCGAGGACCTGCCGGATGTCGGCGAGCGGCGTCGCGCCCCGGGTGGTGGGCGGCTCCACGCAGTAGAAGTACAGCGAGCGCGGCCACACCGCCTGGTAGGAGTTCTCGTTGTGCAGGAAGATCTCCTCGGCCGGCGGGTAGTCCGTCGACGTGTAGACCTGGCCCTTGATCGTGGAGCGGGGCGAGGAGCGTTCGGCGTAGGCCAGCGGGGGCGTGCCGGAGAAGGCACGTACGGTCTGGTCGAAGCCGTCGACACCGCCCACGTCGAAGCCGCGCAGCAGCAGCGCCCCGCGCTGTGCGAGCACGTCGCGCAGTTCGGCACGGTGCTCGGTGAGGTAGGCGTGGATGCCGGTGCCGGGGGCGTCCGGCCGGCACAGGCCGGGCACGGTTCCACTGCCCAGCCAGCCGGCAGGGGTCTCTTCCGAGGTGATGCTCATGGTCAACTCGCTTGGTCGTGGCGGCGTCTGGGAGCGGGAGGCCCGGTTCGGGGACCGTGGAGGGTCAGTCGGACATCGCGACCAGCACGCGACGGTCGCCCGTGTAGGGGCGTCGGCCGTGCGCCAGCAGCAGGTTGTCGATGAGCAGCAGGTCGCCGGCGCGCCAGTCGACGTCGACGGCGTGGTCCAGGCCCCGGTCGCGGATCTGCAGCACGTACTCGGCGGGGATGGGGCTGCCGTCGGCGAAGGTCACCGACTGCGGCAGCTCGTCCGCGGAGAGGATCCGCGCGAGTTCCTTCGCGGTCTCGTCGCCGAGGCCGGCCGGGTGCCACTGGTCGGCCTGGTTGAACCACACTTCGGTGCCGGTCACCGGGTGGACGGTGGTGGAGGGCCGCAGCGACTCGACGCGCAGGCTGCCGTCGCGCCGCCAGGTCCACTCGGCGCCGGCGTCCTTCAGGAACGCCTCCACGTCGGCCCGGTCGGACGTCTCGAAGGTGTCCTGCCAGCTCTTGCCGAGGCCGTAGCCGTCGTGCAGGTTCTGGACGTAGCGCACCCCGCTCGCGAAGGCGTTCCGCACCTCCGGGTCCAGCGACTCGAGCCACAGCGCCGCATCGAGCACGGGGGTGGCGCCGCCTCCACCGGGGGTGATCTGGCAGAAGAACGCCAGCCGGGCCGGCCAGGCGTGGGCGTAGCTCATCTCGTTGTGCATCGAGATCGTGAACTCCTGCGGGTACTCCGTCGAGGTGTACACGTTGCCCCCGACCTTGGTGCGCGGCGAGTTGCCGTGCACGTAGGCCAGGCGGTTCGGCAGCAGCCGGTCCAGCACCGGGTCCAGGGTGTCGGGTGTGATGCCGAAGCCGCGGAACACCAGCGCCTTCTCCCGCGTCAGCGCACCGGTCAGACCCCCTTCCAGGGCGTCCACGCGCCGCAGCAGCTCCTCGGGCCCGCCGCCCTCGGCCGCCTTGATCTCCGTCGGTGCCCAGGCCGCGGTACTCGCCATGTCACCTCTCCTTTCGCTGTCGTCTGGGTGCGTTGGGTACGGGGCGCCGGTTCAGGCCGGCCGGGCCACCGGGAGTCGCGCGAGGCGCTCCGCGATGTCCGCGGTCAGCTCCGCCTCCCGGGGCGCGAGGTAGAAGTGGTCGCCGGGAAAGGAGCGCACGGTGAAGTCGCCCTCGGTCAGCTCCGACCAGGCCTCGACGCCCGGCCGGGTGACCCCTGGGTCGCGGTCGCCGACGTACGCGACGATCGGGGCCCGCAGCACCGGCGGCCGCTGTCTGTCGTACGTCTCGATGAGCCGGTAGTCGGCCCGCAGCACCGGCAGCAGCAACTCCCGCAGCTCCGGTACGGCATAGGCGTCGCCGCCGAGGGTGCCCAGCCGGGTCACGCCCGCCACCAGCACGTCGTCCGCCGCCCGGTGCAGCGCGGTGGCCCTGGTGCGGTGCGGCGCGACACGGCCGGAGAGCAGCAGCAGAGCCGGTTCGGGGCCCCCGGCCGCGGGGTCTTCCAGGCGTAGCGCGACCTCGTAGGCGATCGCGGCGCCCATGCTGTGACCGAAGAGGACCAGCGGCAGATCACGTTCGGGGGCGAGCGCCTCGGAGATCCGGCCGGCCATGTCATCCATCGTCTCGACGCACGGCTCGTCCATCCGCTCCTGGCGGCCCGGGTAGCGCACCGCGAGGAGTTCGACGTCGGCCGGCAGCCGGGACGCCCAGCCGTGGAAGAGGCGGGCGTTGCCGCCGGCGTGCGGGAAGCACACCAGGCGCACGCGCGGTGCCATCGCTGTCGGATAGCGGCGGTACCAGATCCCCGGTGCGGTCACAGCGCCATGCCGCCGTCGATCCGGACCACCTGGCCGGTGATGTACGCGGCCTGCGGCGAGACCAGATAGGAGACGAGGGAGGCGACCTCGTCGGGGGTGCCGAAACGGGCGAGCGGGATGCGGCCCATGGCGTCCTTGGCGACCGACTCGGGGACCCCGGCGACCATCTCGGTGTCGATGAACCCGGGGGCGACCGCGTTGGCCCGGACGCCGTAGCGCCCGAACTCCTTGGCCAGCGCCTGGGTGAGGCCGATGATGCCGGCCTTCGACGCGGAGTAGTTGGTCTGCCCGGCGTTGCCGACCACGCCGGCCACCGAGGACAGCGTCACGACGGTGCCCTCGCGGCGTCGGATCATCGACCTCACCACGGAGCGCAGCAGGTTGTAGGTCCCGTCGAGGTTGGTGCGCAGCACGGAGTCCCACTCGTCGTCCTGCATCAGCGCCAGCGGCCGGTCTCGGGTGATGCCTGCGGACGTGACGACCGCGGTCACCGGGCCGAGGCCCGACTCGACGTCGGCGACGAAGGCCCGCACGCCGACCCGGTCGGCGACGTCCACGCGCCGGGTCAGCACCCGGCGGCCCGCGGACTGGATCTCCTTGGCGACCTGCTCGGCCGCGCTCTCATCGGATCGGTAGCAGATCGCGACGTCGAAACCGTCGTTGGCGAGCCGGGTGGCGACCGCACGCCCGATCCCCCGCGACCCTCCGGTCACCAGCGCCACTTGCCCGGACTGCTCCGGCATCTCTTCCCCAAGTTCCGGCATCTCTCCCCCATCCATTCGGATGGGTCGAGCGTGTGTTCGCGGGCTATATCTGGCCTATACGGCACCCTGCATCCGGCAGCCGACCACGCCCCGCGTACGCCGGCCACACACCGGCAAAGGCACACATCCTCGCCGCCGGGTACTCCGTGGGCGCCCGTCTCCCCGCTGGTCACCAGGGCCGTGTCCGGTGACGGCGGCGCGTGCGAGGCGGAGGCGTGATCGACCGCCCGCCGTGCGCGGCCGGCCTCCGGGGTCCGCGGCCCGGAGCCGTCCCACCTCGGCAGCCGGTGGCTGAATCCAATGTTCCGCCCAACGCTCCTCCATCACCCGGCCATGGATAACCGGGCGCGAATCAGCTTTACCCAGCGACTAATTGAATGCGGTAAAGGTGAATCGTGAATTGACGCAGCCGGGGCCGGCCAGGGCGACGATCCGCGCGTGGAAACCGTGTATTCGGCAATGGCGCTAATTCGGCTTCAGCACGGCTTCGCATCCCGGCATGCTCTGGATGCCCGGGCGCCAGGGCCGATCACCGGTCGAGCAGGCGTCGGCCGTCGCGACGGAGAAACAATGCGCACGGCTGCGAGATCGGAATTCAGCATCCTATTCAGGAGCAGATCATGAAGCGAACGTATCACCGCACCGCGGCAGTTCTGGCCACGGTGTGCGGTTCCACTCTGTGTCTCACGGGCGGGGCCCTCGCGGCCGGCGCACCCACGCCACACATTCTCGCCACGACGCTGGTGAACAAGACCGGCACCACCATCACGGTCACCGCCGGAGTCGGACGGGGCAACACGATCAGCGTCTGGCAGTCGGGCAACAGCATCAGAATCAGAGACACCGGAGACACGGTCGCACCGTCCGGCGACTGCACCGCCGTCAGCACGACCGAAGTCGCCTGCAGGGCGGGCGACACCACCGAACTCGTGGTCAACGCCGGCGATCAGGACGACAACGTCACCTCCTCGCTGGCTGCCGTCGGCGTCACCCTCATCGGCGGTGCCGGCGACGACAGCCTCTACGGCGGATCCGCCAACGACACCCTCGAAGGCGACGAGGGATCCGACTTCCTCTCCGGCGGCGGGGGCAACGACACGCTCACCGGAGGAGCCGCGGCGGACAGGATCTTCGGCGGCTCCGGCAATGACTCCGTGGAGGGACGCGGCGGCTCGGACATCGTGGACGGCGGTGCCGGCAACGACGTGATCTACGGCGGCGGCGGCAACGAGCAGATCGTCGCCGGCGCCGGCAACGACTACGCCGAGGGCGGCAGCGGCCGGGACACCATCGACGCCGTGGACAACGTCAGCGGCAACGACTACGTCGAGGGCGGCGCCGACGCGGACGCCTGCCGCGCCGACCTGGGCGACAACGTCAGCGGATGCCCCTGACCGGCGCGAGCGAGCAGCACGCCCCTACCCGTACACGGCGAGACAACACGAAAGGCGGGCACCGATGAGAACACGAGGCATCTGCACCACGGTGGTGGCGATCGGCGCACTCACCTGCGCCCCGCTGACCGCGGCCTCCGCCGCGCCCGGTGCGGCCCCCGGCGGGGCCCTGGCCGGGACCACGGTCGTGCAGGAGGTGGGCGACATCCTGGTCGTGACGGCCGCCCAGGGTGTGGCGAACGACATCACCGTCCGGCGTCAGGGCAACGTTGTCGTGGTGACGGACGCGGGGGACACCGTCTCGGCCGTCGCCCCGTGCGAGTCGACGGGGACACACACGGCGGAGTGTCCGCTGCCCGTCGCGTCGATCCGGGTCAACGCCGAGGACGCCGATGACAGCGTCAGCATCTCCCCGAACCTGGAGGCCGCCGGAACGGTGTTCGGCGGTGCGGGTGACGACCGCCTCAACGGTGGCCCCCGGGCAGACCGGCTCGTCGGCGACGACCCGGCCGCCACCGGACTGCGGGCGACGCCGGGCAACGACACCATCAACGGCGGCCCCGGCAACGACACGATCTCCGGGCTGGCCGGCAACGACACCATCAACGGCAATGCCGGCAACGACACACTCAACGGCGACGACGGCAACGACACCCTCGGGGGTGACCAGGGCAACGACACCCTCACCGGGGGCCGCGGCAACGACACACACATCGGGAGCGAGGGCAACGACACCCTCAACGCGGTGGACAGCGTGATCGCCAACGACAGCCTCGACGGTGGCCTCGGTTTCGACACCTGCAACCGCGACACCGGCGACACGGCCATCAACTGCCCCTGATCAACCACCGTCCATGCGGCCGGCGGTGAACCTCGACAGGCCGCGGGTCCAGTTCTCCGGAAGCGCCTGTGTCCCCTGGGATGTTCGGATGGGGCGCGCCGCCGGACAGCCGCACCGGCTGTCCGGCGGCAGGACGACAGCCGCCGCCTCACCCGCTCTCCGATCCGACACCCCGGACCGTAGGGCGCGGGCCGACCGCCGACTTGCCTCCGCGCGCAAGGAAGTTGTCCCCGTGCGCAGCACGCGGGGACGGCTCTCACCCGCACACGCTACGTTCAAGTAGCTTTACGGTTCGTATCGATGCGCGAGCGCCAGGAGGCTTCCGTGGGACACCCCTGCCCCTTAGTGATCGACCCGACCGGCCGCGACATCCACGGCGAGGCCGCCCGGATACGCGAGCGCGGACCGGTGACCCTCGTCGAACTGCCCGACGGTGTGCGGGCCTGGGCCGTCAGCAGTCCTGACCTCCTCAAGCGCCTGCTCACCGATCCACGGGTCTCCAAGGACCCGCGCCGGCACTGGCCCCGGTGGATCGACGGCGAGATCTCCCCGGAATGGCCGCTGTTCACCTGGGTCGCGGTGCAGAACATGTTCACCGCCTACGGGAGCGAGCACAAACGGCTGCGCGCCCTGGTCTCCAAGGCGTTCACCGCGCGCCGCACCACGGCGCTCCAGCCCCGCGTCGAGGAGATCGCCACCACCCTGCTGGAGCGGGTCGAGGTGGCCGGACGGCACGGCCAAGTCGTCGATCTGCGCGAGGAGTTCTGCTATCCGCTGCCGATCCAGGTGATCAGCGAACTCTTCGGCCTGCCCGAGGAACAGGGTGCGGAGCTACGGGCCGTGGTGGACGGCGTCTTCCACACCTCCGCCACCCCGGAGGAAGTCACCGACATCTACGCACGGTTCTACGCGGCGATGGGCCAACTCGTCGCTCTCAAGCGGCGGTCGCCGGGCGACGACCTGACCTCGGCGCTCATCGCGGCCCGCGACGACGGCGACACCGGGCTGAGCGAACAGGAGCTGCTCGACACCCTGGTCCTCATGGTCAGCGCCGGCCACGAGACCACGGTCAACCTGATCGACAACGCCATCCACCTCCTGCTGACCCATCCGGACCAGCTCGCCCATGTCCGCTCCGGCCGCGTCTCCTGGGAGGACGTGGTCGAGGAGGCGCTCCGCGTGGAGGCGCCCGTCGCCAGCCTGCCGCTGCGGTATGCCGTCGAGGACCTCGTGATGAGCGAGTTCGGCGGCCCGGCCGGGACGGTGATCGGCAAGGGCGAGGCCATCCTCGCCGCCTACGCGGCCGCCGGACGTCATCCCGGGAAGTACGGCGCGGACGCCGACCGCTTCGACGTCACTCGCGCCGACAAGGAGCACCTCGCCTTCGGCCACGGCGTGCACTTCTGCCTGGGCGCTCCGCTGGGGCGGCTGGAGGCCCGTACCGCGCTCCGGGCGCTCTTCGACCGCTTCCCCGGACTCCGACTCGCCGTTCCTCAGGACGAGCCGGAGCCGGTCGACTCCTTCATCTCCAACGGCCACCGCTCGCTTCCGGTACGCCTGTCCTGATCACTCGCCCCGCCACCACACCAGCAGCCGGGCGCCCCATCCTCGCCGCACGCGGCCTGCCTCGGGGACCGCGGACGGCCGGGGCGTCGGGGCGGTGCGCCGCACGGGCGACTCCTCGCCGACGCTGGAGGGGGCGGGCGGGGCGACGGCGGCCGGCGGGAAGGTCACCGGCAGTGCGGCCGGCGCGCGGTGGAAGGGGCCCGGCCGCCAGACCAGTTCCTCCACGGGTACGGCGAGTTCGACGTCCGGAAGGCGGTCGAGCAGCTTCTCCACCGCGACCGCCGCGATCAGCCGGGCCGGACCCTGCGCCGGGCAGTTGTGCGGGCCCGCGCTCCACGCCAGGTGGGCGCGGTTGCCGGCGCGCTGGTCCGCCGTCAGGACCGGGTCGGTGTTCGCCGCGGCGAAACTGACCACGAGCGGATGCCCCGCCCGCAGCAGCGTCCCTTCGTACACGACGTCATGGATCGGATAGTGCACGCCGTAGTTGGCCATGGGCGGGTCGCTCCACAGCACTTCGTCGAGGGCTTCCTCCACCGGCAGGCTGCCCCCCGAGAGGGTGCCCGCGAACCGGTCGTCGGACAGCAGCAGCCGCAGACAGTTGGCGATCAGGTTCTGCTGGGGCTCGGTACCCGCGCCCATGAGCAGCACGAGGGTGTGCACCATCTCCTCGTCCGTGAGCTCGGCCGGATGGGCCATGAGCCAGGACGTCACATCCGGCCCGGGCCTGCGGCGCTTCAGCGTGACGAGGTCCAGCAGCGTCGTGGCGAGCAGGTCGTTGGCCTTCTCTGCGTCCACTCCGTCGAAGATCCCGGACATCCCCCGCACCAGCCGCTCCGCGTAGTCGGCGGGGCAGCCGAACAGGCGGTTGAACACCAGGAGGGGAAGCACCTGGGCGTACTCGCCGAGCAGGTCGGCCTGCCCGGCCGGGGCGATGCGGTCGATGAGCGTGTCCGCGCTCGCCTCGACGTAGCCGCGCAGGGTGGCAGGGGCCACCCGGGCCACGCTGTCGGTGATCGCGCCGCGCAGCCTGCGGTGTTCCGCGCCGTCGGCCCACAGCGCGTTCGGCCGGTACATCATCATCGGCACGACCGGGCTGTCCAGGGGTACGGTGCCGTCCGCCAAGTCCTGCCAGCGGCGGGGGTCCTTGGAGAACGTCTCGGTGCTGCGCAGCACGTGCAGGGCGGCGTCGTATCCGACGACGAGCGAGGCCCGCACTCCGGGCGCCAGTTCGACCGGCGCGATCGGGCCGACGTCGCGCAACCGCCGGTAGACGGCTGCCGGGTCGGTGGCGAACTCGGGCCCGTGCAGGGACTCGTGGGCGGGGTGCGCGGGGCAGGTGGGCGGCGGGTGGGGCGGTACGGAGGTCACGCGGTCTCCAGGTGGCCGATGGGGGTCCCCCCGCTCGAGCTGTGCCGAGAGTGGGGGAGGGTGAGGAGGTACTCGACGAGACTGATGAGAGCCCGCGTGGCCGAGACCCGGTCGCGGGCGTCGCAGCGGACGAGGGGAGTTTCGGGCAGCAGGTCGAGGGCCTCGCGCACCTCGTCGAGCTCGTACGCGGGGGCGTCGTGGAACTCGTTCAGGGCGACCGCGTACGGCAGTCCGTGCTCCTCCAGCACGCCCATGACCTCGAACGACTGGCTGAGGCGGCGGCTGTCGGCGAGGACGAGCGCGCCGAGAGAGCCCCGGGTCATGTCCTGCCACAGCCGGGTGAAGCGCTGCTGGCCCGGGGTACCGAAGAGGTAGAGCACCAGGCGGTCGTTGAGGGTGAGCCGGCCGAAGTCGAGGGCGACCGTGGTGGTCGTCTTGTCCCGCGTGCCCGCCAGGTCGTCGACGAGGGCGCCGGCCTCGGTCATGACCTCCTCCGTGCACAGGGGCCGGATCTCGGAGAGCGTGCCGACGAACGTGGTCTTGCCGACCGCGAAATGGCCGACGATCAGAAGCTTGGCCGCCGTCTGCACGCTGGGCCGCAGATAGACGTCGTCAGAGGCGGGCGCGGAGTCCATCGAGCACCTCCTGGAGGATTCGGGCGTCGGTCGGCCGGGCGGCGGGGATCGGCGCGCGGGTGACGATGTGGCCGCTGTCCATGAGATCGGCGATCAGTACTTTGGCCACACCGACCGGCAGCGACAGGTGCCCGGCCACCTCGGCGACGGACAGGGCTCCGGGCCGGCACAGCTCCATGAGCCTGCGCTTTTCCGGGTTGAGTCCGGTCAGCGGCAGATCGTCGGTCGCGATCAGCAGGGTGACCAGGTCCAGGGTGTTGCGGGTGGGGTGGGCGCGGCCGTCCGTGACGACGTACGACCGCACCAGCCTGTCTGCGGGGCGGCGCCGGGGTGTCATGCCGGGCTGCCGGTGTCCTGCCGGGCGGGGCTGGTGAGCTCCTTGCCGAGCCGGTCGACGAGTTTGTGCATGCGGTAGGTGACCGCCTCCATGTCGACGTCATCGCCGGTGGAGACGGCGAGGTAGGCGCCCTCACCGGCGGCGACCAGGAAGACATAGCCGTGCGCGAACTCGATCATGGTCTGCCGCCACGGGGCGTGCGGGGAGCCGCAGAACTCTGCCGTGCTGCGGCTGATCGACTGGACGCCGGACAGACCCGCGGCCAGCCGTTCGGCGTCGTCGCGGTCGATGTCCTTGGAGAAGGCGCGGAGCATGCCGTCGGCGGAGAGCAGGATCGCGTGACGCGCCTGCGGGACCTTCAGCACCTCGTCCAGCATCCAGCCCAACGTGTTGTTGGTGGGCCCGGTCATTCGTGGGTGTTCCCTTCGTCGTCGTGGAGCGTGTGCCGGGCGTCCCTGCCGGAGCGGGTGCCGCGTGCGAGGGCGCCCATGCGGCGGGCGTTCTCCTCGGCCGAGCGGCCGCCGACCTCTTCGGCCCGGACAGGCTGCGGGACCGGTTGCCGTGGGGAGCGGCGCCGGCGCCTGGGCAGACCGCCCGGCGTCGTCGCCTCCGCGGGTGCGGGTGTGGGGTCGGGGGCGGTCGCGGCATGGGGATCGGGAGCGGGGGCGCCCGGATCTGCCGTGGGGGTGGTGCCGGGCGAGAGCGTCTGCGCAGGGGGATGCGGGTGCGCGGGTGCGGCGGCGGACGGGGGTGCGGGCGGTTCAGCGGGAGGCACGGGCGCCTGGTCGGCGGGGTCCAGATGCGTGAGCAGGGTGGCCGGCAGGAACACCACCGCGCGTACACCGCCGTACGGGGAGAGCGTGTCCACGGAGACGCTGAACCCGTAGCGCTCGGTGAGCGCACCGATGACGGCGAAGCCGAAGCGGGGCGGGTCGCCGAGCCGGACGATGTCCAGGTCGTGGGTGCGGGCGAGCAGTCCGGCAGCGTGCTCGGCCGCCTGGCCGTCCATGCCGACCCCGGCGTCGTCGATCACCACGCAGGCGCCGTTGTGCACCGTTTGGACGGTGACCTCGACGGTCGTGCCGGGCTGCGAATGACGCGCCGCGTTGTCGAGCAGTTCGGCGACCGCCAGGACCACCGGTTCGACGGCCCGGCTCCGCACAGCGATGTCGACGTCGCCGTTGATGCGGATACGCCGGTAGTCGCGGATGCGGGAGGTGGCGCCGCGCACGACCTCGACGAGCGCGGAGGTGGCACGCTGACGGCCGGGCCACGAGCCGCACAGCACGGCGATGACCTGGGCACGACGGCCGAACTGGGCGTTGGTGTGGTCGATTTCGAGCAGGTCGCTGAGCACACCGGGGTTGTCGTGCCGGTCCTGCATCTCGGAGATGGACACCTGCTGTTCGTTCGCCAGGGCCTGGATGGAGCGCATCGACGCCTTCAAGGCGGCCTTCGCCGACTGGTCGGCGCTCGACCGGGCGTGCTCGACCGCACCGGCGAAGCGCTCCACGACACCGTCGAGACACTTCGCGAACTCCGTGTCGGCGAGCCGGGTGTCGAGCAGACCGACGGCCGGGAGCTGCTGGTGGGGCGTGTCCTCCAAGGCCGGTAGCCGGGCCGAGACGAGGTGCCGCAGTTCCTCGTCACGTGCCCGAAGGCCGTCCCCCAGTTCGGCGTTCCGTCTGCGCTGGCGTGCGGTGATGCCGCGTTCGCGCACCAGCAGCACGGCGACGGCGAACAGGCCCACGGCCAGGCACCAGAACACCGCCTCCGGTATCTGTTCCGTCATCAAGTCCTCACAGCGGGTGGCGGGTCGACGGGCAGCGCACGACGGTAGTGGCGCCTCCGCATCCGGACTTGTCCGTGCGCGCATGGAAGTTGCCGAGAGACGCACGCCCCGTTCGTGGGACCTGCCGACAGCGACCGGCTCAGCTCTGGCACAGGCCGATGAGGCCGGGACGAGTTCCGGAAACCGATTGCTGGTCCCTAGGCTGCGCCGGACAACAGTCCTCGACCCAGGGCCGTTCGGGGGTGCTCCCGAGGCCGTCGGGGGACGTCGCAGCAAAGGGGATGCGTTGCCCACGGGAAGTTACGTCGTGGAGACGACGAGGACCGCCGAGGTCGGAGCCCGCGAGCAGACCGATCTGTGGAGTGCGCGCGTCGGGGCGTACCAGACCAGGATGGACTACAGGTACGCCCGCGCCGAGGGCTTCCGCGGCGAGATGATCCGGCAGGGCAGCGACAGCTACCAGGTCGTCACCTGGTACAGCGACCAGATCGAGTACGCCCGCACACCGGGCCTGATCCGTCAGATGCCCGACCCCGACTACCGGCTCCTCTTCCCTCTCGCCGGCGAACTGCTCATGCGACAGGACGACCAGGAGGTGCGGCTGACGCCGGGCACGGGCAGCCTGATCACTCTCGGTGCACCCTTCGAGATCCTGCACGGCGCGTCCCTGCGCGGGGTCATCATGTCGATCCCGGCCCAGGAGATCGACGGTCCGCTGAACCGGAAGGCACCGCTGGCCACGGGGCTCGATCTGACCAAGGGGCTCGGCCGTGTGGTGCACTCCATGGTGCGCGGCCTGAACGACGAGCGCGGCCATCTCACCACTTCGCAATTCGACGCCGTCTGCGACCGCGTCGTCGAGCTGCTGTGCATGCTCGCCTGCGGCGACGACCGCCCCGACGTCCCCGGGCAGCTGACCGAGGTGGAGGCGGTGGTCCGCCGCCATGTGCGCGAGCACGCGGCCGACCCCGACCTGTCCGGTGCCTCCATGGCCCGTGCCCTCGGCTGGTCCCTCCGCCAGATCCAGCTCGCGCTCCAGCACGTGGGCACCACGCCTCGGGATCTGATCCGCGAGGAGCGCCTGCGCCTGGTCCGCGAACGTCTCCTGCGCGCCGACTGCGCACACATGACGATCACGGACCTGACGTACGCCTCGGGCTTCACCTCGGCGAGCGCGATGAGCACGGCCTTCCGCCGGCGCTTCGGGGTGAGCCCCCGGGAGATGCGCACCAAGTCTCGCTGATCCCGCCCGCACACGGATGTTGTCCCGCCCCATGTGCGCCTGACTTGCACGTTTCTACGGTGCGCCCACACGTGACCGTCCGTAGAGCCAGGTCATCTTCTTCCGTGGCTCAGCACGCGCCCGCATCCTGGTTCCCAAAGGGAGGAGATCACGTGCCGCAGGACATGGGAGTGACGCGCCCCCGACCGGGGGCTCTGAGCGTCATGACGTACAACCTGAAGGTCGCCCACGCCACCGGCAGCAACCGCTGGGCCGTGCGGCGCCCGGTGATGCGGGAACTGCTGCGCAGGGAGCGCCCCCACGTCATCGGCACTCAGGAGGGTCGCTACCGGCAGCTGCGGAGGATCGGGAAGGAGATCGGCCCGCACTACGACTGGATCGGCATCGGCCGCATGGGCGGCAGAAAGGGCGAGTTCGCGGCCGTCTTCTACGACACTGAACGTCTGAAGCCGATCCGGTTCGACCACTACTGGCTCTCCGACACGCCGTCCGTGATCGCCTCCAACACCTGGGGCGCGGACCTGCCGCGTGTGGTGACGTGGGTCCGCTTCAGCGATCTCGCTCGCGAGGGGCAGGAGTTCTACGTCCTCAACACCCACCTGGACCATCGGAGCCAGTACGCGCGCGAGCGCTCGGTGGAGCTGATCGGCGAGACGATCGCCACCTTCGACAGCTCGTTGCCGGTCGTGGTGACCGGCGACTTCAACGTCGCAGCCCACGACAACCCGGTCTACGACGCGATGTTGGCCCTCGGCCTCGTGGACACCTGGGAAGCGGCGGTTGCCCGCAGCCCGCTGTACGCGACGTTCAACGGCTTCCGACCGCCGGAGCCCGGAGGCCCGCGCATCGACTGGATCCTCACCACCCCCGGGGTGACCACCCACTGGGCGGCGATCAACACGTATGCAGTGAATGGCCGGTTGCCGAGCGACCACCTGCCGGTACAAGCGACGCTTGACCTGGGACAACATCACTGATGTCGGCTGATGGGCAGTCAGCGGGACTGCCGGTACGGGCTCTCGCGCATACCGCTGCGCCCCGGGCTCACCTCGGGACCGCTCGCGGACGCGGTCGTGGACGGTCGAAGTGCGCGTCAGCTGCCCCGAAGACCCACCGCCAGCGTCAGTTCGAGGACCCGGTCCGGCGATGCGAGATCCGGGAACAGCTCCCGCAGCTGCGACATCCGGTACCGGACGGTCTGGGGATGCACGAACAACGCCGCCGCCACCTCGTCCCGCCTGCCCTGGTGCAACAGCCATGCCCGCAACGTCTCCTCCAGCCGCCGTGCGGTCGCGACAGGCAAGGTCCGCAACGGCGCGAGGGCTCGGGCACGCAGGTCTGCGAACGCGTCCACGTCGGCGCTCAGCACCAGCTCGGGCAGGTGCTCCTCGGTGTCGCGAATATCGGAGGAGAGGGAGCGCGCGCGTACGGCTCGTGCGTACGAGGCGGACGCACGAGTCCATGGCCGGGCCGGGCCGACCACGGCCGTACGGCCGGTCAGCTGCCGCAGGAGGTGTGATCGGTCGGCATCGGGGACGAGCAGCACACCCGTGGCGTCCGGCAGATCGTCGAGGACGAGGGTGCTCGGGTCGAGCGCACGGTAGGCAGGCCGGGCCTGGGCGGCGGGCAGCAGGACCGCGGTCAGCGAAACCGGAGGCTGCCACCCGGCCCGTTGCGCAGAGACCAGCAGCACGTCCGGGCTCGCGCCGGCGAGGAGGTCGCGGGCCAGGTGCTCCAGGTGGCGCTCATGATCCCTGCCCCGGGCGGCCAGTTCGTCGGCGTGGCCCGCGGCGCTCGCGGCGGAGAGCTCGTCGATGTAGGCGAAGGTCAGCTCGGCGAACTTGGCGACCTCGGCGGCGGGCAGACCTGCGGGTACGGCCCCCGCGGCCAGGCAGCGCCAGGCCACGCGGGCACCGACGCGGTAGGCGCTGAGCAGGGCGTCCATCGAACGGCCGTCGCGGACCTCGCCGCGGCCCAGCTCGTAGGCCGCGTCACCGCCGTCGCCACCGGTGGCGTTCCCGCTCGCGAGGTCCAGGTAGTGCCCCAGGGCAGTGCGGACGGCCCGGCGGATGGTGGCGCCCATGTGGCCCGAGAGGGCGTTGGCGTAGGGAGGGACCTCGTCGATGATCGCCTGGACGACCTCGTCGGCGGTGGCCTTCAGAGCGGCCCGAAGCACGGTGACCGTCGTCTCATCCAGCGCCAGTTCGCTGGCCCTCCGGATCACATGGCTCACTTTTTATTCCCTGCGAACAATTTGATCGACCAGATTTACGTCCTGCGGTCAGGACTTTACGCCCTGAGGTACAGCAAGCTGAAGCCATGATGAGTACAGCCCTCCGCAGCAGGGCGTGGAAACTACTGGAGATGGTCACGACGCCGCTGCTGCCGTCTGACTACCTCGACCTGGTCAGCCCGCTGCGCGCGGGCGCTGACCTGCGGGGGCGCATCGAGGCCGTGCATCCCGAGACG
The DNA here is from genome assembly GCF_042657965.1 of Streptomyces coerulescens. Classification (NCBI taxonomy): domain Bacteria; kingdom Bacillati; phylum Actinomycetota; class Actinomycetes; order Kitasatosporales; family Streptomycetaceae; genus Streptomyces; species Streptomyces coerulescens. The sequence continues at coordinate 23,327 of NZ_JBHSKM010000028.1, forward strand.
CGTGACGCCGCGACCATCGTGATCAGGCCGGGACGGGGCTGGCGCGGGCACACAGCCGGTCAGTACGTCCGGATCGGAGTCGACGTCGACGGGGTGCGCCTGTGGCGTGCCTACTCGGTCACCTCGCCGACCGACCGCCAGGACGGCCGCGTCACGATCACCGTGAAGGCGATCCCGGACGGCAAGGTCAGCAACCACCTGGTCCGCAGGGCGAAACCGGGCACGCTGATCCAGCTCGACCAGGCGACCGGTGACTTCGTGCTGCCGCAGGCCAAGCCCGCCAAGGTGCTCTATCTCACGGCCGGCAGCGGCATCACGCCCGTCATGGGCATGCTCCGCGACACCGAGTTCGACGACGTCGTCATGGTCCACTGCGCGCCACAGCCGCACGACGTGATCTTCCGCAACGAGCTGCACGACCTGGTCGCGGACAAGAAGCTCCGCCTCACCGAGGTGCACACCGACACGGACGGCATGCTCGATATCGCCCGTCTCGACGAACTCGTGCCCGACTGGGCCGAACGCGAGACCTGGGCCTGCGGGCCCACGGGCCTGCTCGACGCCGCCGAGAAGCACTGGAGCGAGCACGGCGTCCCGGAGCGTCTGCACACCGAACGCTTCCGCCCCAGAGTCGTCGTCGCCGGCGACGGCGGCGAGGTCACGTTCAGCACCACCGGCAAGACCGTCGACGCGGACGGCGCCACGCCGTTGCTGGACGTCGGCGAGGAGGCCGGCGTGCTCATGCCCTCCGGGTGCCGCATGGGCATCTGCTTCGGCTGCACCACGCCGCTCAAGGCGGGCGCCGTCCGCGACCTGCGCACCGGCGAGATCACCGAAGCCGAACCGGGCGTCCTCATCCAGACCTGCGTGTCCGCCGCCGCGGGCCCCTGTGACATCGAACGGTAGGAGCACCTTGACCGCCATCGACCCCACCGCCCACCTGACCGCGGAGCAGATCGAGGAGCTCGGCCGCGAGCTGGACGCGATCCGCGACGAGGTGATCGCCAGCCGTGGCGAGAAGGACGCCGCCTACATCCGTAAGGTCATCTCGGCGCAGCGCAAGCTCGAGCTGGTCAGCAGGGGCGTGCTGCTGTTCTCGTTCTTCCCGCCCGCGTGGCTGATCGGCACCGCCGGGCTGTCCGTGGCCAAGATCATGGACAACATGGAGATCGGTCACAACGTCCTGCACGGCCAGTGGGACTGGATGCGGGACCCGAAGATCCACTCCACCACCTGGGAATGGGATCACGTCTCGCCGTCCGACCAGTGGAAGCACTCGCACAACGAGCTGCACCACAAGTACACCAACGTGATCGGCAAGGACAACGACCTCGGTTACGGCATCATGCGCGTCGACGAGGACCAGCGGTGGCACCCGGTCCACCTCGGCCAGCCGCTGTGGAACTTCATCAACGCCTGCTTCTTCGAGTACGGCATCGCAGCGTACGACCTGGAACTCGGCAGGAACCTGAGCAAGCGCCGCCGTAAGAACCCGGAGTTCCGCGCGCGGGCCAAGGCCGTGGGCCGCAAGATCCGCAAGCAGGTTCTCAAGGACTACGTGATCCATCCGCTGCTGTCGGGCCCGTCGTTCCTCACCACGCTCGCCGCCACGTTCACCGCGAACCTGGTCCGCAACATCTGGTCCCACTCGGTGATCATGTGCGGGCACTTCCCCGAGGGCGTGCAGGTCTTCGAACGCCGGTCGATCAAGGGCGAGACGCGCGGCCAGTGGTACCTGCGCCAGATGATGGGCTCGGCGAACATCAGCGGCAGCAAGGCCATGCACTTCATGACCGGCAACCTGTCGCACCAGATCGAGCACCACCTGTTCCCGGACCTGCCGAGCAACCGGTACGCCGAGGTCGCGGTGAAGGTGCGCGCGCTGTTCGAGAAGTACGAGCTGGAGTACGTCACCGGGCCGCTGCCCAAGCAGGTGTTCTCCGCATGGCGCAAGGTCGTCCGGCTCTCACTGCCGAACAAGAAGCCCAAGGTCAAGACGCCGGACCGCGAGCAGGAGCTCGTCGCGGCCTGATTCCCGTATAAGTGCAGATCCCTCGGCCGCACCGCCGGCCAGGAGCTCAGCACACACCCCTGGTCTCCGTCGACGCGGGCCGGGCAGTGCTGCACTCACGGCGGGGCACGGTCCCGGCGGCTTCGTTCCCGGAGATCGAATCCGGGAGCAGCCGGCTGCCGGACGCGACGGCACTGGACGGCTGTACGCCAATCTCGACAAGTCCGGTGAGAAGAAGTGCATCCCGCCTGGCGCGGCACGGAAGATCACGGATCAAGACCTCAAGCTGGCAATGATCCTTCGGATCGGTGCAAGGGGTGGGTGTCCTTAGAGGTCACGCTGAATGGACGGTCCCGAGTTGTTCGAGTGGACGGGTCGGGACCGCTTCCCATGGGCGGACCGTGAAGGTCACAACCCGGAAGGTGGCCGGATCAACGAACAAGGCCGCCCACTCGCCCGACCTACTGCGCTGTCCGAACGCTCCTTGCACTGTGGCGAAGTAGGCCCGATCCGGCCTGGACGAAGTCTGAGGACCGTGGAGCCATTGGGTTGCCGCCTCGTGTGTCGTGACAACCATCCGAACATTGCGCGGACTCTGCTCCCCCCATTCGACGGCCCACTCCAACACCGCTTCCCCGACCCGGTCCGATAACTGTGCGTCCATGCCGTTGACGGTACAAGGCGCCGGACGGCCGGGGTCGGCACAAAACTGCCACGACCCCATCCGCTGGCCGCATTCATGCGCGCTTGCCGGGACGCTGAGCGGGTCGACGCCTGGTGGGTGCCAGGGACCCGCTCGCCGCCACACCCACGACCGCGGCGCCTGTCCCTGCCGGCGACTGCAAGACTCCACGCCCACCCACGCCGACGGCTGAGTCACCAAGACGGCCGCCCCTAGCACTGACATAGGCGCAACACGCACACCTCGGCCCTGAACTATGTAGCCCCACCACATGTGCTCCTCACCTGCGTGTTTCTACGGTGTGCCGACAGCTACCCGTCCCCACCGCACACGAGGAAGTGGCGTACATGGCCTCCGCAACCACCGCTCCCCCACCACCCGGCAACCTCAAGCGCATCGTCGCCGCCAGCCTCATCGGCACCACCATCGAGTGGTACGACAACTCATTCGGTCGGGGCTAGGACCTGCGGTTTTGCATGATCTCGGGGCTGGAAGTCAGCACGGAACCAGCACAGGGTTGCTGGCGTGCTGACTCAGTGCTGGCGGGCCTGCGTCGCGGCACGCTCCACTGGCCCGGTCGGCATCCGCGCATGGTTGCTCAGTGTCACCAACGGCTTGAGCTGACAGGGATATACCGACACGGTGCCTTCGCCCTCCTGACGTACCAGGCGGACCGATGATCGTGTGCTGCCTGCTGAGGCAACGCAAGCGCCTATGCGCACTTGCGTGCGCCCATACCTGCGCTCGTACGGTGCCGAGCCATGTCAGCATCTGTGGAAGAGGTCCTCCACCGGCTCAGCACAAAGATCTCCGTCCGTATCAATTCGACCGCCGCTCTGGTTACGGACATGGACAAGGCGGCCGCCGCCATCGATCGACAGCGCGCACGAAAGCAGGACGAGAAGGAGCCGAGTTCCCGTAAGCCCGAACTCGGACCGTTACGAGGCGCCGACCGGCAGGATCTCGTCTCCACCCCCTGGAACCTGCTGAGCGGTTTCGCGCGAGCCACCACCCTCGCCCGTCACGGACGCGGTAGAGGGCTGGCCGAACACTGGCAAGGACTGAAGTATTGCCAGGCCATGGCCGCCGGCCCCAGCGGCCACCTGGCACTCACCGACGACGGCCAGAGCCCGGAACTCTCCTACAGGGCCATGCAGGCACGGGAACTGGGGCGGGCTTTCGGACTCGCGGTCGCCGAACGCACTGTGCGGAACCGCTTCCCGGACCACATGGTCTCCACGATGGACGCGGAAGCCATACTCCTGGCGGGCTTCGCACGCTCCGGCCCTCGACCGTCCTTGGGCGCCAGGCCGCGACCCGACTTCTTCATCGAAGCATGGCGCCCGGGCGGGCGGTCTCGTGTCTTCGTGGTGACGGTCAACGGCAACCACCAGAAGGCCACCAAGCGCACCGCCAAGGCCGACCGCTCAGCATTCAAGCAGCTGGCAAGGGGCAGCGAGCGCGCCGAGCACTTCCACCTTGCCGAGTGGAACACCACGCCGTGCCTCTTGATGTCCACAGAACTCCTCGCGCTGGACGGAATCACCGTCAACGCTCTGCAGGCGCCGGGCGAAGGACTGCTGCCTGCGAGGCCTGCCACAGGGCGAGGGAGCGCGGACGCAGTGCTGTCGGAACGGAACCTCGCGTATGCCGGTGCGGTGAAGGTACCAGCCGACGGCGGCAAGGAACGGATCCAGGACGGGTTGCTCGTCCCTCGCAAGGAGCTCGGCTGGTATGGCCAGTTGCTCGCGCGCACCGGAGCCGCCGGCCAGCTGGCCTTCGCCGGCGCGGGCACCGAGATCGCCCAGCACCTGACCGACAAGCAGGGCCACAAGCACTACAAGCAGCAGACATTCGCCGGTTCGTCCAGCGTCCGGGACGCGCGGCACAAGATAGGGCCGACGGTGTACGTCGGAACCGATCAGGTCTTCCGACTCAACCGGATCCGTGTCGAGGCGTTCTCCGGGATATCCGAGGAACTGTACGAGCTTCTGATCAAGGGACAGGTCGAGGAGTACCGGAACCGGGTGTACGAGTTACGCGACACCTACCCGACCAGCACCACGGCCACGCTCTGGGGTCCCGTTTCCTTCGGCAACGACGGTACGGTAATGGCTCTGCGCGTGCTGCCGATGAACGAGACGTAGCTCCAAGGGAACCACAGCCCCCCAGCCTGCGGCATCCGCTGGCCTTGGGCCTGTGGGGCTCGTGCCGAGAGACCGGGACACACTCATCTCACCGAGTGCCCCTAGTGACGTGAGTCGGAGATTCTCTGGCAGTAGGTGGCGACTTTGTCGAGGATCTCGTCGGCGGTTTTCGTCCAGACGAAGGGTCTGGTGTGTTCGTTCCAGTCGGTGAGCCAGGCTCGGATGTCACGCTCGAGGGCTTGGACGGAGCGGTGGACGCCGCGGCGGAGTTTCTTGCTGGTCAGTTCGCCGAACCATCGCTCCACCAGGTTCAGCCACGATGATCCGGTGGGTGTGAAGTGCAGGTGGAAGCGGGGATGTGCCAACAGCCACTTCTTGATGGCGGGTGTCTTGTGGGTGGCGTAGTTGTCCAGGATCAGATGGACGTCGAGGTCTGCGGGTACTTCCTTGTCGAGTTTGGTCAGGAACTTCTTGAACTCGGCGGCCCGGTGTCGGCGGTGCAGTGAACCGATCACCTTGCCCGTGGCCACTTCCAGGGCCGCGAACAGGGTGGTGGTGCCGGCCCGGACGTAGTCGTGGCTGCGGCGTTCGGGGACGCCGGGCATTATCGGCAGCACTGGTTGCGAACGGTCCAGGGCCTGGATCTGCGATTTCTCGTCCACGCACAGCACCAGAGCCTTCTCCGGCGGGTCGAGGTAGAGACCGACCACATCGCGGACCTTGTCGATGAACAGTGGGTCCGTGGACAGCTTAAACGTCTCGGAACGGTGGGGAGCCAGGGCGAACGCACGCCAGATCCGCGAGATCGCGGACTGGGACATGCCGGTCGCCGCCGCCATCGACCGGGTCGACCAGTGCGTGGCATTCGCCGGCTTCTCCTCCAGCGTCCTGACGATGACCCGTTCCACATCGGCGTCAGTGATCTTCCTGGGGACACCTGGCCTGGGCTCGTCGGATAGGCCGTCCAGACCGCGGTCAAGGAAGCGTCTTCGCCAGGTGCGGACCGTGTCCGGAGCGACCTTCAGCCGCCGTGACACCTCCATGATCGAGTGGCCCTGGGCGCACTCCAACACGATCCGGGACCGCAAGGCCAGGGCTTGAGCAGTCGACCGGCGACGCACCCACCCCTCCAGCACAGCCCGCTGGGCCTCCGTTACTGACAACGGCGGGATCTTCGGTCCACGACGATTCACACCAAATCAACGACGAACCTCTGACTCAGGTCACTAGGGTTGCCTTCCCGGTAGGCGGGGTGGGCGGTCTGGCTGCGATTGGGCCGCATGTCGGCGAACGTGTCTGCCTGGCAGGGAAATAGGCCCCGCTAGGCGCTGTCCGTTGAGGGGGCCGGTGCTCGTCGAGTCGGGCAGCGGCCTCGGTGAGCTGGCCGCAGTCGGTCTGGCCAGCCGTCGCTGCAGATGCAGGGTCTCGTGGTCAGTGATGAGCCTGTCGCTGCGGCAGCTCGCAACTGGTCCGATTACCGCACCATCTATCCGCGAGCACGACGAACAGGCCCTACGGGCAGTGATACAGGGCAGATAGGATCCAGCCTCACACACGTCATCACACTGATCGATCGGACAACCCGTGAGCGTTGCTGGTTCCGGCGGGCGGATCCAGCCCGCCCGCCATGGTGATCCTTCCCGTGTCGGCCCCTACCGTGTGGTCGGCCGACTCGGTGCGGGCGGCATGGGGACCGTGTATGCCGCGCTCACCGAGAGCGGGTACCGGGTGGCGGTGAAGGTGATCCATCCCCTGCAGGCCAGCGACCCGGACTTCCGGGCCCGATTCCGCCGTGAGGTGCGGCTCTCGGCGCGAGTTCGGGACCCGTTCCTGCTGCCGCTCCTGGCCGCGGACGCCGAAGCCGACGCTCCCTGGCTGGCGACCGCCTACGCTCCGGGCCCTACCCTGGCTCAGCACCTGGCAGCCCACGGCCCGCTGGCCGGCGGCACCCTGTACGCCTTCGCCACCGGTACCGCACAGGCCCTCGCAGCGATCCATGCCGCCGGCGTCGTGCACCGGGACGTCAAACCGCAGAACGTGCTGCTGACCCCGGCCGGCCCCCGTGTCCTGGACTTCGGAATCGCGCACGCAGCCGACGGCACCAGCGTCACCCGCACCGGCATAGTGACCGGCACCCCAGGCTGGATCAGCCCCGAGCACTACCACAGCGGCGTGACCGCGGCGGAGGGTGACCTGTTCGCCTGGGGCGCCCTCGTCGCCTACGCGGCAACCGGCCGCCTCCCCTTCGGCGGCGGTGCCCCCGAAGCAGTGGCCTACCGCATCACCTCGGGCCAGCCGGACCTGGACGGCATACCCGAGGAACTCAAGGAGATCGTCGAACGGGCCCTGGCCAAGGAACCCGCCGAGCGGCCGGACGCACCCACGGCAGCCGAGGCCTGCGCACAGCTGCTGGCCGCCGAGAACACCCAGATACTCAACGGCAGCACAGCCGCCGAAGCAGGCAACGCCCTCACGCTGATCGAGGAGTTGGTCACGGCACAGTGGTCAGTGACCGCTCCCGAGGACCTCTCCTGGCCCCGGCCTGATGCCGTTCCCGAGAGATCCTCCCGACGCCGAGCCCTGATAGCCGTCCTAGTCGTGGCAGCCGTCGTCGGCGCGAGTGTGGGCGGCGCTCTGGCCTTCCGCCACGGCGGGAGTCCTGCGACCGGCGGTTCCGAGAACACCGCCTCGGCGGCGGCCACGGGAGGTAGTGACACCGGCGACGCAGCCGACCCGACGCGCGCCAGCGGGCCTGGCACAGATGTGACCCGCCAGGCGGCACCCGACCCGCGCACCATTCCCGTGCCAACCGACCCGCTGGCCGGCGTGGCCGGTCCCGCCTTCAGCCGCTCCGACGACGAGGCCCAGCCCGTCCCGGGCGAGTGGAGTGCCAGTCGGGACGCTGCCGGTACAGCGGAGAAGGAAACAGCGGCCGCCATCCGCGACCAAATGACGGCCATGCTCGCCACGAAGGGCATGTCCTTCATGACGCCCACAGTGACGTTCAACCGGCAGGCGCAGACCGTAATAGTGACTGGCGGCCCCATCTCCACCGTGACCGACGATTACAAGGAGGTCTTCCGCCGGGCCGGTGAGATGGCCGCCTGCGTCAGCCTGGCTCACCGACTCAAGGACGCACCGACCAGGTGGCCTTACGGCCGCTTCTCCGTCTACTGGAAGGACCACAAAGGCCAAGACGAGGCCACCATCCTCGGCTTCGGCAAAGCCACCAAAGGCTGCTACACCGAGGAAGCCGGACGTCGCCAGGGAACGGACGAAGGCATCGCCACCTCGGAAATACCCAGCACCGACAAGGACGAGATCCGCATCGCCGCCGGTACGGTCAAGGCGATCACTACCGCTTGGAACACACGAGTCGCCGAGGGACACGGATTGGAACCCTTCGACCGCGAGGATGCCATCACCCTCGGCTTCGACCCCGTCCAAAGGATGATGTACGTATGGGCATGGGACGGCTCAGGAGTCCTGACCGGCCGTGCCCAGCAAGCTCACTTCCAGGACGTCGTCACCAAAACCGCCTGCCCCAGGCTGTTGGCCGAGTACAACGCCAACAAAGAGTGGATCTACACCCATTGGGCCATCGCCGCCTACCAAGGAAACAGCGCGTGGCCCCAGCTCTTCACCTCCGGCAACTGCCTGCCCGCTGAAAGCCGCCCGTAACGGCCCCAACCCCACAACACCTGCCACAGAGGCGCCTCCCCGCCGGATCCACGGGCGGCCAGCGGGATTGCCACCCTCTTCACATACCGCGACGACATCGAACGACTCTGCCTTGCAGGGCATCCCGTGCGTCCTCTACAACGACGTATCCTGGCAACTCCTGCCGCTGGAACTGGAGTTCGGCTCTGGGTAGACCCGCCGACGACGCCTGGAGCGTTGGCAGCAGGCAGAGGTCTTCGACCAACTGCACCGGATCCTGCTGGCGGATGTGAACGCAGCAGGCTGTAGCACCTGGTCGAGGGCCTGCGTGGGCGGCTCTCACATCCGCGCCAAAAGGGGGGCTCCGACACCGGTCCGTCGCCGATCGACCGGCGGAAGACAGGCCAGCAAGCATCACTTGATCTGAGACGGACGCGGCACTTCGCTCAAGGTCATCACGACCGCGGCGAACGTCAACGACATCCCACCCGCCCCGGCCGTCCCCGCAGACGCGCCAAGGCCCTGCTCGGCGACAACGGGAGGCCACAACGGTGGTCCGCCCTCCCGTGGGGCATTACCTGGTCGTGCTCCTTTAGCCGTCTGCGGGACCGGCGCCAATGGCCCGGCTCCCGCAGACCGGATGCCAGCGACTGTGCCGGACCGCGAGGGCCACAGCATTGGCAGGCGCGAGGACCTTGGACACACGTTCATGTGCCGGGTCGGCGCGCTGCCCGGACTCACCCACTCAGTCGGGCCGCGGCTGGGTCGTGGGTCTGTGCTCCTTTTCGCTGCCGACGGCGTGGCTGGCGGGCTAGGCAGTGACGACCACAACCATGGCGGGCATGGTGGGGCAAACCCACGACCGAGGGCGTGGCCGGGATGGGGGCCCAAGTCCGTCATATGCCGCGCCCTGTGTGCCTGAGTCAGGTCGCCGAACAGCTGCGGAGACGCGTTGATGTGGTCCGTGATGCTGGGTATGGATGTGTTCCTCTCCAGTGTGCTGGGGGACAGCTCGTCCGCCAGGCCACCGACAAGGCACGGGTCAGGACGCGCCGCCGGGATCGAACGGCGGGAAGAGTCCTCGGGACAGGGCGCCTGGTCGTCGGCCCCGTCACGTGGTCACCCGAGGTCTTCCCCGCGAGCGGGCAACGGTCTGCGAACTCACCACCGTCACAGGATTGGGATCCCCCACATGCGAGTCGCGGCGAGGAGAACACGAGGCACGCGGAACGTGATGCCCTGGTGCGCAGAAGCGATGTCAGGAGCAGCACCCCCGTGAGGAGACCCCTGTCGACAGCCTTACCGGTCAGGCGGACCGCTGTGTCTTACACAGATACCCCACGGACTGCAACCCGCGCACCAGTTGTCCCACCGAGACGTCGGAAACAGATCGAAACAGAGACAACCTGATGCACCATCGACCACTTTGAGCCAAGGAAACAACTCCGTTCCTTCAGTATCAGATACTGCTTTGACTCACGGTGGCCGCAGGCGTGCGTCCGCCCGTGAGCAGGGGTTGGAACGATGTCGGGAGTGCGATGCAGCTGACCCATGCCAACGTGATCAATTTCCGCGCCCTGGACAAGGCGGACGTGCGGATCGATCACAAAACCACGCTCATCGTGGGACGCAACAACAGCGGCAAGACATCGTTCGTCAACCTCTTCGAGAAGTTCTTCGGTGACGACGACACGCGCTTCGTGCTGGAGGACTTCTCCACCTGCCGGATCCCCGACATCGAGCAGGCACTTCAGATCTTCGGTGAAGCACAGAGGCATGCGGCCGAAGGCGATCAGGAGACGCGGGAGGGCCTGCTGGCCAAGGCGTACGAGCTCGTGCCGTCCATCCGGCTGGGACTCACGATCGAGTACGCCGAGGACGATGACCTCGCTCCGCTCACGGACGTGATCCTGGACCTCGACGACTCCTGTTTCACTGTCAAGATCGAAGCGGCGCTGGAGGCAGCGAGGCCGCACGACCTGCTCAAGGACTTCTGGACCGCGAGTCAGAGGCCGAAATTCGAGCCCATCAAGTGGCTGCGCAAGAACTTCACGGACTACTTCGCCTCCGTCTTTCGAGCAGTGAGCCCGGTCGATGAGAAGGTGACGAAGGAGATCAAGCGCAGTGCCGCGCAGGCGATCGTCTCGGTCAAGTTCGTCTACGCGCAGACCAAGGTCGACGACACCCCAGGAGACAAGGCCCGCACGCTGTCCAAGACGTTCGAGACCTATTACAAGGTCAAGAGCGGGCCTGAGGGGCGTCATCAGAGCATCGAGCAGATCGAGGATGCCCTGGCCGCAGCGTCGCTGGAGCTCGACACCAGCTACAAATCGCTGTTCGACCCGGTCTTCGAGGACCTGCGTAGTTTCGGGGTTGGGACGATCACACCTGTCGAAAAGCCCCGCATCGTGTCTCTCATGGAGGGCTCGGGCATTCTCAGGGGCAGCACGCGGCTCCAGTATCCCTCTGGAGACGGCGACTTCCACCTTCCTGAAGGCCACAATGGGCTCGGCTACAGCAAGCTGATCTTCACGATCCTGCAGGTCATCAGTTTTCACCAGGCGTACGAGCGTGCTACTCCGAAGCCGGCGCTCCAGGTGTTGTTCATCGAGGAGCCGGAGGCCCACCTGCATCCCCAGATGCAGGAGGTCTTCATCAAGAACATTCAGGACTTCATCAAGCGCAAGGCCCCATGGAAGGTGCAGGTGGTCATCACCACGCACTCTTCGCACATCGTCGCGAGCGGCGGGTTTCACACGGTGCGGTACTTCGATCGCTCCGAGCCGGACGGCAAGGTCAAGGACCTCTCCACCTTCCAGGCGAAGGTCAAGGCCACTCCTCAAGGTGACGAGACGCTGCGGTTCCTGCGCCAGTACATGGTCCTGCACCGTTGCGACATGTTCTTCGCCGACAAGGTGATCCTTATCGAGGGCACGGCGGAACGACTGCTGCTGCCCGAGATGGTCCGTCGGTGCGCCGAGGGCCTCCTGCACCAGTACGTGTCGGTCATCGAGGTCGGTGACGCCTACGCGGTCCGGTTCCGTGAACTGCTCGATTTCCTCAACGTGAAGACCTTGGTCATCACCGACATCGACTCCGTCAGCCCCACAGATCAGAAGGCCTGCCCGCCGAGCACCGCGCAGGCGGTCACCTCGAACTCCACACTGAAGAACTGGCTTCCGGGTCAATCCAGCATCGTGAAGCTCCTCGACGTCGGCACGGACGAGAAGGAGCACGGGCACGTGCGCGTGGCCTACCAGGTCCCTGAAAGGCAGGCAGGCGTCTGTGCACGCAGCTTCGAGGACGCCTTCATCATCGCCAACGCAGCAGTCCTCGCCCGAGCCCTCAGGCATCTGGAGCTGAAGAGAGCCTTCGTTCAGGAAGTCGGGGCCGACCCCACCCCTGAAGACATCGAAGCCAACGCGTTCGCCATCGCCAAACGGCTCTCCAAGCACAAGACCGACTTCGCGTTCGACGTCATGCTTCTGGAGGACTGGCTCGTCCCCCGCTACATCGCCGAAGGACTCCAATGGCTCGCCTGAACACCTTCGAAGCCGTAGTCGAAGAGCTGGACGCCCGGCGCAGCTTCCTCGTGGAAGCGGGAGCAGGCGCCGGCAAGACGACCGATCTCGTCCGCGCCCTTCAGTATCTCCTCAGCCACCGGCGTACGGATCTTGAGGCGAACGGTCGGCAGATCGCCTGCATCACATACACGAACGTCGCCAAGAAGAAGATCCTTGAACGCATCTCGGCAGACCCGCTCGTCGCCGTCGGCACCATCCACGAGTTCCTCTGGAGCGTCATCCAGGCCTATCCGCGCGAGCTCTGGCAGCAGATCCTCGACTACAACGCCAACCTGTCCAAGCCTGAAGACCTCACTGAGATGGCCGCTCCCCCCGTGATCGAGTACTCCGACCGCGGGCGCAAGCTGAGCGAGGGCCGCATATCCCACGACGATGTCATCGCTCTGTCTCTGCGACTCGTCGCCACCCACCCCAAACTCATACGCATCATCACCAGCAAATATCCCGTCATCTTCGTCGACGAGTACCAGGACACCTCACCCAAGACGATCGACCTACTGCTGAACCACCTGGCAGGAGCGGGCAAGGAACCCTGTGTGATCGGCCTCTTCGGTGACTCGATGCAGAAGATCTACCGATCCGGCGTCGGCGCAGTCAGGCACGACAAGCTCACACCCATCACCAAAACCGAGAACTACCGGTGTTCGCGCCCTGTAGTCGACGTTCTCAACAAAATGCGGCTCGAGCTCCGCCAGCAGGCCTCCGGGAACCAGCAGAAGGGCGAGGTACACCTCTTCCTCAACACCGACGTGCCGCCCGGCCCGCGACGGCTCGATGCCGCTAGAGCCACCCTCGCGAGCAGGGACTGGACACTTGAGAACTCGAAGTACCTCCTGCTGACCCATCGCGGCATCGCGGGCACCCTCGAATACGCCAACCTGCTGGAGCAGTACCGGCAGCTCGGCAGCCACGGCCCCGACGACCTCATGGCGCGCAACGAGCCCTACATCCAGTACCTGACGCAGATCGAAGCCCTGTGCGCGGCCTACCAGGAGCGGGACTTCGTGGAACTGACAGACCTGATGGGGCAGGGAAAGAGACGCATCACCCGGCACACCGACAAGAGGATCATCAGCAAAGCAATCCGCGAGCTCGACACGGTGCGCGCGACCGGGACCATCGGCGATGTCCTGGACCTCATGGCCGGCAGTCCCCTACTGGCCGTTCCCGGAACTGTGAAAGACCGCGAGCGCCGCAGAACCGCAGCCGACCTCGACGAGCGGCACAAGCGGCAAGCAGACTTCTCCAACAACATCCGTGGTGTCTCCTACCGGGAAGTCATCAGCGTCACCCGGTTCATCGATGAACTCACGCCCTTCTCAACCCAACATGGCGTCAAGGGAGACGAGTTCGAGAATGTCGTCGTAGTGATCGACGACTCCGTCTGGACCATGTACAACATCGGCAAGATGCTTGCCGGCACCGACAAACCTGAGCGCACCGAGCGCTCACGCAACCTCTTCTACGTCTGCTGCTCACGAGCCCGCCGCGGCCTGGCCGTAGTCTTCATCAACGACCTCCCAGACGGAGCGGAGGCAACAGCTCGCGACTGGTTCGCTTCGGGCGCCGTCCATCCGTGAAGCGTGCCCCGGCACCATCGGTCGGGCCAAACGAAACACCCATGGAATTCGTCCCGATGTCGATCGTCGCAGTCCAGCCGGAGTCCCTCGTCATCGCGCATGTCCACACGATGACGAGTTGACCAGAAGTAAAGTAACTCCGCGTCCACAACGGCGCCAGCCTGGCAGCTGCGCTGAGCGACTCGTTTACTCCCCCCGGCCCAATGTCAGGGCCCGCCACATTCGCCTCATTCCGAAGCAGTCCCCCAATCCTTTGGCATCCACGCCAGTTGGTCTTGTGGCGCCTCCTCGAACGAGGAGGCGCCACAAGACTGACTCGGCCCCATGCAGCACCGGGGCGCGACGCTAACGTCTGATCAAAGTAGCCGAGCACATCGGACCGTGCGGATCGTGCCCATGGAAAGGCTGCTCTCTTGGAGGAAGTGCTACGCGACGCGGAAAGCGACATTCGGCCGCGACGCCACGTCAGATTGGCACGGAGGCGGGAAGGCTCGGCCTGCCTCCCGGCTGGTAATCAACCTCCCGAGGCGGTCGGCGGTGCCGATGTTCCCCGTGCCCACATGTCACCGCACTGCCGCGCGGACAGTGTGGCGCGGGTCCTGCCGAAGGCGGTCCAAGAGATCACTGACTGCCTCCGGCGCATCGAGGGCTGCACGAGCTGCGGCTTCGGCCAGGGTGCGCCGTACCCGGGCGTCTCGGTCCTCAGCGAGACGCATCGCTGTGTCGCGGAAGCGTTGCGGGTGCTCCATGCACAGCACGGCGCTGAGTTGTCTGACGCCCACTGAGGCATGAGTCGCCAGGAGATTGGCGTCGACATCGCTGGTCACGTCGCGCGGAAGCCGGTTGAGCGTCACAGCGGCTCCATGGACAACTGCCTGCTCGTCGCTTCGCAGCAGGCCGATTGCCTGGTCTCGGACCCACTCCTGTTCCTCGCGCGTCGTGGCCGAGGCTGCGGCCAGGCCAAGTCCCTGGTCCCGTAGCGACGCGGACCCCAGGTTGATGCGAAAAGAGCTGAGGGGATGGGCCTCACCAGTCAGCTCATCGAGTCGACTTCCGTCCTGCTCGCCGAGCACAAAGGGCTGACTGGCGAGGAACGTGGTGTGCTTGACGGGTGGGGCTTGGTCGATAACCAGATTGCGGGCACCGATGAGCGCGTCCTGTCGATTGGATGCCGTCTCTCGCCGATCTGCCGCTACCGCGAGGAGCTTGTCGAGGCAGCCTTGCTGTTCCTCGGCAGGAAGGCAGCTTGCCATGAACGCATCAATCACGATCGCGTCACCGAATTCGGTGTGGGCGGGATCAGGCTCGGGTCGCTGGAGGAGGCGTTCCCTGGCTGCCTGTGCGCGTTGCTGCACTGCTGGTTGACCAGGGCTCAGCTGCGCCTGTATCACGTCCGCCAAGTAGAGGCCGGCCTCGGCCAGTCGATCGGCACGACCGCGCAGTACGTCCCGGTCGTGGTCACTCAGGGACCCCTGCTCGCCGCCCGCTCCGGGCTGTTCCGCGCCAGGTGCGCGAGCACCCAGCAGACGTAGTACGTCCTCACCCGCGAGGAGTTTCAACGCTTTGTCAGCACGTCCATCAGCAAGGTCGAACAACCGGGTCAGGGCTTGCATCGCAAGCCCTGGATGCGCAAGGGCGATGTCGACGCAAGCGATCGCGTGCTCGTCATCCGTGTGACGGTACTGGTTGGGTCCGCGAGGCACGTCGGCAGAGAGCAGGTCCAGCAGCGCTACCGCCTGTGCGGAAGTGCTACGTGAAACAAGTGCGCACGCGCTCTTCGTCGCCTGAAGCGTCAAGGCATGAGTGGGTGAGTCAGTGAGTTCGCCAGCCCTGCCTCGCACAGCCAGATCCAGGAACTCGTCGAGCAGTCCCTCCACTGACGCGTCCTCCACCAGATCGGCCTGGGCCACGGCGAGATGCGCACGGGCCCGCAGCACCCACCACGGTTCGTTTTCGAACGGCACGAGGGGCAGAAGGAGATCACCCACCGTCTCGGCGAGTTGCTTCAGCTTCTTGGGATTCCCAGCGCGTTGGTAGTACGTCGCCGCCAAGGCGGGTTCGCTATTGTCGCGATACAGATCCGCCAGGAAGGTTAGAGCTTCGGTTTCGTCGGCCCAACTCCCCGTTACGATACTGTCGGTCAACCATCGACGCGCCGACAGGACTGCCTCTACGGGCTTGTTCCGCACTCGAGCCGCCATGGACTGCGCACGCGGGTCCCGCACCCGATCCAGCAAGCGGCTCGTGCCGGTCGCACGGAGTGCCTGCGCAAGGCGATGTTCATCGTCGATCTCGCTGGTCCAGGGCCCGTACTGGACATTCACTGCGCGGATGGCGTAGAGCCAGTCAGCCGCCTCCTCAGCCAGTCCGGCATGGATGCCGTCTTGGACGGCATCCCGCCAACTCTCCAGCGCTTCCTCGGCTCGGCCTTCGAGTGCGCAACGTCGAGCTTCGCGCGCGCTGACCAGCGCCGCGTGTCTACCTTTCAGCTCATGGCGCCTTGCTGCCCGAAGAAGCTCTTGCCGCTCAGTGCTGTCGTACTCCGCTCGAAGCAGACGCAGCCGAATGGCGATATCGGCTGTCTCCGCCGCAACAGGCCGCTCATTGAGTTGTGTCAGAGCTGCACCGACGAGGTCGTCGAGCTCGTCGAGCCGGTGCGGCTCTGTGGCGAGCCGGACTTCTGCGAGCAGCAGAACCAGGGTCGGGCGGTAACCGGGCTCCCCAGCGGTTTCGGATTTCAGAGTCGTCAGAAGCTGAGGCATCGTCACAGGATGAGAGATGTCGCGTACGGCGATGCCAATGACCGTTGCATGCTCCTTGGTGCCCGCCGCCCGTTCCGTGCTGGCGGCCAGTGCTGAGCTTGCCAACTCACCGAGTAGGCGGGCCAGAGCCCTCGGCTCGTCCCTGTCCCGGCGATGCAGCGCCGCAACCGCGAGTTCGGCTGCCAAGTCGGCCGCATCGTCGAAGTGCCCGGCCTCTTTGAGTGCGTCGAGTTGCTTCCTTCGCAGCACGTTGGCATGGCCCCCGTAGCCGGCATCGTGCAACCGGCCCGCCAAGTCGCCGTAAAGACTGGCCGATACCGTCGGCTCGTCGGCCAGCTTGCTGTCGGCTTCACGCAGGATCGGCATCACGTCGTCGGTGTTCAAAGGGCCGACGAGAACCCGCTCCGCCTGTGCCTGTCGATCGGGTGGGGGCGCCGGCACCCCTGGGAGGGGCGCCCCGGTGCAAAAATCGACCGCTGTCTCGCGCGTCCAGAACTGCGCGACGATGTCGCCGCAATTGCGGAGGCACTCGTTGATCTGCTCGGAACCCCACAGTTCCAGATCGAGATCGGGATGTTCGCGCTGGAGCGCTGCGAGCTCATCTGCAAACTGGGTCGCCTCAGTGGAGGCGGACGTCGCCACGATCAGGCGATACGCCCCGAAGGGGCGCGATCCGCCGGTGAATTTCTCGACGGCCTTCCTCAGCTGTCCAGCAGTGAAGGTCTTGTAGTCCTTGCATTGGACGACGGAGTACCGGCCGTCCGGCTCTCGGCCAGCGAGGTCGATGCCGAACTGTTCCTGCCCCTGCACGCCATAGCGTCGAAACTTGATGCCGCGCAAGCCAAGCATGCGGCGCGAAACCGCAAGCATGAGCTTCTCGAAGCGATCCCAGCCGATGTTCAGATCGAGGTCGCTTCCAGGAGGGACCCGGCCCGGGGAACCCGGGGATGGAGGGTTACGCAGGTTTGGGTCCACTGCGTAGGTGCTCCAGGCTTCCGGAGCCAGCACCTTGCAGGCCGGATTAGCCTCGGGTCCTGCTAGTGGATTGGTTCCACGGGGGTTGAGCTGTGTCACGCCCACGAGTGTGACACGTTTAGCACCTCTCCGACTGGATGTGTGCGGCACGAGATGACGTACGCGGCCGCAGTGGCCGCGCCAAGGAAGGCTGTCGCCACTTGCAGTGGGCAGAAGGAGAGGCGACGGCTTGGGGTCCGGCCGGCCGAACCTCAGGATGGACTTGGTTTGAGTCCCGTGCGCACGGTAGCGAGCAGAAGGTGCCTGCAGACGCATTCGCGTCTGCAGGCACCTTCACCCGTTGCTATTCGAGGCCGCCCATTCGCGCGTGTTCACCGCGGGTTCTCAAGCCACCAACCGGTAGCCGGTCAGAGCCTCAGAGATTGGACCGGGTTATGCCGCCTCGACAACCGCTTCGAACTCGAGCGGCAGACTGAGTTCCGTCTCCAGGTTGAAAACCGCATCCATGACAGATCGCAGGCGGTTCGGGGCATCGGGCATGACATGAGCATAGGTCTGAAGAGTGATCTTCGGGTCCCGATGCCCCAGCCATTCAGCCATGTCCGTCACCGGCACCCCTCTGGCGAGCCCCGCCGAAGCAAAGAAGTGGCGCAGCCAGTGCGTCGTGATCTTCCGTGTGATTCCTGCGGCTTTCCTGGCGTTGCGCCACAGCCGGTCCACCAGCGAGTACATGAGGATGTTGGTCCGCCCGACGTTGGCGAAGAGGTAGTTGCCCTCCATACGGTTCTGTCCCTTCTCCACACGGAAGGTGCCGTACAACCGCAGGTGCTCCTTCACCTTCGCCTCGATCGTTCGCGGAAGCGGCACAGCCCGCCCCTCATCGTGATCGCGCCACTTCAGATGGCGGATGGTGTGCGCTCGCCCGCGGCCCTTCGTGATGGCCTTCTGCCGCTTGGTCTTCGGCTCCTCGTTCGCTCCGTCCTGCGTGATCTGACGATCGACGTAGAGAAGGCCGGCCTCAAAATCGAACTGCTGCAAGGTCACAGCCGTGGCCTCGCCGACCCGCAGGCCGCAGCCCGCCATGAGCCAGACCAACAGCTGATACGGCCCCGGCAGGTGACCCGCTATCGCCGAGATCTCGGCAAGAGTTGGGAGCCGGATGGTCTTCTTCGCCCTGCGCTTGACACGCTGGCGGCCAGTCTTCACGTGATGGCACGGGTTCTTGGTGATGTAGTCGTTAGCGACGGCGTAGCTGAAGACTCCGCTGAGCGTCTCATAGCGGTTGACCGCAGTTGACTCCTCGTAGCCGCGCTCCTCGACCATCCACCGGAGCCAGTCCTTCAAGTCCCTGGGCTTCACAGCCCCGATTGGCGTGCTCGTGAAGTACGGTTCAACGTGCAGCCGCAGGCTGGTCTCATACTGATATCGGGTCCCGGCAACCCGGTCCCCAGACCTGATGAACTCCCGATACACCGCCACCAAAGGGGTCAAGAACCCAGTTGGTGCAATATAGGTTCCGAGGTCCTTCTCACGTTCGACCTTGGCCGCGAACTTGTCGGCCGGGCCATACTTGTCGAAAGATTTTTCCCGCTGGCGCCCCGTCCTGCCGCCAGGCTCCCGGTATCGCACAGTCCACGGGTGGCCGCACCTACTGGCGACGCACGGATAGTGCCTACTCTTCTCGTCTTCCTTGCATTTTTGGAAGACCCGAGCCAAATTTTTCCCTTCTCAGTCGGAACTACGTGCAGGGCTTAGCCATACTTGGACTCCAAGTACGCGACGACGTCTCGCTCCCGGAACCGCAGCAACCTTCCTACCTTCTGGGGCCTGATCCCCCAGGCCCTGTACTTGTTTTTGATCGTCATCTCGCTCACCTGCAACCACTCTGCGACCTCCGCCGGAGTCAGAAGTCGATAGCTTCCGCCCTGTGGCATTCAAAATCCTTTCTGAGTAGGCGATGGCAGCAGGATTTGCGCATGGGGCGCGTGGTGGTGGATCCATGCGACGGCCTACGCCACACACTCCTCGACCACAGCACACACCAGATCCGCAGGCGACCTGCAATAACTCCCTACGTGTTGTGTCACCCCAACTGCGTGCGAGACGACTGCCGCCAAACGCTGCCTGCTGCGACCGCCTTCAATGGTCGTCACAATCACCGGTTTGGCTAACCGGCGATCGTGGTCTATGTTGCGCCCTGACACGGGTAGACATCACGGACCGCTGCCAGTCGAAGAAGCACAGGCACGCCGGAAGCCGGAGGTCGAGGGATACGTCGTCCGTCACTTGCACCAAGAGTCCACCTTCCACTGACCTCTCGCTGAACTTTGTTTTCCCGGGATGTTGTAGGTTGACATGGCCCCTACGCGGATTCCAGTCCTGTGGGAAGATTCCCTGTCTGCCGTGGGCGAATGTCGGGGCCGAGAAGAGGCCAAACAGAATCTCAGAAAACGAAGGTCCTGGGTAGTGAAGTTGGCATCCCGCACAGGTTGCTCAACTCGTAACAGAATCTAAGCGAGACGTCCGATCGCGCCTGCCCAGTACGCCAGATCGCCCCGTCTCGGATGGGCGCAGATCACGTATGGCCGGTTAGTGGGTGACGGACATCGCTCGCAGCGGCGGGCACGTCGACCCACACCAAGCCAACAACGCACCTGTGGGAGGCGGTACCTGCCGGAATCGCGTGACTACTTGCCTTCCGGTAGTCCTGCTGCCAGTCGCGGACCGATCCCAGCGCAGCGCTCGGCGTACGCCGGAAAATACGAATCTGGCTGCGCCCCAGTTCTCGGGCCGGATCTTCCCATCGGGCCAGACATACCGGCGCCCTCAGTCACGAGTCGAGAGGACGACTTCCCGCAGGTCGTGTTGGCCGTCTCAGAGGCGCCAAGAATGACCCATTCCTGACTGCTAAGGTAGGTCAGCAACAGGCTGGCCGCCGCGGACCCGGCACGGCAACCAGCCCGGGTTCAACCTGGCCTTCGAGCGCGGCACTACGGTGCGCAGGTCGGGGTGCGTGAGGGTATCCGCCCAACAGTGCTTCGATTACGACATCGAACTGGAGCGTGCCGTACCCGCAGAGCTAATTGGGACCGCCAGCAAAACCGTCGCCGGCGGCTGGAGTTCTCCGACACAACGCTCTCCACTCGTCCTCAAGCATTGCGTGGACGACCGAGTCACGCCATTGGCCGGCCTTCTTGATGTGGCCGCGGATGATGCCTTCCTCGACCATGCCCGCCGCCGTCATCGTCTTCGCCGAGGCTTCGTTGCGTGGAGAGCGCGCCCCCCAGATGCGGTGCAGGTCGAGCTCCTCGAACCCAAGCCCGAGGAGAAGGCGGACGGTCTCAAGGCCGTAGCCGACACCCCAGGCGTTCGGGCGCAGCGCGAAGCCGAACGTGGCTCCGCGCGGCTGATGGGGATCCATGGCAAGTCTGCCGAACCCGATCAGTCCGTTCGTGTCCCGTTCGACGACGGCGAGCGCGTACTCGCTGCGGGGCTTGGCCACGGCCGAGGCGACGGACCGGGCAACGATCTCGCCGACCTGCTCTCGAGTTCGCGGCTCGAACGACAAATGCTCTGTCGCCTCGGGGCTGCCGTAGATGGCGAGCACTGCGTCGACGTCCACAATGGTGAGCTCACGCAGCTCCAGGCGCGAGCTGGACCGCTTGACCGGGTACATGGCTCGGACTCTACCCGCGGGGCAGCGCCGGCCGACTCGCTGGGAAGGCTTCGATCTCGGCGCGGAGGTCTTGGCCTACCAGGGCAGTGCGCGCGGAGCTACTCATCAGCGCCTGGCGCACGCGGAGCGCTGATACGACGATGCCGTTGTTCCTGTGGGTGACCGGCAGGTCCAGGACTGGGCGGATGGCTTCAGCGGCGCCGTCCACGTCCCCGCCGAACAGACGAATCAGGGCAAGGTCGCATTGAGAACCTGCGAGGTCACCGAACGCCCAGTTCGGGGACCTGGGGTCGCTGAAACCTTGCACGGCTTGTTCTGCCTGCGCGGCGAGCCGCTCATCACCGTGGCCGAGAAGCGCCTCCGCTTCCACCGAGTAGTAGAGCTGCTTCTCGGGGGCGTAGGTGAACAGGCCACCGAGCTGGTCCAGGTCATCCGGAAGGACTCGCTCTCGCCGGTCGGCGGCCTTCTGGTTGGCAGCGCGCACCGTCTCCTCGTCGCCCAGTATTGCCGCGGCACGCGCCTGGAGGCCGAGCAACCACAGTCCGACGGTGCCGCGAAGCCCAGCGGCGGCCTCGGCTCCTTGGCTCGCGTAGTGGTAGGCGTCGCCCGGCCGGTCCGCCCAGTAGGCGATCAGCGACTTCAGGCCGTCGGTGAGTGCGATGAGACCGGGGTGCTCAGCGTCCTTGGCACAGGACGCGGCGACCCGCGTCATCGTCATCGCGTGCTGCGGGACTTCCATGTCGTTGAAGCCCTTGGCCACGAGGAAGGACAGCACGGCGGCCTTGAAGTTCAGGTCGCGCAGCTGTGATGGTCGGACCCTGTGGCCGTCGAGGAGACGGAACACCTGGTCCTGGGTCTCCAGCAGGTCGTCCCAAATGGCCGACAGTGGTTCACGCGGGTACACGGCGACCAAACGGGCCACCTCGTCATCGAGGAGGCCGAGCGTGTCGTCACCCACCATCTGTCGGTCCTTGTCCAGGAGGAAGTCCTTCGCACGTTGCACAGCCATCGCGCCCGTCCTTTTCATCTCGTTCAGCTCCACGCCGGCATCGGCACGGAGTGCAGTCGGTGACGCGCCGGTCAGCGGAACGAAGTTCGGCGTGGAGCCCTCGGGTACCTCAGTCCACAGGTCATCAATGCAGTAGCCCAGCATCTCCACGATGGCCGGCCGGAAAGCCCGTTGCGGTTTCCGCCCTTCGTAGATCCATCCCTCGATGGTCTTCGGTGCCGGATCCACGTTCTCCAAGCCGAGCCGCTCGGCCGCCCCCCTGTAGTGCGGAAGGAAGTCCTCAGGAGTCCTGATACCGCGTCCTTCGAGGGCGTGCCGGAAGAACAACACAGGTGCCTCCCCAATCCATCTGCCTACCACGTCACTGCCATGACGTTAGTGCGCCGTCCACATCAACTTGCCCCGTGTAGACGCTACTTAGCAGATCCGAGGTAAGTCCGAGGTAGAGCCGAGGACCCCCGTCAATTTTGCTCCGAAACCCCGAGGCCGGTCTGGGGGTAGAGCCGTCTGCGCGCCATTGCAACGCTCGTAACAGCATCGCTGAGAGTGCCCGGACGTGCACATTCATGAACCAGGGAGTTCCCCCATGCCCCCGAGAGTTACCGGAGCGACGACAGCCTTACGGACGCCTCGCGCGGCCCTCCGCCGCGACGGGGACGTGGTGAACGAGCGCTTCAGAATCGCCCCCCGTTGCGCTGACGCCCCGCCCCGTGCAGAAGACGCACGCTGCGTGGGAATCATGCGGCGAGTCACTGCAGCACGGCTCAGATACTTCGGCCTCGATGCGCTGATGGTTGATGCGCTGACGATCGTCTCCGAACTGCTGACGAACGCGGTCCTCCACAGCGGCACCACGGAGATCAGGCTTACGGTGACCCGCCAGGACGACTTCCTCCGCATCGAGGTCGACGACGGCCAGGAGGGCAGCGTTCGGCCCAAGTCGGCTAACAACAACGACCAGTCGGGTCGGGGCCTCGCGATCGTTGAGGGCCTGGTGCAGGAGAACGACGGGAAGTGGGGCGTCAGCGACGACGGCACGACCGTATGGTGCCTCCTGCCGGCCCCCCAAGAGGGATCGTGATGGTCGCCGTGACGGCCGACGTCGCCGCGCAGCTCCTGAGCCGACCGTCATCCAACGATCACAAGACGCTGGGAGTACTCCTCGCAGGCCTGCGTCGCTCCCTCGCCCATGAGGCAATCGACGACCAGCTGTACGTCGACTTGGAGGCCGTACTCGGCGAGTACGCGCACCCCGCTCCGGGCGAAATCGCGGACATCGCGAGGCGGTTCCGGGAGGCAACGACGACGCTCGTGGAGTTTGTGCCGCACCTGGTCAGGCCGTACCCGCTCGATGAGGTCCAGTGCCTGATCCAGGTGAGCGCCGAGCATCCCTGCCCAGACGGTGCACACGGGCATCTCCGCCGGTTCGCCCTGGCCGTCCTCGCGCTTCTCGACCTGATGGGAGATGACGGCTGGTGACTGTCATTGCACGCCCCGAGCTGCCGAACGACGCTACGCCGCTGACTCAGATGGAACGGCGCGCGGTTGCCCTGGCCGCTCTGGGTCACAGCAGCGCGGAGATCACGGCGAAACTCGCCGAGGAGAAGCACGTCCTTCCCGCGGCCGGCATGGGGCCGATCTGGGCCGCGGCCGCGACGAAGCTCGGTGCCGAGCGCAGTCGGCCGCAGGGGCGGCAACCCGAACTTGTCTTCCGCGCGCGCGTCCACGGAGCCCTTGACGCCCCTAACCCGGAGGACGCCGGTTGGCTTCCTCCTGACGTCCTCGACTATGTCCAGGCGCTGGCCCGTGGCAGGACGCTGAAGCAGTACGCCGAAGACCTGGGCGTGCAGGTCTGGGACGTAGACCAGATCGCCAAGCAGACGCGGAAGCTGCTGGGCGGAGCGCCGACCCAAGCCAGCATGGTCTACCGTGCCCTGCCGCAGCTGCTACGCAGCGTGCAGCCGCCCGTCGACGACGTCAGGACAGACCTCGTCCCAGTCCCACGGCCAGCGCCGATCGACATCACCCTCCAAACCGAACTGCCTGGCGACATCAGCGCCGTGAGAGCGGCACGGTGGTGGACGCGCGCCATATTTCCCGCCCTGCGCTGGGCGGGGCCCGTCGTCCGTGCCGCCGAGGTGGTCGCCCGGCTGGTCGACAACGCCGTACGCCACGGCATGCCCGATCACGCGGAAACGCAGACGCTCCTCCTGCGTACCGCCGTCAACGCGGCGGGCGATCTCATCATCGACGTGAGCGACCTCAACGCCTCATTCCCCGGCTTCGAAGCCGCGGCGAGAGGCGAGCGGGGACGCGGTCTGTCACACGTCGCACGTCTGGGCGCCCGGGTCACCTGGTTCCTGCACCACGACGGCCCCGGCAAGACCGTGCGTGCGGTCCTCCCGCCAGGGGAGGTGGACCTGTAATGCCGAAACAGCACTACTGGAACGGTCTCCACGTTCCCTACATCGCGCAGTGGACTGCAGAGGCTGTGGAGCAGCCGAAGATCGTCCGGATCGTCAGGCGCGGCGGTGAGGGCATCGGCTACGAGGACGAGAACTCGGTGACCGACCGCCGCCACGAGGCGCTGTGGGTACGCTCCGGCCTCGGGCAGGGCCGCGGCCGGCCCGACTTCGCCAGGCTCAATTCGCTCCGGCAGAAACGTGCGATGCGGTACAGCCTGTGCCAAGTGTGCGGAGAGTCGGTTCTTGACTCACGCGCCGACGAGCGGACCCTGCACCTGATGGGCGCAGCCGCCCCGATCGTCGAGGGGGAGACCACCACCGCACCCGCTCTACACCCGCTCTGCGCGATTGAGTCCATCGAGGCGTGCCCGCACCTCCGGCGAGCGTTCGCCGCCGCGCTCGTTCAGTACACCCCGCTCTGGGGAGTGGCCGGAGTGGTCTTCGCCCCGGTCACGCTGGCTCCGCTCCCCACCCCTGGGAAGCACCCGGACGACCTCGCGCACGTCTCCATCGGCGACAAGCGCATCCGGTGGACGCTGGCCAACTTCACCGTGGTCAGCCTCCACGGCATCACCCCCGTGTCCCTGGAGGAGCTCCATGCGATGGCGGAGGAGGACGCACGGCGTGCAGCGGCCGGAGGCCAACGGGTGGGCATCACCTAGTTTCTGCCCGGTGGTGGCCCAGTTGCCGATTCGGTCCTGGCCCTCGGGCAGAGCACAACTCAACCAACCAGCTCCCACACGAAGGGAAGGCGACGTGCACCAGCTCATTGCGACACCGTTCGGAGAGCGGCGCCTCATCCTGCGGCCGGGCAGCACCAAGGCCGTACAGCTCCCACACGACAAATTCAATGAACTGCGCACACTGGCAACGGTCCCCAACACGGTGCCCCAGTGGCTCGTCAACGCCGTACACGCGCAGTGGCACATCGACCTGACCGGCCGAAGCGTCGACGACGTCCTCCTCGTCCGCCAGGCCGGTCCGTTCAAGGTCAGCCGGACAACGTGGGAGATCAACCTCGGCTGCGACTACGACTGCGGCATCTGCTACCTCGGCAAGAAGCGGTTCGAGGGCCTGGACCTCCCGGGCAAGCGGCGGCTGCTGGCCGTCATGCGTGACGCCGGCGTCATCTGGCTGCAGATCACCGGCGGCGAACCCCTTATCGACCCCCACTTCCCCGAGGCGTACCGCCTCGCCCACGAACTGGGCATGCTCGTCGAGGTCCTGTCGAACGGGTCCCGGCTGCACAAGGACCACGTCCTGAACCTCCTGCGCACCTACCCGCCGTCGAAGCTGACGCTGAGCATGTACGGCGCGACGGCCGACACGTACGACACGATCACCCGGAGGAAGGGCGCGTTCAACCGGTTCCGCGTGGGCCTGCGCCGCGCCGTCGCCGCGGGCCTGAACATCGACCTGAGCCTGATCATCGTCCGGGAGAATGCGCACGAGGTCGAGGCGATGCGGGACTGGGCACGCCAGTTCGGCGTGCCGTTCCGCGAGTACGCGAACATCTCGCCGACGATCCACGGCGGCGCCGAGCCGCTGCCCTCGCAGTCACCCCAGTACCTCACCAACCGGGAACCGTTCACCGGCTGCCCCGCCGGGGTGACGTTCTTCCACGCCGACCCGTTCGGGAAGGCGTCGATCTGCAAGGTCGGCCGCGAACCGAACGTCGACCTGATCGCCGAAGGCGTGCAGGGTCTGACCCGACTCGGTGACATCGCTGAGTCCCTCATGCTTCGCACCGGAGGATGCAGCGGCTGCACGCTGTCCGGCACGTGCCGGGTGTGCAGGCCGATGGCTCGTGTCTTCCAGGAGGCGAAGGCACCACTGGTCAACTACTGCCAACACGGAATGAGGTAAGCGCAATGAAGGCCGTCATGGTCAAGATCACGCCCAAGCCAGAGCCCGTCGTCGAGAACCCGGACGAGGTCGTCCTGGTCACCGACGTCGAGGCGCTGACCGCGGGCACCACCCCCGGCTGCGGCGACGACAACCCGTACAACTGAACCGAAGCACCCAGCTGGGGCCGCGCCTCCGCGCGCGGCCCCAGCACCGTTCCCCATGGAGGACCCCATGCCCACCCCGCGTCTGACCGAACTCCCCGACGCAGTACTGCGCCTGATCGAGAAGGCCAGCGGTCCGGTTGCCGACGTCGGGACCGTGAACGCCGGCCTGAACAGCGCCATCGCCGCCCGCGTCCGCACGACCGAGCACACCCTGTTCGTCAAGGGCCTGCCGCTCGACCACCCCCGGGTCTGGACACAGCGACGCGAGGCGGACGTCAACCCATACGTACGGGACGTCGCCCCCGAACTGCACTGGCACATGGAAGAGGACGGGTGGAGCCTCCTCGGCTTCGAGTACGTCCCCGGCCAGTACGCCGACTTCACGCCCGGCTCACCAGTACTCCCGGCGGTCATCGCCACCATGGCGCGCCTCGCCGACGTACCGGCTCCGGGCGTCGAACTAAAGACGATGCCGCACCGGCTCAGGACGTATGTCGATGACCCGGCCGACCTGTCCTGGTTCGCCGGGAACAGCCTGCTGCACACGGAGTGGAACCCGCACAACGTCCTTGTGACGAGCAACGGCGCCCAACTCGTCGACTGGGCATGGGCGTCCCTCGGAGCCGCATGGATCGACCCGGCGCTATGGCTGCTGTGGCTCATCGCCTTCGGCCACACCCCCGCCCAGGCCGAGAGCGAAGCCGCCGCACACCCCGCATGGGAACTCACCCCGCCCGCCGGCCTCGACGTCCTCGCCATCGTTCAGCGCCGCCTGTGGGACTCGATCGCGCACCAGAGCCCGGACGACTGGGCGAGGCCGATGCAACGCGCTGCGCAGGCATGGGCCGAGCACCGGGCCGCGAAGTCCTGAAGATGTCGGGCTGTGCCTGCGGGGCGTGGCAGGAGCGGCGCTGTCGGTGCCCCGAGGTACGGTCTCCCCGTGCTCGCAGTGCTTCGTCAATGAGGGCTGAGGTTCCGTACAAACCACGGGAGCAGCTGCTACGCTCCCGAACGGCAAGGCGCGCAATGCCTCCCGTCGTCGGCTTCCCACGCAGCAGACGATCCCGGGTGAAGGTCTCAGGCCCGCGCAACCCGTAGATCATCGAGTGCATCGAGTAGCGGGACGGGCAGGGCGTGGGCAGAGCCCGTCGGATACGAGACGACGATGCCGAAGAAGCAGCCCTTCGCCGCCAAGCTGGCCCGCCAGATTCAGGCAGCCACCGGCCTCGCCTACACCGACTGCATCAAGATGTACCAGCCGGGCGAGAACGAGGACTGGATCGTCCTCGCCCGCGAGCTGCGCGCGGCGGGCCTGGTCGACACCGCCGACAACCTCCTGAACATCGCGGTCGTGAGTGCCGAGTCTGCGGCCTGGCTCGAAGCGGTGGAGCAGATTGAGAGCGCCTTCTACGACATCGCCCACGCCAGGGTCAAGCGTGTGAGTCGGGTGTGTATGGACGCCTTCGAGGCGGTCCTGAGCCGGGCAGGGTTCGAGATGTACTCCTTCGACACGTCGGCGGAGGTGTACCACTGTGCGTTCCTCGCCCTGGCGAGGGCCGGCGCCATGCCGGATGGCCGGGCCCTCGCCCGCGCCGCCCTCGACGTCTTCCACGACGATCCGCTGTACTGCTCGGACGTCGTCAGGTCCCGGGGGCGTGCCCCGTTCACCTACGAGACGGCGGCCAGCCTCACCGGCCCCGACACACCGTTCGCCATCGCCGCTCGCCAGGCCGCGCGCGCTGTGGCCGCCGCATCCGCCGTCCGGACAGGCGGCGACGAGGGATGGTACGAGGCGGCCGAGCACATGGTGGAAGCGGTCTGGCACGGAAGCGCGGCCACCGGACTTCCGCCGCTGCACGAGAGCCGCGAGCATCGGGACTTCTTCGAGGGTGAGATGGGCGGCATCCTCCCGACCGGGGGGCCAACGGAACAGCCAACAACGGTAGCTAGCGTTCCGATTGACGGTCCCTCACGCGCCGCATCCGCCATCACCCCCGTATAATTTCCCTTATACGAGGCTGCTGGTGAAGCTGCCCGGTACGGCACACGACTCCGACCAGTCTGCGGCTACTGAGGGGCGCGCCCGTGGGTGACGAGCTGGTGGAAGTAGTCGACGCAGAACTGGTCGACGAGAGCGAGTTAAGGCCGGCTATCGCCGAGCCGACCGCCCAGACAGGACCGCTGGTTGACCGGCACACCGTCCTCCGGCCTGGCGAACTCACCATCACCAAACGGCCGACGTACACCGCGCGCGACTTCTACGTCTCGGAGGAGACCGCCCGCCGGATCGACCAGGAGTCGGCGCCAGCGAACACCGGCAAGAACTACAGGAGCCAGCGCGGCATCTTCGAGCGTTGGTGCAACGAGATGGGCCGCGTGGCGCGACCATGCACGACGGCCACTTTCGTCGAGTATGTCGCCAGCATGATCGCCCGCGAGTACCGGCCGAATACCATCGGCACCCACATGTCCGCCGTTCGTACGTGGCAGCCGGAGGACGCCCGGCCTGGGACGAAAGTGGCGCGCGGCCTGCTCAACGAGTACCGCAAGGCGTGGGGCAGACGGAACCGGGTGACCAAGGCGCCGGCCATCACCGACGACATGTTCCGCGCTATGGTCGCCGCCTGTGACCAGCACCATCCCATCGGCATCCGCAACCGGTGCGCGCTCATCCTCGGCCGCGGTGCTCTGAACAGGCGCATCGAACTCGCCGACCTGCTGCAGGCCGACGTCGATGTGGAGGCAGAGGGCGTCGCTCTGTGGATCGCCACTTCCAAGACCGACCAGGATTCCAAGGGAGACGAGACGTTCGTCCCCATCTGGGACGACGACCCCCTGATCAACCCCGTCCACGCGACCCGGGAGTGGTTCAGCACGCTCCACCGGCTCGGTGCCCGCGACAGCGCATTCTTCCGCGCGCTCACCGCCTACGGCGCCCTACAGAACCGCTCCACCGCTACCGTCCGCGGCGACCACGTCTCCGGCGACGCCATCAACGACTGGGTCCGCAGCTGCGCATACTCAGCCAACCTGCCCCACTGGCAGGAGATCACGGCCCACGGCCTCCGCCGCGGTGGAGCGCAGGCAATCGCCGACGCCGGGGGCGACCCCACTCGGCAGGGCCGGTGGAAGCCGGGCTCCACCGCGGTGAAGAGGGAGTACCTCGACCGCGCCCTCGCACGGAGCGAGAATCCCTGGCTGAAGGTAGACAAGGGCGGTAGGCAGAACCCGTAACACGATCGACGCAACGCTCCACGTCCCTCCCAGAACCGGGACACCATAGAAGTGGTAGTGCCGCCACAGTGCGCCAGGGCATACCACCGGGGCGCAGTCGCGGTGTCACAGTGCCGAGATCTGTGGATGCCTGCCGCCCTGCTGGGCGGGCCTCCCTCGGATCGGCACGCCTCCGGCGTCCCCACCAACGGCGTCAACTCGTCCGCCAGGGCAAGCAGTACTCGGTCGAAAGCACCGTTGCGTGGGGTTCCTGGTTTACTCCCCCGCTGATGCACGACTACGGAGCCGTCTCTCCGAGAAGCGATGCCAGGTCTTCGGCCATTGCAAGCAAGGTCCGGTCCGAGTACGCCGGTCCCACGAGCTGCACACCGATCGGGAGCCCATCCACGTTTCGCGCAACAGGTACGACCAGGCTGGGCAGGCCGACGTGGCTGGTGAGGTTGGCCCAACCGGTCTGGTCGAAGAAGCTCCGCTCGATGCCATCTACCACGAGAGAGCGGGCACCGGCCGGGATCGCCGGGGTGGGGGCGGCCGGGGTGATGAGGACATCGTGCTCGGCGTCGGCGAAGAACCGCTCCCAGGTCTCCCGTAGCCGGACGCGCTGCTCGTCGGCACGGAGCCAGGCGCGGTGTGTCTGCGTCCGGTGGCGGAGAAAGGTAGCCCGTGGGCTCGCGTCATCACCTCGCAGCTGGCGCGCCGCATCGAGTTCGGCCGCGCCGGATTCTTCGTCCGTGGCGGCCGTTGCGGTGGCGTGGAGGAGCTGCTCGAACAGTCGAAGGGAGTCGGCGAAGCTGGCGGGCCCCGTGGTAGGGCGGACCTTGGTGCCGGCGGCGGCCAGTGCTTGCTCGACCGTGGCGAGAGCATCGGCAGTCGCACGGTCAACGGGGCAGCGCGCGTCCTCGGCCCATACCGCCACGCGGAGTTGGCGAACGCTACTGCGCGCCGCGGGCAGCCTGACGAGCCAGGGGTTGTTCTCGGCGGTCGACGGAGTCATCAATGCGTGAAGCAGTAGGTCGAGGTCACGGGGGTGGCGTGCCAAGGGCCCGGGCGTGACCATGTCGCTGCTGGTCATCCACCCCGGCGGGCGGGGGATGTGGCCACGGGCCGGGATGAGCCCGAGCGTGGGCCGCAGGCCGTAGACCCCGCAGTAGTGCGCCGGAAGCCGAAGTGAGCCGGCAAGGTCGCTGCCGAGGTCGGCGGGGGTGAGGTGGGCGGCGACGGCCGCAGCGGGGCCGCCGGAGGAGCCGCCGACGGTGCGCTTGGGGTCGTACGGGTTGAGCGTCGGCCCGAACAGGCCGTTGTCGGTGTGCAAGTCCTGGCAGTACGCGGGCGTGTTGGTCTTGCCCATGATCACGGCCCCTTGATGGCGGAGCCGAGCGACCGCGTCGGCGTCGCGCCCGGGGACATGATTCGCCAGGTGCTCGGCACCGCAGGTGGTGCGAAGGCCCTCCGTCTCAAAGCTGTCCTTGATTGTGAGGGGAAGGCCGTCGAGGGTCCCACTGCTCTCGTCACGGGCTCGGCGCTCGTCAGCTGCGTGCGCGGCGGCGCGAGCCACGTGGTCGTCACGGGTGATCACGGCGTTGACCCGGCTGGCATCGATCCGATCGAGGTGGAGGTCGAGCAGCTCACGGCTGGAGATCTCTCGACGGTGCAGCGCCTCGAGCTGGACATGGGCGGGCTGGCGGGAGAGGTCAGTCGTCATGCGGAGACTCGCTCCAGGTGTGGGGCTCGTACGGGCTGGCGGGGCAGGTGACTGGCGACGTCCAGGAGAGCGTCGATGTCGTCCATAGGCCGGCTGGTCTGGCGTTCGGCATCGGCGAACTCGGTGAGTTGCTCGGGCGCCGGGCGGGAGCCGTCGGCTCGTGCGGCGATTCCGGCAAGGATCTGGTCAGCCGTGACGGCGGCCAACAAGTCTTGGCCGTGCAGACCTCGGGCTCGGTGGTGGGCTGCGCTGGTCTGGCGGACCTCGGCATCCAGGTACTGGCGGATCACGAATCGGCCGTCGCGGATTTCGACTGCGCGACGGTAGAGCTTGATCGCGATGCCGCGGAAACGACGACGCTGGGCTGGATCAACTCGGTCGATCGGCAATGCGATCTCGGGGGCCTCGCTGTAGAAGGCAAGCCATAGGGGGCGCAGCTTGTAGTAGCTGCGGTACTGCTTGACGCGGTACTGGAGGCTCTGGGCCTGGTCGCTGATGGTGGGCACGAGCCAGCCGATGAGCGTGAGCATGGCGCCGACGTCACCGCATGTCCAGGCAAAGCTTTCCCAGGCGGTGAGGGATGCGTCGAAGGCACCGGCGATGACGTTGCTGATGCGGACCGCGCTGTATCCGAGTGTGACTGTGGCGCCGAGGGCAACAACTCGCAGCCCGAAGCGGACGGACCCGCGGGTACTGCGGCGGGCCAGGCTCCAGCATGCGCGGGCGAGGAACAGCTCTCCGATTGTGTAGGCCGTGACGTAGAGGGTGAGGTATGCGGCGTACCAGTCGTCGTGCGCGTAGTACAACGTGAAGTCGTTCGGGTGAGGTGCGTTGGGCGTCAGCAGGGCGAACAGCACCAGCAGCCCGGCGATCACCGCGAGGCCGGCCCCGAGCCATCGCCGACTTCGCCGGCGGGCGACTTCTGGTGGTGATCCCCAGTAGGTGAGGACCACCTGCTGGCAGGCCAGCAGCGCGATCACGCATCCCTGCGCGAGCGGCACGGAGAGGTTGACGGTGCCGAGCTCGCGGTCGAAGTACTCCCACATCGGCGTGATGGAGAACAGGAACGACAGTCCTGACAGTAGGAAGACAGCGACGAGTGCGGTAGAGGCGGGGTCTCGGCGGCGCGTCGGGACATCTCGCATGAGGCACAAGAAGCCGAGAGCGGCGGTCACGAGGCTGATCGGGTGGAGGAGATCCTTCACTGCCGTGCCTCCCGCCGGCGCAGCAAAGTATGTGCAACGCGGTCCTGGACCGCATCCCCTGAGGACTCGTCGCTGCGCAGCCAGCGGTCGATGATCCGGCGCTGGAGCAGCGAGGCGAGAAGTTCCGTGTCACGCTCCTCGGCCTCGTCGTACTTGGTGCGCCCCAGCATCATCTGCACGGTGGCTGGGTTCACGCTGGTGATGAAGGCCGGGGCCAGCGCGGACACCGGGCGGCTTTCGTGGTGGCCGAGCAGCAGGTGGCTGAACTCGTGAGCGATGATGTGATCCTGGTGGAGCACGCTGGTCCGCGGGTCGTAGAACACGTGGACGGCCCATTCAGTAACAGCACACGCCCCGCACACGGAGGGCGCCTGCTCCCGGGGCTCCAGAATCACCGTCCGTCCCGTGCGGCGAGAGACTTCGCCACATAGATCGCGGATATTGGTGACGTGAGGGAGATCCAGCTCGGCCAGGAGGTCAGGCCGGCGCTGCCTACGGGCAGACCACATTGCTTTTCCTTGATCACTTACTGAACTGACGCCGTCTTACGCACCACTTGAGGGCGGCAACCCCTCTGATTTCCGGACGCTGTCGACGATCCCCAGGATGGCATCCTTTCCGTCCGCGGATACATCCGAGAGACGGAGAAGAACGTTCTTGACCTTCGTGTCGCGAAGCAGGGCAAGCAACTCAAGCTCCTGCACAGTCTTTTCAGCGACAACATCGTCGAACCAATATGCGGGATCTACCCCGAAAAACGCTGCGAGCGCTTCAAGGTGACGCTTCGTCGGATTATCCCGCTGGCCCGTCCGCAGGAGCCACAGGTACTGGCCCGACACGGTCCCGAGCCCACGCTTCTCCATCAGTTCAGCCACTTCGGCGTTGCTGTACGGACCGCGATCGGGCGGGTGCACCGTGTCGAACAGGCGGTTTAGGCGCCCCATGAGCCCCGCGGGGTTCATGGGGCCATCGGTCGACTCTTTCATGATCCTTTACCGGCGGGCTTCGTCGTCTCTTCAGTCACCCTACCCCGCGATAAACACGAGTTTGACGCGCCGATCACACGTATGGAAAGTTCTTCCCCACCAGCACGTTTCCGCGTGGCGCGCACCGTCCGTTTAGGTCGGCCTGTCCGTTTCTGCCGACAGAGGCACGCTGGGCAACGTGGCGTAAACCACAGTTCCAGCAATACACGTCACAGCTGGCGGGCAAGGTTTGATTTCGATCGGAAAGTGCGGGGGCGGCAGTGGAGACACCTCATCCACATCGCAATGCCACTGCGAGACGGTCCGGACGCTCCCTCCGATCCGAACACGATGGCCCGCTCTCGACGTTCAAGGCAACCACCGCGGCGCCGGTGTTCCTCAACGCCAGAGGGCGACTCACACAGAGCGCCACATACGGCTCCAGCGACAGATCGCATGATGACTCTCTGCAACCAGTACAGAGGTTAAGAACCAAGTCTGGATCTTGACACGGGTCCGTGCGTATGTTCGTCGCTCCCGGGCAGCCCGCCCTGGTACGACGAAGATGAGGAGCCTGCAAGCACGGACCGGGGCTAGTAGGCCCTCAACACAGCGACGGCGCCCGAGAGCGGTAACTCCCGGACGCCGAACGCTAAATGGCATGTCCGCCCCGGCAAGGGCGGAGATTGCCCACCATCACCACGCTGAGTCCTTCCGACGGGCGCGTCAGCGTGGCAACACTGCAAAGGGGAGTATCGCATGCCTCCTGCCCTGCGCAAAAGGCCATTCCGCCTGGCCTGCGCGGCAGCCACCTCCGCCTCGACGCCTCGGCGCCCCGACCCGGAGCACACCTTGGTGGCCCCACGCCGCCGCCCCCGGCCGCTCATCTGGAGCGGCCGATGAGCAGCGAGGCACGCGAGTGGGTGTGGGAGCACAGCTCCAGCCGAGGGACCGCGCGTCTGGTCCTGCTGTCGATCGCCGACCGGGTGGCCGACGAACAGTGCGTCTCATGGGCCTCGCTGTCCAGCCTGGCCAAGCGCACGCGCGCTTCCGTGTCCACGGTGCGCGAGGCCATCGGCCGCCTTGTCGACTCCGGTGAGCTGGAGCAGATCGACGACCTCACCGGCCCGCAGCGCAGCACGGTCTACCGCCTCCCCCTCGCCGCCAAGGCCGCGGCAGAGGCGGCGAGGGAGCAGGACGAGGATGTCGGCCAGGCGCCGGGCGACAGTCCCGAGGCCACCCCGGCGCTCCGGCTCTCGGCCCTGCGACGCTGCGGAATCCGACCGCGTCAGGTGCCGGAATCCCCCTCGAGCGTCCCGAAACCGGCAGTAGCGGAAACCGGCAGGGCCCGACGGAAACCGGCACCGCGACGTACCGGAAACCGACACAGCGATGTACCGGAATCCGGCACACAGAACCGTAGTGAACCGGATTTGAAACGTAGGTACAGCAGTGGTGATGCCGCCGTCATCCCCGTTGCCGAGTGGCAGGTTGACCCCGCCGCCTATGCCTGGGCCGCCAACAGGGACACCTCGACCGCCTCGGCGAGCAGGGCCTGCAGGCGGCCGACGCCAAGTGGCGTGCCCACCGCGCCGGCCTCAAGCCGAGGCCGGCGGATGCCTGGGCTGCTGACTGGCGCTCCTGGGTCGCCCGGGAGCACGCCCCGAGTCGCCCGAGCCTCTACGCCGTCCCGGGCAAGAACACCGCCGCGCCGGGCGCCATGACGCGGGCCGAGGCCCACACCGCCGCCCTCCTCGCCGCCCTCGACGAGCCGACCGGAACGGAGGGCTGACTGTGGACCGCCGCGAAACCGCCGCCTTGCTGGCCTACATCGGCCGACTCGACCCCCGCACCATCCGCACCGACCAGGGTGAGGCCCGCGACCAGCTCGCCCAGTGGCACGAGCTGCTCGGCGACGTGCCGATGGCCACCCCGCACGGCTGGGACGCCCGCGCCGCCGCCCGCCAGTACATCCGCACCTCGCCGTACCAGATCCTGCCTGCGGACATGGCCCGTCCCTGGGAGAGCTACCGGCGCGACCGCCTGGCCCGGCATTCCGATCCCACGCCGTCCGTCGACCCGGACGACCAGGCCGCCTGGACCGCCGAGCTGGTCGGCAACCGGCGCGCCGTCGCCGCCGGCACCGCGCAGCCCGCTCAAGCACGGGCGATCACCAGCGGTCGCGACGAGATCGACCCGAGGCTGGAGGCGAGGCTGCGGGAGATCGGCTCGTGCATCCCGGCCGCCGCGCGGGCCGCCCTCGCGCCCTACCGGCCCGCCCGAGCAGCACGCGAAGCAGCCGTCGCGCAGGGAATGCCCGACGCGCTGAACGTCCGCTGCGAGTGGTGCCTGGCCCAGCCCGGCGAGCCGTGTCGCCGCCGCCGGATCGGCCCCGACGACGGAGTACGCGGAACCGCTCCGCGCGCAACGCCGCATCCCGGCCGCCTCGACTCCGCCGCCGCCCAGCAGGCCCAGACACCGGAGCCAATCCAGAAGCCCGCCATGGCCTGACCGGCGAATCCGGCGCATGCACCCGCCCGGTGCACTGCCACCCCATCACCACCGTCCCGCCCCGGCTGCGGCGCACGCCCGCGCGCCGCAGCTGGCACCCGACGCCGCGCCCGCCGAGTATCACCCCAGCCGGCCGACGCGGCAGCACCTCGGAGAACCCCTTGCGCCTCATCACCACCCACGAAGCGCCGGCCACCGGCCTTCGCGGCATCGGAGACACCAGCTGGCACACCCGCGGAGCGTGCCACGGCATGGACGTCGAGGACTCCGACGCCGTCTTCTTCCCACTCCCCCGGGACCACGAAGCCATCGCCGAGGCGAAGGAGCTGTGCGGCTGGTGCCCGGTACGCCGCGACTGCCTCGACTTCGCCCTGGAGAACGGACGCAAGGAGGGCGTCTGGGGCGGCCTCACCGAAGCCGAGCGGCGTCCCCTGCACGATGGACTGCCCCAGCGCCTCGACTACCGGCGCGTGACCGCGTTCTTCCAGGGACGCGACGTACACCTGAGCGAGGCCGAACGGCAGGTCGTCATCGACCACGCCTACGTACGCGGTTGGCGGCCCGCCCGGCTCACCTCCGCCCTGCAGATCAGCCACAAGCATGCCCGAGACCTGCTTCGGCAGGCCGCCAACAAGGTCTTCGACCGCGACCGCACCTACGGCGTACCTCGACCCAAGAAAGGCGGAAGAAGACCACCCCGGCAGGCAGCCCCGTGCCCGCCGCACCCGGCGCACAGCAGCCGGTAGCCCGCCCGGCAGCGTGGACTCCGGCGCACGCCCCTCTCGGAAAGGCCGCATGACCCCCTCCGCTACACGCCCCGCCGTCGCGCCGGTCGGAGCTTGGGACCGTCTCGCCATCGTGGCCCTCGGCTTCGCCGGGTGCGCCTTGAGTTATGACGCCCTGCGGCAAATGGCTGTCGCCATCCACGTCCGCGGATTTCTCACCTACCTCTTCCCTCTCGTGATCGACGGCTTCATCGCCTACGGAGTGCGCGCGCTGCTGGTCCTCTCCCAGGCCCCGGCCCTGGCGCGGCTGTATGTATGGACGCTGTTCGGCGGTGCCACCGCCGCGAGTATCTGGGCGAATGCCCTGCACGCGGTCCGCCTCAATCAGCAAAGCAACCACTCCGGTCTGCGGCTGAGCGACACGGTCGTCGCGGTGCTCTCCACCCTCGCCCCACTCGCCCTGGCTGGCGCGGTCCATCTGTACATCCTCATCACCCGCCACCACCCGGGATGCGGAGCCCCAGCGGACCACTCGGATGAGACTGCCGAGGAACGGACCACGAGTCTGGTCCGGCGCATGTGGACTAAGGTCCACGGCCAGAACGGAAGGCGGCGGACCACGGACCAACCCACCAACTCCGCCCCAGCGGACCACGACTCCCCGGCTCCGGACCAGCGGACCAACCCCGCCCCGGACCACCCGGACCCGGACACGGGCCAGCTGGCGGACCAGGACGAGGACTATGTCGCGGACCACAACACGCTTGCGGCGGACCAGCGGACCGCCTCTGGTCCGCCGGAGGCGACACGGGAATGGCGGACCAGCCACGCCGCAGGTCAAACGGCTGACGGCTCATCCCGTCCGGCGGACCACGCACGCGCGTACGAGGGACACGGACCATCCGAAGATGCTGGTCCGGCGAGCGTGGACGAAGACCACCCGGCGGACCAGGACCACCTACGAACGACGGATCACACCACGCGGACCACGGACCAACCCACCGACTCCGCCGCAGCGGACCACGACGCCCCGGCTCCGAACCAGCGGACCAACCCCGCCCCGGACCACCCGGACCCGGACACTGGCCATCTGGCGGACAGCGAAGAGGACAACTCATCCGGCGGACCGCAGGGGTCCCGGACCACGGACCACGGCGGCCCCCCAGCCACGCCGCGGACCAAGCCTGCGGACCAAGACGACGAGGTCCCGTGGGAAGTCAAGGTCGATGTCGCCCGCAAAGCCGCCCTCGAGGAAGGTCGGATGACCCGCCGGGCCATCCGACCGCACCTGCGGCGCCACAACATCAGCGTCAGCAACGCGCTGTTCAGCGAACTCCAGGCCGCCCTCTACGCGGACCCGACGCTGGCCCACCTGCCCCGCGACACAAGGAAGACCCGATGAAGACCTGCCACCAGTTCGACACCGTCCATGCGGAGTACACGCGGGAGATCGGCTTCCTGCTCGCCCACTCGAAGCGGCACAAGGGCAGGTCGGCGGCAAAGGCCAGCGCAAAGCAGGCTGCCTCGACGAAGCAACGGATGGCTCGGGCCCTCAACAGCCACGTCGGACGCTGCCCCGAGTGCGGCTGAACGGGCAAACCACCAGCTCAACGCCCCTACCCGCAACGGGTGGCCCGGCTCCGTGCCGGGCCACCGCCCCGCTCTAGGAGACACGCAGTGATTCCGCGTCCCCCTCGCTATTCCGAGCCCACCATCGCCGAGGCCAGCGCCTGGGCAGACACCCTGGTCCGCCGACGACTCCTGCACGCCGCCGTGCTCGTGCCGACCGGCCAATGGCTCGTCCAGGGCAGACCCGACGGACCCGTCCGCGTCCTCCCGGGACCGGCCGACGTCGTCGCGCTGGCCGCGACCATCCAGCACCACACCCGCACCGGTAGGCCCGAAATACGATGACGAACCGAACCCAGGACGGCACCACTCCGAAACCTGCTCGCGACGTCAACTCGTTCTCGGGGCGAGCAAGTTGGGGCGGAAGCGTAGCTTCCGCCAACCCCGCCCCCGAGGGGGCGGGAGAGGACCTGCACCGGGGGGCGCAGGTCCTTCAGGCTTCGACCGAGGGCGGATCGAAGCCGGGGCAGGAGGAGAAGCAGACCGAGCCGCGCGTACGCCGACAGCGCGCTGATCGAGCCCGTCAGCGCCCGCGCCAGTCGCCCGAGAAGAAGCGCCTGCACCAGCCCAACACACGTTTCAACGATGAAGAGTTCGCCCTGATCAAGTCCGCCGCCGCCCGATGCAATCTGTCCGTAGCCGGGTTTCTCGCACGCTCCGCGCTCGCTGCCGCACGCGACCTCGACCGCACCAGCGCCGAGATCGCCGACGAACGTGAAGTGATCACAGCCCTGTTCGACAGCCGGCGTCGGCTCGGCTGGGCCGGCAGCAACCTCAACCAGGCAGTCAAGGCGCTCAACTCCGGTGCAGTAGCTCCCCAGCACGAAGCAGCGGTCGCCGCCGTACGGCGTGCCGCCGACACCGCGCACGAGGCCGCCACGCGGCTGATCGAGCACCACGGCTCATGATCCCCAGCGTCAACAACTCGGGATCACGGACCATCGGTCTCCTCAATTACCTCTACGAGACCGGCCAGTACGAGGATCACACCGACCCGCACCTCGTGGCCTCCTTCGACGGCATGTCCCCTGACCCCGGCCGCGACCCGAACGCCACCCTCAAGGACCTTGCGCAGCTCCTGGACCAGCCCGTGATGGCGCTCGCCGAGCACGCCCGTCCGGCCAAGCACGTGTGGCACACCTCTGTACGCGCCGACCCGAGGGACCGGATCCTGTCTGATGAGGAGTGGGCCGGCATCGCCAGCCGTATCGTCGCCGCCACCGGCATCGACCCCGGCGACGGACAGCCCGGCTGCCGCTGGGCCGCCGTACGGCACGCGGACGACCACATCCACATCGTCGCCACCCTCGTCACCGAAGACGGCCATCGTCCCGACGACTACCGCTCCGGCGCCCGCGCCCAGGCCGAAGCCCGGCTCATCGAGAAGGAACTCGGTCTCCGCCAGGTCGCGCCCGGCGACGGCACAGCTGCTCAGCGGCCCACCAGCGCCGAACGCCATAAGGCCGAGCGCCAGGGCCGCGAGCGCACCGCCCGCGAAGAACTGCGCGAGACAGTGCGGCGGGCGGTGGCGGGCGTGACCAGTGAGGAGGAGTTCTTCGACCGGCTCGCCGCCGCCGGACTGCTGATCCGTAAGCGCGCCGCGCCCTCCGGAGACCTCCTCGGCTACAAGGTCGCCCTGCCCGACGACCTCAACAAGGACGGCGAGCCGGTGTTCTACCCCGGCGCGCGCCTCGCCCCCGACCTCTCGCTGCCCCGCATCCGGGAGCGCTGGTCCGGCAACGCCCAGAACGATCCAGCTCCCCGGCGGGAGGATGCGGGGCCTGCGGGGCCAGGCGCTCCGGCCGGTGCCCGCCGTAGGACGGCATCGGCCGTCTGGCAGGCCGTGCTCGTCATCGAACACGGGGACGACGCGGTTGCCGCCACCCATATCGCCGCGGCCGGCGAGGTTCTCGACGCGCTCGCGAAGACCTCCGCCGCCCACACCCGCCGCGAACTACGCGACGCGGCAACGGCCTTCGAGCGGGCATCGCGATCCCACGTCCGCGCAGCCCGCGGGCACGACCACGCGCTGCGGCAGGCCGCCCGCGAACTCGTCCACGGTGGCCCTGCCCTCGGCCGCGGTGAGGACGGTGCCACCACCGCGATGGCGATCGACATGCTGTTCTTCCTCATCACCGCCGCCGCGCACTGGCACGCGAAGAAGGGCCACGCCCAGCAGGCCGAGGCCGCCGCGCGGGCCGCCGAGCACCTGCGCACCGCCTACCAGGGCGCCGCCGCCCAGCCTCTCGGCGTGCTCTACCAGCGAGGCCGGCGTCTGTGCCGGCCGATGCTCCGGAGGCAGACCGTGGTGCTGCGCGAGGCACTGCCGGAGCTGGCCGAGCAGATCCTCGCCGAGCCCGGCTGGTACGCCCTGGCCGCGACCATCGCGGAGGCCGAAGCCGCCGGCCACGACCCGGCCGCCCTCCTGTCCGCCGCGGTGGAGCGGCGCGAACTCGACACCGCGGATTCGGTCAGCGACGTGCTGGTGTGGCGGCTGCGACGGACAGCCGCCCTGCCCGCCGACGCCTCTCCCCTGCCCGAGAACGCCACCACGGGGCGCCAGTCCTCCACACGCGGAACGGCGACCCGCTCCAACGCTCCCAGCAGGCGCCGCAGCGGGGAGGAGACATCGGGCAAGACCCGGTAAACCCTTCCAAGGGCGGGAGCGCAACCTCAGCGCGCCACCGAGAACAGGGCAACCGCCATCGCCGTGCTCGCGGCCCACAGCCTGGCCTTACGCCACAACGGACCTCAGCGGAGTACAGACCCGCGTTGTGGGTCGCGAGCACCGGTGCACGCGCAGGAGGGAAGGCAGTGACGCAGCTGCGGCGAGTCGAGCCAACAGGCGTCGCAAAGTTGAGCGGTCGGAGGGGGACAAGGTGTGTTCGGGCAGATCGAGGGGACATCACTCATCCGCTCGGAGACATGCGCCGTGGCCAACTCGTCCCCCGGCCTCTGGGGGCACGGAAACGCCTTATGACCTGCCCGAAGGTGACTGTGGACTTTGTGAATTGAAACCACCGGGAGCCTAG
This sequence comes from Streptomyces coerulescens, assembly GCF_042657965.1. Taxonomy (NCBI): domain Bacteria; kingdom Bacillati; phylum Actinomycetota; class Actinomycetes; order Kitasatosporales; family Streptomycetaceae; genus Streptomyces; species Streptomyces coerulescens. The sequence continues at coordinate 64,893 of NZ_JBHSKM010000028.1, forward strand.
GGCACGATCATGAAGCGAGCAGGACGAGGCAAAGGGAGGACGCCAGGTGTTTCACCGAATACGCCGCCGGACCAAGGTGCCCAGCGAGGCGCAGCGCCGATTCGTCGAGTGGTCGGCGCAGCTGCAGAATCAGGTCCCGCCCGGGATCCGGGCGCCGTCGGCCGAGCCGGCACGACCCGAGCCGACAACCGCGGTGGTGGACGACTTCCTTCCGCCTGAGCTGCGGGTGCCCAGCCACGACCAGCTCGACGGCAAGATGATGCCGTGGAAGCAACCGCTCGTCCTCGACAGTGAGATGGTTACCTGCGCCGAGTGCGGCGCGTACCGGGACTGGCTGATCCTGTCCACCCGCGACCAGATCTGGCTGCGGTGCCGGGTCGGCCACCAGCAGCGGGAAACCCGCCTCGACACGGCCTGGTTCAACCGGAACTCCGGTCCGGCAGACGCGACGCACGCCACGTTCGAAGACTGCCTGCGCCACCTCGGGCACTGACCCCCACTCCTACGACCCCACCGGGCCCCCGAGCCCGCACTGACCACCGTCGCCCAGCACCAAGGGGTCAGTTCCGTCATGCGCGTCCGCGTAGCCACCACCGCCCTCGGCATCACCGCCGCCCTCCTCGCCGTGCCCGCCTGCTCCACCCATACCACCGGCACCAAAACCGACACCGCTCCCTCCGCCCGTACCGGGAAGCCGGCCGACGCAGCCCAGAAGTCCGCCGCGCTCTCGTCGCCCGCGCTGGAGACGCGCCTGCTCGACGAGAGCGACCTCGGCAGCGGCTACCTGCGCAAGCCGGAGCGCCCCGCCCAGCACGACGACGTCACCGTCATCGGTTGCCTTGCCCTGAGCGAACTGGGCGGCGACGCGGCCACCGGCGGCACGCTCACCTTCCCCCGCAAGGCCAAGGTCACCTTCACCTACGGCGCCAGCTCCTCAGAGATCTCCGAGGAGTTGTACAGCGACAGCGCGAACAAGCTGTCTGACGGCATCGGCCGGATCTTTGACGCCATGACCGGCTGCCCGGCCTATCAGGTCGTCGCAGGCGGTAGCTCGATCGACATGGCCTCGCAGAAGCTGCCCGCGCCCCACGGCCTCGGTGACGAGCGATGGAGCCAGCTTCTGACGTTCTCCACCGGAGGACGGAGCACCGTGGTCAAGCAGACCGCGATCCGCGACGGCAGTCTGCTGCTGATCGTCTCCGGCTCCCCGGCCCTCGTCGACCGCCACCTCGACAAGGCCCTCGCCAAGGCCACGTCAGCCAGCTGACCGACCCCCGACGCACTTCTGCCCCCGACCAGATGGTCGGGGGCAGAAGTGCTTTGCGACTCGCGCCGCTGCACGGTCGTCCGAGCCTCGGCGGGAAATGCAAGGAGCCCGGCCCCCATTCGGGAGGACCGGGCTACTGCCGTCGGGCTGAGGAGCGCCGTCGATCGCTAGGCCGGCGCCCGCAGCAGCCGCTCCCGGGTGGCCTCGGGCAGCACCCTGCGCAGGACCGGTGCGGTCGAGCTGAGAGAGGCGGCGAAGGCTGCCACGAGGTCGTGCGGGACGCTGGAGCTGAAGGAGACTGCCCACAGGCAGGGGGCGCCGAGCGTGGGCTCGGCCCATGCCTGCCATCCGGTCGGTCCCGCCTCGTCGGCCGCGGTGGTCAGGGCGCGCGGGTCGGCGTCCTGGACGAGGGGCGGTACCTCGCCGAGGCTGATGTGCGAGGTGAACGTCGGGTCCGTCGCTGCCGTCTGGGGCTGGTCGATGTCGCGGAGCCAGCCGTGTGCGGCGACGGCTTCGAGGACCTTCTCGGGGCCGGCGAGCGGCACGGCGGGTTGGTCGCGGGCGTCGAGCGCGACGAGGAAGTCGGCCACGGCCTCGCCGGGGACGTCGGTGGTGAAGTAGGACGACCACGACGCGAGCGGGCTGCTGGTGTCCGCGCGGGCGGAGATCTGCCAGGCGATCGGCAGGTCTCCCAGGTGGAACGGCTCGTCGGGCAGGCTCCACTGCGCCCATCGGAGGGTGTCGAGGCTGATGTGCAGGACGGTGCTGCGCAGGACCTGGCGGTCCTCCGGTTCCTCGTCCGGCTCTTGTCGTCCGCGGACGATCGTCAGGCTCGTCCAGCCCAGACCGGAGAGCGTGTCGGCGACACCGTCGTAGAGGCACCTGTCGTCACCGGCCAGATGCCGGGGGCCGACCCAGAACGCGGGCTGACCGCCGGGCGGGGTGGACGGGTCGAGCGGGAAGTCGGGGTACAGGGGCGCCTCCAAGGGCTCGGTGCGGGGCTAGTTGCCGCCGACAGTGCGGCGGGGGCGACGCGGGGGTGCCTGGACGGGCCCCTGCCAGGTCAGGGCGACAGCGACCTCGGTCGGAAGATAGCCGAGCTGCGCGTCCTCGTCCCGCCCTTCGGCGAGGTAGACGACCCTCAGGCCGGTCTCGTCCACGCACTGCACGACCTGCGCCAGACGGTGCGCCATCGGAAAGAACGGGTTCATGGCCTGGCGGACCGGAGCATCCCGGTCGCAGACGGACAGCAGGTCGATGAGATCACCGACGGTCATCTCCGAGGACGTCACGAACAGCCTCCTGGGGTGAGGGGAAAATGGTGAGCGATGAAAGGGGCGGGGGCCGTCAGCCGACCGCCCGCCAGAGCCAGGACTACTCGTGGCCGTCTGGCTGTCGTACGCGGCGTGAGGTCTCCAGCACGCGCGCCACGGCGGCGGCGACAATGTCGGCTGGCGTTTCCGTGTCGAACGACAGGTGATAGCCACGCACCTTGGCCGTACCGGTGACGGCGATCTTCCATCCCTCGCCGTCCGTGCCAGGACGGCCAAGCGGGAACCAGCCGAGGTAGAAGCGGCCGTCCTTCGAACTGACATGCACATCCGCGCGGTCGTCCACGATCAGCTGGAAATCCTCCGCGGAGAACTGGTCCATGACCAGCGTGGGCTGGCCGGGGCCGAGCTGCCACTCACGCAGCCGCAAGGCTTCGACAGTAGTAGAGAAACCGGGGCCCTCGGGCGCCACGGTCACAGGCAATCACCTCTCTGACCTGGCTCTTCTTGCAAGGTCGTCTACGTTGACATGCCCTCGCACCCGTTGGCCAGTCATTCCGCGGTCTTCCTTGTCTGCCCCCGGCGAACTGTTGTCCCTTGTCATCCAATCGAGGCGTTGGACAGCGAACCTAGCCGTTTCGGCTTCTCTGACAGTGAATCTAGTCGTGAGGGGTGAGCAGGCTCGATCCCGATAGCCTGGAGACTGAATCGTACGGGCACGGGGGGATGATGGTTCGAGCACTTCTGCTCGGATTTGGAACCTTTGAGAGCGCGGTCGACGGAGAGTGGAGTCCCACGTCGGAGGGGTTGCCTCCGCTGCCGTCGGTTGAACCGCACGTGCGTGAACTCGCCGTAGTGCTCTCGCGCTTCGACGGGCTGAACGTCAGTGAACCGTTGATCGACGCGGACTGGGTCAGCGTTAAGGAGGGCTGGCGGCAGCTGCGGCACGATTCGGTGGGCCGGCCGCGTATCGTTCACTTTGCTGGCCACGGGGTCTCTCGTGGCCGGGTCTTGTACCTGCCCGTGCACGACAGCCGTCCGACAGACCTCCCAGAGTCGGCGATCGATGTCGGCCGATGGCTGAACGAGGTCGAGCACGGCTCCGACCAATCTCCCGTCCTATTCCTGCTCGATGTTTGCGGTGCAGGGGCCGCGACGGACTACCAGCTGTTCCAGGACGTTCCCGAGGGCGACCGAAAGACCTGGGTGATTGCGGCCTGCACGGCGGACGAGAGCGCCTTCGACGCACGGTTCACCAAGGCCACAGCCCAGGCGCTGGAGCGGCTCCGCTTGGGGCACTGGGACATCTCTCCGACTCTGTCCCACGTGCCGGTGGAGGCTGTCGCCGACGAGATCGCGCGGGAGCTGGTCCGCCTCGGCGAGGGGTATCCGCAGACCGTGGTGCACTCGCCACGCCGAGCCGCCTCGTTGCCGGTACCGGAGTTCTTCGCCAACCCGGCGCTTAGCACTGACGGCTGGCAGCGTCTTCGGAGCCGACTCCGGTTTGCAGTTCGGGAACTGGCGGCGGAGTTCGACCCCGGCCTGGACCCAGTGCACTTCCTCACCCGGGCGTCCGGCCGCCTGGATGACGCCGCTGCGATGACGGGCTGCCTCTTCACTGGGCGGACACGTGAGCTGACCCAGATTCGCTCCTGGTTGGCGAGCGACGAACCCCTGTTGCTGGTGACCGGAAGCCCTGGGGCCGGAAAGTCGGCGCTACTGGGGGTGACGGTCTTCCTGTCGCACAACCAGCTCGCCGAGCTGAGTACCGGGCTGGTTGGCCGCATTCGTGCTCAGTACCGCCCGGAGCGTCGGTACCCGACTCTTGTCGCGGTCCATGCCCGGCACCGGAGCATGGACGAGGTGATCGCTTCGATCATGGTCCAGCTGTCTCCTGCGGACGCGGAGCCGGCCGCCGCCAGCAGTGAGCAAGCTCTAGACGAGCTCAAACGCATCGCCCAGGACCTGCCGGAACCGGTGATACTCATCCTCGATGCCACTGACGAAGCCCTGGAGAGCGGCCGCATCGTCCACGATCTGCTACCCGAGCTCCTGCGCACGCTCCGCTCTGACGGCCGCCCCGCCTTCCGAGCGCTCGTGGGGATGCGCCCGCCGCAGGCGGACGGCCACCGGTTCTGCGAGGTGCCCGGTGCCCGGTGCCCGGTGCCCACGGGATGGTGCTCGACCTGGACACCTCCTCCGGTGTCGAGGACCTCGCGGACGACCTCACGACCTACATCGCCGACATCCTCTACAGCGCACCCGGTTACAGCGACCAGGCCCTTCGTGAGTCCGTAGCCCGTGCGGTCGCTACCGCGATCGCTCATAGCCCCGATCGCAGCACCTTCCTCGTCGCAGCACTCTTCGCCGACTTCCTGCGAACCGGTGTACCCCTGAATCCCGCCGAGGCGGTCGCCCGACTGCCGCAGAGCCTGCCGCAACTGCTCGAACTGCACCTGCGGACCACGCTGGACGGCGACCCGTGGATGCGGCTCTTGATGGTGGGGCTGGCACAAGCGCGGGATCAGGGTATGCCGCTGGAGCTTGTGGTCGCAGCGGCCACCGCTGCCGCCGTGGCCGCGGGTCAGGAGCTCCGCCCGCTGACCCCAGGCGAGGCCCGCGAGAAGCTAGCTACCGCCCGCTTCTATCTGCGGACGAACATCGACTCGGACGGACGTCAGCTCTACCGGTTCTTCCACGAGACGATCACCGAGCACTTCCGTGACGCCGGGGCTGAACTCGACGGGCTCGCCGACACGCTCTTTCACGAGCTATTGTCGGCCGTCCCCGGAAGGCGGGCCGCTGAAGGGCCTCGGTGGGACCTCGCCGCACCGTATCTGCTGCGACATCTCATGGAGCATGCCGTCGCTGTACCGGGCGGATCCGCGGTCGACCAGCTGTTCCTAGACCCGGAGTACCTAGTCCGCGCCGACCACGCCGGCATCTGGGAAGCCGTCCACAGGACGAAGACCCCCACGGCGCGGCGGGCCGGAGTCGCGTACCGGAAGGCATTCGGCCGCTTCGACCTCGGCAGCCTCTTCGGGCAGCGCATACCGCTGGAGACGCGACGTGCCAGGCTTCAGCAGAGCCTCGTGACCTACCAGGCGGCCGGGCTCGCACGCCGCCTCCACGACGAACGGGCCCCGCTCCGCACGCACTTGAGCACGGGCTTGCCCGAGGAGTCCCTGCTGTACGTCATCAGCGAGGACGAGTTAGGCGCCACCGTGTCAGCCCTCGCCCTGGGAGCCGTCGATCGACGGCTCCTCGCCGTGTTCGGCGGCACTGATGGCTCCCTCCAGGCATGGGACATCACACCGAGCCCTGACAGCGCGGTCCAGTACTTCTCGGCTCCGAGGATAGACAAGGGCGCCATCACCCAAATGGCGATCGCGGATCTGGATGAGCGGGCAGTCATCGCCTCGGTGACTGACCAGAACGCTCTCCTGCTGTACGATCTCTCCACGGGTGCGCTCGTCGCCGACACACCCCTCGACGGCGCGAGGGTCTCAGCGCTGGCGGTCGTCGGCACCGGCGACGAAACGGCTCTTGCAGTCGGTCGGGTCAGTGGCGAGATCAGCCTGGTCGGCCTGCTAGGCGAGTCGTTCGGCAGGATCCTCGACACCGTCGAAGCCGGGGGCGCCGCCATCGGTTCGTTGCTCGGCGTGGAGTCCGCAGACGGCTCCCTCGCCTTCCACTGCGTTTCCGCCGAGTCTCAGGGACATGGGCCGAGGGTGCTGCGGAATCTGGGCGAGCGGCCCGTCACCATCTCGTCGGAGGGACCGTTCCGGGAGGTGCGGATCCAGCCCACCAACGCGCGCACCCCGCTGTTCTCCCTCATCGCCTACCACCCCAGCATGTATGCCGTAAGGGGGAACGGTGAGACTGTCCACGTCGTCACGGGGGCCAAAGACCGCGGGCTGACCCTCGCAGACATCCGTCATGTCGACCGCTTTCAGCTCGCGCTGACCGCCCATCGCGACGGCAACATGCGGGTGTGGGACCTCGACGTTTGCCCGCAGTTCGGTCACGGCCAAAACCACTGGCACCCTGCCACAATCCTCGGCACCATCCGGCTCGGCGGCTCGGAGCTTGCCCTCAGCGCCGAACTCGCGTCTGGCGAGATCAAGGCTTGGGACCTGAGCACCGGCGCCGAGGATCATGAACTGACCGACCTGGGCGGGCTTGGCCATGCCGCCACCGTGACGGCCGGCGATGCGTCCTACGTCGTCACAGTGACCACGGAGAATGAGCTCGACACCTGGAATGTCCGTGAGGATGCCCTGGAATCGACGGTCCGCCTCCCCGCTCCGGCCACCGCGTTGGCCGCTGTGCCGCACGGCGATTCGGTGTGGGCCGTGGTCGGCGGTGCCGACGGTGATATCCACGTGTGGGACACGAGCAAGGAGTCGCCTTCCCACGTCCTCACCGGCGTGGACGGACCGGTCACGGAGCTGGTCGCGGGCGACGTCGGCGGCGAGTCTCTCCTGATCAGCGTCCACAACGAACGCAGGGTCTGTCTCTGGTCCCTGGCTGACGGCTCGCTGCGGCAATCGATCACACTGGACCGGATCGGAGCGATCGCGATGCAAGGAGGACGCCTGTTTGCTGCCGAGCACTCGTCGGACGATGACCAGGTGCGGATCTGGGACCTTGTGACGGCCTCGCTCGTGGGCTCTGTCTCCGTGGCCGGCCCGCAGGTGATGACTGTCAGCCAAGTGAACGGCAGGCCGGTACTCGTGGCCGCTGTCAACGAGGCGGAGGTCCAGGCATGGGATGCCGAATCCGGCGATCCACTGGGATATCCGGCCCCAGTGCCGGATCGAATGCACACGCTCGCCCCCTACGAGAGCGGCGTGCTGGTAGGCAGCAAGGCCGGCCATGTCACGGCCCTCGGCTGGGCCTGCTCCGCAGCGGCGTCGGCACTCCGCCCGACGAGGCCGACCGTGCACGTCACCCACGTCCTAGCTTGGTTGCCGGGCGAACTGCTATGCGGCGATGCCCACGCAGACGGATGGGAGTTGTACACCGTCGACGAATGGGAGGGAGGACTGCCGCCTTCCTTCGGCCTGGTCTACGCCCGCCCCGTCACTGCGACGACGGTCGAACTCCACGATGCTCTCGTCGACGTACTGACGCCCGGCGGATTTGAGGTAGTGCGGCTGGAGGCACACTGGTACGAGATCAGCAAGGTCGAAGGCGTGACCACCGGCGGCCCGTGGCGATTCCCGGCGTACTCCGTTCATTGTCACCTGGAGGAAGGACCAGAGCAGTGACGATCGTCGCAGTACACGGCATCGGCAACCACCTGAGGGGCCGCTCGCCGGAACAGGCGGCCACCAAACTAGCAGGACAGTGGCAGCTCAAGCTTCAGCATGGGTTCACGGCCGCTGGACTGGGCGACCACCGACTCCCTGACCTGCACGTCGCGTACTACGCTCACCACACCCAGGCCGCGGAGCGGCAGGCTGCCGTGCCGGATGTACTTGCCATTGACGAACGAGAACAGTCCGTCGTCATCGCCTGGGCGCTGGCCCTAGGTTCACCCACCCTCCAAGAACGGCAGGGACTGATTACTGCACCACTGCGGCAGGTCCTGTCCTGGGTTTCCCGACGCCGCAACATCCCCATCGGGACAGTCATTCGGCTCGCCGTCCAGCTGGCGGGCGAGGTCCGCCGCTACCTCCACGTTCCCCAGGTACGGGCTGCCGCCCGATCCACCGTGGCCGAGTCGATCCGACGGGTGCGCCCCCGCGTGGTGCTGGCGCACTCCCTCGGCTCCGTCGTCGCGTACGAGGCTCTCCATGCTCACCCGGAACTGACCGTGGACTGCTTCGTGACCTTGGGCTCCCCCCTTGGCCTGCCGGGCGGGATTTTCGATCACCTGGTGCCCGCGCCAATCGCCGATCGGGGTGCCCGGCCTGCCGGGGTCCGCTACTGGGTGAACCTCGCCGACACAGGTGACCTGGTGGCGATTCCTCATCGACTCGGCGACCGATTCCCCGTTGACCAGCACGCCGACACCCCGATTGGCCGTATCGACTTCCACACCTTCGGAGCGTACTTGTCCTCCCCGCTCACCGCTGCGGCGATCACTCCCTTCGTCCGCAACCCGACGATCCCGGACCATATCGCCTCAGATTTTCGGCAGTCCGCGTCCTAAATGATCCGGCGTCGCAGGTAACGCCCCTGCACGCAGGCGCGTGCTCACCTCGCACGACGGGATTCGCTGTCAAACGACTCGATTGGATGGCAAAGGACAGAACTGCCCGTTGAAAGCGAAGTCAGTCGGCCGGACGCCACTGACCAACAACGACTAACTTCGCCGTCAAAGCGTTCTCGTGGCGCCGGATGCGCACGCGGCTTCCTGACCAGCATCGACTGGATTCGATGACAAGGAGCGACCACTGGCTCAGCTATGCGCTGTTGGACTGGTCCAGTGCGCTGCATGGGGTGTCCGGGGACCGGCTGACTCTCGAGCCGCGTAGATGTGACGGTGTGGCTCTGATTCCTCCGATCCAGCCGATGCTCGCGACAGCACGGCGGCAACTGCCCCCAGACGGGACACTGCCGGGGCAATGGGTCGCGGAACAGAAGCCGGACGGCTTCCGAGCTATCCTCTTCGCGCGCCCCGGTCTGGTCATGGTCCAGTCCCGCCAGGGCGCCGACCTCACGTCGGCCTTTCCCGATATCGCGGCGGCGGCCACCGGCCTCGTCGAGGCCCTCGTGCTCGATGGAGAGCTCGTCGTACCGCACGAGGGACGACTGCACTTCGGCGAACTCCAAAACCGCGCCCGTCGCCGTGGCCGCAGCGCCGTCCAGGCTGCGGCTGAACGCCCTGCCTACTTGATCGTTTTCGACGTGCTTGAGGCCGCGGGAACCGAGTTGCTGAGACGGCCATATCTCGAACGGCGCGCGATCCTGGAGAACCTCTTCGCCCGCGAAGTGCTCGCCGCTCCGTTCACCCTGTGCCCGTCCACCACCGACCGGGCGACCGCATTGGACTGGCTGGACCCGGCCTGGGGCACGGTCGGCATCGAGGGCATCGTGGTCAAGGGCAGCCAACAGCTTTACCTGCCCGGGAAAAGAGCCTGGGTCAAGGTCCGAAACGGGATGAAGTGTGCGGCTCCCCGTCTCGTGTCGAAACGACATCGTGACTCGCGTACATAGCCACAGAGTGGACATCCGCCCCCGCGCACAGCCGCCACCGTTCGCCGAGGGGTCACGCTGACGGCTGTGCGAACGGTCTGGTCACCGGGCACGTCAGCAGCGATGCCCCGGCCCGCACCGCCGACGGAGAGCCCGCCTGGCTCCGCCTGGTGTCCGCACTGGAGGACGAGGCGTCGGGGACGCTGTGGGAAGGCGCCCTGGAGGCACAGCACGCCTTCGGTGACCTCGACGGGCGCCGGCCCGCACTCCTGGGGATGCACGACGCCTTCGACGACGGCACCGCCTACCGGGCGGAGCTGTCGGCCCGCGTCGATCAGCCGGTGCTGTCCGACGACCCGATCCTGCGGCGCGACCTGGACTTACCCGACTCCTGGTGGGAGGAGCTCGCCGGGACGCTGGAGAAGCTGTCGGCCACCAGCACCGGCCGCGTCGCCGTGCGCGAGCAATACATGAGCCGGGCCATCCCCGAGTTCGTGGGCATCCCGGCCCCAGCCGTGAGTTCCGTGGCCACAGCCCACGCGGATCTGCACTGGGCGAACCTCACGTCGCCTCTCGGGTGCTCGACTGGGAGGCATGGGGGCTGGGCGCTCGGCAGGCCTCGTAGGACTTCTCGACCGGGATGTCCGCGTGTATTCAGACCGATGTGAGCATGAGTACCTGCACCGCACCCCGGCGTGACTCCCCGTCACGGAAAATGTCCTTCCCCCGTCGGCGCCTTCTGGCAGGCTGTGCCGCGTGACAGGCGAAGGCGATGCCAGCAAGCACGACGAGGCGTGGGCGATGGAAATCCTCGACCAGCTGAATCGAGGCACGCAGAAGGCGCATGAGCATCGCGACGCGCTCGCGGCAGCGGTCGATGAAATGGCTCACGGATTCACGCAGTTGGGCCTCAAGCCTTGGACAATGGGGCGAAAGAGCCCAGCGCGAGAGGACATGAAGGCCCCCGACGTCCTGCTCGGTGTACGCGCCGAACCAGTCGCGACGATTCTCAGATATGAATCGGCGGTCAATATCCTCAGTGCCGCCGATCAGCTTCGGGGTTTCGCCGTCCTACTTCGCGCGGAAGCATCGTTGATGGGCGCGGTCTCGGTCGCGCGCGGCATCTTCGAGGCGTGCCTATGGGCCACAGCGGTGATCGACCCGACCATCACCACTGACGAGCGTCTGCAACGCGCCCTGACGCGTCGCCTCGCACGGCTCTCGGCAGGTATCCGCCTCAAAAACATGCTCGGCGATGGCGTCACTGACGCCGACCAGGTCATCGACAACGACGGCCACATCGACGACGCGCATGGGACCAACCGCGATCCTGCGAAGGACATCGCCGACATTGAGATCTACGCCAAGAGCCGGGGCTGGCCAGTGAAGAAGCGCCTGCGCGCCTCCGAGATCACGCCCCTTTCGATTGACTGGCTCAGCGAGAACCTTGAGCGCCGAATCGGCATCGAGGGGTACGCCTGGACGAGCGGGTCGTCGATGGCGCACGGCGAGCATGCCGCCGACACGGCGTCGTGGGTTGAGCTGTCCCAAGACCTTGGCACGGCTCCGGCGTGGTTGATCCGATTGTGGTCGACCGGCGCATGGGCGGGGCCGCGTCTCTTCCTTACAACCCTTGAAGGCTACACAGGGAGGGTGAGCCTAGAGCGCGAGTATCAGCGATTCGAGAAGCTGTTCTGGAACGAGGAGGGCAAGAGCTAGCGTGAGTTTTTGATTCTGGCTTTTCTGTATCATGGGGATTTCAAGGGGTCAGGCCGATCGCCCAGTGAAGCGGTTCGCCGGAAACGCCGCTTCTGCGGCAATCGGCAGAGGCGCGGCGGGTGCACCTCGAATTAGTTCCCCTGTGGCGCCGCTCGAACGGCAGGCGAGTTCTGCTGCCGCGATTCCCTCTTCCTCACGACAAGACCAACGAGCAACCATGCCGACAGTCACATAATCAACAATTTCTGTTAGGACCTCTTAGCGGCTTGGACGACATCCGTTGGCGGAAGGCGTTAGTGCCACATCAAGTGTGGACTGGTGGCGTCCTCTTCGGTGAGTACGCGTTCGCCGATGTGGCGGGTGGCGCCTCCGCTGAAGTAGCTCTGGTGGGCTGCCCAGAGATCGGCGTAGAAGTGCCGGAAGATGAAGTCGGCGAACCGTCCCACGTGCAGGGGGGCCGCACAGGCGATCCGGCAGTGCGCTGAGTTGATGGTCAGGTGCGAGGCGGGGTGTCCCGGGGCGGCGGCGGAGGGGTCGTAGTCGAAGCGGACGGCCGAATGCAGGACCATGCTGGTGGGAGTGTCGGCCACGTAGATGTCGACGACGTCCAGCAGTGGTTCATCGCGGACCAGGTCCGGGTCCATGCGGTAGGGCGCAGGTATGTAGGCGAGCCGGTGTCCGGTGATCGATCCTCCTTCCACGTCGTAGGTGAGCTGCAGGAGCGCTCCGTCGAAGAGGTAGGCGGAGAAGGCGCCGGCCTCCGCCCAGCGGCGGTAGTCCTCCAGGCCGGGATCTCCGCGGTGGGTGAGGAACGGGACGCCCGGATTCAGCGAGTGCCACGAGACCCGGGTGCCGTCGATGGAGACCGGGTTGATGTACACGGCGATCTCTGCTGCCAGCAGGTAGTCGAGAAGGTTGTTGATGTCGTCGCGGACGGCTCTAGGCGTCGTCACCCGGCAGCTCTTCCCTCAGCTTGGTCACCAGGCGTGTGCGCAGGGCAGGGGGGATGTCACCGAGGTCGATCTCTTCCGCCTCGTAGGCTTCCATGAACATCTGCAGGCCTTCGGTGGCCCGCTTCACGGAGGCCCGGCTGTGGGCCGACTGACTGCGGTTCAACTGCCGCATCCGGTCCAGGGACGCACGGCTGGGGATCGTGAATTCCAGCTGGAAGTTCTTCTCCCGGACCGTGTCGATCTCCTGCGAGATCACGTTCATGGCACTGCCGTAACCCACGACGCGCACCCAGGCCCGGCTGCGGGTGATCGCAGTGAACAGCGTGTTGCGGCGGGTGACAGCGTTGTAGTCCTGCGCCGCGTAATGGGCGTCGGTGACGTAGACCATCGGTGCCTCGTTGCCCTTGGCGCGGAAGATGTGCGCCAGCGCGACCGAGCCCCGCACGAAGACCGTGTCCGCGCTGGTGCTGACGCCAACCAGGTGCGAGGGGATTCCGTGTTCGCGCAGTGTCCGCATCAGCCGGGGCGCACGGGATTTGGCGCGGTAGACGTCGGGCAGGACAATCAGGATGTCGTCGTGCTCGAGTTCGTCCTCGTCGAGGTTCTTCTGGATCTGCTGGGCGACCCAGATGTCCTGTGCCTCCTGGCTGTCGAACGCCTGCATGACGACGGCGTCGTCCACCGCAAGACGCTCACGGAAGTACGGGGGAGCGCTGTCGTGCTTGCGCCGCAGGGCGACGGGCTCACCCAGGGCGAGTTCGCCGCGCACCGTCTCGTAGCCGATGTCGTCCCATAGCCCCGGTTCGTCGAAGTGCTGCAGCAGGCCGCCTTCCCGGTAGACACCGATACCCAGGGCGTGCGCCGTGGCCAGCGCCCAGGGAGTGTTGCGGTAGCAGACGGGCAGGACGATGTCTTTTCTCGGTTCCTTGTCGCGGTTGACGAGGCTGACCAGGCTCTCGCCTTCGGGGCCGGTGCCGAAGAGTTCGTCCGTGCTGGGCATCGCGGACTCGGAGAGTTTCTGCAACTCGTCGTAGCCCCACACGATCCGCTTGGGTTCTTTGGTGAAGTGGTAGACGAGTTGGAAGAATTCCGGGGGCAGATCCTGGGCCTCGTCGATGAGGACGACGTCGAAGATCGGGTCGGGACGGGTTTCTCGGACGATCGTCAGCAGCTCGCGGCAGATTCCCTGGAAGGCGTCGTCCATGCCGTAGGTGGCCCGGGCGTAGTTCCAGTCCCGCGCCGTCGTTCCCGCGGCCCGGGCCATTTCGCTGTAGAGCCCGGCCCGGGAGGCGGAGCCCCACGAGTGCATGATCTGCAGGTACTCCTCGTCCGGGCGGTCGTTGCTGTACTCGAACGTGAACCGGGTGACGAGGTTGTCGATCTGCTCGTGCAGCGCCCGGGAGTAGTAGGTGAAGGCGATACGCCACTGAGGGTGCTGCGTGTGGAGATAAGCGGCCTTCAGCGCCAGGACGACCGTCTTGCCCGACCCGGCAAGTCCGCGGATGCGCTGCGGTCCTTGCGGTGTCTCGATGGCGGCTGCCTTCTGCCACTGGTCCAGATTAGCGATCCCCGCCTCAATGATCTTCAGGACGGCGCCCCGTGAGGCGGTCTCCTGTACCGAGGCACGCTTCTTGACCGGCTTGATGGTCGTCACGCGTTGCAGCGCGGCCTGCACCGCCCGCTCGAGGGCCTCGTCCAGCCCCGGCAACTGGCCGACCTCGGCAACCACTTCCTGCAGGTCGCAGTAGATGCCGCCCTCGGTATCGGTCTCCGGAGCGTCAACCGGACCGGGAAAGACCGTCACCGTGGTGATGTCCACGGCGAGCGTCCTGCGGCTGCGCAGCGCGCGGTGCTTGCTGAGGGTGCTGTCCAGCACGTCGTAGAGCCGGTCCTGACGGGCCTGGGCTTCCTCCCAGTCCGCTTCGTTCTGGGGGATCGAGTCGGCCAGCAGAAAGGCGACCAGTCCGTGCGCCTGGCTGACCATCAAGGCGTCCACCTCGACGGTCTCGTCAGCCGTGGCCAGCATCGGATAGCCGAGATACACGGTTCCTTCGTCGGCCACCTCCCGCAGCTGATCCGCCAGCAACGAAGCGAGGGTCCGATTCCGGCTCTCGCCGTACACCACCTGCAAGGACATACGCGACGCAACTTCCTTCGGATCGACGGACGGGGGAGCCCCTTACCGCCCGGCCCCACAACCCGCTGCGGACGCCCCATCCTAGTGAGAGGCGGTCTCGGCGGGCTCCGCTCTGCCCGAGGGGACGCCCCGGGTACCCGGGGCGTCCCCTCGGGCAGAGGAGGCGGAGTCGGCTCGGCGAAATGCCTGACCGGTGACGGGTACCTAGCGTGAGTAGTCAGGCGAGGGCGTTTCCTGGAGAGCGCCGTCCTTGCCTCCGCTGGCCTCGGCGATGATGTGCTGCTGCTCGTCATCGTCCTTGGGCGCTGACCTGCGGTATTGCGGGTGGTCCAGGTCCATTTGCAGCGCGGCGTGCAGCGGTGCGGGGTAGCGGGTGCGGTCGCACCAGCTCAGTGCCTGGTGGCACAGGCGGGCCACGGCGACGGCGAGTGCCTCCCGGTCGTAGCCGGGCTGGGTGTAGAGGGGGGTGATCTCCCGCGTGGTCATGGCGTACCAGGGGGAGTTCATCTCGTTCTCCTCGAAGTCGCCGTCTCCCGTTGCGCGGGCGGGTTCGGCACGCCAGCGGCTCTTCTGTGCCCCGTATCGCTTCCTGCCGTAGTTGCGGGGCTCGGTGAACAGGAACCAGGGATGGCCCTCTGGGTTGTTCTTGGGGTAGTAGAGGTCGCTGGAGGTTTTGATCTCCTTTTCGCTGCCGTCCTTCAGTGTCCGGGTGACGTAGGCCAGGCGTGGCATCTCGGCCTGGAAGCAGTTCATGCGGATGATGCTGACCGGTTGGGTGCCCAGGTCCTGGGCGGGAAGCCAGAGCCTGTCGTCGGCAGGGTCCTGTGCCGCGCCCTGCTTGTTGTTGTGCAGGCCGGGCCACGCGCGGCGGCAGGCGTGGCCGTCGACGATCAGGGCGTAGGGCAGGCCCATGAGCTTGTCGGGCAGCTTGCGCAGGGCTTCGCGGACGTCCTGGCCGGCCTGGGCCCAGCGGGTGGTGTCGTCGTCGCCGTCCTCCTTGTGGAGGGGGTAGTTGAGGGAGTGGAAGAGGCTCTGGGCTTCGGCGTAGTCCCGCCAGCGTCGCTCCGGGTCCAGGTTGGTCCATGCAAGGTGTCGCCACACGCCGCCGGGTTTGAGCGGGGGGACCAGGCAGGCGGCGGTGATGATGCGCTTGGGCTGGCCGCGCAGGGCCCAGTCGGACTTCTGCTTGCGGATGTGGATGCCGCAAAACGCCATGCGCGGCAGCGGGTAGGGGTCGCCGGGGCTGTAGAGGGCCTGCTCGAAGCGCTGGTCGACCACTCCGAGGGAGCGGTGGAGGTCGAGCAGACCCATGAAGACGGAGTGGTCGTCCCACGGGATGGCCGGGATGGTGACGGTCTTCATCTCGTACGCCGGCTCGCCCGGGGTGCGCTGGTCCTTGCGCTTGTACTTGCGGCGGGCGCCGGCCACGTACTGGGAGGGGATCCTGGCATCGGCCAGGGCTCGCCGGGTCTGGTACTTGGCGTCGGCGGTGGCGAGCTCCCGGGCGATGGTGGAGGCGTTCTTGTAGGTTCGTGCGTCTTCGGGGTCGGCTCCGGGCAGTTCGGTCTCGCACCATGCGGCGAGCAGCCAGCCCTCCCGCGCTGCCGCGGCCTGCAGCCGCTCCAGCTCATGGCCGCGGTTGATGTCGCTGCCGTGCCGCAGGAACTCCTGCGCGTTGAGGAACACCATCTCGATGCCCTCGGCGAGCGGGTAGGGCTTCGTGTCCTTGGGGTCGTATGCGTCCATGTCCTGGCCGTACATGTGGGCCAGGCCGTGGAGCATGCGGATCCGGGTCTGCTGCCGGTAGTAGAGGCACACGAAGCGCAGCCCCTGGTATCCGGCGCGGTTCACGCAGTCGCGGACGCTGTCCGGGGAGGGCAGGCCGAAGCCGTCGACGAACGGGACCTCGCCCTTGTGTTCCTTGTTCTTCTTGCGGGCCTTCTTCTCCTGCTTCGCCGCCTCGTCGAGCTGCTCGAAGGTGCGCTGGGCGAAGACGTTGCCGTCCGAGTGCAGGACGACCGGTTCGATGGCACCGTCGAACACGGAGTTCACATGCTCATGGAGCATGCGCAGGTGGTGCGTGCCGGCCCCGTCTCCCACTGCGTGCGAGCCCCGCTTGGGGACGATGGGGCGGACCGTGCCGGGCGCGGGGGTGGTGAAGGACGCCTTCTTCTTGGCGGCCGATGCGGCGGCCGCCGCGTCCTTCTCGCTCTGGGCGCGCTCGTCGACCGCGCCCAGGGCCGAGCGGTCGGCCTCCAGCACGGACAGGATTTCCAGGGCGTGCCGGTTGGTGCCGCGCAGCGCGCCACGCCCTTCGAGGGCGACGGTGAGGATGGGCTTGTCGCCGCTCTGCTCCACCATGGCGGTCTTGGAGTAGATCAGCGTGTTGCCGATGCGCCGCATGTGGGCGTCGAAGAGGAACACCGGTTCGGTGAACGACGGGTAGGTGACCATTTTGGCTGAGAGGTAGGAGTGCGCATACTCCGCCTCGGACCGGTTAGCTTCCGTGGGCCACTGCTTGCCGATCTTGCCGAGGGCCTCCGGGGTGATGGGGTGGCCGTGCCCCACGAAAGCGGGGCCGATGGGGTTGTTCCAGGCGATGACCTCGCCCGTGCTCACGGGGCGGTAGCGCACCACGGCGGGCTTCTCCGCTCGCCGCCATCGCTTGGTGCGCTCGACCGGATCGCCGTTCTTGTCGAGCTTGACGGTGCCGTCCTCGTTGTGCTGCACCTCCCGGACGGGCTCCATCGCGTAGTCGAGGAAGTCCTTGCCCGCCAGCTTGATCGCCAGCAGCCATCTGACCGCCTCGTACGCCCAGTTGGGCGGGTTGGGCACGGGCGGGGCCTCCTGCCCGACTGCGTGCGACTGCTCGGGCAGCAGATACTTCTTCAGGGCGAGATGGCGCGGTTCGGTCTCGGCGACCAGGTCCGCCACCTTCGACTGCGTGGCGAAGGGGATGTCGGCCAGCGGCGTCCCCCGGCAGATCCCCTCCAGATAGGTGAAGACGGTCTGCAGCGTGTCGGCCTCGACCTTCTGAAGGGTGACCATGAAGCGCAGCTTGCGGTCGATGTACACGTACCCGCCGGTGAGCTGCTTGAGCACGGTCGTCACGATCGAGTACGGGATGAGGAAGTAGTCGGCCTCCTCCCCGGCGCTGCGCTGGTTCTTCTTCGTCCGGCCGGCGACCTGGCCCAGCGCGGCCCATTCGGCCTGGACATCGTCGTGGAACTCCCACACCCAGGCGTTCATGCCGTCGAGCATCGGCTCGGCACAGCGGTAGCCCAGAGTGTGGGCGGTCAGCTTTCCTGACGTGGTGCGTGGCGCCATGGCAGCGCTTCCCTCATTTCTGGCTCTCTCCCCGGGCACGCCGAGCCCGGGCAGGCCGGTCACGTCTGGACGGGGTTGATTCCCGCGTAGGACAGGAAGGAGGACAGGGCCTCGCCGTACAGCTCGTTCATGAACGCACGCTGCTGCGGCGACCAGTTGCCGTGGATGCGGCGGATGATGCTCGCCAGGTCCGCGCTGAACTCGGTGCGGTGCAGGGCGTGGTCGACGATGTACAGGTTCATGTCGGTGTCGCCGCGGCGGGCCCGGCCGGCGAGCTGGACCAGGTCGATGAGCATGCCGGCGACGAGCTCCTCCTGGAGTTCGTGCGCCATGTTCGTGAAGCGGCTCGGTGAGCGCAGGATGCGGGTGATCTGCTGCCGGGACGCCGCTTCTGCCTCCCTCAGTGTGGTGACGGGGGTGCTGCTGCCCCCCTTGGGGAGAGCGTTGATGCCGGCCGCGTTGACGCTGCCGTGCATCCACTCGATGTCCTCGATGCTGAGGACCGGGCGCGTGCACAGGTAGATGTCCCGGACGGCGGAACGGCTTTCGACGAGGATGTTCAGACCGCGCGCGATGATCGCCAGGGGGACGATCAGGATTTCTCCGTGGTCGGGGAACCGTTCCAGTTCCTCACGCACCGTCTTGCGGACGAAGGAGGGGATGTGCTGCTCGTAGTCCTCGGGCCGGCGGCCGCGGACCACGACGCACACCCGGTGCCTCAGTCCCTCGGCCTGGGCCAGTCCGGACGCCAGATAGGCAGCCTGCTGGTAGGAGTTGACGGCCAGGATGCACCGGGCGCGGGTGGATTCCGTCTCTTCGAGGAACGCGAGCCGGTCGGCGAGGACCTGCTGGTAGAGGTTCTTGCCGAGTACGCGCAGTGTCTGCGGTTTCGCGTCGCTGTGGATTCCGCCCACGCTGATGGCTTCGCCGTCGCGGCTTCCCGCGGTGTAGCGGACCGGGCACGGCTCGGTGACGATCGATTTGGGCCGGGTGTCGGGGATCCACCACTTGACCGGGGCGTGGAGGTGTTCCTGGACGGCCTGCGGAAAGTATGCGGTGGCCGACAGGCCCAGCACGGGCCGCTCGACGCCGGCCGTCATCAAGGCGGTGAGGCCGCCGAGTTGGGCGGTGAAGGTGTGCGGGTCGCCGGCGACGGTGCGGACCAGGAGTTCCGCCTCGGTCTCCCGGTTCTCCAGGCCGCGGGCCTGGTATCCGTTCAGGGTGTGTCCGAGCATGGCCAGCGGATACAGGCCCACCACGGGTGAGTCCTTGATGCTTTCCAGGATGCGGCGCACCGATCCCAGGTCCAGGTGCCGCAGGCCCTGGGCGGTCCGCCGGGTGCGGCCGAGGGCGTCGTCGATCTCCTTGAGCATGGTGCGGGTGACCAGGAGGTTGACGGCGGCGGCTCGTTGGTCGCTGTCGGGGATGGTGTCCCGCAGCAGGTTGTTCAGCTCCTGCTGGACGAGTTGCAGGTAGTCCTCGCCCCGCGGTGCGGCCAGTGCGGTGAGGGCTTCCTGTACCGCCTCCCAGTCGGCGTCGCCGGGCAGGGGGGTCTGCGCCACCTCGGACGGCCGTTCCTCGCGCCACCGGCCGGGCATGAGCGTGTCCAGGAGCCGGAACATCTCCCGGCTGATCTCCTCGTCACCGATCTCGCCGGGGAAGAGGACGTGCAGGAGTTCACGGTCGCGTGAACGGGCCAGCCGCCAGCCGTCGTTGCCGCCCCCGCCCGCCGGGTTGTCACGGATGTTCCGCGGATTCATCCGCAGCCGGGTACCGAGGGACAGGAGCAGGAATTCCGACATCAGGCGGGCCTGGGCGACCGGGCTGAGCAGGCTCTGCTCGTAGGAGGCCGGCAGCCGCCGGGCGTCACGGTCCAGATCGCGCAGGTCGCTGTCGCGTTTACGGGAGGCGAGGTTGAGCTCGCTGGTGCAGCGGCTGATCGCACTCTTCTGGAAGGCGTCGACCTCATCGATGACGATGAGGTCGCAGGTACGCAGGATCATCTCCAGCACCGACAGGCCGCGGGTCCCGCGAGCCTGTCCGCGCCACTCGGCGCCGTCCAGAACGGCACCGATCCGCAGGGAGCCGGAGATGAGATTGGCATGGTTGGTGACGACGACCGCAGCGTCCGCCGCCTTGTAGAGGGGGGAGAACTTCCCGCACACGGGGATGAACGGGCAGGCGTAGGCGGTGTCCTCCTCCCCGGGACGGGTCAGGCCCAGGCAGTTCTCCTCTCCCGGCCGGTAGAGGCTGGACGGTTCCATCAGCGGGCGCTGTCCGCAGCCGTAGGCGAGGTGGCCGATGTCGGCCCTCTCCTTCGGCGTCCAGTCGGTGATCAGCGCGGATGTCGCGTACGAGGCGTAGTCGAGGGCCCTCTGGTGGCGGCTGTAGGGCGACATGAGGGGAACGCAGGAGGTGGGCTCGTCGAGGTGGCCGTGCTCGTGGAGGTAGGCGAGGTCGCCGTTGATGTCCCAGGCCATCGCGAGGGTGGACTTGGCGTCGGTCACTCCCAGAGCGATCTTGATGTTCTTCCGGGCGGCCCAGGAGGCCATGGCCCGCACCAGGACCGTCTTGCCGCTGCCGGTGGGCGCGTTGATGATCTGCAGCAGCCCGGAGACGGTCTTGAGCTCGACGACGGGTTCGGGCCCGTCGTGGCTCTTTAGGGCGGCGAGGAACTTCTTGAGGACCTTGTGCAGATAGCGGAACTGCGGACCGCGCCCCTTGAGGAGCTTGGTGACCTCCTTCAGTTCCGCTACCGGGATCGTAAGGGTGTCGCGGTGCGGCCGGGTGGCCAGCTGCGGGAGCGCCTCGTGTCCGGCGGCTGCGGTGAACGACGGTGTCTTGGTGAACTCGATCTCGCGGTTGGTGGTGCCGTGCTCCTTGCCGAGGTAAGCGGTGCGCGTGCGGTAGACGCCCGGCCCCGCGAAGGGCAGGGCCCGGGGACGCTTGCCGAAGGTGAAGAACCGCTGGGTGACGTCGGCCGCGTATCCCAGCAGGTCGCCGCCGACGCGCGGGATGACACCGTCGGCCTCGAACGGATCCTTTCCCGGGATGAGGAACGACCCGCCGGACAGGTCGCCGTCTTCCTGGTCCAGATCCATGGCACCGAGGTGGGCCAGCGCGGCAGCCTTGAACTTGTCCGGGGTGGCGAGGTCGGACGGCAGCAGCCGCATGACCTGGGCGGTAACCCGTTTCTCGTAGGGGGTGCATGCACCCCAGCCCTGCCATGCCTGGGGCTTGCGGTGGGCGAAGTACGCGGCGTCCGTGAAGGTGGCCGTGATCCTGCCGTCGTCCCCGGTCCGGGGGAAGAAATGCCCAGCCAGGGCGAGCGCCCCCAGCATGCCGGCTTCCTCCGCCGCGAGTTGGTCACTCACCGGCCCCGCCCTCCCGTACCGTGCGCACCACCCGCTCCAGGAAGTCCGTCGCGGTCGCGGCGCGCATGCCATGCCGGCGGCACTCGTCCGTCAGCTGCGGGATCTGGCTCGCCCGGTGGTCGGGCACGACGATCCAGCCAGCCCGGCCCTTGTCCCCGCCGTCTGCACGCAGCTTGCCCACCAGCTGGTTCGACCAGCGGTAGTCCTTGAAGTCCACCGTGAACAGCACCTCCTGCCCGCGCCCCTGCCCGCGCGTGACTTGAAGGTCGTAGACGTCGTTGTCGGGCCACAGCTTCACCTGGACGCCACTGTCCGCCAGACGTTCGGCCAGGACCTCGTACAGCCGGACCTCGGGAAGCCCGGGGACGGTGGTGTACCGCCACACGTCCCGGGCCAGCGCCTTGTAGCCCGCGACGGGAAGGGCCTGCGGAACTCCCGGCACGGCGCCGGTGTACAGGGCCCGGTGAAGCGCGGACGGCGTGCGTACCTCGACCGCCTGGTCGAGTTCGGGGATCTGCCCGCGGACCGGTGTGAAAATGTAGGACGCCCCGGTCTCCGCGTGCCAGGGGTAGAGGCACTGCACACTGCCCCTCGCCGTGCCGCCCTGCCCCTCCACCGTGATTTTCATCGGCCAGGCGCAGGCAGGGCAGCGGAACCAGTACCCCTGGTGGGTCATGTACGTCGGGATGTCCTCGAAGAAGTCCAGCGCCGGGGGCGGCAGCCGGAGCTTGCGTAGATCCTCGATGGTCACCGCCGGATGCCGGACCAGGTTCTCGCGGTGCACGTGGTAGTAGTTGCCCTTGAGGCTGGCGTACACCGTCTCCTGCTTGTACTCGCCCTGCAGGTCGGAGAGCGTCACCCGGCCGCGCAGACGGCCGACTTTCCTGGCGGCCCGGATGACCTGGACCACCTCATACCGGTAGTCGAAGGCGTCCTCCGTGGTGAAGCCGTCCTTGTCGAGAAACCGCAGGGCGTCGAGCCCGGGTGGCGACGCCCAGCCGGGCATCAGCCCCTCCAGACTGCCGGCCATCTCCCCGCTGAGCCGGTCCAGCAGATCCTCGAAACGGACAGGATGCCCGGGACCGGCGGCGGCCATGAGCAGCCCCTGTGCTTCCATGATCTGCGCCAGCCGCTCGGCGCCGTCCAACTTCGTGTTCGTCAGTGCGTCCCCGCAGACGGCGAACGCCTGCGTCGCATCCAGCCCGGGCCCCACCAGACGTTCCCGCGTGCCGCCCCCGGCGTCATGCTCCTCGGTCACCTTCGACACTCTAAGACAACTACCGGTCCAATCATGCGCAAAGCAAAATTTTGCACCGGCGGGCACAACAACCCCACGGCGTCACCAGCCGCCCACGCTAGGCCGGTTGGGACCCGTCGGATGCAACCGTGTGGGAGAGGACGATATGACCGGTGTCGATGTCCGGATACAACTCCCGGTAGGCAGCGTGGTGATCGCGGATATGACGAAGACCCGACTCGGTCACGAACCACCGGTACGGACCATGCCCGGCGCCGTCCGGATGCCGCAGTTCGATGAAACCCCGCGACGGGGACTTCCCACCCGGGCTCCGCCCCACCGCCAGGAAGTGCGGTCCCCGGCCGGCTAGCGAGCCGTCCACACCCTCGCTTCCTGCCAGAGCGACACGCACGAGGATGCACCACAGCCACCGGGACATCAGGGAAGGCGGCGGCCCTTTCTCCCGGACGACGCCGAGACCTCGGCGTGCCACCGCCCGCCCACGGCGTGTCAGTTCCACCCGGGTTCGCCTCACCTCACCCAGCCCCTGGACGTGGACGCGGTCCCGGTAGGTCACTACCAGGCCCCGCCGCTCCAGGGCGGCGACCGAGGAGCCTGCCCCGGGATCGTGGACACCCTCCTCGCGCAGTCTGCCCTGTATCCGGGTGCGTCCGACCAGCTCCGGCGGGGCGTAAAGGGCCAGATCCATTCGCCGCCATTCGACGGACTTGCGCCCTGTACCGCCCAGAAACCTGCGGCGCCGCTGGTCCTCCTCGGCCTCCTGATCCTGCCGGAAGATACACGTCAGATAGGTGCGCTGCCGCCCGTTGAGAGCGCCCCACACCTGCTCTACAGCGGCCCCCGGTTCCCGGGTGGCCCGTTCCGCCAGGAGAGGGACGACGTCGTCGGGACGCGTACGGCGCCAGGCATCCATGACCACACGCTCAGGCACGCCGTACACCTCGGCCAGAATGCGGACAAGACGTCCGGCGCCCTCGGGCGTCCCCCACATCCGGCTCCGGACGACCTGCCCCCGCTCCAGTTCCCTGAGCTTGCGCCGCTCGGGGTGGAACGCGGCACCCCCAACCCTTCGGGTGATCGCCCGGCACGCCTCGGTTGCGCTCAGCCCTGCGTCACGCCGCAACTCGGCGAGGGTTTCCCTGCCCCGCTCTCCCGCGAACAGGTCCTGGGCATCGCACTCCAGAGCCCGAAGAAGCTTCCCAAAGGCCCGGCCAGCAGGGACATGCGTCCCCGCTTCCCAGTGCTGAACAGCCCTTTCGGTGACTCCGACTGCACACGCCAGCTCATCCACCCGCAACCCCCTCATCGAGCGCAAGTACGTCAGCGCTTGGGGTGAGAAGGACCGCTGCGGCATGCTCCCAGCAAAGCGTCACGAAGAGTTTGTCGCAAGATGGCGCATCGAAAATTGTCCACAAAACGGTGTATTGAGTATTTGATTCACCCGGTGTGCGGAGGCAGAAATCTCGTCCGGGCGGCGAACGAGCGACGGCAGCCCACAGGAGACGCCCCAGCGGGTCCCTGTCTCGACTGCAAGACGCCGTTCGGAGTCAACAAGACGGCACTGCGCGGTGCGACCTTCGCGATGGAGACGCTCCAGGAGTTCGTGGAGTCGCCCTCGCTGTACCAGCCCTCGTGACGCATGCACGTCAGCTGGGTCATGTGCAGCGGCGTGTCGGCAGCAGCAGAGCTGCCAGTCGTGCCGTCTTCTAGTCTCGGCTTCGGTCGGGCCGCCTCATGGGCCGTCCAGCTGAGCTCGTCCAGCGGTACACCAGGGCACCTCAGGAGCTCAGCTCGTGCCTTTCCAACAGAGGGAGTAGTACCGGGCGCCGGTGTCTCAGCGCCGCTTCCTCGATCTGCGCTGACTCATCGAGTGTCGTAGAAGTCCGAGCTGGGAGGCTTCTCCTTCGCCGATGTCTCATGAGACATACCGAACGTGAAGAACACTTCCGTGCCGAGTACACGGCGTCGGTCATCAGTTCGCGCCGCCAGTCGGTCGCGTCGAGGACGTCGGCGAGGAAGTGCGGGGCGCTGGAGAGCAGCACCATGGGCAGTCCGGCTGCGCGGGCGCGGGACAGGATGGCGAGGACGTCGGGGTCGGTGCGGATCCACATCGCGGTGTCCGCGGTGCGCAGGGTGCGCAGCCAGCGCGGGCTGGGGTGGTGGCCGAGGACCTCGGCCCAGTACGCGAGGTCGCTCAGTTCTCCGGCGTTGTACGCCTCCCGAGGTGCCCAGAACGCGTCCCCAAAGGAGTCGAGTTGGTCGGGGGGCCATTCGGCGAGGGTCGCGAGGCGCCTCCACATGAGTGCGCTAGGTTGCCGGCCGATCACGCCGTTGTAATCGATGATCACAGCGTGCGCGGCGGTGGGGGACATGGCGGGGGTGGTCAAGAGGCGGGGTTCTCCAGAGCTTTGCGGGACAGGACGGCTACGGCGGCGGCGAGGAGGGCGGGCAGCAGCAGCGCGGTCGTCAGGGAGGTGAGGGTGGCGAGTGCGCCAATGAGGGTGGGGCCGGCGAGCAGGCCCACGTAGCCGGTGACGGAGACGTGGGCGACCGCGCGGGGGCCGCCGGGACCGGCGGCGGTGATCAGGCTGGGGACCGCGACGGACAGGCCCAGGCCGAAGACGGTCCACCCGGCCAGCGCGAAGGCGATGGTGGAGTCGGCCAGGCCGGTGGCGAGCCCGAGGGCGGCCAGGGCGGCACCGGTGCGGACGACGGCGGGGGCGCCGTAGCGGGCGGTGAGCCGGTCTGCGGCGAGGCGTCCGGTGGCCATGGCCCCGCTGTACAGGGCGAAGGCCGCTGCGCTGACCGCGGCCGGGGCGCCGAGGCCGTGCAGGTGGACGGCGGCCCAGTCGGCGGCGGCCCCCTCCCCCAGCAGGATTGCGGCTGCCAGCGCGCCCAGCAGCCACAACCGGCCCCGGGACAGACCTCCGCTCGACTGAGGGACCGGTCGGCCGGGATCCGGGTCGGGTTCCGGCGCGGCAGTGACCAGGCATCGGCTTGCCCGGGCCGCCGCGCAGGCTGCTGCCCCGGCCACAATGCCGACGGCGACGAACAAGAGGGTGTACGAGATGTGGGTGCTGCCCGCGGCGAGCGCGGCGCCCAGGAGGGCGCCGATGCTGTAACTCGCGTGGAAGGCGCCCATGATGGGCCGTCCGACGGCGTCCTGGCAGCGGACTGCGGCAGAGTTGATGCCCACGTCGAGCACGCCGTGCGCGACCCCGAAGAAGAGCGCCACCGCGAGCAGTGTGGCGAGGCTGTCGCAGGGTCCGAGGGCGGCCAGGCAGGCAGCGAATCCGATCGCGCCGCCGGTCACCAGGGCGGGGAGCCGGGCCGGGTGGGCGAGGCGTCCGGCGGTCTGGAGGCCGGCGACCATACCGAGCGCGGCGGCCAGCAGGACGAGGGAAAGACCTGCGGTACTCAGCCCGGCGGCTTGTTGGACGGCGGGCAGGCGGGCTCCCCATACGGCCATCGCCAGGCCGAGACCGGTGTAGTAGCCGGTCAGCAGGCGGTGGCTGCGCATCAGCTCGGGCGCGGCAGGTCCGCTCACGCGGCACCGGCCTCCCCCACCGCATCCAGCTGCGATGCCGGGGCAACCTGGACTTCGAGGTTGCGGTACGCCTCCTGCAGGCGCGCCTGGGCGAGGGCGGCGGACGGACCGGTGGTGATCAGGTAGCCGATGCGTGCGGTGAACAGATCACCGCCGTCCTGCGGCAGCACCACCTGCTCTCCTACCTGCCGCTGGAACCGGGCCTGTTCCAGGCCCTGGGCCTGTTCGGCGAATGGGGCGGTGAGTCGGCAGGCGGTGAGCAGCCCGGAGTAGGCGGGGTAGACGAACCGGATGGCCGCCGCGCGCTGGTGTGTCGGGGCCAGGTCGGGGGCGTGTCCGCAGGCTATGTCCGCGGCGGCGCGGGCGAGGTCGACGCCGGTGGCGAGGTGCACGAGGTGGCCGATCAGGTCGCCGGCGAGGCGGGCGTTGACCTCGATCAGCCGTGGGCGCCCGTCGACCAGGCGCATCTCGACATTGCTGATCCCGTCCGTGATCCCCAGCGCGGCGACAGCTGCCTCGGCGGCCGGGGCCACGGTGGCCAGGAGCGGATCGGCCGCGTCCACGCAGTGCGCGGTCTCCTCGAAGCCTGGGGGAAGGCCGAGGGTCTTGCGGGTGACGGCGACGACCGTGGTCCGTCCCTGGTAGGTGGCGCACTCGACGCTCACCTCCGGTCCGTCGAGGTACTCCTCGACCAGGACGTCGGTGTTCTGCGCGCCGTGCCCCGCTGCACGTTCGGCGACGGCGTACGCGGTATCCAGTTCGCCGGGGTTACTGGCCCGGGTGACGCCGATGCTGCCTGCGTGTGCGGCGGGCTTGAGGACGACCGGGTAGCCGATCCGCCCGGCGGCCGTGTACGCCTCCTGGACGTCGCGGACGCTCACTGAGGTCGCCGAGGAGACGCCGTGGCGGGCGAACAGGGCCCGTGCGGCGGCCTTGTTGCGGCACGCGCGCAGGGCCTCCGGGGTGGTGGTGGGCAGGCCGAGCCGGCGGGCGAGTCGGGCGACGGGGACGAGGTACCACTCGGTCCAGGTGACCACCCCGGTAAGGCGGTGGCGTTCGGCCAGGGACTGGCCGGCGGCGTTCAGCGCGGCGTGGTCGGTGGGGTCGGCGACGACCACGCAGTCGCGGATGTACGGCAGCTGCCACGACGGTTCTTCGCCGGTGATGAGGACGATGTCGTAGGCGGCGGCGACGGATTCAAAGCAGTGGCGGCGATAGCCCTCGGCCTCCATGTCGGCCGCGGCAACGACCAGAACGACCGGCGAATCCGAGGAATCACGGGGCGGACGGGAGGTCGCGTCGTGCGAGGGATTGGGGTGCGGCATCCGGGAGTTGGTCCTCCATAAAGGCGTGCGGTACGGGTCTGGGGCGGATCTAGGGCAGCTGGGCGGTGACGCGCTGGTACCAGCGGCTGGCCCAGTCCCAGCAGTTGGCGCAGCTCTTGGGGGTGTGGCCGGGCAGCGGGTCCGCGCGGCGCGCGCCCATGGACCAGGCCATCGAGTCGGCGGAGACCAGGGCGTCGGCGTAGGCGCCGAGACCTGCGGTCTTGACTCCGAAGCCGTGCAGGCGCAGGCCCCGGCGGGCGAATTCACGGACGATCAAGGCGATCTCGTCGGTGGCCTGCCGCCGGCAGACGGACCCGATCCCGACGACGGGCTCGGCCGCGAGGTCGATGCCCGCGTCGGCGTACAGCTGCGCGCAGTGAAGGTAGTGGCGCAGCTCCCAGCCTTGGAGGACCGGGATGAACGGCAGGTCCGGGGCGATGGTGCGCAGCTCGATCAGGTTGGCCACCGTGTAGCGCTGGTGAAGGGCGATGGCCGCGTCCAGGTCCTGCTCCGGCTCGCCGTACGAAAAGGCCGCGGGCGATACGGGTGCCGTGGAACCAGCCAGGGCTTGCAGCAGGTCCGTCACGTTTGCCGAAGATCACCCAGGGTTCGCACATCCAGTCCTGCGGAGCCGCCCATGCCATGCGGCCGATCGACTCGGCGTATCTGCGTACCTCGGCGGCGTACTCGGCGGCGGAGACGGTCCATCGGCCGTGGCGCTGGAGCTCGGTGAAGCCGCCGGAGTCCAGCGCCCACGCGGTGCGGGCGCGTGGGAAGGTCTTGCGCTTCTTGAGCCGGTTGCGGGATATGAACAACGGGATGTCGCTGTCGGCGAGCCAGTTCACCATGTGGGTGCCGAGGTAGAACGTCGGCCCCGCTGCCACGCCGACCGCCGCGGTGGCGGCTACGCGGTCACCGCCTGGCGACGGCGCCGCACGACCGCGATCACAGTGAGGGCGGCGAGGGTCATCAGCGTCTTGCCGAGCAGTTGGCCCGGCAGGAAGGCGAGCGAACCGAAGGCGAGCGACAAGAAGATCACCGAGTCGGCGAACGCGCCGACGGTGTTGCTGACGGCCACCGCCACCATCCGGCCGCGACGCCTAAGGGGCTCATAGACGGCCGCGTCGAGCAGTTCCGACAGCACGAACGCGGCCACCGAAGCCAGCGCCAGACGCGGCTCCGCAAGCAGCCACGACACGGCACCGCCCGCCGCAATCGCCGCCAGCACCGCGCGGGGGCCGAGTACTTCTCGGGTCAGGTCACGCAGGACCAGCGCCAGGCCGCCCAGGTAGACACCGGCCGGAGCCATCATGCCGAGCCCGACCGGGACCACGCCGGCATGGGCGGTGAGCAGATTCGCCGCGGGGACCGTGGCCAGGTATGCGGCGGCCAGCACGCCGCCGTACACAGCCCGCTTCGGCAGTTGACCGGCGAACATCCCCGCGAACGAACGCGCTGAACGAGGCATCCAGGTCCTCAGAGCGTTGTGCGAGACCGCGCGGGCCCGTGATTCGGTGCCCGGGGCGCAGCGAAGGACAGCGGCCGAGCAGGCATTGAGCAGCCCCTGATAGCCGGGGTTACCGGCACGAGCGGACAAGAAAGGAGGTTCTCCGTATCGGTGGACGGCAGGGCGAGAGACGAGAGAGGGGGATTTCAGGCGGCACGGCGGCGGCGCAGCTCGAACACGCTCGCCCAGTGGGGGTGGTGATCGATCGGGCGGCGGGCGTAGAGGGCGGTGAAGTTGTTGTTCAGCCCGGCGATCCCGTACGGGAGTTGGCGGCGCAGTTCTTCGAACAGGTCCTTGAGGCTGACCCGCGTGGCGCCGGCGGCCAGGCGGCGGGCGGCCATGCATTCCAGCGCGCGGTAGACGTGCGGGTTGTGCGCGTCGAAGGCGTGGAACTGCTCAGTGATGGTGCGACCGCTCGCGCGGTTCGTCCCGAGGACGGCAGTGGGCATGAGGTTCTCCACAGGCTGGGGGTGCAGCAGGGTCAGGTGCGCAGGGCGGGATCGGTGCGCAAGCGGGCGAAGGCGCAGAACAGGCCGAGGGCCTGCAGGGCGGCGCAAGTGGTGATGACGTGGCCCAGCGCAGCGGGTGGGGTGAGCGCGGTGAGTACGCCGGCGATGGGGAAGGGCAGCAGGAGAATGAGGATGGTCGCCGACAGGGTGCTGCCGAACTGCTCCGGTGGAATCAGGCGGGAGCGCAGGGTGCGCAGGACGACCGTCATGCCGCCGTCGGCCGCCATGAGGACCGCGACCAGGACCAGGTAGGACAGGTAGCCGGGGGCCTGGGCCGCGGCGAGACAGGCCAGCGAGGCGAGGATCGCGCAGGCGGCGCCGACCGGCCACAGGCCCAGGCGGTCAAGCGCGAACCGGCAAATGGTGACGGCCAAGAGGGTGGCCGCTGCAGCGGCGGACCAGACCAGGCCGACAGCGGTGGTGGACTGCCCGAAGTGCTCAACGACGATCACCGGGCCGGCCGCTTGGAGGAGCCCGGTGGCCAGGTTGGACAGGGTCAGCCCGGTCACGAGCCAGCCGAGCGCGGGCAAGGAGCGGATGGTGCGCCACCCAGCGAGAAGTCCGGCACCGGACTGTCCCTTAGGCGCGCGGGCCGGGGCGACGGGCGAGGGTGGCGTGCGCAGGGCGAGCAGCGCGGCGAGAAGCGAAAGCACCGTGATCACCGCGAGCATCGGCGCCGGCCCAGCAAGCAGAAGCACCCCTGCGAGGGCCGGGCCGGCCAGGATCGCGGTCTGGTCGATGCCGAGCAGGACAGCCTGGACACGGTGGGCCCGCGCTCCCGCTCGCCGGCCGGCGGCGGCGCCCGCGGTCTCGGCCGCGATGTAGCTGAACTCGGTGAGCACGCCGGTCGTCGCCGCGAGCACCATCACGGTCGCGCCCGCCACGATGCCGGACGGGTGGAGGTGGAGCAGGACCGCGCCAGCGGCGAGGGCCAGCGCGCGGCCCAGGGAGGCGAGGTGGAAGACGACGGCCGCCCCGCGCCGGTCGACGACCGATCCGGCCCACCCGAACGCCGCCAGCCGCGGGATCCACTCCAAAGCGAACGCCGCTCCCGTCAACGCGGCGGAGCGCGTAGTCGCCAGGACCAGCAGCGGGATGCCGTAAGTGGACATGGCAAACGCGAGGGCGTCCGCCGTGCGCGGCAAGTAGATGCTGCGCAGCAGTCCGTCGGTGTGGCGTGCCTGCCGAGGTGTGACCGCTGCGCTCACGCGGCCGGCTCGGGCTCGGACACCCCTGCGACGTGGGGGTTGCTGGCCAGCCACGGGATCAGCAGGGCCCGGGGACGGGCAAGGCCCGCCTCGGCCTCGGTGCTGGGCAGGCGCGCGGCGGACGGCCCGGCGAAGCCGTCGGTGCGCTCGGAAGCGAGCGAGGGCGCCAGAAGGCTGAGGACGTGGCGGATGCGAGTGCTGAACTCGCAGACCGGGGCCGGGTAGGTGTGGCGTCGGGCCCAGCGCGCAGCCGCGTCGTACAGGTCGGCCAACTGTGAGCCCGACGCGGTGAGTTCCAGACCTGCGCCGGGCGCGAGACGGACGAGGCCGTGGGCGCGGGCCACCTCGGTAGCGCGGCGCAGTTGGTGCGATGAAAGGTCGGGAAGGGTGTCGGCCAGCCGTCGCGGCTGTATCGCCCCGTTGTCGTCGATCTCGGTGACAAGGCGGATCAAGGAACGCGACGCCAGCAGCTCGACGGCGTTGCGTACTGCGGCAGGGGTGAAGAGGGCGGTCATCGGCGCGGACCTCCCGCCTGGAGGGCCGCCTTCGGGCGGGCGGTCGCGGCATGGGAGAAGAGATCGCGGTTGTGCCACGCCGGAGAGGACTCACCCGTCCGGGCCTGCGGGAGCACCGCGGGGGCAGGCCGGGGCGGGCTGCTGACCCACGGCCTCGGCGCGAGCCTCGCCTGCGGGTGCCCCCAGACCGGGTGCTGGGCCGCGGTGTTGAGGGGCTGCCCGGCGGACCACGCGGACAGTGCACCCAGAACGGGGCCAAGTCCGTCGCCCGCTGCAGACAGCCGGTAGGGCTGGCCGATGCCGTCGGTGTCGACCAGGCCGTCGGCGACGAGCTGCCGCAGCGGCGGGTACACGTTGGTCCAGTCGCTGCGAGGCATCACGATCCGGGCCAGGGCCCGGCCGCTGACCTCCTGGCGGGACTTGAGCACCCACAGGATGGCGGCGGCGTGCCGACGGGTGAGCAGGGTGAGGCTGTCCTCGATCTGCTCAATCGCGGGCAGCGGGCGGTCCGCCTTCTCCAGATGCTCCTCGGCCCAGGTGACGATCACCGGCAGGACCTGCAGCAGGGCTGCGCCACGCTCGGTGTGGCCGTAGGTCACATGCCGTGCGGTGTGTTCGGTGCGCTCGACAAGACCGGCGTCGCACAGCGCCTTGAGCCTGGGGTGGAGCTGGCCGTTCTGCAGCCACGACACCTTGGCCGCCAGCTCGCTGTAACGCAGCGGCGGGCCGGAGAGTGCCAGCAGGATCCTCACGTTCCAGCGCGGGGTGATCATGGCGAGGGCCTCGGTGACCCTGGCGATGTCAGCGTCGGTGTCAGGGGGCAGAGCAGTGATGGCCAAGGGAGGAACTCCTGGGTGAGATGAGGGAAATCGCCTGCGGTCAGCGGCTGTGCGCCGTGCTCTGAGCCAGAAGGGGCAGAGCCGGCAGGGGCGGCGAGGGAGCCGGCGCGGAGGGCGCCGGGGCCGGGACGCGAGCCAGGCTCCGCAGAACGGCCAAGACCGACTTGGCCTGGACGTCGCGGACTGCGACGGCCTCGGCGAGCCGGCGGGAGCCGTCGAGAAGGTGGGAGACCTCGTGCCGGCCGATCTGCCGCTCGGGGTGGATGAGCCGGGCGAGTTGGTCGCGGTGCACGTCGATGCTGCGCTCGGCGAGAGTGAGGTCGTCGTGCATGCCGAGCAGGGCGGAGAGCATGCCGGGCGGCTGGTCCTGGGCGTGGGCTTCGAGGTCGGCAAGCGTCGCGCCGTACAGGTCCTCGATCCGTCCGGCTATCTCGGTGGACGTGAGGTGGGGCAAGCGGTCGCTTTCACGGTCGGCGGGCCCGGGCCGCCCCAGCACGTGTGGGTGCTGGGGCGGCGGACGGGGGCAGGGTTGCGGTGGCCCTGAGCTGCGTCGTGCGGACAGGACGGGGCCTCCGGTCGGGCGCAGGCATGGTGCGCAGCAGCTCGCCGAGTGCAGCGCGGTAGCCGTCGCGGGCATCGAGCGCCGCCTCCAGCCACTGCGCGTCGAAGCGGAGCTTGTCCGCCGACAGCTCGCCCATGTCGCGGCCTGGATCCATGTCCGCGTGCACGCGGTCACGGACGCGGGCGACCTGCTCCTCGGTCAGAGCCAGGAAGGAGCGCAGCTCCAGGGCACGGACGAGCGCCGGTGAGGCGCCGGGTCCGGCAGCCGCCTCGTGCAGCTCGGGAACCGGGTTCCCGAAGACCTTCTGCAGCTCGGCGTCCACGGTGCTGGCCTTGGCCCGGCTCATCGGACGGGCCTTCCCGCCCGCCCTGCCGACGTCGGCGCGGGTGTACCCGCGGGTCGGTGGGGAGCGCTGGTCTGCACCGCAGGCCCGGTTCGGGGACGAAGGCGGGCGAGCCGTTCAGCGGCGAGGTCCTTCTTGCCCGGAGCGTCCGGGTCGAGGAGCCATCGCACGACCATGGCCCTGCCGTCGCGTGCGGTGACGGCCGCGTTCACGCGGTGGGCGAGGCTCATCGTCGGGTCGTCGACCTCGCTGGGCTGGGTTTCCAGCGCGGCGAGGAGGTCGTCCTCCGCGTGGTCGAGCACCAACTGGGCCTCGAAGAGAAGGCCGTGCCACTTCACGACCTCGGTGGCGTCCGGATTCGCGGCCGGCGCGGCGGCGACCGCGGCCTTCAACTGGTCCATGTCCATGGAGAAGCGCGCTTCGATCCGTTCGGTGAGCACGCCCACGACATCCTCAGCGTCATCGGATATGCCGTCGAGCAAAAGGAAACTCCTGTTCTGGAAAGGCCGATGCCTAAGGAATGTGTGGGGCCGCCGTACCCGGCGGCTCAGCCGCTTATGGAGACCTGCTGATTTGCTGTCAGCTCAGGCACATTCGGGTGTCGCGGTAGACGTAGGTGCCGGAGACCCAGCCCTTGACGCCCGTGGTCCGGTCGGTGATGTAGAGCCAGTTGCCGCTCTTCTTGTGCACCGTGAACTTGTGGCTCTTGTAGAGCACTCCGACCGCGGTGGACTTCGAGCTGGCCTTGGAGCGGATGGTCACGGCGGATGCGTGGACCTTGTACGGCAGCGGCGGCAGGTCCGGGCAGGGGGTAACCACCGAGGTGGCAGCGGCGGGGGCCGCGCTCACGGGCGCAGTGGACAGGAACGGGAGTGCGAGTGCACCGAGCATCGCTGCGGATATAGCAATTCGGGTGGAGCGCATGCGGAAGAAACCTCCGGGAAGGCATAGGGATTGCGTGGATGGGCGCCGCGGGGTTGTCCCGGCGGCTGTATAAGAGTCCGGAGAATCGCCGGTTTGGCTAACCGGCGATCGTCGGCTATGTTGCGCCGCGCCCGGTCGACTCAGGCGTTCAGCGGGAGCGGCCGGGAGAGCGCGGAGCAGGGGCCTTCGGCAGGGTGGTCGGGCGGCTGGCTGCGGCTGCCGGGCGGACCGGCGGCAGGGGGCCAGCCTCGCCGGTGAGCCGGTCGTCGCACCACTGCAGGGCCTCGCCGACCGTGTCGAAGCCGCCCTCGCGCAGGGTGTGGCTCCAGGCGTCGGTGTCGACTTCCTCGACCACGACGCGGAACGGGGAGGGGGCTCGCTCGCCCAGGGCGCGCAGGGCGACAACGGTGACCCTGTCGTCCGGGTCGTCGCTGGTGTAGGAGTAGCCCATGGCGTAGTGGTCGCCGTCGCCCGCGAGGCGTCGCTCCAGCGCTCGCGTCGCCTCGTCCGCCGGCGGCGGGCCCAGCTCGGGGTTGAGGCCGATGGCGTCGGGCGGGCAGCCGCGGTGGATGAGCCAGGACTGCGCCATCGCGGGCAGCGGCAGCAGGGCCTGCTCGAAGTCGAACGTCGCCTTCTCCCGGTCCCGCTTCAGGTGCACGGCGACGTACTGCGGCATGCCTGGGTGCCCGTAGGTGGCGGTGCGGTCGAACAGGGCGTAGTAGCTGTGCGCGCCGTCGGGGGTGTGGTGTTCGGCGATGGGGACGAGCATGTCCTCGTTGACGGCGACCTGGCGGTAGAAGTCGAGGTACATCTCCTCGTCGGCGTCGAAGTCGTCCAGGTCGAAGTCGACTTGGGGGATGGCCTTCCGAGCCGGTGCCGGTTCGGTGGGAGACAACAAGGGCCTTTCGATGGAGTTCAGCGATGCTGTGCCGGGTACGGCGACGTGCCGGACGGGGCCGGGAGCTTCGGCGCCTGGGTCGTGGGCGTGCGTCGGGTGGCGAGCAGCGCGGCGCGTCCGGCGTCGGTGAGGGTGACCGGCTGCCCGGCGTGCATGGGGTGGCTGGTGTCCCGGACGACCAGGCCGGCGTCCTCCAGCCTGCGCAGCTTGGCGTGCGGGATGCGGGTGCCGGAGGCAGCGGTGACGGACAGCCGGCCGGTCAGCAGGTGTTCGTAGAGCTTGGCGCCGCCGGCGATAGCGAGCAGCGCAGCCTGGTCGTCCGTCGAGAGCGGCTTCGCGCCGGGCATTGAGGCCGCCGCGGCGGCCTCAATGGGCTCCAGGGCGGCGAGCACGTTCCGGGCGGCGGCGTCCCGCGCGCCGGCGGCGTCCTCCAGCTGGTCCACGGTGCGGTCGATTCGTGTGAACAGGGCGTCATCGACGTCGAACTCGCCGCTGGAAAGGCGGCCCAGGAGGCGGAGGTAGAAGGTGACGCCGGTCTGGGCCTTGGCCAACTCCCGATGTTGGTCAACCAGGTGGGCATGGGGCTGGTCGAGGACGCCGCGGTCGCGGTAGGCCCACAGGGTGTCGATGTCGTGGCCGGTGACGGCTTCGATGCGGTGGTCGAGCGGGGAGACCGCACGCCGGGCTGATGTCGGCGCGGGATCAGGGGGCATAGGCGACGCTCCGTGTTCAGCGGGTGTGATGGTGCGCGGGGTTCTGGGCGGGACGAGGCAGACCCGGCAGTGCATTGGACGGTGGACCGGGCCGAGGCGCGGGGGCACGGCTGGTCAGCTGCGGGGAGCGGGAGCGGGCCGCGTGAGTGCGGGCGCTCAGCGGCCGGCGGGTCATTCCCAGGCGGCGGCCGACCTCGTCGTAGACGTCATTGCCCGCACGAGGCCGGACCGCGACGACGTGAATCTCCTTCGGATGTGCGGACTCTGCGGGCGCAGGGCGGACGCCGTAGACGACGCGCCAGTCCTTCCGGGAGTCCACGAACAGCTTGCGATAGCCCTCCAGGTCACCGTCGAGGCGTAGCCCGAAGCGCTGCGCGTTCACGACTTCCTGCAGGTAGGCGAGGGCGAGGTCGCGGATATCGCCGGGGGCCTGGAGGAGATCGGTCAGCGCGCGGGGGTCGAAGCTCAGTCCGAAGGCGGGCTGTCCCACTCCCGCGGTCACGACGCCTGCTCGTCCGGCTCCTCGGTCCCGGCGGCCTGCGCCGTGGACGCCGTCTCCGTGCGCACGGACGGCGGCGGGCCGGGCAGAAGACGGTGCGCGGGCCGATCAGGAGAGGTCATGCACGCCGACAGCGGCCCGCCCGGTGCGCGGATCGCCGCAACGGCGTGGGTGAGGAAGTCCCGGTGCCACACGAACAGGCCGCTCAATCCGGCCTCGGGGTCCTTGTGCTGCTGGTACGCGAGCCACAGGGCGTGGAGCCAGGCCACGACATCGTCGTGCTCCTGCCACTGCAGGCACCAGGGCGCCGCTGTGGTGACCTCCGCCCCGTAGACCGGGAGGAGGAAGTCGTCGACCCAGTCCGACAGAGCGTCGAGTTCGTCCTCCCTTTCCTCCCCGTCGAGTTCCAGGATCGGGCGGGGTTCCGGCGGAGCCGCGGTAGCAGGCCCGCCGAGTCCCGGCATGCCGAACGCGGCGAACGGCGATCCGCTCGGTGGCGGGGCGGACGCGAGGTGGTCGAGTTGCTGCGCCTGTTGCGCCGACTGCTCCATGAGCCGTCGGACGCTCGCCTCGATTCCCTCCAGCTGCGGATCCGGAATGCGAACCGGCTCCAACTCCCCACCGTCAGGGGGTTTTATGGGTTCGGGCATGAAAAAGATCGGCCTCCTACGAGACGGGGAATGAGAGAAAGACGGAAGCGGCGACGCGCGGACCGGGCAGCGAGAGAAAGGTCCGCTTGGCCGGATCGCCGCCTAGGGCGTCGACCGCCTCAACGTGGAGCGCGTTCGCGGTTCAGGCGGTGAGAATCACGTCGTCTTGCGTGAGGGTCTCGCGGATCGTCTCGGTGAGCCGGTCGGCCGCAATCGAGGCGTAGTGCTCGGTCTTCTCCACGCCGATGAAGTCCCGGCCTTCCAGCAGGGCGGCGACGCCCGTGGAGCCGGAGCCGGCACAGAAGTCGAGCACCGTGCCGCCCTCGGGGCTGATCTTGACCAGCTCGCGCATCACCTCGACAGGCTTTTGCGTGATGTGCTGGCGCTTCGCTCCCGAGGGCTGCGAGGCCGAGTACAAGCCGGGCAAATAGACCGGGTTGCGGGAGCCGTCGATCGCTCCCTTCGAGGCCCAGACGATGAATTCACAGTTCTGGGTGAACCGGCCCTTTTGCGGCCTGGCCTGCGGCTTGTGCCACGCCAGCACCCCGCGCCACAGCCAGCCGGCCGCCTGGATCGCGTCCGTCGTGGTGGGCAGTTGGCGCCAGTCGGTGAAGAGCAGGGCCGTGCCGCCGGTCTTCGTAAGGCGGTGAGCTTCGGTCATGATCTGCGTCAGCCAGAACCCGTACGACCTTTGATCCATGTTCTCGCCGGTGAAGTCCGGCAGGGCGTGCTGGGCGTCGGCGGAGGTGTACTTCTGCTTCGCGGAGCGGGTGGTGCGCTCCTTCGCGGTCCGGCCCCCGCTGTTGTACGGCGGATCGGTAATGACGGAGTCGACGCAGTCGTCCGGAAGGCCGGCGAGGACACTGAGGGCGTCGCCCTGGTGCAGGGAAAAAGGCAAAGAGGAACCCCTATTCGGGTGCGGAATCGCGGAGGGAACTCACCGCCTCACAGGAGTCCTCGCGGGCCGGAAGTGGGCATGCAGAAGCCCAGGGCCGCAGACCGAGGAGGGCGAGGGGAGTCCAAAAACTGTAGAGGCGAATCCGCCGACGACCAAGAAATGCGTTGCTGAGGTGTCGGATTCCGGCACCTCACGCCGACTTTTTGGTCAACCGCCGATCTGCGCCTACTGTTTTTGAACCGCCCGGCGCACACCGCCGCTGGCTACTCCCCCATCTCACCTCACGGAGGTACCCCCTGCCCCGGCACACCTAGCTCACGGCCCGGCCACGCGGAGCGAGCGGCAACTCGCCCGCACCGGCCCGCCTCCGATTGCCCGCCCCGGCCGCCGCGCCCTTCCAATCACGCCTCGCGCACGCGGCACGCCGGACACCGCACCCCGAAGGACACACTCATGACGTCTCGCTACCCACCCCTGCCCGAAACCGCTGACCGGCGAGCGATCCGCTCCGGTTGAAGTGGCTCGCCGCCGGCATCGGCGTCGTCTTCCTCTCCCCGATCCTGCTCGGCGGCACCGGCATGATGCTGGCCTCCTCCGCCGACGCCGTGCAGCGCAGCGGCTCCTTCAGCAGCTGCCTGACCGACCTCGACACCGACAAGGTCGCCGAGCAGGTCACCAAGATCCTCGACGGCGCGTCCGGCAGACGCGTCCACATCGAGGGCCTGGACCTGCCCGCCGAGCAGGTCCCCAACGCGGCGACAATCGTGGCAGCCGGTCTCTCGCTCGACGTCCCCAAGAGGGGACAGATCGTCGCGCTCGCCACGGCGATGCAGGAGAGCCGGCTGCGCAACCTCAACTACGGCGACAGGGATTCCCTCGGCCTGTTCCAGCAGCGTCCCTCCCAGGGCTGGGGCAGCGCCCAGCAGATACGCGACCCGGTCTACGCCTCCGAGCAGTTCTACAAGCACTTGCTCAAGGTGGACGGCTGGCAGCAGATGACCATCACCCAGGCCGCCCAAGCCGTGCAGAAGTCCGGCCTGCCGGACGCGTACGCGCAGTGGGAGAACCTGGCCACCGCGCTGCAGGACGCCATCGCCAAGACCTTCCCCGGCGGCGGCAACGACGCGGACGGCAAGGGCGCGGACCAGGGCGAGCAACCGTCGGCTGGCGCGAGCGGCTGCGCTCCGGGCCAGGACGATTCCGGCTTCGGCCGCATCCCCGAGGGGAGCGTCCCGAAGGGCTACTCGATCCCCAAAGACGCCGACCCGAAGGCGCGCAAGGCCATCGAGTGGGCGATGCACCAGCTCGGCACGCTCTACCAGTGGGGCGGCTCCTGCACCAACGCGCACGGCCCCGACCCCATGGGCCGCTGCGACTGCAGCTCGCTGATGCAGCAGGCGTACGCGCATGCCGGCGTCACGCTCACCCGCACCACGTACACGCAGGTCAACGAGGGCAAGGCGGTCTCGCCCGCCCAACTTGAGCCCGGTGACCTGCTCTTCAGCCGCGGCACCGCCGCCCGGCCCGAACACGTCGGCATGTACATGGGCGAGGGCCTCGTGATCGAGGCACCGCGCACCACCAAGCCGGTCCGGATCACCCCGATCAAGGACTGGACGATTCTCGCCGCCCGCCGCGTCATCTGACGCCGCCCCCGCCCGGCACCGCTCCGGGCGGGCCGCCGCCGCGGCCACTTCCGCGCCCCGAGCGCTCCTCCCCCTCCGCCTTCCCCTTCCCGCCGGCCCTCGCCCGGCCCGCGTATGCAAGGAGCCCCGCCACACCTATGTCCGTCCCTCTCGCAGACCGCGTCATCCAGCTCGCCTACGACCCAGGAATCTCACCCAAGGGCGGCGGATTGCCCGGGCTGAGCGTGCTGAAGAACGTCGTCAACAGCATCAACCTGTTCGGGATCATCGCCGTCGTCGGCGCCCTCGCCGTCTCACTCGGCGTCTGGGCCTGGGGTCACCACACCGGTGGTCACCAGGCCGAGGCCAACGGAAAGAAGGGCGCCGTCGTGGCCGCCGGCGCTGCCCTCGGTCTGGGTGCCGCGAACGGCATCGTGGCCTTCTTCTCCGGCCTGGGGTCGCAGGTCCAATGATGCGCAACCGATTCCCCTCCACTTCGCTGTCCGCCTTCGGCGTGGGCTGGTCGACCAACCGGCGCATCGCGATCATCACCTCCGTCGTCGCGGTCCTGCTCGCCATCGCCGGGACCGTCGCCCTGCTCACCGGCAGCGGGAACGGCCACCAGGCCCCGGACACCGCGACGGCCGCCCCAGCCGGCAGCCAGTCCTCCACCGAGGCCGCCCCGAAACCTTCCTCCGGATCCGGATCGGTGCCCAAGCCTGCGCAGATCGCCGAGCCGGTCGCCTACGCCAAGGCAGCGGCCCAGATGCTGTGGTCCTACGACACCCGCGACACCAACCGTGATCAGCAGCTCGCGGGCATGCGCGCGTGGATGACCACCGAGACCAAGTACGCCGACTGGGCCTCGGTCTCCGGCCAGGTTCCCGATCCGGTGCTGTGGTCGCGGATGGCCGACCAGGACCAGCACGCCACCGCCGCGGTCACCGAGGGCCACTACCCCGGCGCGTTCAAGCAGGCACTGGCCGAAGACCCGTCCGCGATCACCGAGGCGTACATCTACGTCGTCACCGTCAACGGCAAGCAGCAGATCTCCTGGAAGAAGGGCGGCGGCGGAGCCGAGGAGCGCGCCGTGACCCTCGCCGTGCAGTGCCGCCCCAATCACGACTGCCGCCTCGCCGCCATCGCCCCGAGCGTCACGCAGTGACCCGCGCCTGAATGAGAAAGGAGGAGTAACACCCCATGGGTTTCTGTGACTTCCCCCTGGCAGACAAGCTGTGCGCCGTCGGCGACGCGGTCGACTTCGCCTCGGACCCCGGCAAGGCCATCGGCGACTGGATGGCCAAGTCCGCCGGTGAACTAGCAGCCGCTGCAGCCGACCTGGCCGCCGAGGCGGTCAACACCACCACCAAGGTCGACCTGAACGCCGGGTGGTTCCGCGACAACTACGAGATGCTCCTTCCGCTGGGCCTGGTCCTGCTTGTCGCCACGTTCTGCGCGCAGCTGGTCCGGGCCGCCGTCAGACGCGACGGACAAGCCCTCACTCAGGCATTCACCGGCACCATGTCCGGCGTCCTGTTCGCCTTCTGCGCCATCGCCCTGACCACGGTTGCCGTCGAGGTGGTCGACGCCGTCTCCGACGGCCTATTCAAAGCCGCGAAGCTGGACATCGCCTCCGCGGTGCGCCGCATCGTCAAGGTGAACCAGATCGCCGGCCTGTCCGGACTGGGCTGGCTCGTCGCGGTCGTCGCCGGTCTCGGCGCCGCCATCGGCGCCTTCCTCTACTGGTGCGTGATGATGGTCCGCAAGGTCGGCATCCTCGTCATGGTCACCCTGGCGATCTTCGCCTCCGCTGGCGGCGGCTGGGAGGTCGCCAGGCGCTGGCGCAAGGGCTGGATCGAAGCCACCGCCACTCTCGTCGTCTCCAAGCTTTTGATGACCGTAATCTTCGTGCTCGGTATCGCCGCCATGGGCAAAACCGAAGCCAAGGACGGCATCGCCGCCCTCGCTGACGTCATGGCAGGCATCGTGATCATGATCCTGGTCCTACTGTGCCCGTACGCCGTCTTCAAGTTCGTGCACTGGGCAGCAGAGGGCACCGACGGAGAATCGATTCACCGGGCCGGTGGCGCCGGCGCCCAGCTCGCCCGGCAGCACGCCGAGAAGGGCGTCCGCAAGGCCGCCGCAGTTGCTGCCACCGCCGGAACCGGTGGTGCCGCCGCAGCGGGCGCCGCACCGCGGGGGCCCGACGCCGCTGGCGGAGGCGGTTTCCCCGGCGACGTCGCCGCCAACCCGACCGGCGGACGCGCAGAGGGCAAGGAAGGTTCGCAGGGCAGCGGAACGGGCGGCTCGCCCGGTGGCGATGCCATCAAGTCCGGTCTGGAGAAGGCCGTCCAGCCCGCGCCGACGAGCGTGGCCCACGACACCAGCGGCCAGGTGGGCGGCAGCCCCGGCCCGGGCGGATCCGGAACAAACGCCGCACCCGGCCAGGGCGGCGGATGGCAGTCCGCTGCGCCGACCACCACCCCGCCGCCGCAGGGCGCACCCCCGTCCCCCGGCTCACAGAACGCCACGTCCAGCGGGGCGGCCTCACCGCCGCCTCCGCCTCCGGCCGGCCTCTGATCCTCTGCCCGACTCCCGGGGGCGGGACGTGCACACCACCTCCCGCCCCCGGATTCCACCCGCGCCACCAGGACCCGCCCCTTGACTGATCTCTCCGTCGCCCCCGTCACGGTGAAGTTCCCGCACCGGTCCCGCCGCGGCATCCTCCTCGGCTTGAGCCTGCCCCAACTCGTCCTCGTTTCGTGCACGTTGGCGCTGCTGCTGATGACGGTGATCTCCACCGGACTGCTCGGCGCCGTCGCCCTGGCCCCGCTGTGGGCGGCGGTCGCCGCGCTCGTCGCGATCCGCCGGCACGGCCGCTCCCTGATCGACTGGGCGCCCATCGTGGCCCGCTACGCGCACCGCCGCCGCAGCGGCCAGACTCTCTGGCTCGCCCGGCCCGTCACCCGGCCCCGCCAGGACGGCATCCTCCACCTGCCCGGCACCGCTGCCTCCCTGCGCGTCGTCACGCCCGGCGACTCCGCCAACGGCGCCGCCGCCGTCCACGACCCGCACCACCAGACCCTGACCGCCGTCGCCCGCGTCTCCAGCAGGGCCTTCGCTCTCCTCGACCCGGGTGCCCAGAACCACAACGTGGCCGGGTGGGGGCGGGCCCTGGCGGGCATCGCCCGCACCGGACACATCGCCACCGTGCAGGTCCTGGAACGAACCGTCCCGGACAGCGGCGACGCCCTCGCCCGCCACTGGGCCCATCAGGGCCGCCCCGAGGCTCCCGTCGCCGGGCAGGTCTACAGCGAGCTGGTCGCCTCCGCAGGACCGGCCGCCGCCCCGCACGAGACGTACCTGGCGATCTCCCTCGACCTCAAGGCCGCCAAGCGCTTGATCTCCCAGGCCGGAGGCGGACTGCCCGGCGCCTTCACCGTCATGCAGCAGACCACCGCCGCCATCGCCCAGGCCGTGCGCAGCGCCGGACTGATGGTGACCGGCTGGCTCACCGCGCGCGAGATCGCCGCCGTCATCCGCACCGCCTACGACCCGGTGGCGCTGTCCGCGCTGCAGCAGTGGTCGGAGTCCGGGCGTGCCGAGGCAGCCCTCGCCGCCGCCGGCCCGGTGGTCCAGGTCGAGGAGTACGACCGGCTTACCACCGACTCCGCCCGGCACGCCACCTACTGGGTCGAGGACTGGCCCCGCACCGAAACCTCGGCCGGATTCCTGCACGGCCTCATGTTCACCGCCGGGGTCCGCCGCACCCTCTCCCTCATCTACGTGCCGCAAGGGCTCGAGTCCGCGATGCGCGACGTGCAGCGCAAGAAGGCGGCGATCATCGCCGACGCCAACGAGCGCGCCCGCCGCGGACAGGTCGACTCCGAAGCCGACTCCGTCGAGTACGCGGACGTCAAGGTCCGCGAGCGCCAGCTGATCGCCGGTCACGCCGACGTCGCGCTGACCGGACTGCTGACCGTGTCCGCCGAGACCGACGCCCTCCTCGACGCCGCGTGCGCGCAGATCGAGACCGCCGCCGTCACCGCCCAGGTCGACCTGCGGCGCCTGAACTTCCAGCAGCCCGACGCGTTCACGCTCGGCGCCCTCCCGCTCGCCCGCACGGCCCTGTAATCCCCGCACTCCGGCACCCGCCGACGTCCTGCCACCACGGCAGGAAGGAACTCTCCCCCTTTGACCTCTGCCCTTCCCGTCGGTGACGCGTACCCGTACCTGCGGGCCGCCAGCGCCGGCATCCGCCACCACGCCCGCACTCTCACCCCACGCACCCAGTACACCGCTGCACCCGCGGATCGCGTGCATCTCGACGTGCTGCACGCCCATCTGACCGCGCTGCACCAGCTGCTCGACCAGCTCGCCGAATACACCCGGCCCCCGCACCCCGCCGCCAGCCGCCACCTCGCCACCGCGCACACCCGGCTGTGGCAGGCCGCCGCCTCCGTGCACGACGCCTTCCACCTCCTGCCCGTCGCGGACAAGCCCACGGCAGACACGGACAACGGCTGCCACCCCGAGCGCCTCCCCGAAGGGCCGCCCGTCCTGACCATCTGCCAGCGCCACCTCGCCGCCGGCCACGTCGTACGGCGCAAGACCACCCCGAGCGACCTCAACACCCCGCTGCACGGCCACACCACCACCTGCAGCCAGTAGCCCCCACCATCGAAAGGCCCTGAAATGCGCGCCCTGAAGCGCTCTGCCTCCACCGCCGTCATACTCGCCGCGCTCGCCGGCACTACCGCCCTGTCCACCGCGGCCCCGGCATCCGCCGCCAGCTACCACTGCACGACCAGCAGCCACAGCGTCGACGACCCGAGCTACAACGGACCCGACTCCGACAACTGGGACCTCGACGTCACGCTCTGCGCCATGCGATCCGGCGGCTACATCTACACCAACGCCACCGTGTACTGGGACGGCCCGTACACCGCCAAGAACCGCAACACCTACACCTTCAAC
Source organism: Streptomyces coerulescens (assembly GCF_042657965.1). Lineage (NCBI taxonomy): Bacteria > Bacillati > Actinomycetota > Actinomycetes > Kitasatosporales > Streptomycetaceae > Streptomyces > Streptomyces coerulescens. The sequence goes on from NZ_JBHSKM010000028.1 coordinate 108,884, forward strand.
AACGCCAAGCTCCAGCTCCAGACCAAGAAGAGCGTCAGCGGCACAGACCCGGTCGTGAAGTCCGCCGCCTACAACGGACTTGAGTACGCGCTCGAACACAGCAGCATGCACGGCAACGGCTCCTACTCGACCGGAACCCTCAATTACAAGGCGGGCTCCGGCAGCCGCTACCTCGCCGACGGCTACATCCAGCTGGACTGGTCCGGCGACGGCAAGAGCTACCTGAAGCCGATTCTGTTCACAGCCTCACCGGTCGTCTGACCCCTCACCGCGTCCAGACCGCCGCCTACGGGAAGGCCGCCCTGCTATGAGCCACCGGCCCGCGCGCCGAGCACGCCGCGCCAGCGCCAGCCCCCTGTTCACCCCGCACGGCACCGACCGCGCCGCCCGCAAAGCCGCCCGCCGACAGCTCGCCGAGGCCGCCGCGAAGGCCCGCGTCGAAGCAGCCGCCCACCCCAGCGTCGGCGTCGGCGTCGGCGTGGAGGAACAGGAGATGCCGCCACCCGTCTTCCCGCCCGCTGGACGGCCCGGCCCCGCATCGTCCCGCAACAACAGGCTCAAGCTGCCCGCACACCGCATGACCACCGCCACCGCTTCCGGGGCGTACCCGTTCCTCGCTGAAGGCGGCCTGGGCGCCGAGGGCATCTACATCGGCCGCGACGTCCACGCCGAAGCCTCGTTCTGTTTCGATCCGTTCGCGCTGTACGGGAAGGTCGAGGGCTTCACCAACCCCAACGTGCTGCTGGCCGGCGTGATCGGCCAGGGCAAGTCGGCGCTCGCGAAGTCCTTCGCGCTGCGGTCGATCGCCTTCGGCTACCGGGTCTACGTTCCGTGTGACCCGAAGGGCGAATGGACGCCCGTGGCACAGGCGTTGGGCGGCACCTCGATCGCGCTCGGGCCGGGTCTGCCAGGAAAGCTGAACCCTCTGGACGCGGCGCCGCGGCCCGACAGCGTCGCCGAAGCCGACTGGGCGGGCGAGGTCCGCAAGCGCCGGCTGCTGCTGCTCGGCTCGCTGACCCGCACCGTGCTCGGGCGGGACTTGCTGCCGATGGAGCACACCGGCCTCGACGTCGCTCTGGACTCCGTCGTCACCCGCGTTGCCGCGACCGGACGCACCCCGCTGCTCGGCGACATCGCCGCCACCCTCAACAACCCCAACGAACTCGACCGGGCCGCCGGGCTGATGTCCGGCCGCCTCGGCGACGCCTCCCGCGACCTGGCCCACGCCATGCGCCGCCTGGTCCACGGCGACCTGGCCGGCATGTTCGACGCACCCAGCACGGTGGCCTTCGATCCCAACTCGCCGATGCTCACCATCGACCTGTCCCGCCTGGGCGGCTCCGGCGACGACACCGCCTTGGTCCTGGCGATGACCTGCGCCTCGGCGTGGATGGAATCCGCCCTAACCGACCCGGGCGGCGGCCGGCGCTGGATCGTCTACGACGAGGCATGGCGTCTGATGCGCCACCCCGGCCTGCTGCAGCGCATGCAGTCTCAGTGGAAGCTGAGCCGTGGCCTGGGCATCGCGAACCTCATGGTGATCCACCGGCTGTCCGACCTGCTCACCGCCGGGGACGCCGGATCCCGCGGGCGCGCCCTGGCCGAAGGGCTGCTCGCCGACTGCTCCACCCGCATCATCTACCGCCAGGAGACCGACCAACTCCACACCGCAGCAGCCCTGCTGGGCCTGACCTCGGTGGAGACCGAAGCCATCTCCCACCTCAACCGCGGGCGGGGGCTCTGGCGGGTCGCCGGACGATCTTTCATCGTCCAGCACCTCCTTCATCCGCATGAGCTGTCCCTCTTCGACACCGACGCCCGCATGCATTGAAAAGGTAGGCGAGTTCACTCTCCGACTGACGGATTCTCCCTTCCCCTGCCACTTCATCAGGGGCCACCGACGAAATGGGCTGACCGGCGATATGGCTCCGGTCACGTGTGTGGGATCCCGAGCTCCGTGGATGCAGTTCGCGGCCGGGTTTGCGGTGCGCCACGGTAACTCGTAACACCCGCATGGAAGTAGTACGTGGCGACGCACCGCGCGTGTGGACGGACATCCATGCGGCGATCGTGGACCTGCTCGCGGGCCATCTGCCGGCGATGGACCGGCGGTAGGGCTCTCCCGGGTGGCGCCCGTGCCGGAGCTCATCGTGGGGCGGCCACGAGGGCCGTTGTCAGAGGCGATTGGCAAGATTGCGGCCATGAATGTCACTCCTGTCACTCCGCCACGGCCGATCGACGTTGTCGCGGTCTTGCCCCAACTGGCCCCGCTGGCCCGCACGGCGACCCGCCTGCACCCCCGCCCTGGGGCGCCGACGTGGCACGACAGCTCGATCGGCGGGCCGCTGCTGTGGCCCGCCGAGGAGCCGTGGCCGCACTGCGAGGAACCGCATGTGGTGGACGGCATCACCCCAGCCCAGTCCCCGGCGGATCTGCGGCTGGAACGACGGATCTTCGCCGCCTCGCACGGCCGGGACCTGACTCCGGAGGAACGGGAGACTCTCGAACGGATCCGGCCCCCGCAGACGTATCCGGTGAGACCGGCGGTCCAGTCGTACGACGACCCCATAGCGATGCTGCCCGTCGCGCAGCTGTACGTACGGGATGTGCCCGATCTGAGCCCGCCGGAGGGCAAGGACCTGCTGCAGGTTCTGTGGTGCCCCTTCGATCATCCGATCATGCCCAGGACCCTGCTCTTCTGGCGTTCGGCAGCCGCCGTCACCGACATCCTCGACACGCCCCCTGAGCCGCCCGCAGTGCAGTTCGACGGCTATCTACCGGAACCGTGCGTGCTCGAACCGGAGCAGATCACCGAGTACCCCGACCATCTGGAACTGAGCGAAGAACTGCAGGAGCAGCTCAAGCAGTGGAGTGTGCCGCAGGCAGCAGAGGAAGACATGGACCCGGACACGTACTACGACTGTGTGCTGTCCAACGCACCCGGCTGGAAGGTCGGCGGCTGGCCCGCCTGGAACTCCACCGACCCCAGCCCGCAGCCCTGCTCAGAGTGCGGCACCGGCATGGAGGTCCTGATGACCGTCGCCACGTTCGAGGAAGGGGACGACGCCGGGAACAGCTGGTCTCCGCACCCCCACCCCGGTGCTGGACCGTACCCCGGCCACCGCGGCTACAACGCGACCGGGGTCCAGATAGGCAGCGGCTACCGGCAGCACCTGTTCGTCTGCCCGGCGAAGCCCGAGCATCCGCACATCGAGTTGATGACGTAGCCCGTCCGCGCTGTGCAGCCGGGGCGTCACGGTGCGGGCATGCCGTGACGCACATCGGAGGCCCTCCGCGACGCGGTAAAGGAACTCGACGACCACCTCGACTTCCACCGCTTCTTCCCCGCGCCCTCTGACCGCGAAAGCCCTGTGCCGCCGCCCAAACCGAGCGGTCGCCACCGCTGACCGGGCCGCCCCCACCCCTTCACAAGGAGTCCCCTGAACCGCCCCGCCCACTTCAGCGACGCCGACTGGGCCGAGTACCAGCAGTGCCAGGCCGAGCACGACGACCTCATGGCGCAGATCGCCGACCGCGAAGCCCACCTGGAACACGACCTGATCGCCGCCTACGACGAGTACGAACTCGATTTCAGTCCGGTGCCGAAGCCGGAAGCCACCCCCGCTCGCCCCACGCCTCCGCCAAGCCGTACGCCGACCTCCCCCAGGAGGAGCCGTGGCCGCTGACGGCGCGAATACCCCAGACGCCCGCCGCGCCGCTTTGCTCACGCCCATGCCCGACCATCGCAACGTGGACACGCCGTGGTGGCAGGAGCTGTGGCGCCGCCACGCGCACATCACCACACCGCTGCGAGAGCGCGGGCTGGAGTGCGACATCGAGTTCGGCCTCAGCGCCTACATCGTGCGCGTAGCACTCCCCGACGACAGCTACCTGATCATCAGCCCACCACAGGAGCCGCCCTGCGACCGTCCTCCAGGGGACACTGAGGGGTGGATCGTGACCCGCCAGCATCCCGACGAACAGGCGCTGTTCGAAGTGATCTACGACTCGGCTCCCTCCGCCGACCCCAGTGCCTCCGAGCGGCCCGAAGCCCGTCACGGCGGCAACGCCACGCACCTGATCGAGGCGATCGACCAGCGGCTCATCCAACTCGGACTGGTGCCCGCTGTCTCCTCATCCACCGCAGCCCAGGCAGCAGCCCGGTCCGGGAAGGCTACGGCGCTGACTGACGCATCATCACCGACCGCCGCGGAAACCGACCTGCCCGGTCGCCCCAACACACCCGCCGCCACGAACTCCGCAGCCCACGCCGTCCGCAGCCTCACCGAACGGCTGAACGCGGCCCGCTCGTACAACGAAGCCGCCTGCCCATCTCCTCGACCAGGTCCTGGACCCGGCCTCGGGCGTGCTCGAACACCTCGCAGATCTCTTCGAAGCAGCGGGCAAAACCGCCAAGTCCTCCGAGCGCCAGGACGGCTACGACCTCCATCATGACCTGCGCACCGCCGAGATCACGCTGCGCCGACTCGGCGAAGACCTGCACGTGGCCGTCGAACGGATGCAGGCCCTCGCCGCCCCTCAGCGCCGAAGCTGGCAGGAAGCCGTCGCCGACTACTACGGCACGGCCCGAATCACGCCCGCTCTGCCGCCGCCTCCCGCACGTGCCGCCGGCCGTGCTCCCTGACACCCCCCCCGAGATCCCATGCCCCAGCCCCACGTCCTGTCCGCCTTCGCCACCGCACTCACCGAGCACCTGCCTGTAGAGTGGTACCGCAAGTACGAAGGCTTCCCCCCTCCCAAGGGCCACCGACCGGTAGCCGACCGGGGTCTGGGACTGCGGTCCCAGTCGTTCGGCACTCCTCGACTTTCCCGATACCCCCGTCGCGCTCCTCCACGGGCCAGATGACGAACTGCTCTGCGTCATCGAACGCCCCCGTTACCCCCGCCAGTAACTGGTCGCCCCGCTCAAGCCCGAGGGGTTCAAGCCGCACCACTTCCGCGACGTGGACGGTCCCGGCGGCATCGCCGTACGCAACGACCCAGTCCGGGCCGCCGCCGCGGTCGCGCGTCGAGTGCTGCCCCGCTTCCCCCGGGCTCTGGACGCGGTCCACCAATGCCCCCGCGACGAGCCCGAGCGACAACACCGTCCCGCCGCACCGGAGGTCGCTGAGACGCTCACACTGGTGTGGTACCCGGACGGCGTCGTGGGAGCTCCGTACGCGAGTGTGCGTGCCGAGGCCCGCACTGTGCTGTACAGCTGCTACTTCCAGTACAGCCCGCACGAGGCCGCGTTCGTCCTGCCCGCCTCCTACAGCACCAGCGACCGCGCCCTGCTGATCCATGCCGCCGTCTGGCTCCTCACCGCCCAGAGCATCGGGGTCAACTTCCGCCACGCCACCCCCGCCGAGCCCCGACCTTCCCGCCCAGCGGTGGCATCGCCCGGCATGCCGCCCCCCGCGGCAGCACCGGCCGCCGCGCGGCGATAGGCCCCAGGCGCTGCCGTGCAAAGTCTGTCGCTGTCCGCCCCTGATGAGCGGATGCTGCTGCACGATGTTGCCGACCGGCTTAACACCGTCGCTGACCAGCTCCCGCTGACCGACCAGATCCGCCCGGATCCGGCCCTGAGCGAGATCCTGGACGACGAGGTCCGTCACCTGGCCCGCCTGCTGGGCTACTTGGTCGGAGAGCATGCGTTCCGTCACCGGGCCGCCGCCCGCTCCCCCACCCAGGTCACGGCCGCCCAGCGCCGCACCAGCCTCGCACTCGCCCGGGCAGCCGAACCCTCCGCTGCCGCACTCGCCGCCCTCGGCGCCGCCGTCCACCACCTCGGCCAGCTTGCCGACCTCACCCACCAAGCCCCCGGGCCCGCCCGGACGCAGGCACATACCTCCGCGTACCAAGGGCTCGTGGACCGGCTAGGCGAGAGCCGCACCTGCCTCGCTCGCGCCGCGAAGCAACTCCGTGCCGCCGCCGACACCCGCCCAGCGCCGCCAGTCACCGCGCTGCCACCGCCGACGGCCACGGCGACCTCATCCCCTTCCCGCTAGCCTCTAGTTCGCCGGAGCATCCTCATTCCTCTGCACTCCCCCGCCAAGGTCACGGTCGTCATCGCCACCCAGCTCCGGCCCGACCGGCTCCCCTATCTGATGACCATGCACGAGAGCCTCACCCGCCAGAGCGTGCCCTGGGAGGCGGTGATCGCCCTCGACGGCGCCGATCCCGCCCGCCTGCCCGCCGCGCTCTCCGACGACCCACGCGTGAGCGTCCTCGCTCTGCCGCGGCCGGTCGGCGCCGCCTGCGCCCGCAACCTTGCCCTCGACGACGTGCGCACCGAGTACGTCAACTGGGCTGACGATGATGACGAGTTCACCGACGACGCCATGTCCGTACGGCTGAACACCCTGGAATCGACAGGGGTCGGCTGGTGTGCGGGATGGAGCGAGGACCAGCACCCCGACGGCTCGACCACCCTGTGGCGATGCCCTACCCCGCCCGGCCGGCACGAGGCCGGTGACGTGTGGATGTACTGGAAGTCCCCGGCGGACACCATCCCTATCGGGCCGACCACGATCCTCGCCCGCACCGACCTCGTACGCGCCGCGCCGATGGGCGGCCTCGTCCAGGGCGAGGACTACTGCGCGGCCCTCGGCGTGACCGCTCTCGCGCCCGGAATCCTGCTGCCGGTGCCCGTGTACAGATACCGCAAGTGGAACGGGCAAATGACGGCCCAGGCCGGGTACGACCAGCTGGAGGCGGCGGCCCGGGAGCACGCCTGGGCCTACGGCCGCAGCCTGCGCGCCGTCCTGCGCCGCGGCGAGGACCAGGTCCATGGCTGAGGCGCAGATCATCCTGTCGCACAGACGGGAGTCGGGCCTGGTCGCCATCGCCTCCGGCGAGCAGTACCCGTGGTCGCACACCGCCCTCGCCGAGAGCGGCTTCAGGCGGGACAACGACGGCGTCTGGCACCTGCCCGCGGACGGCAACGGGACCACCGTGGTCGATCTGGTCACGTGCGCGAAACGGCACCGCACCAGCGTCCACGAGCAGCCGGCACTTCATCGGCGATGCCGCCCGCGACCTCGCCCGCCAGCTACCCGGCACGTGGAACACGTCGGTCGAGATCTACTCGCACCCCGCCCGGCAGGAAGACCTCGTGCCCTGGATCTGGGACAGCGGCGAACTCGGCCGCGCCCTGCAGAGCGAGCGAATCCCCTACGCCGCCACGCTCACCGACACGGTGCACGGCACCATGCTGCTGTTCGTCGAACGCCCAGGGCATCAACTCGACTACCTGATAGGCGCCTTCGCCCGGAAGGGCTCGAAGAGGGCTACGGCGATCCGCACGCGCCGCGCAGTATCGTCCTGCCGCCGTTCGCCGCACGAGCGGCCCAGACGTCGCCAACCGGTACCTGCCCTCCTACGAGCAGGCCGTCCACGCCCGCCGGACCTCGGCCGTCGCCGCCGCACTCGGGAGCATCCGCTCCGAACACGACACCTGGCAGACCATGGTCGCCTCCAGCCGCCACAGCGACGCCACCCCGCTCAGCGCCGCCGCCCTCGGCACCGCGACCGAGGAATTCCTCGACCACGCCTGGCGCCGCTTCCTCACCGTCGTCGACCACGCCCCGACTCTGATCGACCGGTGCCGTCCCGCCAGCAGCCTGTGGCCCGACGACGCCGCGACGCTGTCCCGCCTGGCCGACGCCATGACCGATGCCGAGAGCCTGCTCGACGAGGTGCTCCACAGCGGTCCTGTGCCGTCGCAGGAGCGCAATGCCCGTGCGTGGCCGGCCATCGAGACCTGGCTCACCGACCAGGAGATCTTCCTGCGCCAAGCCCGTGTGAGCGCACCCCACCGCCGCCCGGCCCTCCCCGTCGCCGCGCCGGTCCGCCCCCTTACCGCGGCCCGTCCCGCGCACCGCAGCCACTGACAGCCTCCGCCCCGACAACGTGAGGAGAACCCCGCCCCCTTGCAACCCGGCACCCACTTCGCCTTCGGCACCCACGACACGCACGGCTTCGTCGCCTCGTTCACCTCCTCCATGCCCGCGCACCTCGCCCACTGGTACCTGGAGCGCGAGCAGTTCGAGCCCGTCCCCGGTGAGCCCGGGCTGTACCGGCTCAGCGAGCCCGAGCGCGACGGTCCCCGCCGGACCCGCCAGGCCGTCCACGATCTTCGCCGCCACGGCTACATGGTGCAGGCCGACATGCGCCTCGACCCGGCCGTCTCCGCCGGCCCACCAGGCCCGGTCCTGCCGAACGGACTCCAGGAACGCCGCCGCCGTCTCGCCCAGGCCGCCGCCGGCCGAACGACGCAGCGCACCACACCGCCCACCACCTCCGCGGCTGCCGCCCGGCCGATCCCGCCGAAGCCCGCCTATGCGCCGACCGTCCACCTGACGGCCTCGGGCGGCGAGCGGTCACGATGACGCCCGCAAACAACCCGCCCCCCGACGGCCCCCTGCCGGTGGCACCCGAACTCGCCAACGGTGCCCGCGACTTCCGGCTGCGGATGGCGGTCATCGACCGCGAGACCGAAACGGCGCTCGACATGACACGCGACCGCTACGGCATCACCGTCCACCCAAGCGCCGCGGCAGCCGCACGAGCCCACCGCGACAAGGCAGCGGTGGAGGCGTACACCACCCACCTCGCCCCGCACGCCGACGCTCTGCTCAACGCCGCCCGCCGCGCGCTCGACGAACTGCCGCCCACCCGGCATCTGGCTGGGTGGCGGACCGTGCTGGACGGCCTGGCCGCCTCCGCCACCGAGATCCGCCAAGCACTCGACCGGCCAGCCGCCCCCGGCTCCCCGGCCGAACGCGCGCAGCACTCGGCCCTGTGGCCGCACCTCGCCTCGTGGGCGGATCACGGCATCATCGCCAGCAACCTCGCCGACCAGAACCAACACCAACACCACAAGGCCCCGCTGACCGAAGAGGAACAGCGGATGTGGACCGAGAGGGCCCAGGCCGCGCAGCAGCGAGGCGAGCTGGAGCTGACCGAGTCCTGGTACGCCGCCGACGGGCGGCCGATCACCCTCGCCTACCTCGTCGAAGACGACGACTCGACGCTGGTCGCGCTGCGAGGGGACCCGGACGCACCGGGCTGGCAAGTGATCGGTCACTACGCCCACGAATACCCAGGTTCAACCGCCCAGTGCCGGCCCCGGAGGTGTCGCTGCAGGAACTCATCCGCGACGTCGTCGAAGGCCGGACCGCGGGTGACGCGTCCGACGCACTTCTCGGCGCCGTCCAGCGCGGCTACAACGCGGGCCCGATGGTCCGTCTCCATGAACTCCTGGAGACGAGCGGCCAGTTCGCCAGCGCGCTGGAGACTGTGCAGGGCCGCCAGATCGCCGCCCGCCTCGCCGCGCTGGGCCGGCAGATCGAGTTCCTCACCCGCGAAGTCGAGGAGGCGGCCGAGGACCTCGGCGCGACCGTCGCCGTCCTGCCGCCGCACCGCACACCCGTGCTGCGCGTCCGCGCGCGCCCCGCCGTGGGCACCACACCACCCACGCCGCCGCCCCGCGCCAGCACGCCCGCCCACCACCGCTGAGCAGCCTCTAACCAGCGCTCCGCCCCGCCGGCGCGGCCTTCGCTCTCACCGTCCTTCTCGCCGCGCGCCGACGTCGCGGCCCCACCGGACACATGGAGCGCGGTCGGCAACGCCGCCCGCTCCGAGGCCGGCATCAGACACCTTGATCAGGGCGCGCCCCCTACTTTCCAGCCCTTTTGAGGAGATCCGTTATGGCCGTTGTTGGTACACCCGGCTATCGGAACGTGCGGAAAGGCGAGTCAGGTAGCTGCGGGGCGGTGAGGCCCGCCCTTGAGCATGTCGGCAGTCATTGCCCATCGTTCGTGGTCCAGCCACGCACCGTTGATGTGCTGGAAGCTCCGGGCCCGCCTCGCCTTCGCCCAACACCCCACCGCTTTCCCGCCACCACCGATACGAGATCCGCCTTGCCCGAAGCACCAGCAGAGCCGTTCATGACGATCCGGCATGCCATCACCGGCGAGATCACCACCACCGGCTACAACGCCGCCGCCCGGCGGATCCTGCTCCAGGCCGGCTTCGAAGAGACGCCAGGCTGCGCCTGCCGAGCGACGGAACCCGGTACGGAGCGGACGCACGGGCCTGCTCGGCAGCCAGCGAGCTGCTCGTCGCCGGCCATCCCGTGCCCCTGGGCCGAGCCCTCGGTCGGCCGGTGAGCGCCGACGGTACGCCCCGGTTGGCCCGGTCGCCGATGTCGGCACAGTCCGTGATCCGCTCCGAGAGCGGCCAGCCTCTCCAGCGCCTCGCCAACCCCGCCCGCACCCGCACCTGTTGAAGGGACCCCGTTTTTGACCATACCCGGAACGCCTACCAGTCCAGCGCGCACCAAGGGCGGCGAACTGCGTGCCAAGGTGGCCCGACTGCTGGCCGACCGGCCGGCGGACGCGCTCACCATCGGGGACATGGCCAGGCAGCTGGGCCACTCCCACGGCGCCGTCCGCAACGCCGCCCTCACCCTGGTGCGACGCGGCGAGGCCGACCAAGGCGGAACCGGACAACCGCAGTTCCGCGCGAACGCGAAAACCGCCGCAGCCGCGCAGACCGCTGTGATCAGCCCACCGGGCACCCATTCTCCCCGCGCCCAGGCGGCCACGGCCCGCACGACCATTTCCGCAGCAGCCGCGCCCAGGCAGACCGGCCCGATCCGCCGCGCGGGGGGCCAGCTCTACCACCCCCGGGAGCTGGCCGATCTGCCCGACGTCGAGGCGTTGAATCGCTTGCGCGACGCCGACGTGCCGGTGCTGCTCTACGGCCCTCCGGGCACCGGCAAGACGAGTCTGGTCGAGGCGGCGTTCCCGGACCTGCTCACCGTCGCCGGTGACGGCGACACCGCGGTCGGCGACCTGATCGGCGAGTACACACAGGACGACGCGGGAGGCTACGTCTTCCAGTACGGTCCGCTGGTCACCGCGATGACCGAGGGCCGCGCCCTGCTGATCGACGATGCCACCTTGATCTCACCGAAGGTCCTGGCGGCGCTGTATCCCGCGATGGACGGGCGCAGGCAGATCCAGGTCAAGGCCCACAAAGGCGAGACGATCAAGGCAGAGCCGGGCTTCTACGTGGTGGCGGGCCACAATCCCGGCGTCCACGGGGCGGTTTTGACGGAGGCGCTCGCGAGCCGGTTCAGCGTGCAGATCCAGATCGGCACGGACTATGACCTCGCCCTGGCGCTGAGGATCGATGCCCGGGTCGTCCGGGTCGCCCGACACCTCGCCCACCAGGTCGAACTTGGCGAGCTGGGCTGGGCCCCCCAACTGCGGGAGCTGCTCAGCTACCAGAAGGCCGAGGCCGTCCTCGGCACCAAAGCCGCGCTCGCGAACCTGGTCGGCATCGCTCCTGTGGAGGATCGCGACGCCGTCGCCGCTGCCGTCACCAAGGCCGTCGGCATCAAGAAGATCGCGCCCCTCACCCTCGGCAAGCAGCTCCCCTCCTCGGCCGTCCGGCAGCCCCCGGGCAGCGTCGGCTCCGCGCACCGGGGCCGCTCGCGATGAGCGCCCACCACCACGTCCAGTCCCCCGCCACCACGCCGGACGACGACGCAGACCTCGCGCGCTGGGACGACGACGGCGCCCCGCCCGCGCAACCCCGTTCCTCCCCGAACGCGTGGCTGCGCGTGGGAGCCGAACTCGGCGACCGGCTGGTCGCCCTCTCCGGCCGCCCAGACCTCCTCGTCACCTGCCGCCCCGGCACGCGCACCGGCGCACCGGCCGCGTACTTCCCCACCCTGGGCGAGGTCGAGTTCGACGCCGGCCTGTTCGCCCCGCTACAGCCCCACGAGATCCACCCGCGGATCATGGGCGACGAGGAGCGGTATCCCGCCGCCTGGGGAGTGTTCGTCCACGAGGCCGCGCACGCGGCCCACTCCGTCTGGACGGCGCCTGCCGGAGCGAACCCCCGTGTCGTCGAGGCCGCGCTCCTGCTGGAGGAGAGCCGTATCGAAGGCGCACACCTGATCACGCGGCCCACGGACCGCACGTACCTGCGTACCAGTGCCCGAACCCTGGTCATGCCCGACATCGCCCACCCCACCCTCCAGGGCATCGAGCACGCCGCCGCCGTGGCGGCCCTGGTCCTCGGCCGCCGTGACGTCGGCATCCTGGACGCCGGCGAGACCCGGGCCGTCGCCGATCTGTGCGAAAAGGTGCTGGGCGCAAACCTGCTGGCCACACTCACCCGCATCTGGACTGCAGCCCACCAGTGCGCCGACCACGACGCCACGACCATGCTCGCGCACGCTCAGAAATGGTGCGCCGCTCTGGACACCGCGGCCCCCGCCCTGCCCGTGCCGGAGAACCTCACCGATCTGCTGTCCGGCGCCGTGAAGGTCGTCATGGACAGCACGGCAGCCACCGACGCCGCCGACCTCGCGGCACAGGCCGCAGCAACCAACGCCATGGCCGCGCAGTCCAAGGCGCGGGCCAACGACCGCGCGCAGCAAGCCAGTCGGCGACGCCAGGCCGCCGCCACCGCGAGGTCCGTCTTCAACTCTGGCGGCGGCACCGTCAACCCTGACGGCACACCGGCGCCCTACAGCAACCCTGTCACCGGCACCCGCAGGCCCACCGCCGCCGAGAAGAGTGCCGCCGCGCGCCTCAGCCGCGCCCTGCGTGCCGCCGCCTACCGCGAGCGGACCGAGGAGCGGACCACCAGCCCCACCCCACCCGGCCGCCTCAACATGCGCGCGGCCCTCGCCCGCGACGCCCAGCGCGCGGCCGGATCGGTCCCCACCGCCGAACCGTTCACCCACACCCGCCGCCGGAACTCCCCCACCCCACCACTGCGTGTGGGTATCGCCGTCGACGTCTCCGGCTCCATGCGTGCCGCCTGCGCGCCCGTCGCGTCCGCCGCCTGGATCGTGGCACGCGCAGCAGCCCTGACCGACCCCGACTCCCTCACCGCCACCATCGCCTACGACACGCATCTGACCGCACTGACCCGACCCACCCACCGAGCACCGGAGCGCGTGACAACGTTCGGTGCCAACGGCAGCAGTCACAACCTCGCCAACGCCCTGGACGCGCTCGACCACGGCCTCGAACTCAGCCGCCCCGGCGCCGGCCGCCTCCTCGTGATCGTCACCGACGCGGTCTACACCCCCGACGAAACCGCTCAAGCCGTCACCCGCGTCAAGCAGCTCACGACCGCCGGCTGCGCCGTACTCCAGCTCACCCTCACCGCGAAGTCCCGCCACTTGCCGGGGACCACCTTGCTGCACCTTCCCCAGCCCTCCAGCGCTCCCGCCGCCATCGCCACGGCGGCCACAGACGCCATCCGCAGGACTCGCTGAGACGACCCAGAAGACAGAAAGCAGGAACAACCACGTGGCAGTCCGCACCACTTGGAAAATCGTCCACAGCTGTGGACACGAAGCGACGCACAACCTGTCCAACCGCCCCGCCGACCGGCGCGCCGGATACGCACGCTGGCTCGAAGGCCGCGACTGCACCGACTGCTGGAAGGCCGCGCGCGATTCCGACACGGAATCCAAGGAAGCCTGGCTCGCCGCCAAGCGCGCCGAGGAGCAGCAGGCCGCCCGCGCGTGGGCCGAGCAGTTCGACATGCCGCGGTTGGAGGGCCCGGCCAAGGCCCTGGACTGGGGCGAGCGCTCCCGCCACCAGCTGATGACGGCCGCGCACACCGCGCTGGTCGTGGAGGGGAGTTGGGACGAGGCGGACTGGGCGGAGCTGGAGGAGAAGGCCCGCTCGATCACCCGGGCCGGGTGGTGGATAGATCAGAGGGACGCAGAGGGGGCTGACGTGCTTGAACTCCTCGACGCCGCCACCGAGGCGGATCGCGGAACGGAGAACCCGTTCCGCTGACAGCGGGGGAACATAGCCGGGAAACGCCGGTTAGCCAAACCGGCATTCCTCCGGACCATTGTTCCTCCCACCCCGCCACCGATTGCGTGGAAGGAACCCCATGTCCCAGCCCCCGCCCGCCTCGGCCTTCGCGCCGACCCCCGATCCGCTCACCCCCGACCGGGACATCACCCACGCCCACTTCCAGGCCGGTGACACCGTCGTCGTCCTCAAGGGGGTGGCCAGCGGTGAACTGTGGGGAGACGCGATGCGCGTCGTCGCCCCGTCCTGGCACACCCCGACCGACGAGAACGGATGGCGGCTACGGGATGCGACCGGCGGCACCCAGTCCTACATCACCGGCCACCCCCGCTACCTCGTGCACCTCTCGCGCCGCTGCCCGGACTGCCTGATCTACCTGCGGGCCATGGAGGACACGCTCCTTGCACGGTTCGCCGGGCGCGACGAGCTGATCGACTGCGGCTGGTACACCACCACCGCTCTGGGCCAGCTCGTGCACATCGCCGATATCCGGGGTGGCCGGTGATCCCCCGTCTCCATGAGCGGACTTACACGCCGCACGACCCGCTCGCCGAGGCGCTGGGGCGGCCCATCTCGCCGATCGAGGGCCTGACGCAGTACACGGTCGTCGGCTACTGGCCGGGCCTTGAGTACTTCGCCCCGGACGACGAGCAGCGGACCTGGACGTCCGTCGAGTGGGCCGAGCACCTCGAAGGTCCGTGCCTGGCGCACCCGTTCGCCGTCAGCCCGGACGATGACCGGCGGCCCATCCTCCATCTCGACGTCCGCCTTCACCCGGACGACCGGGACCTGACCGGCCCCGAGTGGGCTGAAATCGCCCAACGGCTTGCGCGGGCCGCCGGCATCGAGATACCCGGCAAGGAGGACGGCTGCCGGTGGATCGCCGTTCAGGCCCAGTCAGGACGCCTCGACCTGATCGCGAACCTGATCCACCTCGACGGTGCATGGCATGCCCCGCCCGCAGACATCCTTCGGCGCCTTGCGGACGAGGCGCGCCGCATCGAGCAGGACCTCCACCTGATCCCCGTACGCACCGGACCCACGGCACGGCCCGCCCTCCGCCCGGCGCCCACGGCATCGGCCCAGCTCGCGAGCGTCCTCACGCATCTCGCCGACGAGCAGGCCGGCCCGCTGGCCACAGTCCGCGGACTCGTCGAGCACACCGCTCACCGGATCGCCCGCCAACCAGGAGCCGCCGGCACCGGCACGGCGCACCGCCTGGAGCTGATCGCCCGCCGCCTCTACGCCATCCAGCAGGACCTGGACAGCACCGCCGCTCACCTGGTCCAGCCCCGGGGCGCCGCCGTAGCGCCCGCCGCCCGGCACCCCGCCCACCGATCGCCGTAGGAGAATCGTCACTTTGCCCCTCGCCGACCGCTTCCTGGACATCCGCCGCGACCCGGACTCCGACGAACTCCTCGCCCGCGGCGGCGACTCCGAAGCCCACAGCATTCTCCAGCGCGCGGGTTTCATCGCCGTCGTCCGCCTCCACGAGACCTACCACCGCGTCCCCACCGGCCTCACCCAGGACGACGAGTCCCGTCTCGCCACTGATGCCGTCGCCCGCCTCCGGGCCATCGGATACCACGTCGACTGCGACACCGACTTCGACACCGACGCCCGTCCGGCCAGTTGCCTGCCGCTGGGCTCCTCGGTCGCCCATCTCGCCGAGCGCATTCGCGAGGCCACCACCACCCACGAGGCGGCCGACGCGCTGACCGAGCTGACCGCCGCCCACGACGGCATCCTCGCCGCGCTGGACGAAGTCCTCACCGCCACCGCCGACTTCCACGACGGACTCGGCTAAGCGGCCGACCCCTACATCGCCCGGCGGCTGCGCTACCTCGCCGACGAGTACCTCCGCGTCATCCGCACCGACCTCGCTCACACCCGCAACACGCTCGCCGACCGGCACGCTCAGCACCCCGGCCCCAGCACCTGCACCCGAGAGGTTCCCGCCACCGAAGGCGAGCGCTCCGCCGTGTGCGCCTGCCCGCCCCCACCAAGCACGCTCCCGGCCCCGCCGCCCTCGGTCGCCGCCGGACTGCGCCGCTGACCTCCACCTCGCCCAAGGACACCATGCACGACCACGACACCTCCGAGCGCCTCGCCTCGTACGCCGACGTCCTCGCCGGTGAACTCCCCGACACCTGGACCAGCCTTCACCTCCCGCCGGACGCCAAGGACGATCTCACCGAACTGGCCGACCGCATCTGGGACTTGGACCTGGTCGCCGCCTCACTCGCCGAGCACCCGATCCAGCAGGCCGCCGTCCTGAGCCGCCTCGACGGCGCCCAACTCGTCCTTCTGGACCGGCACGACGAACGCGACGGATTTCTCATCGCCGCCGTCGCCCCCGGCGCCCTGCCCGACGAGGCGTACCGCGCCGTGCCCGAGCCCAACGGCATCGCCCTGGCGGACGACCCGTTCCTGGGCGCCGGGCAGGTCGTTGGCGACCTGCTCGCCCGCTACGACAGCGCGCTCGCCCAGGTCCGGCACAACGCCCTGGGCGGCATCCAGCCCTCCCAGCCCGACCGGGTCGTCCTGACCTGGCAGCCGGACGGCAGCGTCGCCACCGCCCCCGCCGACGACCGAGCCGGATCGATCCTCGTCGCAGGCGGCTTCATCCAGGACCGGCAGAGCGGCATCTACCGCCTCAACGGCGACGACACCAGGGCGCAGGCGCGCGCCCTGCGTGAGATCGGCCCTCAGCTGGACGCGCTCGGCATCGGCACCGCCCTCCAGCACCCCGCAGGCCGCACCGCGCCCGTCTCCGCCCCGGCCTCCATACCGCCGGTCCCGGCCGGCAGCCGTACGCCGGCCACCAGGGCTCGATGAAGCAGTCGGAGCCCGAGTTCTGGGTGCTGGAGTACGTCACCATCACCCAGGACCCCCGTCGCCATCGGCGGTACCGAGAAGGCGGCGGACATCCTCCAGCGAACCGGCGGCTTCCTCTCCGCTGCCGGACCGCGTGGGGACTACCACCGGCTTCCCCACGGCCTCCCCGTCGAGCAGCAGCGCCTGCAGGCGACCACCGCCTCGCACGCCCTGCTCTCCGCCGGGCACAGCGTCCACCTCGACCCCGCCCTGAACGCGCTGGCCACACCAGACAGCGAACATGACGCGGCCCTGCGCTACCTCGCGAAGCTCGCTGAGCGGGCCTCTGCCTCCGAGACCAGCAGTGCGGTGGCCGAGGTGCTGACCGAGATCGCTGCCCCGGTCAACGGGCTGCTGCCCCTTACCAGGGACGTGGTGGTGCGGGCCTGGATCGCCGCCCGTGACCTCCAGGGGGCTGCCCACGGTGAGGAACCCGAACCCCTCGCACGGCTCAAGGACACCGCCATCTCGATGAGCCAGGCCGCCGACGTGATGCTGCGCGCCCGCAACCACGCCGCCCGCGCTCCGCAACCGGCACCGGCCGGCTCCCCCTCACGCCCCGCACCTGCCCGGCGCACCCCGTAAGACCGCCCGGGCGGCCCCGCCACCCCGCCGGGGCCGCCCACCGCACCGCTCGATCCACGGAGAAACCCGTAGCACCCCGCACACCCCCACCCATCAGCCACCGGCTCAAGCCCAGACTCGCGACCGCCCTGTTCCGCCGCTACTTGCGCGCCTGCATCCCGACCGGCCCCGACCGCGCCTCCCCGCTGGCCGGCGCCCGCCCGGAGGCCGTCCTCGCCGAGACCCGGCGCGTCGGACACCGCCGCCACCACTGACCGTCCCCCTGCCCCGGAGGAGCATGTCCCACCCCGCCCCCTACCCGGTGAGACTGGCCGACGAGATCACCCGCCAGCTCGACCAGCTCGCCGACCACCTCTCTCAACTCCCCGCTCCCCAGGCCGCGCAGGTCATCGCCCGCGTCCTCGACCCGGACGCCGGAGTCCTCGGTGGCGTCACCCACCTCGTCGCCACCGGCAGCGTGTTCGCCAAGGACCAGGCCGAACGAGGCGCCCTCCCCGCGGAGGTGTGGCTCGCCCTGGGCCGCGCGTCGAACCAACTGCACGACATCACCCTCGACCTGGACGGACACAAAGACACCCTCCACCGCGTCGGCACCCAGCCCGCCACCACCGCGGCCAAGCCCCCGGCACCCGCACCGCTCGTCGTCCGGCGGCACCGGTGAAGAAGAAGCAATGGCAGGGCTGGGGACCAGGCGAACAGGCCGAGCAGCACTACCTCGTACAGCCCCGAGCCCTCGCCGGCGGCGGCGACGTCCGGCACGTCTCGGAGTTCCTGCGCGCCTCGGGATGGCGGGACAAGTCCAAGAAGGGCGGCCCTCTGCTCATGGAGAGCCCGGACCGCACCGTCCGTGTCGCCTACGACCCCTACGTCCTGCCCGGCGGGTGGACCATCCACGCCAGAGCAGACGGCCCCAACGGCGAGTGGGCGGCGCACCTGGGCCAGCAGACCCCGGTGGAGATCGTCGCCGGTCTGACGGACGCCCTCACCCGCCCCCGCTCCGCGCACGCTCCCAACGTCTGGGCACCGCTGCAGGAGCAGAACTGGCACATGCGTTTCGAGGGCGAGCACTACACCGCAACGAGCCCCGACGGCACCGCGTGGATGCAGTACCAGCGCAGCCCCGACGGCGCGGCGCTGTGGTGGACCGGAGCGAAGGACAAGCAGGGCAACGGCTGGACCGCCAACTTCACGCCCAACACCCCGATGCACCTGGTGCAAGCCTTCTCGACCGAACTCGCCAACCCGGATCCCGTGATGCGCCCGCGCGGGCGCGTCCCGCACAGCGCACAGATCCGCACCTGGTCGGTCTCCGTCAGGCCCTCCGAGCTCCGTGCGTGGCAACAGGCCCGGATCACGGCCGCCCGCGCCGCCACCTGGGCTCGCAACAGCGCCCGAAGCACCCGGCCACGCACCACCGCCCGTCCCTATACCCACGCCGGCGGCGCCCGGACCCGCCACTGACCCGACGCCCCGTCCCAAGGAGCCCGATGCCCGCACTCACTCCGGACACCATCCCCGCCGCGTCCGAGACCCTGTCGGACCTGACCGACTACCTCCGCGAGAACCCTGACCCCGTCCAGGCCCTCGCCCTCGTCGAGCCCCTTCTCGATGAGTACACGGGCCTGCCCGTTCAGCTCGCCGACACCCTGCGCGCCCTCGCTCGTGCCCTGCAGGAGCACCCGCACGTCCCGCGCACCGCGCAGATCGACCTTCTGATCACCGAGTTGCGCACGGCCGCGTGGGAGCAGGCCGACCAGCACGCCCTCCACTACGTCCTGGACGACCTCCGCGACCTGCACGGCAGCGCCGACGAGAGCGAACCGGGGGCTGCCGGTGCCTCTGAGCGAACGGCAGCTCTCCGCGTTCGCCGACAAGCACGCCTGGCGCATCCCGTTCGACACCAGCCCCCGCCACCTCGCCGGCCCCGGAGACGCCCGCCACGTCACTCACGGTCTGGCCGCGGCTGGATGGAGCGCCGTCTCCGACCCGTTGAGTGCCGAGATCGTCCTGCGCAGCCCCGACCTGCGTCACCGCCTTCAGTTCGACCCGCAGTCCGCCACCTCCGCGTGGTGGCGGCTGCGGGCGGAGCCCACCGACACCGAGCCCGGCTGGTACGCCGAGTTCGGCGAACTCGTGCCCGCCGAGGTCCTCGCCGGCTTCACCGACGCGCTCATCGTCCCGCCGCCACAGCGGCCGGACCCGTGGCAACCGGTGACCTCGGCGGGGTGGCACCGCGACTCAGACGGCACAGCGCGCTCGCCAGATTCCATGTGCCACATCGAACTGCGTCCGTTGAGCGAATTCCGCGACCGGCCGTCCTGGCACGTCGAGACCCGTGAACCGGGCCACGGCCAGTTCCCCGGCCCGCGCATCTGGCACGCCTACTTCGATGAGCGCACCCCCGCCCACCTGGTCGGATCGTTCCTCACCGCACTGGCCGACCGCAGCCCCCTCCAGCGCGGGATGTACGAGCGCACCGGCCACTACAGCGCCGTGCAGGAGCCCAGCCCACTGCGCCCACAGCAAGTGGTCGACGCCCACACCGCGCGCCTCAAGTCCCTGCGCGCGCAGGCACGCTCCGCCCGCCGGCAGCAGACGAAACCCGCGACGAACCCGGCGAACGTCGGCCCAGCCCAGCCGGTCGCTCGCCGCTGAACCGACAGGACTCCACCTCATTTCCCCCGACCACCACGCACACCGCGAATTCCTGCGTCACCTCGACGACTATCTGAGCGACAGCAAGAAGATCCTCGACGCCTGGGACGCCTACTCCGACGAGCACACCGACCTCGACGGCTGGCCCCACGACGACCACGCCTACGGCATGCGCGCGAGCCAGCGCGACGCCGACACCCACACCGCGTTCGAGCCGCTCCGCTACGGCGCCCGTCACCTGCTGGCAACGGCCGAGACGCAGCTGGTCCAGCTGCCGGAGAGCACGGTGCAGAGCCGCTGGGTCTACCAGTTGGGCGTCCTGCGCGACGCCCTCGACCGGCTCGACGAACTGCACGAGCAGTGGCTGGAGACCAGAGACGCCCTCCCCGCCACCGCCAAGCCCGGCACCGCCGACTTCGACGATGCCCTCGCCGAGCATCACGCCGAATCGTGGAGCTACCTCGATGACTGGGCCACTCACGGCAAGGGGCTCCGGGAGATCAACTCCGCCGCTCGCAAGGCCCGTTCTCGTCTGGCTCCCCTACCGGTCCCCGCACTCGTCCGGCGGATCGCGGCACGGAAGTGAGCACACGGCCGACTCCCGAGACCGTCGAGGTCGACTTCATCGCGCCGCGCCACCTCGCCGGCGGCAGGGATCCCGCCTGGATCGCCGCCCCGTCGGCCAAACCGAAGCCCTCGGCGCGTCCGCCGGTTAAGAACGGCCGCAGCCGCTGATTCCTCCGTCCCCGCCCGGAAGCACGTAGCCCTTGCCCCCTTCCTCCTCCTCGAACAGTTCCACCGATGGATACGACCTCGTTCTGCGCCTCCTCCTCGGCGTACTCGCGATCGTTGTCCCCCTCGCCCACCTCGCCTGGCTGTCGGGCAACATCACCGCCTACCTCACCGGAGCCGACTGGGCGCCGTACCAGCCGACCGCCGCCCTGCTCCACCCCGAGCAGGTCTGGCCCGACGTGGGGGAAACGTCCCTGCTGATCGGCGCCCGCATCGTTCCCGTCCTTCTGCTGCTGGCCCTCGCAGTGGCGGTCGGCGTCGTATGGGCCCGGCACAAGAGCCGTAGCGGCGACCGGAAAAAGAAGATCACAGACATGGCCAAGGCCCGGGACATCGAGCCCCTGATGGCCAGGGCGATCAGTGACAAGGCCCGCTCCCTGCGACCGAGTCTGACGGACGCCAAGAACATCGACGCGAAGGACACCGGCATCCTCCTGGGCAACCTGCAGGGCACCAAGCACGAGGTGCGCATGGGGTTCGAGGACGTCGCCGTCGCGATCATGGCCCCCCGGTCCGGCAAGACGACCTCACTCGCCATCCCCTCCGTCCTGCACGCCCCCGGACCGGTGCTGCTCACCAGCAACAAGGCCGCCGGCGATGCCTTCACCACGGCCTACGAAGCGCGGGCGAAGGCGGGACAGGTGTGGACCATGGACCCTCAGCAAATCGCCCACGCTGCCCGCGAGATGTGGTGGAACCCCCTGGCCAGCGCGACCACCCTGGACGGGGCGAACCGACTGGCCGGCCACTTCCTCGCCGCGAGCGTCGATGCGTCCCAGCAGGGCGACTTCTGGTCCAAGGCCGGCAGCAACATCCTGTCCCAGCTGCTCCTGGCCGCGGCTCTCGACGAGCGGCCAATCACCGACATCATGCAGTGGCTCGCCTTCCCCGCCGACCGGACCCCGCTCGACATCCTCCGTGATCACGGTTTCGCCGCAGTCGCCGCCCAGCTCAAGGGCACCGTCGAGGGACCGCCCGAGACCCGCGACGGCATCTACGAGACCGCCCGGCAGTACGCCGCCGCGCTGCTCAACTCCGAGATCGCGGCCTGGGTGACGCCGCAGAAGGACGTCCCCGAATTCCAGCCGGCGCACTTCGTCACCTCCACCGACACGCTCTTCCTGCTCAGCAAAGACGGAGGCGGCGGCGCCTCCGCGCTGATCGCGGCGTGCGCCGACGCGGTGATGCGAGCCGCGACCGCCCAGGCCGAGCGCGCCGGCGGACGCCTCGACCCGCCCATGCTGGCGATCCTCGACGAGGCCGCCAACGTGTGCAAGATCAGCGACCTGCCGGACCTGTACTCCCACCTCGGCTCGCGCGGGATCATCCCCATCACGATCCTGCAGTCCTATCGCCAGGGCCAGAAAGTCTGGGGTGACGCCGGCATGGACGCCATGTGGTCCGCCTCGACCGTGAAGGTCATCGGCAGCGGCATCGACGACCCCGACTTCGCCGACAAGCTCAGCCGCTTGATCGGCGACCACGATGTCGAGACCACCTCGACCTCACACTCGGAGTCCGGAAAGTCGACCTCCGTGTCAATGCGGCAGGAACGGATCCTGCCCCCCGACGCGATCCGCGCCCTGCCCAAGGGCACCGCCCTGTGCTTCGCCACCGGCATGCGGGCCGCCATGCTCGACCTGCGCCCGTGGTACCGGGAGCCCGGCGCAGCAGACCTGGCGGCGGCGTCCGCCCGCGCATCCAGGGCCATCACCACCCGCGCCGTCGCGAAGAACGCGCCCTCCCAAGCCGACTTCAATCCGGCGGCATGAGCAAGACCCGCCTGCACCTTGTGCCCGTCCGCTCCCACGACGACAAGGAGTTCGTCCACCTCTGGCACCGCCACCACCCGCCGCCCGCTGGATAGGTCTTCTCCGTCGGAACCGCCTACAAGGCCGGCATCCTGCGCGCCGTGGCCGTGGTCGGCCGTGGCAGGCCCAACACCCAGGGAGCTGGGCACCACCGACCACTTCGTGACCCTGACCCAGCTCACGATTCGTAGAGGGACCGGGCCGCCGCGTTCGCCTCCCCGATGGTCAAGAGCATCTTCGTGGCCCCGGCCCTCGCCCCGGCCTCCACGAAGGTACGAAGCAGATCCCGTCCGACGCCCCGACGGCGATGGGCTTCCGCCACCTTGAGTTGGTGGACATAAAGCATCGATAACGAGTCCGGACGCGCCAAGTGGTGCCCCCAGCACCACCCGAGGATCTCCATCTCATCGGCCGCCACGAAGGCGAGTGCGCTGGGTGTGTCAGCGAACGCCCGAACTACATGGGCCTCCTCGACTCCACGGAAGTGGTGGAGCGCCCGCTCAAGAGTCTCCTTGCGAAATCTGAGTAATCACGGACTCATCCTGCCTCGCTCGCTCAGGCGGCGGGAGCGGTCGGCAACAGGCCGTCTCCACACCTTCCCAGCCATGCAGCCCGCAGAAAGGTCACATCCCTGTCTCGATTCTCAATATCTTGCCCGCCCCACGGAAATGCACAATGGCGACATATCAGGGGCACGTCGCGATCCGAGTGGACGGATGCCGTTGTATTCGACGCGGCCATCCGGCAGGGCGATGCCCGCGCCAACGCGCCGGACGGCCGACTGCTTGGCGAGGCTCGAGTCCCGCTGAGCCAGGCGCTGATCGACCACGTCACCACCGCGGAACGAGCCGCCCTGCTCATCGACGCGGAAGAGGCCCAAGCGCTGGAGAACGGCGTCGCGGACGGCTGCTCGCCCTGGGCATGCCACGGAGATGCGGATGCGCTGACGCAGCACGACTTCGGGCTAGCCACGTGATACTTGACCTCTTCGCGGGACCGGGCGGCTGGAGCAGAGCACCGGGCGTCCTCGGCGTGCGCGACGTCGGTCTTGAATGGGACACCTGGGCCTGCAAAACCCGTGCCGCTGCCGGTCAGTTGACCGTCCGGACCGACGTGGCGATGTATCCGACATGGCCCTTCATCAGCCGCACGCGCGGGCTGATCGCTTCCCCGCCGTGCCAGGCGTGGAGCATGGCCGGCAAACGTCTCGGCCTCGTGGACCAGCCGCTGGTGCACGCAGCGGTCCAGGACCTGGCCGCCGGACGCGACACCCGCGAACGCCTCCTCGCCGCGTGCCGTGACGAGCGCTCCCTGCTCGCAGCCGAGCCGATGCGCTACCTGCACGCCCTCAACACGGTCGGCGAGCCCGACTGGGTCGCGATGGAGGAAGTGCCGGACGTCCTGCCCCTGTGGAAGCAGTACGCAGCGATCCTGCGCGCACCTGGGGTTACTCGGTATGGACCGGGATCCTCAACGCCGCCGACTACGGCGTCCCCCAGACGAGAAGGCGGGCGATCCTGCTCGCGTCACGCACCCGCACCGCCGAACCTCCCCCGCCCACGCACGCCAAGACCGCCGAGCCGGAGAGCCTGTTCGGCCCGGGCCGCGCACGGTGGGTGTCCATGGCCGAGGCCCTCGGCTGCGGCCCCACCGACCGGCCGGTGCCGACCGTGTGCGCCGGCGGGGGCCCCGGAGGAGGGCCCGAGCCATTCCCATCCGGCTCACGCAAGACCCTCATCAACGCCCGCAACCGCGGAACCTGGACACCACAACCCGGCTCGGAGAACGTCCTGCAACGCCATCGCGACGGTACCGGCCGGGCACACCGGCAGGGTCCCCTGGCGAACCGGCCGGCGCCTGCCGCCGGGGAGCACCGCTGGTCCTGGCCGCTGCGCAGCCATAACCAGTCCAACGCCACCATCCCGCAGCGTGGACGAGCCCGCTGGAACCTTGTTCTTCGGACACCGCGCGAACGAGTGCACCTGGATCGCCGAACCCACACACGCCCCGGACGGCAACTCACCGGCACCGGACCCGATCCGGATCACGCCCCCCAGGAAGCTGGCCTCCTGCAGTCCTTTCCCGCCGACTACCCGTGGCAAGGCAACAAAGGCCAGACCTTCAGCCAGATCGGCAACGCCGTTCCACCACGGCTCGCAGCCCACCTACTGGCCCCACACCTGGGCAAGACCCTCACCCCCGACGACTTCACCCTGGCCGCCTAAATGCCCGACCCCACCGACCCATACGAGGATGACGACGCCGACGACCTGCCCGACACCCAACTGCCGCAACCCGTGCGCTACGCCGAGCAAGCCCTCCTCGGTGCCCTCCTCCTCGACCCACACCGCCTCGGCGACGTGACCGGCATCGCCGCCGACTCGTTCTCCACCGCCGCACATGCCGCCCTGTTCGCCGCGATCAGCACCCTGCCCCCGCCCGACCCTGCCGAGCACGCGAAGAACACCAACTGGCTCAACCAGGTGCTCGCCACGGGACGCGAGCAGACCCGCGGGCTGACCGCCTCCTACCTGCACACACTCATCCAGGCCTGCCCCTGGCCCCGCCACGCACCGGCCTACGCGCGGATGGTCGAGGCCGAACACGCCCGCCGCCGACTGCAGAGTGCCGCCGAACACCTCGTCCAGACCGTCCACGACACGTCCCTCCCCCACCCCGTCCAGACGGTGCTCGCCGCAGCAGACGCCATCGCCACCGTGGTGGACGACATCGCGAGCCGCTTCCCCCCGCGCGCCGGCGTCCTGCCCCGCACTGCGCCACCGCCGTCGGCCACCGCGCCCGACTACGCGGGGGCGGTCGAGGAGGAGCAACTGTTACTCGCGACCGCCACCGCCCACCCCACCGACATCGAGTCCGTCCCGTGGCTGCTCCCCGACGACTTCAACCGGCCCCTGCACGCCGGCCTGTGGCAATGCCTGACCGCCCTGGCCCGCCGCCACGAGCCCGTCGACCCCGTCACCGTCCTGTGGGAGGCCCAACAGCACGGCCTGCTGAACGACGGCAGTGAACCGGGCGAAGTGCTGCGCATGCTGGCAGACCCGGCTGGGTCCGTGGAGCACTGGGGCGAGCGCGCCCTGCAGCGTTCCCTCCTGGCCACCGTCGATTACACCGGCCGGCGCATCGAGGCGTACGCCAGCGACCCGGCGAACACCCCGTTCCAACTCGTCGTCGGGGCACGCCGCTCCCTCGCCGACATCGGCGCCGTCCGCACCCGCTGGCAGCACGCCACTGGAGCAGTCCCGACGCCACGACCGAGACCGGCGCCCACCACCCGCGCCGGCCCGCCGACCACCACGGCCGCGCACACCGCCCGCACCGCGCGAGCAAACCGATAGCACCCCGCATACGCCGGTGGCCGGACCCGAGGGCCCGGCCACCGCCAGAGACGACACCCACATGACTCCCACCATCGACGCCCACGTATGCCTCGACACCCACCCCACCCATCCCAGCGCCGTGACCGCCGTCCTGACCGCCAGTCAGAGCCTCGTTGCCCACCTGGGCCTGGAAGCAGCTGACTGGACCACGAGGAGCCCTACTGGGCCAAGGACGCGGCCAAGCACCTGGCCGCCGAAGGCATCACCGTCGAGATCACCCCTCGGCTCCAGAAGGCCATGGACGAGGAATAGACCTGGGAGAACTACCCCGTGCCCTGGTGCCCCCGCAGTGAAATCCGCGAGGTCTCCAATCAGGCGCAGAAGATCCACGACGACATCCGCCACCGCCAGCTCCTCATCCACGCCCACGCCCACGACGGCCACACCACCATCGCGGGTCGGCACCTACCTCGGCCGCAACAGCAAGTCCGTCCACCTCCACGGTGAGGACCACCTGCGCCAGGTCGCCGACACCTTCGACTCCCCCGCCCAGGCCATGCTCGCCTTCGAGAAGGTCCACGGCGCCGAGATGCGCCCGAGCCCGGCGCCCCTGACCGACACCGAACGCGCCGCCGCCGAAGCCCGCGGCTCCGTCGCCCTCCCCGCAGCCAAACCCGAACCGGCGCGCCAGGAGCCGGAGACCGTCCCGGCCTACCTGGCCGACGCCGGCGACCACGACGCCCTCCTCAACGCCTTCCTCGATGCACACGGCGATCGGGAGAAGTGGCGAACCTGGTCGGACGAGACCACCCACGCGATCCACGAGTCCCAGACCCTGCGCATCGAGCGCGTGCACGAAACGCCCGCTCACGAAACAGCATGGACCGTGGCCGCCTACGAAACACCCGTATCCGACCGAATGTGGGTCCTCACCGCGACCGGCGCCACCCCCGCCCCGGTGATAGAGGAGCTGCTGAATCACCTCGCCGACGGCGACGGCTGGGAATCGGCCATCGGCGCCCCGGTGGAAGAGAAAATGGTCACCGCGGCCACGCAGCCCCTCTCCGACGCCGGTTGGAAGCACACCGTGGACGGGCGATGGATCCGCTGGACGTCCCCCGAAGGAGACGCGGGCGTCCAGTTCGACGCCTTCACCGCCCAGCACCCGAGCCAGAACCTGGCCACCTGGACCGTCTGGGTCGGTCCCGACCGTGACGGGCCTACCTGGGCCGTCACCGCGTCCCCGCACACCCCGAGTGCGCTGCTGGCTGATCGCTCCGAGACCCTCGTCCACGAAACCGGCCTTCGCCGCCCACAGCCCGGAACGCAGGACGAGCCTCATCACCAGCCCGTCAGCCGCTCCCGCGGTCGCGGCCAGCCGTTCACGCTGATCCTCGGCACACAAGAGCGGGGCAACATAGCGCGGGATCGCCGGTTAGCCAAACCGGCGATCCCGCGCATCATTGGTACTCCACCGCCACGCCCTACTCGCACGTCGAAAGGCATCCCCCCACGACCCCAGAGCAGCCAGAGGCCGGCAGGCGATCACGCGGCCGCGTAGCTGGCCCGGAACAGATCCTGCGCCCGCTCCACGTCCTTCGGCGTACGAAGCTGCACCTCCAGATCACCTGTCCCGTGGTGGCCGAGACCGGACACGTCACGGGTGAATCCCGGGACGAGGTCGACGTCCTGCGGGTCGACCTTCAGGTAGACCAGCACTTTGCTGCGCTGCGGCGGGCAGAGGCAGGCGAAGTTCCGCAACCGCTGATACGCCCGGTATTGCTTGCGCTCGACACGGTTCACACCGTCCCCGAGCCCGAGCAGCGCCTCGTCGACCGCGCTCGCCAGCTCCACCATCGACGCGCCCTGGAAGTCGCCAGCCGCCCGGGCAACCGCCTGACGGCGCGCCCGCCGGCCCACCTGCATGCCGCCGCTCACGGACGCCACGGTCTCAAGCCCGAGCAGATCGCTGCCGAAGAGTCGGTAGCGGACCAGGTCGATCGACCGCCGGTGCTCACGCACGGCGTGCACGTCGTATCGCGTGAAGTCGCCGGCGATACAGATCAGTCGAGGTCCGCTCCACAGGACCTGGGACGCGGCCGTCACCCCGAGGCGGTCGCGGACCAGGTGCTCGAACTCGGCGCGATGGTCCATCAGCCAGGCCAGGTAGAACAGGCCCTGGTTGATGACGCCGGCGTCGACAGCGCGCTTGTACTCGACTTTACCGACCGCAGGAGCTCGTGAACTCGCTCTGAAACTGCGACGATTCATAGACTACATGTCCGCGACGCCGAGTCTGAGTCGTTACCGAACCCCGTCCGGGGCCTCTCCGGGGAGGCCCGTCCATCAGGGTGGCTACTCCGTGGCACTGAACCGTAAGCATGTGCCGTCGAAGCGTGAGCGACCGGAGTCACGGCGGCCTGTTGAATGGCGGCTCCGCCCGCCTGGCCGAAACGGCGCGCGCATGACTCGATATCGGACACGACAGAGAGCCCTAGTGATCGCAGCTGCAGCGGACCCCGAAGAGTAAGCGAACAGCAGTCCGCTAACTGTTGACAGTAGGTCATCTACTTCCCCTATGCTGCTCTCGGTTGGCTGCCGCAAGGTACCCGTACGAGACGAAGGAGCCCATTCGGATGATCAAGGTGAGCATTCACGCGAGCCCCGAGGAACTGCCCGCGCTGATTGATGCGTTGGCCGCTCACGGGGCCGATTTCAGTCTGCACAGCACTTCGCAGGCGACAGAGGTGCGGACCGAACCTGCACTGGATCGCGACGTGCTCACCCTGCTGCGCACGCGTGCCCCCTCCCAGCACGCCGACCTCTTCATTTCGTTCGTAGAAACGGAAGTTCGCGATCACGGTGCCGTCGCCGAGCTCGGTACTGAGAAGACCAGCTATGTGAAGCTGTACGTTCCGGGGCCGCGCAGAGTGGGCGCCTACTGCTACGTACGTCCGGACCGTACGTACCTGGACTTCCGTCTTCCCGGCCACGCCGCGGACGGCTGTCGCTTTGCTGCCGCGCGCAACGTCCAAGCGGACAATGCCCATGCGGTGCGTCTTCCCCTGACGACGCCCGATGCCCTTCCTGAAGCGCACCGACTGGCCCGCCGGGCCGCAACGGAGGCGGAATCCGCGTGACAAGGGCGAGGGAGGTACCTTCCCTTGTTCTCTGATAGGCACCCCCATCCGTCACGAAGGTGATCAGCTCCGCTGCACTGCATGTGCTTTTAGGGTAGTTCCAGCCGCTCTTGGAGGATCGTCGGACGGCTGGGATTCGTGGGCGTGCCGCCCACCACGATTTCCCCGACGACCATGCGGTGGACCACATCACCGAACTGACGGCACGTGACGACCTCGCACCGGGTGACGGTCCCTGCGATGGCGTACTCGACCATCGTCAGCACGCCCAGGCCCTCTTCGCACATGTATCGGTCAAGGTTCAGCTCCCGGGGGCCGAGCCAGACTCCGTCGTCGGTGTCGAACTTTCCTTTGAATGCTTGGGTGGACAACACAATGCCTTCGCCCAGTGCATCTTCCTTGATTTCTTCCATGGCCTCTTCCCACACCGTGAGGGCATCGGTGGACATGGCTTTGAGGATCCTTCGGGCCTTGATCCGGATCTCGGTCTCGATGACGCGCCCGGGATCCGGGAACTGCATGGCCAATGTGTAGTCCTTCGTCGGCTTCGGGGAACAATGGAGCAGCCGTCCGGCCGGACGGCTGCTCCATTGTTCCCCGAAGCCGTGTTCACCGGGGCCGGATCATGTTCCTGCCCCCGCCCCTGGTTCGGCGAGCCGGGCTTCGAGGTCCGCGATGCGGCGGTCCTGGAAGCGGAGGTTGGAACGGGCGGCCTGGAGGCGTTCGTCGAGGTGGCGGCTGTCGGCGGTGAGCTGCCGGACCCGTTGCTTGAGGGTGGTGTTCTCGGTAGTGATCCGCTGGATGGCCGCCTCGGTCCACTCAGCCTCCAAGTCGCGGATCTGGCCACCTCCGGCATCTCCGTGGCCGGCAGCGGCTCTGCGGTCCGCAGGAACTGAGCCCGGCTCATGCCGCGCGCCTCCGCCTCCTGCCACTGCTCGGCGTGCACCGAGCACATCGCGTAGCGCCGCCAGCGGGGCCGCGCGCAGTCGACGACCGTACAGGCCCACGGGTAGACCGGGTGCGTCGGCGGTATCTTCAGCACCCCGCCGCGCAGCGCCGGGTCGAACTCGGGCCCGTTGATCAGCGCGGTGAGCACCTCCAGCCGGTCCCGTCGCGTGCGGGCGTCCTGCTGCGGCAGCAGCCATGGCGTCGTCACTTCGTCTCACCCCAGACCGTGCGCAGGGCGGCGTCGAAGACCGGGTCGTGGACGTCGACGTGACCGTAGACCTCATCCACCATCGCGGCCGAGGCCCAGCCGCCGGCGTCCCGGGCGATGAGCAGGTTGCCGTTGGCGGCGTCGAGAACCGCGGACGTGAACGAGTGCCGGAAGGCATGGGGTTTCACGCCCCCGAGTCCGGCGCGCTTCCCGGCCCGGCCGAGCATCCGCCGGGCCCCGACCGGTGCCCACGGCTGTCCGGTATCAGCGCCGTGCACCTGGACCAGGAGCATGCCGTGTCCGGCGCCGCGCGGGTACTCGGTGGTGACGTACTCGAAGTAGGTGTGCACCATCGCGGGGCTGACCCGTTTGATCAGCCCGCCGGTCACGATGCCGTGCTCGACCCGCCAGGGGTGCTTGCTCTTGGCCTCGGCCCGGTTCGGATTACCGGGCCGGTGGCAGACGTGCAGGTGAGGGGCGCGGCACTCGCCGCAGGCGGCGTTCTCGCGCAGGTGCAGGTCGACCAGGTGCAGGCCGCAGAGCTCGCCGATGCGAAGCCCGCCGTCGGCGAGCCAGGTGACCACCAGCCGGTCCCGGGCGGCGTTCAGCGTCTCCAGCAGCCCCTCCCGAGCGCCGTCCGGAAGCATCTTCGGATGCCGGCGGTGCGGCCCCTTCGGCGCCAGCGGGTTCGTGGGCAGCGACGACTTCACATGCCCCAGGAACGAACGGCGCCGGTCCACCCGCGACGGCAGCCGCGACTTATCGAGCCTCCTGCCGAGTTCGCCGTTGATGCCGAGGGCGGACTGACGCAGGTAGAAGCCCTTCAGACAAGCCGCCGCGATCGACAACGCGGAGCGGCCATAGGGGCGCTTGCCGACCCGCCACGGCTCGCCAAGAGGCATGCGGACCTCGGCACCGATGATGCCCATATACCGTTCCAGATCCCGCAGTTGGATCTCGGCGAAGGTCAGGCACTCCCGCTCCAGCCACCGCAGATGGTCCACCAGCAGATACGCGTACGTCCTCTGCGTTCCCGAACCATCATGCAGACGCAGGAACCGGTCCGCCTCCGTGTGCACCGTCCCCTCGGGCCACACGATCGTCCACGACCGCCGCCCGTCCTTCCGCTCGATCTGCTGGACCCTCAAGTCCCCGACCACCACGCGCCGTGCCACTCGTCCTCCGTACCGACTCCAGAACATGACAGACGTCCCGGACACAGTCGGTAAACAAGCCAGGGACGTGCTGGTCACAGTCCCAGACGGACATCACGGGCAGGACTACCTGCGGTCGGTAAACTCGACAATGACCGGCGATCCGTTCTCGTCCAGCCCCAGCGAATCGATCCGGCCACCGTGCACCGGCCCGGTGCCGTACTCGCTCGCCAGGAACCGGACGCCCAGCAACGCCTCCATATGCGCCTCGACGAGACGCTGCACATCTGCCTCGACCTCAGCAAGACGCTGCCTAATGTTGAAGTCAAGCCACGAGACGAAGAGTTGGCGGAGCCTCGAAGGGGTGACGGTCACGCAGGATGGCGTACAGGACGTTGACCTTGCGTCGGGCCAGGGCGATCAGTGCCTGGTGATGCCGTTTGCCTTCGGCCCGTTTGCGGTCGTAGAAGGCCCGCGAGGTCGGATCGCGCTGGATGGAGCAGAACGCGGCCTGGTAGAAGACCCGTTTGAGCGCTTTTGTCGCCGCCGGTCGCGGTGCGCGAGTAGCGCACCTTGCCGGACTGGGAGAGCACCGGGGACAGGCCGGAGGCGGCGGCCAGGGCATCGCCGCTGGCGAACCGGCGGATGTCACCGACCGCGGCGAGGAACTCGGCGGTGAGGGCGGCCCCCATCCCCGGCAGGCTGCGGATGAGGGCCCCGTCAGGGTGGTCAGCCACCAGCTGGGTGATCTCGGTCTCCAGGGCACTCAACCGGGCTTTGCCGGCCAGCAGTTCGCCGGCGAGTTCCCGGATGAGCTGGGCCGTGCGGCGTTCACCTGGGATGACGACGTGCTGGGCGCACGCCGAGGCGTGTGCTGCTTCGGCCAGGGCCTGCGCGATGGTGTCGTGACACCGCGTTTGCGCAGGTAGTTCACGATGCGGGTGGGTCCGGCCCGGCGGATCTCGGCCGGGGTGACGTAGTGACCCAGCAGGATCAGGCCCGACTTGTTCGTCGGGTCGGTCGCCTTCTCCAGGCCGGGGTGGATGCCGGTGAGAAGGTCGCGCAGCCGAGCGGTGCGGGCGGTGGCTTCCCTGACCAGTGTGGTGCGGTGGCTGACCAGGAGCCGCAGTTCCACGGCGGTCTCCTCGGGCAGCTCGACGACGCGCAGGTCGTCGCGGAGCATGACCTGTTCGGCGATGACCTTGGCGTCGCGCGGGTCGGACTTGTTCTCCCCGCCGCGAGTGGCCCGGCGGGCACGGTTGACCGCCAGGCCGGGCACGTGCACGCAGGACAGGCCCTCGGCCAGCAGCATGGCGACGAGCAGGGCGGCGATGCCGCCGAGGATGTCCACGCCGACCGTGACCGAGCCGTGTTCGGCCTCGATGGCACGGAGTTCGGCGATGGCCCCGATCACGGCCTCGGGATCGTTGTCGACGCGGTGGCTGCACAGCAGGCGGCCACGGTCATCGGTGACCGCGAGCCAGTGGAAGTCCTTGGCGATGTCGAATCCGGCCTGGGCGGTCATGGCGCTCCCCTCGCTGGGCGACGTGCGGCGCGACTCCTTCCGCCTGTCCTCGCCCTACCCAGCGATCGTTCGCAGTGCCTAATCAGCAGTCCGGAAGAAGTGGCGAGGCAGGGGGATCAGCGTCCTGAGCCATCGAGGGCAGCCAGCATGAAAACCATCCCTGCCCCACCCGCGCAGTCCAGAGTCGCGAACCCGTGGGACGCACTCAAGAAGGTAGGGCAGCATGACCTCGGTCACGCAGTCGTTCGTCGTATCCGTGCGGAACAGCTTCAGGCCCGACACCTTCCTCTCCTCTACTCAGAGATCATCAACGCGAGCCAAGGCAGGGTTGTTTCCACGAGGGACTTCGGGAGTGGGGTGGTGTGAGAAGCTACGCCCGGCCGTCGCAAGGCCCCCGTGCCCCACGGTTCCCAGGGACCGACAGATCCCACATACGTCCCACAGGTTCGCGGGACTAACGCCTGGAAGACTACGTTTGCGCAAGTCAGCCCCCGTAGCTCAGTGGATGGAGCAGGCGCCTTCTAAGCGCCTGCTCCATCCTGGTGATGCACGCCAAGCCGCGGATGAGTCGCTCCGAGACGGCCTTGCCCTGCGCGAGGCGGTGAGAGCTTGGGCCTCGACTACGCCGTCCTCCTGCCCCAATGCGGCGCCGATGGCCTTCAGTTGCGGGCTGTGGGGACGTCCCCTCCCGGGCCGTCGAGCCGATGCTTCGGTCGGGCATCAGCACCAGATCGAGGTCAGGGGATCACAAACCTGCCAGCCCATTCCCCGCCCTCGGCCAGTAGCGGCGCCTCGTACTCCGCAGGAGCGTCAAGATCCTTCCGGCTGGAGGCCAGGGATGCCGCGAAACCGGGTCCGCACAGGCCGAGATGGCCGTAGTCGATCATCCGGCGTCCCCCAATCACCCGCCGCCGCGCCTCCCTTTCGACCGCCATGCACAGGTGTCCCTTCCACGCCTGCACCGCACGACGCATCAACCGCTGAAGGTTCGGTAAGCCCGTGATGTCGGTTCGCAGAAGCGCCTCGGCGTCCACGAGCGTTCTCGTAACGGCCCGGACCCGTCGTGGGCAAGTGGAACCACCAGAGACTGCTCATCACACCCTGGTTTCCCAAGAGGTAACTGATCAGGAGCGTGGAAACAGCAGCGCGCGCAGGTGGCTCGGCGACATCAGCGTGTGACCACAGATAGCCCTTCCGGAGCGGTCACGTTCACCGCGCCGTCGGCCGCGACCGTGATGTCCAACTGTCCTCCGTTGACTTGGAGTCCCGTCACGGCAAGTGGGGTGTACGCCGCGGCGAAGGCGGGCGTCACGGTGACTGTCCCGGCGGGAACGTCCGCGTTCAGGCCAAGGGCGGCTTGGAGGACGAGGACCGAGGATGCGGCGGCCCACGCCTGGGGACGGCAGGAAGCAGGATAGGGAGCGGGCGTGGAGCCGACCTCGGTGCCGTGGCCGGCGAAGAGTTCGGGGAGGCGAGCGTCGAAGGCCACCGACGTGGTCAGCAGTCCGGCCGCCAGTGATGCGGCGGCGTCGGCGAAGCCGGCCCTGATCAGGCCGTGTACAGCGATCGCCGTGTCGTGTGGCCAGATCGAACCCACGTGGTATCCGTAGGGGTTGAAGCCCACTGCGTTGCTGCTGAGCGTGCGCAGGCCGTGGCCCGCGTCGAGGTCGGGTCCCGCCAGTCGGGCCGCCAGTAGCTCGCTCTCCTGTGCATTGAGCAGACCTGTGCCCAGGAGGTGGCCGAAGCCGGAGGTGACCGAGTCGACGGGCTTGCCGTCGCCGTCGAGGGCTACTGCCGGGTACGGGCCCCGGTCGTCCTCGACCCAGAAGTGCTTGCGGAAGCGGGTGGCCAGCTGCTCCGCCCACTCCTCCCAGGCGTCCGCGCCCGGGCGGCCGAAGGCGCGCAGTAGTGCCGCTCCACCACGGGCGGCTTCGTAGGCGTACGCCTGGACCTCGCACAGGGCGATCGGCGGGTGGGCGCGGCGGCCGTCGCGGTAGCGGATGGAGTCGTCGGAGTCCTTCCAGCCCTGGTTGGTCAGGCCCTGGCCGGTCTGATCGACGTACTTGAGGAAGCCGTCGCCTCCGGCCTCCGCCTGGGCACGCATCCACGCGAGCCCCGCCTCCGCGTACGGCAGCAACTCCTCGACCTGCGTTGGGGCCAGGCCCCAACGCCAGGCGTCGTGGAGCAGGGTGACCCACAACGCGGTGGCGTCCACACTGCCGTAGTACACCGGCGGCAGGGAGAGCAGGTCTGCGATCTGGAGGGTGCCGCGGCGTACTTCGTGCAGGATCTTGCCCGGCTGTTCCTCGGTGGCCGGGTCGCTGACCGCGCCCTGGCGGCGGGCGAGCGTGCGCAGGGTGCCGGCGGCCAGGTCTGTGCCGAGCGGGAGGACCATGCGTGCGGCCCAGAGCGAATCGCGGCCGAAGAGGGTAAGGAACCATGGGGCGCCAGCGGCCAGGAACTGGTCCGGACGGTCTGCATTCGGGGATTGCGGGTCCGTCAGGCGCAGGCGGTCCAGGTCGGTTAGAGACTGGGCCAGCCATGTGTCGAAGCGGCGGTCCGCGCTGTGCAGCGCCGGGATGCGCCAAGGCAACCGGTCTGCGGGCGGGGCCGGGAACTGGTCGCCGTCCGCGTAACCGGCGGTGCAGGTCAGCGTCGCATTCCATGAGGTACCGGGCTTCAGGTCGATGTCGTAGGACAACTGGCCCGTCGGCACGTTGAGCGTGTCCGGCATTGGATCACAGGTCAGCTGGACCGTGAAGTCGCCGCCAGTCCAGGACAGGCCGACACCGTCGGCATCCGTGACCTGGGGCGATGCCGCCTCGAGGGTATGGCCGGACTTGACTTGCTCCATGGTGGCGAGGTCCGTGCCAACGGTCACTGTCAGCCGGAAGCGGACGCGCTCGCTGCCTGAGTTGGTGACCTCCACGGCCTCTTCGCACTGGCCGGACGCCACGCTGCGGCGGCGGTGCAGGGCGACGGCCGGATCGGGGGTCACCTCTCCGAAGCCGCGCAGGATCGCCCGGAAGACCGCCCGGTCCGCTCCCTGCAACGCGCCCTGGACCGGTGCCAGGGCGCTGCCTTCGGCCGCGACGGTCAGCTGGGACAGCGCCCTGCGATCGCCGTGATAGAAGCCGTCCGCACCCCCACTGAGCTGCCCGTCGGCGTGCGAGATCACAAGGGTCGGCGCATGCAGCGTCACGATGGCGTCGTGCAGAAACGGCTGCAGGCCCTCAGCCGCGGAAGGGAGAGCCGAGTCCGAGCCGGTGGTGTCCTGGGTCTTGACAGTGACATCCAAGGAAGTAGAACCTCTCATCATTCGATCGTTCCAAAGACACTAAGTGACTCTTCAGAGAGCTGACAATGGTTTTGGAACGCTAAAATTGATTCCAGCACTCCACTGCAAGTCGGAGAGTCGCATGCCCCGCTCCAGCAAGAACTCCTCGGCCAAAGGCGGCCCGGTGACCCTCGCCATGGTCGCGCGCCAGGCCGGTGTCTCGCCGCAGACCGTGTCGAACGCGATCAACTCGCCGGACATGCTGCGGCCCGAGACCCTGGAGCGGGTCCGCCGGGTGATCGACGAGATGGGCTACCGCCCCAGCCGCGCCGCCCAGACGCTGCGCACCCGCTCCAGCAAGCTGATCGGGTACGGCATCCAGCCCGCCCTCTCCAGCTCCCCGGTCCTCGACCGGTTCCTGCACGCGCTGTCCCAGGCCGCCGACGAGGCCGGCTACCGGATCCTGCTCTTCGCCTGCCCGCCCGGCGCCCCCGCCTTGGAGGGATACGAGGAGCTGCTGAACCAGCACGAGGTCGACGGCTTCGTCCTCAGCGGTACCGACCGCGGCGACCCGCGCCAGGCCTGGCTGACCAAGCGGGGCGTGCCGTTCGTCGGCTTCGGCCGGATGTGGTCGGGGCGGCAGGTCGGCGACTGGGTCGATGTCGACGGCGCCTCGGGTACGGACGCCGCCGTCGAGCACCTGATCGGCCTCGGCCATCGCAAGATCGCCTTTCTGGGCTGGGAGCGAGGCTCCTCGGGCGCCGGTGACGATCGTGCCGAGGGCTGGCTGCGAGCGATGCGCCGGCACGGGCTGCCGACCCGCGGGCGGCGCGGGCGGAGCGTGAACGACATCGATGCGGCCCAGGCCGCCGCGAAACCGCTTCTGGACGGAGGCGCAACCGCGGTGATCGCGGCCAGCGACATGCTGGCTCTCGGCTGCTACCAGACGCTGCGCGAGCGCGGTGCTGCCCCGGGCCGCGACGTGGCGGTGATCGGCTTTGACGACTCGCCGACCGCTGAACTCCTCTCGCCTGGCCTGTCCTCCATCGCCCAGCCCCTGGAGGACGTCGGCCGGGAGTGCGTACGGCTGCTGCTGACCCGCATGGCCTCCCCGGATGCGCCGCCCGAGCGGCTCCTGCTGGAGCCGTCGCTGATCGTGCGTGACAGCGCGACGGCGTCGCCGTCCACCGACTCCTAAGCCCCCCGACCGGCCTGGCCTCCCCCTCTCCCCCACGCACTCGGCCGATCACACTCCAGTTCGAAACATTTCTCCTCCTCCACCCCCACACCCCTGGCCCACGCCTGCGCGTGCCTGGGAGGAGCCGCACGTACCACCCGTAACCCTCGGAGGAAGCAATGCCCAACCGAACGGCCGTCACGGCCCTCGTCACCTGTGCGGTCATGCTGGCCGCCACAGGCTGCTCGTCGAGTTTCGGCAGCGACAAGAAGACGTCACAGGACACCAGTTCCAAGCAGCACCTCAGGGTGCTGATCGCCTCGTCGGGGGACGCGGAGACCAAGGCCGTCAAGGAGGCGGCGGCCGCCTGGGCCAAGCAGTCAGGCAACACGGTGACCGTCGATGTCGCCAAGGACATCAACCAGCAGCTCGCCCAGTCGTTCGCCGGGCACAAGCCGCCGGACGCCTTCTACGTCGACTCCAGCCAGTTCGCCAACTACGCCAAGGGCGGCTCCCTTTACCCCTACGGGGACCAGGTCAAGGACGCGGACGATTTCTCCGCCCAGCTGCGTGCCTCCTTCACCTATGACGGGAAACTGGTCTGCCTTCCCAAGGACACCTCCACTCTCGCCCTGGCGATCAACACGGACCTGTGGAAGAAGGCCGGGCTGACCGAGAATGACTACCCGACCACTTGGGCGCAGCTCAAGACTGTCGCGGCCAAGCTGACCTCGGGCGATGTCACCGGGCTGGTCACCAACGGCGAGTACGCCCGAGTCGGCGTCTTCATGAGAGAGGCCGGCGGCTGGATCACCAACGGCGATCAGACGAAGATGACCGCCGACAGCGCGCAGAACACCGAGGCCCTTCACTACGTGCAGTCGCTGCTGAAGTCCGGGTCCCTCAAGTACGCCAACCAGGTCGACACCAACTGGGGCGGTGAGGCCCTGGGCAAGGGCAAGGCCGCCATGACCATCGAGGGCAACTGGCTCACAGGCGGGATGAAGGCCGACTATCCGAACGTGAAGTACACGGTGGTCCCGCTGCCCGCCGGCCCGGCCGACAAGGGCACGCTCGCCTTCAGCCAGTGCTGGGGTGTGGCCCAAGAGAGCGCCCACCGGGCGGCGGCTGTGGACCTGGTGAAGTACCTCACCACCAGCACCCAGATGCTGAAGAACGCGGACGCCTTCGGCGTGATGCCCTCCCGCACCAGCGCCCTTGCCGAGTACGCGAAGAAGAACCCGTCCGCCAAGGCGTGGGCCGACGCCACCGCCTATGCACAAGGCCCAGTGACGATTGCGGGCTTCGACAGGGTGCTCACCCAGTTCAACACCGACCTCGCTGCGTTGGGCACCGGCGATCCGCAGAAGATCCTCGCCGACCTGCAGCGCAACGGCGAACAGGCCCTCACGAAGGGCGATTGAGCCGTCATGTCCCCGCGTACGTCACAGCACCCTCGCCCGGGCCCGCGTTCCCGCGCGGGCGGGGGTCCCCGTACGGCCGTCTCG
Organism: Streptomyces coerulescens; assembly: GCF_042657965.1. Taxonomy (NCBI): domain Bacteria; kingdom Bacillati; phylum Actinomycetota; class Actinomycetes; order Kitasatosporales; family Streptomycetaceae; genus Streptomyces; species Streptomyces coerulescens. The sequence goes on from NZ_JBHSKM010000028.1 coordinate 147,738, forward strand.
CCGGGTGAGCCTGACACATCCGGCGGGACCGGCCAGGTCGCGGCGCCCCACGCTTCCCCTGCCCCGCGCGTGGGGCGCCGCACTGAAGGCGCCTGGGGCTGGCTGTTCGTCAGCCCCATGGTGCTCGTCCTCGGTCTGTTCCTGGTACTGCCGACCCTGATGGCACTGTGGGTGAGCCTGCTGAACTGGGACGGCCAGTCCAACCCCTTCAGCGGCCAGGCGGAGTTCGTCGGCCTGGACAACTATCGGGCCCTGCTCACCCAGGACGGCCTGGACCGCACCCTTTTCGCGACCTCGCTGCGCAACAACGTCTACTACGTGCTGCTGACCGTGCCGCTGCAGACCGTCCTCGCACTGACGCTGGCGATCATCGTCAATCAGCGGATGCTGCGCGGCCGCAGCACCCTGCGCACCGCGTTCTTCTTCCCCTCGGTCACCAGCTCGATCGCGGTCTCCACGATCTTCCTCTTCCTCTTCCAGGGCAGCGGCGCCGTCAACACCGTGCTGTCCTGGATCGGGATGAAGGGCCCGAACTGGTTCAACGACTCCCGCGGCGTGCTCTCCCTCCTGCTCGGCGGCCTCGGCATCGTCGACACCAACCACCCCACGGGCGTACTTGCCGACCACTCCTTCATGGGACTGTCCTGGTTCGAGTGGCTGTCCGGACCGTCCGTCGCGATGTGCACGATCATCCTGCTCGCTGTGTGGACGACCTCCGGCACCTTCATGCTGATCTTCCTCGCCGCACTCCAGGACATCCCGCGTGAGCTGGAGGAGGCCGCCGCCATCGAGGGCGTCGGTCGTTTCGAGATGCTGCGGTACGTGATCCTGCCGGCGCTGCGGCCCGTGCTCTTCCTCGTCCTCACCCTCGGCCTGATCGGCACGTGGCAGGTCTTCGATCAGGTCTACGTCATGAGCCAGGGTGCCCCTGGCAACACCACTCTTACACCGGCCTTCTTGTCGTACTCGTCCGCCTTCGGCGACGCCGACTTCGGCCAGGGTGCGGCTGTCGCGTTCATCCTGCTCACGCTGATCCTGACCATGACCGCCATCCAACGCTTCCTCTTCCGGGAGCGCGCCCCCCGCATCCGGAGGAACCGATGAGCGCCAAGTCCCCGGCCGCCCGAGTACAGGGACAACCCGTTCTGGGCCGCTTCCCCCTGACGTTGCGCATCCTCGGCTACACGGCTGTGGCCGCGCTCGGCCTGCTCTACCTCATGCCGTTCGTGATCCAGCTGGTGACCGGGTTCAAGACGGACCCGGATGCGGCCACACACCCCCTCGGAGTGATCCCCACCACGCCGACAACGGCTGCCTACCAACGCTTGTTCGGCCTCAGCCAGGCCGGCGACGGAGTGCCGTTCCTGCACTGGCTGGGGAACTCGGCCTTCATTGCCGTCGTGGTCACCGCAGGACGCGTGCTGTTCGACGCGATGGCCGGGTACGCCCTGGCCCGGCTGCGTTTCCCTGGCCGCACCCTGTTGTTCGGGTTCGTCCTCGCCGTGATGGCGGTGCCCGGAGTGGCCCTGCTGATTCCCAGGTTCCTGGTCCTCAACACCTTCGGCCTCTTCGACACCTACACCGGCATGATCCTGCCGCTCCTGGTGGACGCAGCCGGCATCTTCATCATGAAGCAGTTCTTCGAGTCGATCCCCCGGGAAGTGGAAGAAGCCGCCCGGGTCGACGGCGCCGGCGTCTTCCGCACCTTCTGGTCCGTAATCCTGCCCATGGCCAGGCCGGCCCTGATCACCCTGACCATCCTTTCGTTCCAGGGCTCGTGGAACGAATTCACCCACTTCCTCGTGGCCACCCAGTCCAGCCAGTACGAAACCCTCACCACGGGCCTGGCCCGGCTCGTCTCCGGCGGCCTGGGCGGCGGCACCCAGTACCCCCTCAAGCTCGCCGCAGCCCTGCTGGCCACCCTGCCAGTCGCAGCACTTTTCTTCTGCTTTCAGCGCTACTTCGTCCAAGGTGCAAATGCCGGGGCTGTCAAGGAATAGCGCGCCACGGCCACGACACAGGTTCCGGCGATCGAGAACGGCGGCAACCTCCGCAATGGCAAACACTCCAAGACGGTCCTCACCGACGTTCAGCCGGTGGGGACAGCCTTGCCCACACCGGGGCAGCTTCGTCGAGCTGGGGATCGTCAAGGAAAGGCAGAAGCGCCTGACCGGCGCGGCCGAAATGGTCATCTCGCCTACCGCGAAGGCTCCGACCACCGGCGAGGTCCCCGCCCATCTCGCGGGGATCGGAGGCCATCAGCAATGCTGCTCGACTCAGCTTCGCTGCTATGTGGAACGCCTGCTCGAAGACAGCGACGACCCCTCCCGCAAGTTGGTCGTCTGAGGCCCAACTCACTCCTCCTGGTCGGCCCCGCCGCAGTTGCGGATGGTGGAGTCGCGGCCACCTCGCCTGCGGACCTGCACTGCCTGGCCGCCGACCACCTCCTGGGCGCCTCGGCCGGTACGTATTTCGAGGCCTGCCCAGCCGGTCGCGTCCTCTTGCTGGCGAACCTCCCCGCCGCGCTCCGGCGGCACGGTGTCAACGACCTGGGGACCGTGGCGTGCGCGTACGAGAAATCACTATTGGAGCCAACCGCTTGTGCGGCCAGGACCGCTCCGACCCTGGCGGTCATCAGGCGTCCAGGCGCATCCGCCGGACCGGAGGATAGACCGGAGCAGCTGCTCCGAGCGCTCGGAGGAAGCGCCGCTCAGGCCGCGGCCAACGAGACGCTCGGGGGCGAGGCCCCGGCCGCCGCCCGCAGGCGCAGCGCGTCCGGTGCACCGCGATGTCATAGCGGGAGGCGGCCAGAGAGTGCGGCCTGGCCGTATTCGCTGCGCGCCACCGAGGTTACTTACGGTCGGCTGCCGGACGCCCAGTTGTCCTCCGGCTGCTTCGGCCGGTCATCATCGCGAAGGCGGTGCGCTCAGCCTCGCAGAGGGGAGCCCGCCCCTGCTCTCCCTGCCTGCCACGGTCGCTGGTACTCATCGTCGGCTCGCTCCCTGCACGTGCCAAGGGCGTGGATGACGGCCTGACCGAGGCGGGGCGCCGGGCCCTTGACCGCGCAGGCGCGGACGGCTTTGGGCAGGACCCTGGACTCTGGGGTCCTGCTCACGAAGGACAGCCAGTCCAGGGAGGATGACGTGGTACTCCTCGGCGAAAGTGTCCACTGCAGCGAGCTGACGGCAAGTTGCGTCCATTCGACGAGGCCACGCGCTATCCGTACGCCTCCACCGAGATGCCTGACGACCCGCCCGGCTGTTTGTGGACAGAGCCGCCTCCCCGCTCGCCCGCGCGTGTGGAGTGTGCCGTTGCCGCGATCAGTCTCGCCAGGCGCGCCGTCAGCAGAGCGACCCACATCACCGGGACGTCCTCCTCGGGCATCCCTGCACGCCCGGGCCATGCGACCGATACCACGGCTTTGGCCCGGCAGAGCGGGCAAGCCTCTTGGAGCACAGCGCGCGCCGCCAGTGTCACGTCCTTCTCCCTGCACAATCATGATGCTGCCTTGCCGACCAGAGCGCCACAAGGCAGAGAACTCCCGCCGCCCATTGGCCGACCCGGTCGACTGCCACCAATCAAGCCGATGCACCACAGCAGTCCGCGTCCAGCGCGAAGTCCCTGGGCAGGTGCCGAGCGCTGAGGCACCCCCCGGGAATCCGCTCTTGATTGATCAGTGGAGCTCACGCTTGAGGATCTTTCCGGTCGCGGTCATCGGCAGTTGATCGATGAACTCCACGATGCGCGGGTACTTGTAGGCCGCCAGCTGGTCCTTGCACCACTCGACGAGCTCGTCCTCGGTGATTTCGGCGCCCTCCCTGCGGATGATGAAGGCCTTGATCTCCTCATCGTGGCTTTCGTGGGGTACACCGATCACCGCCGCGAGGGAGACGTCATTGTGCGTCATCAAGACCTCCTCGATCTCACGCGGGTACACGTTGAAGCCGCCGCGCCCTGTCGACGATGTAGTAATGACCATCCTCGTCACGACGGGCCAGGTCTCCCGTGCGGAACCAGCCGTCCTTCATGACCTCGGCGGTGGCTTCCGGGCGGTTGTAGTAGCCCTTCATGACGTTATGGCCACGGATGGCGATCTCACCGACCTTCTCCTCGCCGTACCCGTCGACCGTGTTCCAGTCCTCGTCGATCAGCTTCGCCTCGACGCCCCAGACGGGTATCCCGATCGAGCCCGGACGTGTGTCTCGTTCAGGGCGGGCGAACATCGCGACCGGCGACGTTTCCGACAGACCGTAGCCCTCGAGAATTCTTACGTGGAAGCGGTCCCGGAACCGCTTGGTGATCTCCACAGGGAGGCTCGCGCCGCCAGACACGGCGATACGCATGTGACGGGCGATGCGGTCGACGTCGATGTCGTCGCTGAGTGCGCCGAGCAGGGCCCAGTACATGGTCGGGACGCGGGCGAAGAAGGTGATGTCCTCCTCTTGCAGCAGCCCGACTGCCTGCCGCGCGTCGAACCTCGGTAGCAGCACGAGTGTCGCAGCCGCCGAGAAGCCGGCATTCATCTGGACGGTCGAACCGAAGGTGTGGAACAGCGGCAGCGCGAGCAGGTGCCGTTCGTGCTCGCTGACCGTGGCACCGAACATACGGTTGCAGGTCATTGCATTGAGGACGAGGTTGGCGTGGCTCAGTTCGGCGCCTTTGGGCTTGCCCGTCGTACCGGACGTATAGAGGATCACCGCGGTGTCGGTGCTCTCGGTGGCAGCGGACTCGAACACGGGCGGCTGTCCAGCGAGCGAGGCGGCAAAGATCTCGGCACCCTCGATCGGTGTGTTGGCGCCGATCGAGGCCGTGATGAGGAAGAAGTGCTCACAGGCCGATACCTGACGGAACCCGTCCCACCCCGCACTGCCTGTCGGGAGAGCCTCGGAGCCCTCGAAGCACAAGTACGCCCTGGCCTCGGAGTCAGCGAGGTGGTAGGCGACCTCCCGCCCCTTGAACAGTATGTTGAGAGGGACGACAACGGCACCCGCCTTGAGGATGCCGTAGTAGATGATGGGGAATTGCGGCACGTTCGGACAGCTCAGCGCAACCTTGTCACCTGGTCGTATGCCACGGCTGGCCAGGAGGTTCGCGACCTGGTTGGCCGCCGCGTTCACGGACTTGTAGTCGAGCCGGGTGTCGCCAAGGACGACGGCGTCGCGGTCGGGATGCCTGCGGGCGCTGTCCTCAAGAAGGCTGGCGAGGTTCAGCAAGTCCTACCTCCGGGAGGTCACAGGTCGACGACGGAAAGTCGCCGGCGACGAGCTCAAGATCTGCGGAGCGGGCTGGTGACGTTCCATGTTCAGGGGTTGACATACGGGTCCACAGGGGTGATGGCACCGACCACTGCTTGGATCACCTCCACGGCCTGCAGCGCCCGGTCCTCCTGGAATGCCGATGCCACCACCTGGACTCCAACCGGCATCCCACCTGCGAATCCGCCGGGGGTGACGGCTGCGGGCAGTCCCAGCGCATTGGCCGGCATGACGGGGCGCAGCAACTCCATCGTGGCAAGAGAGTTGGCGGAGCTGTCGGCGTCCCATCCATGTGTGAATGCAGGTTTCGCCCAGACCGGCGACAGGAGCAACGGGTTGTCGACGAAGAACTGGCCCCACTCACGCTGCAGGCGACGCCTCTCTGCGAACAACTCGACGTACTGAGCGAGGTCCAGCACTGGTGAATGGTCGACCACAGTGAACAGGAAGCGTTCACCCTCCGGGCCGATGAGGTCGCTGAGCGTTTTCCGCATGACCTGCAGTTCCGTGAACAGGAACTTGTGCCAGAGCTCAACGACGGCCTCGTACTCCGGCGGGGACACTTCCTCAACCTCATATCCCGCGGCAGCGAGGTACGTCCCGGCCTGCCTTACCACGCCGGCGACCGCAGGGTCAGTGACACCGCCGGGCGGCTCGGCCAGCAGTGCCACCTTCGATCGCTGATGGAGGCCTGGCTGGGTCAATGGCACCGGAACGCTCATGGGGTCCCGGTGGTCGGCGCCCGACATCACTTCGTAGCCCAACCGGACGTCTGCGACCTGCCGGCCCATTGGTCCCGGTACCAGCATCAGCTGCTGGCAGAGCGGACCGTCCACCGGCTCGATCACGGTGGCATGCGGAATGCGGCCCGTAGTCGGTTTCAGTGACGAGATGCCGCAACAGTGCGCTGGATTGCGGAGCGAGCCGCCGATGTCGTTTCCGACCCCCAGCGGCGACATTCCGGACGCAATCGCCGACGCTTCACCACCGGACGAACCGCCCGCCGTTCGCTCACGGTGCCAGGGGTTACGGGTCAGGCCGCGCAGCGTGCTGTCGGTGGACACGCGAAGCCCCATGTCCGGGACATTCGTCCTCCCGATCACGATCGCGCCCGCAGCGCGCAGGCGCTCGACCACCGGCGAGTCCCTATCGGCACCAGCCTCGGCCAGCGCGGACACGCCTTGGGTGGTCGCGGTGCCAGCAACGTCGAGATTCTCCTTGATGGTGACCGGTACGCCGTGCAAGGGACCCAGGTCCGCACCCGTCGTGATCTCACGATCGGCCCATCTCGCCGCCTCCCGCGCCTGATCGGCGAGGACCACGGTCACGGCGTTCAGTTCTGGGTTCACCTCGTCGATCCGCTCAAGGTGCGCGGCGACAACGTCCGTCGCGGACACCTCCCTGGCGCGGATCAGCCGCGCCAGTTCGCCGGCACCTTTGCGCCCAAGCTCGTCGCCCATGTCACCCGGTCCTTCCCCATAGGGTCCCACACCGCGAACTGCTGCTCCCGGTGCCAAGAAGCATCAGGTGGCGCGCGGCATGAAGTAATCGGTCGATCTGCCGATCCAGTCGCCCTTGTGACCTAATGCCGATGCACAGAAGGGCCGGCGAGCTCGGCATCTCCCGTTCGTGGCAGAGGTGTTGAGAACCGAGCGGTGACGGCGGAACGGGAGATGCAGCTCTGATCAGCATTTCCGGATGAACGAGCATGACTGAACGTCAGTTCGGCCTTTGAACGGGTGAGTTGCATGATCAGATACAGGCCGTCGGCGCGGGAGTGCGGACAACCGCAGACCGATGCAACATCCGGAGCCAGGAGCACAACCGCCGAGCTCACGCTGTCTGATCATGGCCTTCAGCTATGCGCCTCAGCCCTTGACGGGCGCTCGGGGTTATCAGCAGGACGGGTGTCACCGACCATGCACCTGAGACGAGCCGGGCGGAGCCCGTGGTTGGTGAGTGGTTCGTGATCAAGTTCAGGGAACAGAAGGGCGGTTCGGGCCGGGGCGGAGCTGGCCGAACCGACCGCATGGGCGCACGAGGGACACCTCGTTGCCTGGGAGCAGGGCAGGCTCTCGACAGAGGCGGATCGCCTGCCTGAACCCGCCGAGCCGCAGGCCATCGACATACGCGGCGCGAACGGACAGCCGCCTGAGCTGGTGGGTATGCAGGTGGAGAACATCCGTCTCGACGTGTGGCGAGCGGTGACCGACAACGACCAGCTGGGAAGCGACCGGGTCGCGGACGGGTGGCGCAAGCGCGGGTTGCACCGCGTACAGCACCGGATCATGGATGTCAGCGGCGGCCTCACAACGGTGCGTACGGCAGCACCGGACAAGCAATGGGGCCTTCTGTCGACCTGGAGCTGGACGCCCTACGACGACGGCTCGGTCGGTCTGGAACTCCTGATACGGCCGGATGGCACAGGACAGCCCAAGACGCTGCCGCGGCTGGGTATCTCGTTCGAGCTGCCCAGAATCGAGACGGTCACCTGGTACGGCCGCGGCCCCGGGGAGGCCTACCCCGACAGCCAAGCGGCGGCCGTCGTCGGGCGCTGGACCAGGACGGTGGAAAAACTGCAGACACCGTACGTGCGGCCCCAGGAGAACGGTCACCGCATGGACACCCGCTGGGCCGAGATGGTCAGTGCCGACGGTACTGGGCTGCGGATCGAGTCCGCGCCCAGCCTGTTCGGTCTGACGGTGCGCCGCTGGTCCACTCAAGCGATTGATCAGGCCCAGCACCATACTGATCTCGTGGCCGGAGACACCACGTACGTGACCGTCGACATCGCCCAGGCAGGCGTGAACTGGACGGGACCGATGCTGCCGGAGCGGTACCAGGTACGGCCAGGCAAGGCCGCGCTTTCGCTGCGGTTCCGGAGCTGCCGACGGACGGCCTGAGTCAGTTCGGCCGGCGTCAGGACCTCCCGGCGGCCAAGGCTTCACGCCGCCGGGAGGCGTGGCCGGCCGTCCGGTGATCGTGTCCCATTGCTCCTGTCTCAAGCAGCCGTTCCAAGGGTGATCACGGGTTGGTGTGACGCCCGGGCATCACGTTTGCGTGCCCGGTGGACGACGTCGGACAGCTGACGCTCGAGAGCGCGGAGTGCTTCGGGTTTCGAGCGCTCCTTGTCGCGCGAAATCCAGGGACCTGATCGGCGCTCAGGCTGCACGCCCCCAGACGGCGTCGCGGCCATGCTCGGTGGCAAGCAGGAGAGCGGCGCGGAGGATGGCTTCCTCCCCGTGCGCGTATTTGGCGTGGAGGACCTGTACCTGCTGCCAGGTTCGGCTTGCCAGGGCCGCTTCGACGCGTTCTGCCAGATCGGCCCCACCCGCTGCCGCGGTGGAACCGGACAGCACGACATTGCCCGGGTCGATCACTGTTGCGATCGCGTGCAGGCCGAGAGCAAGACGGTCCGCCAACTCCTCGAGGAACGGCTGACAACCCTGCTCGACGGCGGTGCGAACGGCGCCCTCGGCCGTCGGATCGCTGAGGCCGTGAGCATGAGCGAGCGCCAGCACCGCGCTTGAGCCGGCCAGGTCCTGGAAGGTGTGCGGAGGCGCCGGATCCGGGCCCACGGATGGCAAGGGCAGGTACCCGATCTCGCCGGCCGCTCCCCAGAAGCCTCGGAAGGGAACTCCCTGATCAATGCAGGAAATCCCGAGTCCGTCGCCCACCCACAGCAAGGCGAAACGCTCGGGACTCTCCTCGCCGCCAAACCTGTCCTCCGCTACGGCGGCCAAGGTGATCTCCCGTTCGAGGTGCACGGGGCAACCGAGTCGCTCGCGTACCGGGGCTATGAAGTGGGCCTGCCAGTGCCTCAGGCCGGGAGCATGCCCAATGTCACCTGTGCTGAGATCGATGGCACCGCCCGTACCGATGACGACGGCTGTGAGTGGGTGCTTGGCCAGGCCCGCTGCTGCGAACGCAGCGTCGATGGCGGCTTCGACCTGCGGGGCGGGGTCGTCCTGCAGTCGCGGATCCGGAATCGAGACAGTCGGTGATGTCCATCCGGACACATCACCGACCACAGCGTGGATGGCTCCGGTGCTGCCGTGGACGCCCGCGACGTAGGCTCGTTCGCCGGCGATGGCGTACATCTGTGGCCGGGGACCACGGGTGCGTTCGTCTGATTCTCCCGCAACCCTGATCAGCTCGGCATCGAGGAGCCGGTTGACGAGGTCGATCACAGACGGCTGCGCGAGCCCGATCTGCTCGCGCAGCTGGGTCCTGGACAAGCGTCCCGCAGCGGCGATCAGGTCCAGTGCCATGCGGTCGTTGATGCGTCTGGCCAGCCGGGAATCAGCCGCCATGAATCCTCCTGATCGTATTGCGTACCGCAGAGCGGAGCGCAACATGCCTCGCCTTGCGCAAGGACGCCGGTAAACGCTCAAAACTCTAACAGGTAGCCTACCGATCAAGTGGCGGCATCCCTGCCCTGCCCTCGATGGCCGCAGGCGATGCCGAGTTGAACTCCTCATCCGTGCCCCAAGCAGGACCTTCACGTCCACGGACCCGCGCACCACCGTAATGCGCACCGTCACTGCTCTGTGACCCAGCCGGACTCGCCGACGAGATCGGCCCCCAGCCGCCAGAACCCGCAGGCTGTCGGCGAGCAGTTCACAGCATTCGCCGACGAGCTGCTGGCCAGCGGCGTGCTCATCGACACCGCTCCGCTCAGGGGAAGGTGGCGTGACAGCGGCGACGATCATGGCCCCGGCGCCCGGGCGTCCGCGCGTAGCCACCGACAGGTCGAGGAAACCCATCAGGATCACGACGCCGCGGAGGACCTGGCCTTGGAAGCATTCGCCCGTGCGCTGCGTGCGTGCGAGGCGACTGTGGCCCTGAGAGTGCCTGGCGCCCCTGTCTCCTGGCCACATTCCGCCACACGGCAGCGGCTTGGGCGCGCACCGTTCGCCGGGCCTCCGAGGACTGCCGCCACTTCATCGGCCTGCTGGTCGCCTCGATCCGTCGCCCGGCCGAGCGGGCCGCATGCACCAATCAGGGGCTGCGGCGGCACCCGGGACCGCCGTTCCGACTGTCACCGGGCGAACTACGAGCGGAATGGTGCCCTGAGCATCGCGCTGCCCGCAGGCATTCTGCTGTGGGGGGTAGCTCCTACGGCATGGAGGCTGCAGCGGCCTCGTGCACCACGGGCATCGCGATGTCCGGTGGCAACGCGCCGGTCCCATGGGGCAGCACGGCGACCGGGGGCGCTGCCGTTACAGCCTCCGTGACCGGGCTGAGCGCCACCGCCCTCAAGGCCGTCGGCGCGGGCGCCGCCCTGCTAGGTCGCGGCATCGGGCCTACGTCCCGTATGCGTCCGGCGACGTCGCCTTCGCCCAGGTGAACAACGATCTCCGGCGCCTCCGCCTGGACGACTGAGGCAGGGGCGGGCAAGGGTGAGTCACACGATCCGGCGATCGGTACGACGACCAACTACGACGACACTTCGTCTCTTCGCTTCCGTTACACCGGCAACGCCTTCGGTGGTTGACCGGACTCGGTTCACCTCGGCGGCACGGGCGGCCCGTCCTGCAGCAGCCGCAGCAGTGCCATACGGGCGCGTGCCACACGGGAGCGGATGGTGCCGACGGGACAGCCACTGAGGCGGGCGGCCTCGCCGTAGGGAAGACCGAGCACCTGGGTGAGCATGAAGGCATCTCTGCGCTCGTCGGGCAGCCCGGCAAGGAGGTCTGCCAGGGCTATCCCGTCGTCGAAGCCGGGCAGGCCTTGCGGCTGGGCCCGTTCGACCAGCGCCTGCCAGTCGTTGGTGTCCGCGATCCTGGGGCGGCCGTCGCGTCGGCGCAGATCGTCGATGACGGCACGCCGGGCGATCGAGAGCAGCCAAGTATGTGCGGAGGAGCGACCTTCGAAGTGCTGCAGGCTGCCGAGCGCGCGCAGGAAGGTGTCCTGGGTGAGGTCGTCGGCGGCCTGCGGATCGGCGCTGAGGAACGTGACGTATCGGCGTACGTCTTGCCGTACGCCGCGGATGAAGCGGTCCATAGCGATCGGGTCACCACCTCTGGCGGCGAGTGCCCAGGCGGTGACGGACGCGTTGTGGCGCTGCCGGGCGTCGGCCGGCGTGGTGACGGTGGTCATCTCAAGGAGCTCTTCCGGGGGCTTGTGCCCGCCATCAGGGCAGCTGAACGGCGGCGCGGGTGAACACCGGGCCCGGAACCCGTGCCGACTCGCGCCGGCACGGGTTCCGGGCCCGGTCCGTACACCATCGGTCCGGGCCACGGGGCACGAGACCGATGGGACTACTGGTCAGGGGCGGTGCTTATGACGGCAGGGTCCACTGCTGGTTGGGCTTGGCGTGGCAGCTCCACAGGTGGAGTGGTGTCTCGTCGCCCCAGGTGCTGCCCGAGGCGTCCAGGCACTTGCCCGAGTGCGGATTGCGGACGGTGCCGTCGCCCTGCGGCTTCCACTCCTGCGCGGAGGTGCCGTTGCAGGAGTAGAGTTGGATCTTGGTGCCGTCCGCGGTTCCCCGGCCGTTCACGTCCAGGCACTTGCCGAGGGCCCGGATCGTCCCGTCACCGGGCAGCGACCACTTCTGCGCGTCGTTGCCGTTGCAGCCGAAGAGCTGAACCCGGGTGCCGTCGGCCGAGTTGGCCTTCGCGACATCCACGCACTTTCCGCCCACACCCTTGATCTCGCCCGCACGCGACTGCTGCCCCGCTGTCTTGACGCGGACGTTGCGGAACGAGACTTGATCGTCGTCGCCGTGGTTCTGGAGGCCGACGTGGCCGTCACGCAGGCTGCGTGCGGGGTCGGTGTTCGTGAAGTCGTTGATCTTCACGCCGTTGAGGAACACCTCCAGGCGCTCACCGGTGACCTTGAGCTCGAACGTGTTCCACTCGCCGGGCGGGTTGACCGCCTTGTCGCGGGCCGCCGTGTCGGGGGCCTTGACGCCGTACACGGCACCCGTCGAGCGGTCGGGGCTGTCGGTGGCGTCGATCTGGATCTCGTAGCCGTTCTTCACCGCCGAGTCGGGATCGTCTGAGGCGGGGAAGCCCACGAAGACACCGGAGTTGTCATCTCCCTCCGCGCGCCAGTCGACCTTGACGGAATAGTCGTCCTTCAGCTCTCGGGCGTTGTTCCACAGCAGGCCACTGCCGCCCTTGGAGCTGAGGGTGCCGTCGGCGAGTTCGAAGAAACCCGGCCCCGCCTGCTTCCACCCGTTGGTGTTGCTGCCGTCGAAGAGTGACGTGTAGCCGTTCTCCGGGCGGCAGTCGGCGTTGGTCATGCCCGCCACATAGCGGAGGCCGCCGAGCAGTTGCTTCCGGAAGGCGGGCTCCGCGTACGACTCGTCGGTGTGTCCGAGGCCGGTGTAGAAGGAGCGGCCGGCACCCCCCTCGACGGAGCTCTGGCACCAGGTGATCGGGTGGTCGCCGCCCATGTTCCCGCCCGAGTAGCTGGACTCGTCCAGCGAGGCGAGCACACGTGCCTTGTCGCGGGGGTTGCTCTTGTAGTTGTACCACTCGTCGAAGCGCTCCCAGGTGGAGCCCAGATGCGCGGTGCCGGGGTGCGCCCGGTCCTCCACCTTGATCTTGGCCTTCTGCGGGTCCGGATGCACGCCGAAATAGGCTCCGACGAGCTTGCCGTAGAACGGCCAGTTGTACTCGGTGTCGGCGGCGGCATGGACGCCCATGTAGCCGCCCCCGCCTCGGACGTACTTCTCGAAGGCGTTCTCCTGGGACGTGTTGAGCACGTCTCCGGTGGTCTGCAGGAACACCACCGCCTTGTACTTGGCGAGGTTCTCGGCGGTGAAGGCGCCCGCCTCCTTCGTCGCGTCCACGGTGAAGTTGTTCTCTTCGCCGAGCTCAGTCAGGGCGGCGATCCCGTCGTCGATGGACGAGTGCTCGAAGACCGTGTGCTTGTGGAAGACAAGGACCTTGTACGCGGGGTCGGCGGCGGCCCGTGCCGGAGCCTTGCCCGGCTTGGCCACTGGTTGAGCCGACGTGATCCCTGGGGACGCCGCTACGCACAGCAGTGCTCCCGACAGCAGGCACGCGGCCTTGGTGAAACTCCTACGCATGGTGTCTGTTTCCCTTCCGCTAGGGCAGATTCCACTGCTGATTGGTCTTGGCATGGCAGGTCCACAGGTGCAGGGGCGTCTTGTCGTTCCACGTGCCGCCCGAGGCATCCAGGCACTTGCCCGAGTGGGGGTTGCGGAGGGTCTTGTCGTCCGCCGGCACCCACTCCTGGGCGGACGTGCCGTTGCATTCGTAGAGCTGGATCTTGGTGCCGTCCGCGGTTCCCCGGCCCTTCACGTCCAGGCACTTGTCCAGAGCACGCACGGTCTTGTCACCGGGCAGGGTCCACTTCTGCCCGGCCCTGCCGTCGCACCCGAGCAGCTGGATCTGCGTGTCGTTGGCGGAGGTGCCGTCGGCCACGTCCACGCACTTGCCGTTGACTCCCTTGATCTCGCCCGTGCGAGTGCCGGTGCCGGTGCCGCTCACCGTGAGGTCGAAGTCGTCGATGTCGAACAGGGCCCCGCTGCCGCCCTTGAAGACGAGGTAGAGCTTGGTGGTCTCGTCCGGCACATCCTTCACCGCCGTCTCCACATCGGCGAACTTCTCCCAGCCGCCGGTCGGCTTCACCTCGGCCGAGGCGTGCAGGGGGCCGGTCGGGGAGCCGGTGCGCAGCTCCAGCGTGCCGCCCGCTCCGGCGGAGGCCACACGGGCCTTGAACTTGGTGGCTCCGGTGAGCCGGTAGGGGGTGAAGGAGATCCAATCGCCGTTGTGGATGTCGCCGACGGTCCTGCTGCCGTGGGCCCCGGACTTCTCGTACGTCTTCACACCGCTCTGGGTGGCGAAGTGCTCGGCCTGGCGGTTGTGCGGCTGGAGGGTGAGCTGGCTCTGGCCGGTCAGGGGCTGTTGGCCGCCCGCGCCCTTGTCGGTGTACTCGGCTCCCAGCACTCCAAAGATGTTGGCGTCCTGGTCGTGTTCACCGTCCTTGGGCGGAGTCAAGGTGCCCTCGCAGCCCTGGGTCTTGCTCAGCTCGTGGGCGTGGCTGTCGTGTCCGAGGCTGAAGCGGACGGTGACCTTCGAGCAGTCGATGTCCTGGTCCTCGGGATCGGTCACCTTGACCTTGAAGGGGACCGGGTCACCGAAGTTGTAGAGGGAACCGTCGGTGGGCGTGGTGATCTCCACCTTGGGCTTGGTGTTGCCCACGACGATACGCATGTTCGCGCTGCCGACATGGCCATCGGCATCCTTGGCGGTGAAGGTCACCTGGTAGGTGCCGTTCTTCTCATACGTGTGGCTGGGGTTGAGGCCCTCACCCTTAGTGCCGTCGCCGAAGTCCCAAGCGTAGGTCAGGTCCTGGCTGTCACCGTCGGTTGCCTTGCCGGTGAAGGAGACCTTCAGCGGTCCCTGGCCATCGGTGCGATCGGCGCTCACCTCGGCGATAGGGGTGAGGCCGTCCTTCGCGTACTCGATGCGATAGAGCGCGGAATTGGCGTCACCGCCGAAAGCGCCGGTGCCGTAGTCCAGGACGTACAGCGCGCCGTCGGGGCCGAAGGCCATGTCCATGACCTGGGTCCCGGTCCACGGGAAGTCGTTGATCTTCTGAACGGTCCCGTCGTCGCCCTGCTCGATCCGCTTGATCCAGCGGCGTCCGTACTCGCCGGCGAAGAAGTTCCCCTCGTACTCCTGAGGGAACTTCACCGACGAGGTGGAGCTCTCGTCGTAGCGGTAGACAGGACCGGCCATCGGGGATTCCGAGCCGCTGCCGAACTCGGGCACGCTGCCGCCGTCGTAGGGAATCCAGGCGGGCTGCGCGGGCGGCAGAGTGCTGAGGCCCGTGTTGTGCGCGGAGTCGTTCTTGGGGGCATTGCAGTCGAACTTCGAGCCCGACTGGCTGGTGGCGAAGTCGTAGTCGACGTACGCGTCGTTCTTGCCGGTGCAGTACGGCCAGCCGAAGTTGCCCGGCTTGGTGATCCGGTTGAACTCGACCTGCCCCGCTGGACCGCGGTTGGGGTTGGCTGCACCCGCGTCGGGGCCGTAGTCACCGACGTAGACGGTGCCGTTCTTCTTGTCGACGCTCATCCGGTAGGGATTGCGGAAGCCCATCGCGTAGACCTCGGGACGGGTCTTCTCGGTGCCCTTGGGGAAGAGGTTGCCGTCGGGAACGGTGTAGGAGCCGTCATCGGCGACCTTGATCCGCAGGATCTTGCCCCGCAGGTCGTTGGTGTTGCCGGAGGAGCGACGGGCGTCGAACACGGGATTGCGCTTGTCCCGGTCATCGATGGGCGTGTAGCCGTCGGAGGCGAAGGGGTTGGTGTCGTCCCCCGTGGACAGGTAGAGGTTGCCGTCCTTGTCGAAGTCGATGTCGCCGCCGACGTGACAGCACTGCCCCCGTGTGGCCGGTACGTCGAGGACCTTCTTCTCGCTGCCCAGATCGAGGGTGCCGTCCTGCTTCAGGACGAAGCGCGACAGGCGGTTGACACCGTCGAACTTCGCGAAGTCGGCAGCGCTCCCTTCGCTGGGGGCGTCGCCGCCCGGAGTGTCGAGCTTGGGTGCGTAGTAGAGGTAGACCGCCCGGTTGTTCTTGAAGTCCGGGTCGATGGCGACTCCTTGGAGCCCCTCTTCGTCGTGAGAGTAGACGGGGATCTTTGCGGCGGTGGACGTGGTGCCCGCCTGATCGGTGAGGTACAGGGTGCCGTCGCGCGAAGTGGTCAGGACGCTGCGGTCAGGCAACACCGCCAGTGAGAGAGGCTCACCGATTGCGTCGGAGCCCTTGGCCATAGGTATCTGGACGAAGGAAGGGGCTGCGGCAGCAGCGGCCTTGCCCTCTTCGTGACCTGCGTGGCCCTCGTGGGCGCTGACCGCCGCGGGCGAGCCCACTGCGAGCAGCAGTCCCGCGAACAGGGCTATCCCTCGTCGACGTGGTGTGAGTTGCGAACGTTCTCGGTGCACTGCGAATGCCTCCGATATGCGGATGGGGTGCGGCACCACGTGGGGGGTGCACGGCACGTGCGAGTGAGTTCGTCCGGAACGTAGCCATCTTTTTCTTGAAACAAAAGACCCTGCGCAGAAAAACGTTTGCCTTTATCTTCAGAGAGGACAAAGTCTTTGTGGGCATGCCGAACTCCCCCATCGGCCTGGGCATTTCCTAGGGGGATCACTGCGCAAGCAGACGGGGCGCCGACGCCGAACCGCCACCCCGCGCGGGGGCACTTTCAATGAGGCGGTAAGTCACGAACTGGCCTGCCTCGTGACCCACTTGTTATCCGCGACAGCGCCGGGCACTCAGCCCACGGAGAGGGCCGGACAGTTGGGCCAACGACCTCGCGCACGGTATGCCGGAGTGCGTCAAGGGCCGCAGCCGCATTGGGCTGTTCATCCTCGGGGGCGGTTGCTCCGAGTCAGGACGTGCTGGTGCGAGCGGAGCCCGGCCACAGCTTGGACGCTGTCGCTCACGCGCTCGCGGCGGCCGTGGTGCAGGGCCAGGGCCCGCCAGTTCTTCAGGTGCGCGATGCCGTGCTCGACACGGATACGTCGGGAGAGTTCTTCTTGAACTTGCGATGCAGCGGTGTCACCACCCGTCCGCTGGTCTGCGCGCCCATGCCCTGGTAGCCGGCGTCCGCGAGGATCTCCATGAACGGTCCGCTGGTCAGGAGCCTGGGCAGGCTGAGCTGTCGGGCCTGGGTGATGTCCGCACAACTGCCGGGACATACTGGGCTGCAGAACAGGGTGCGGCCCGCCCCATCGGTGAGCACCCATGCACTTCACCGCGTTCCGTTTGCTCTTGCGCGCAGGCCGATGCCGGGCGCGATGGTGCAGCCGCGCTGAGCCAACCGTGATGAGCTCTCGCGCCCCAACCCCCATCAAGAACAGCTCAACGAGCCACCTCTGCAAGAGGCCACGGCTTACCGTAGAAGACGAGGATGGGAAGCGTGGCGAGGAACATCAGCGCGGAGACGTGGCCGTAGTCCTGTTGATACTCCCCCGTGGCGCGGTAGATGCCGAAGGTCACGGTGGTGCCTCGGCCTGGCGCCCTCGACACGACGAAGGACTGCTACGACACGACGTCGCTGAGCTGCCGATACAAGGGCAGCGCCTCAAAAGGCTGCGCCCTGCACACGCGAACTCCTCACAGTCGTGTGTCCCCCGCACCGGAAGGACCCCCTACACTCATGCGCCTATCTCAGCGCGCCCGGCTCATGTCCGCCGCCTGTACGGCTGCGGCCATAGCGGCGGTCACCCCGTCGACCGCCGCCGCCGACGTGACCCAACGACATGTCCAGGTCGTGATGGTGACCTTCACGGACAGCGCATTCACGGACGCGGAGAAGACCCAGACCGAGCTCAAGCAGTCCTACTTCGGCAAGTCGGGCTCCTTGATCTTGTTCTACAACGAGGTCACTCGGAGCACGAATGCCATCACGCCCGGCCGTGACGGGGACGGCGGCGTCCTCGGCCCCATCGAGCTACCCATGCCCGCGGGGTGCGACACCCAGAAGATCTACCAGGAGACGCTGAAGGCCCTGGAGCAGCAGGGAATCGGATGGGACGACTTGCGCACCTGTCCATCGTCTTCCCCCACGAGAAGGCGGGCTGTGGCTTCGCCGGGTTTGGTTCCGTCAATGGTGGCATTTCCTGGGTACCCGCCGATGGCGGCGCCGATCAGACTGTCCTGGTCCACGAGTTCGGCCACAACTTCGGCTACCCCCACCACATGAAGACCAACTGCTCCGACTCCGATCTCGCGAGCTGCAAGGACAGCGAGGACATCAGCCATAAGACGCCCATGGGGGGTGGCACTGCGGCGGCGGGCCTGACCGCCCCCGAGCTGCTGAGCAGCAAGTGGCTGTCGGGCAGGGAGGTGGTCAAGGTCGGCAAGTCCGGCACGTACAAGCTGCAGTCGTTGTACGGCCCCGGTACCGGCGTGCGCGCGCTCGACATTCCCGTCGGCGACGACCGGCTCGTGGTGGAGTTGCGCAACGCGTCCGGCACACTCGACAAGAACATTCAGGGCGTCCACGCCTACCGCGTTCCGAAGAGCGACTACCGCAACGCGCGCTTGGTCGACGTGACGCCCAAGTCCAGCGAGAAACCGAACGGCGACGCCCTCGCCAAGGGCGCGACTCTCACCGACAAGGCCCACAAGGTCGAGGTGGAGGTCGTGGAGTCCTCAGGCGGGCAGGCGACCGTGGCGGTCAGTCTCAACGGCGAACCGGCACCCGCGCAGTCCACGGCCGCTGCGGACCACGAAGCCCAGTCCGGGGATTCCAAGCCCGACGTGGCCAATGCCGCGAACAACGGCTCAAAGGGGGATGACTCCAGCAGTGACAATCTCGCCGTGACTGGGGGCGATTCCTCCACCATGCTGCCCGCCGCGGCCGGCGGCGCCGCACTACTCGTGATCGGTGGCGGATTCCTGCTGAGGTCACGCCGCAGGCGGACCGCCACCGCGCGACACGGACGCTGAATCTGCACACCGGTCATACCTAACGTCCCACAACCGGTCCTGGCCCGCCGCATGGAGGGTCGGGACCGGCCGCGCATCGGGATGTCGCACGACCCCCGCCGCGGCTCGCCGAACTAAATCATTGGTAGGCCGTGGAATGATTCAGGTGCACCGTCCTCTTCATCGCTTGAGGGCTCGAAACGACCCGAACGCAAGGACGTACCGCACAGTGACCAAGTTGCTCGGCATCCGCAATCCAGACATCTACGTCTGGCGCGCCGTCAGCACTTGATCGACACCGGGCGAAAGCCCGGTGTCCCCCCACGAACAGGCCGAACTCGCGGCGGCCCGCAAACGGATCGCTGAACTGGAGGCCGAACTGGCCGACAACGCAGGCACTCCGTGCTGGAGATACTGGCGCACGTCGAGTACGAAACTGCGAGCAACACCCTGTAGAAATCAGCTGGCCCGACTCCACGCAACTCGGTACAGGCCCCAGCCTCCATCGGACCTGGAGCGGTTCACAGCCCCGCAAGTGCCTCGACATCGCATCGCTGTGGCCTCTTGGTGCAGGCCCCGTGCGAGGCTCCGAATGTTTTGACGCACTCTCCGGGGCAATTGGGACAACCGCTTTCGGATGGAAAAAGTTGGCCTACTGACGCCCGGCAAGGGGGTGACCGTCCGGTTGCGTCCAGGGGAATGGTGTACGGGTTCGACCTGATCCGGGGGTTTGCTCCGGCATCGGGATGGTGCCCGCACGGATAGACGGCCACCGGCTGATCTTCGAAGTGTCGAAGCCTCGAAGGAGATCAGCACGATGACCGCACCTGACAGTGTGCCCCTGCACGCCCTCGCCGAAGACAACCTCGCCGCGGCGAGTCCCGATCTGCTGCGCGCGATGGTCAAGACGTTCGCCGAGGCACTCATGTCCGCGGAAGCCGACGCCCTCTGCAACGCCGAATACGGGCAGGTCAGCGACGAGCGCGTCAACCACCGCAACGGCTACCGCCCGCGCGAATGGGACACCCGCGCAGGCACCGTCGAACTCGCCATCCCCAAACTGCGTCAGGGCAGTTACTTCCCGCACTGGCTGCTGGAGCGACGCCGGCGGGCCGCGCAGGCCCTCATTTCGGTGGTCGCCACCGCCTACCTGCTCGGCGTCAGCACGCGTCGTGTCGAGAAGCTCGCCGAGTCCCTCGGCGTCACCCAGCTATCGAAGTCCCAGGTCAGCGCGATGGCCAAGCACCTCGACGAGCAAGTGGCCGCCTTCCGTAACCGGCCCCTGGACGCCGGCCCGTATGCGTTCGTCTGGGTCGACGCGCTCACCCAGAAGGTCCGGGAAGGCGGCCGCATCATCAACGTCCACGCCCTGATCGCGGTCGGCGTCAACGCCGACGGTCACCGCGAGATCCTCGGCCTCGATGTCGCCACCGCCGAGGACGGGGCCGGCTGGCTCGCCTTCCTGCGCTCGCTCATCGCCCGCGGCCTGTCCGGCGTCCAGCTGGTCACCTCCGATGCGCACACCGGCCTGGTGAACGCGATCGGCGCGGTCCTGCCCGGCGCCTCCTGGCAGCGATGCCGCACGCATTACGCCCGAAATTTGCTGAGCCAGGTCCCGAAGTCCGCCCAGCCGTGGGTGGCCACACTGCTGCGGACCGTCTTCGAACAGCCCGACACCGACGCCGTCCAGGCCCAGATGCGACACGTGCTCGACGCCCTGGAGGCCAAGTTCCCCAAGGCGGCAGCCCACTTGGACTCCGCCCAGCACGAACTGCTGGCGTTCACCGCGTTCCCACGCGAGAGCTGGCGGCAAATCTGGTCGAACAACCCGCAGGAGCGGCTGAACAAGGAAATCCGCCGCCGCACCGACGTGGTCGGTATCTTCCCCGACCGTACCGCCCTGATCCGCCTCGTCGGCGCGGTGCTGGCCGAGCAGAACGACGAGTGGACAGAGGCCCGCCGCTACATGGGACTCGACCTGCTCGCCAAGGCCCGCCTCCACCCGATCGAGTCAGAAACCGACGACACCGGCCTGCCCACCGAACTCACCGCATAGCCTCAAAGAAGAGATCACCGAGTGGCCGTCGATACACCACTCCCGCGGACGTGACCGACCGTCCAACTCGCTGCGGTAGGCCTAGTACTCCAGTTGCACTTCTCCATTTGTCCTGGTCACGGGGCCTTTTGGGAGTCTA
>NZ_JBHSKM010000029.1:0-1836 GCF_042657965.1 Streptomyces coerulescens
TCCAACGGCACCAACGCCTTCGTGGACGGCCGCAAATGGCACGAGTTCTTCGGCACCCCAGGCGAAACCAGCCTCTGACGCAGCCCGTCTCCACACTTCGTCCCCAGGGGGAATTCCTTGTCTCTGCACTCATTCATCCGCGGTCGAGCCAGAGCGCGTACGACCGTGTTCGGCGCCGTACTCGTCTCCGCCCTGACACTGACCGGCCAGACGACCACCGCTGCCGCTGACCCGAAGCCAACTGCGTTCCTCATGAACGACGCCTTCGCGGCAGCGAGCGCCGAGTTCGACGTGCCGCGCGATCTCCTGGTCGCCGTCGGATACGGCGAGACGCATCTCGACGGCCATGCGGGCAAGCCCAGTTCGGCCGGTGGCTACGGCGTGATGCACCTCGTCAGCAATCCGCAGCACCGGACCCTGGAGAAGGCTGCCGAGCGCACCGGTCTTCCCGCGGCCGAGCTGAAGCGCGGCACGGAGGCCAACATCCGCGGCGGCGCCGCAGTGCTCCGTGGCTACGCCGACGACCTCGGGCTGAACGCCGCCGAACGGGACCGGATCGACGAGTGGTATCCCGTCGTCGCCGAGTACGGCGGCTCGGACCGGGTGCGCACGGCACGACTGTACGCCGACACCGTCTACGGCCTCCTCGCACAAGGGCTGGCCCAGAAGGTGCCGGGCGGCGAGCACGTCACCGTGAAACCGCGCGAGGTCGATCCGGAGCGCGGGGCGTACGAGAAGGTGCGCCCGCTCGGGGCCTCCACCGGTGACGGCGAGAAGGCCGAGGTCGGTGTGCTGAGCGCCGACTACGGGCCCGCCCACTGGGTTCCCGCGCACACGAACAACTACCAGGCCAGCCGTTCGGCGGCGATCGACAAGGTCGTCATCCACGTCACGCAGGGTTCGTACGCGGGCTCCATCAGCTGGTTCCAGAACCCTTCCGCCGGTGTGAGCGCGCACTATGTGATCCGCTCCTCCGACGGTGACGTCACCCAGATGGTGCGCGACACCGACACCGCTTACCACGCCCGCAGCGCGAACGCGTCGGCGCTCGGCATCGAGCACGAGGGATACGTCGACAACCCGTCGTGGTTCACCGACGCCATGTACCGCTCCTCCGCCGCGCTGACCCGCCACCTGTGCGACCGGTACGGCATCCCGAAGGACCGCGCGCACATCGTCGGCCACAACGAACTACCCGGCAACGACCACACGGACCCGGGACCGCACTGGAACTGGGCCTACTACATGCAGCTCGTCACCGGTGGCGGCGGCGATCTGCTGGGCGGTTCGCCGACCGACTTCACCGGCGACGGGAAGGACGACATCGTCACCTTCACGCACAACCCGGAGGCGGACGTGTACGTGGCGCCGTCCACGGGCAGCGAGTTCGGCGGCGCGAAGGTGTGGCACGACTTCTTCTCGCCGGGCGGTGAGACGCCGTTGAGCGGTGACTTCAACGGCGACGGCAAGGACGACGTCGTCACCTTCACCCGGAATCCGGAGGCGGACGTCTATGTCGCCCTGTCGAACGGTGACGGATTCGGCCCCGCCGGAATCTGGCACGATCACTTCGCGCCGGGTGGCGAGGTCCCGGCGGTCGGTGATGTGAACGGTGACGGCAAGGACGACATCGTCACGTTCACGCATGACGCGGACGCCAAGGTGTACGTCGCCCTGTCCAACGGCAGCGACGGCTTTGGCGAAGCACGCGTCTGGAACGACTTCTTCGCCCCGGCAGGCGAGTTCCCAGCCCTGGGCGACGTCAACGGCGACGGCAAGGACGACCTGATCACCTTCACCCAGGGCAGCACCGCCGACGTCTACGTCGCCTTCTCC
>NZ_JBHSKM010000030.1:0-36358 GCF_042657965.1 Streptomyces coerulescens
TCCAACGGCACCAACGCCTTCGTGGACGGCCGCAAATGGCACGAGTTCTTCGGCACCCCCGGCGAAACCAGCCTCTAGAAAGGAGGAGCAGGTGGTGAAATCCATGAGAAGGAGACCTCTGTCGGTCGTGCTGTCGCTGGCCTCATTGGTCATCGGCTCGCTGTTCGCCGACGGCGTCACCTCATCGGCGGCGGAGGCTGCGCCCTCGGTGAGTGCCGCGGGGGTCGTCTCCCGCGCCGAGCGGGTCGCCAAGCTGACCGGCCCCGGTTCCACCAGCGCGACCGACGCCCGCTGGCAGCTGAAGGCGACCGACCTCGGCATCATGTGGGACAACGGCAAGGGCGAGATCCTCACGGCCTTCGGTGACTCGTACGGCAACGGCTGGACCGGTCCCGGCGCCGCCGTGGGTGATCCGGCCACGCTCGACTGGCGCTGCAACCTGGTGGCCCGCAGCGGCGACCACAACCTCGCCGACGGCATGAACATCGACAGCATGGCGACCGACCGGCCCGGCCACGCCAAGCAGGTGCTGCCGTGCAAGCGTGTCGACGGCGACGAGCTGACCACGATTCCGACGGCGGGCATCTCGGTCGGGGGCCGCCAGTACATGCACTACATGTCGGTGCGCCGCTGGGGCGGCCCCGGTGAGTGGTTCACCAACTACTCGGGCATCGCCTTCTCCGACGACAACGGCGAGAACTGGGTCAAGGACGCCGACGCCCGCTGGCAGAACAACGCCTCCTGGAGCAACAAGTTCCAGATGGCGGCGATGCTCAAGCAGGGCGGCTACGTCTACCTGTACGGCACGCCCAACGGCCGCTTCGGCCCTGTGCACCTGGCCCGCGTCCCGGAAGGCGAACTCCTGGAGCCCGGTGCCTACCGCTACTGGACCGGAGGCTCCTGGGTCACCGACCAGAACGCCGCGACGCCGGTCGCCGGGGCGCCGGTGGGTGAGCTGTCGGTGCAGTACAGCCGCTATCTCGGCCGGTTCGTGATGATGTACCTGGACGATCCGGGCGGCTCGATCGTGATGCGGACCTCGGCGACACCGTGGGGCCCGTGGAGCGAGAAGCAGGTCGTCGCGTCGGGCGCGGACTATCCGCAGCTGTACGGGTCGTTCATCCACCCGTGGTCGGCCGACTCCAACAGCCCGTACCTGTACTTCACGATGTCGCAGTGGCAGCCGTACAACGTGTTCCTGATGCGGGTCCGGCTCACCGGCGGCGGCATCATGGGCGGCACCCCGGCCGACTTCGACGGGGACGGCAGGGACGACATCGCCACCTTCACCCAGGACGACCGGGCGGAGGCGTACGTGGCGAAGTCGACGGGCACCGCCTTCGGCGGGCAGTCGCTGCTGTGGAACGACCACTTCGCCCCGGGCGGAGAGACGCCGCTGACGGGTGATTTCACGGGCGACGGCAAGGACGACGCGGTCACCTTCACCCATGGGACCGAGGCGGATGTGTACGTCGCCCCGTCGGACGGCGACTCCTTCGGGACCGGCCGGCAGTGGCATGACCACTTCGCGCCGGGCCGCGAGGTGCCCGCGGTCGGCGACTTCAACGGGGACGACAAGGACGACATCATCACCTTCACCCGCGAGGACACGGCGGACGTCTACGTCGCCCTCTCGGACGGCACGTCCTTCGGGGCCGGCCGGAAGTGGCACGACGACTTCGCGCCCTGGGCCCAGTTCCCGGCGGTCGGGGACGTCAACGGGGACGGCCGGGACGACCTGATCGCCTTCACGCAGGACGCGACCAACGATGTGTACGTGGCCCTCAACGAGGGCGACGGGTTCGGCGCCCCGCGCAAGGCCCACGACCACTTCGCGCCCGAGGGCGAGCGTCCGCGCGTCGGTGACGTCAACGGCGACGGCAAGGACGACATCGTCACCTTCACGGGCGGCGAGGCGAAGGACGTCTATGTGGCGTTGTCCGACGGCGCGGTCTTCGGCGGCGGCCGGAAGTGGGCGGACTTCTTCGCTCCGGACGGCGAGTTCCCCTACGTCGGGGACTACGACGGCGACGGCAAGGACGACGTCGTGACCTTCACGCAGAACGATCTGGCCGACGTGTACGTCAACGTGTCCAACGGAACGGACGGCTTCGTCAACGGCAGCAAGTGGCACGACTTCTTCGGCCTGGCCGGAGAGACGAGCCTCTGACACCGCAGCCCCCGGCCGGCCGTGGCGCCCGCAGAGCGCGCCACGGCCGGTCTCGCCCCGGATTCGGCCCGAGGTGCCCCCGAGGATGTGCTCCCCGGGAGCCACGGGCGCGGGACTACGACAGCTGGGACTGCACCTGGGAGGAGATGAGCTCCAGGTGGTCCAGGTCGTCGAGGTCGAGGAGCTGGAGGTAGATCCGCTGTGAGCCGGCCTCCTGGTAGCGGCCGATCTTCTCGACGACCTCGTCCGGGGAGCCGGCGAGCCCGTTGATCTTCAGTTCGTCGACCTCGCGTCCGATCGCGGCGGCGCGGCGGGCGACTTCCTGGTCGTCCTTGCCCACGCACACCACAAGGGCGTTGGAGTAGACGAGGTCGTCGCCCTTGCGGCCGGTCTCCTCGGCGGCGGCCCGCACCCGGCCGAACTGCCGCTCGCTGTCCTCGACCGAGGCGAACGGCATGTTGAACTCGTCGGCGTACTTGCCGGCCAGCCGCGGCGTGCGGGTGGCGCCGTGGCCGCCGATCAGCACCGGGATCCTGCGCTGGGCGGGCTTGGGCAGGGCGGGCGACGCGGTGAGATCGTAGTAGGAGCCGTGGAAGTCGAACGTTTCGCCGACCTCGGTCGCCCACAGCCCGGTGACGATGGCGAGTTGCTCCTCCAGCCGCGCGAACTTCTCCTTCGGGAACGGAATGCCGTACGCCTGGTGCTCCTCCTCGAACCAGCCCGCGCCGAGGCCGAGTTCGACCCGGCCGCCGGACATCTGGTCGACCTGGGCGACCTGGATGGCGAGCACGCCGGGGAGTCGGAAGGTGCCGGCGGTCATCAGGGTGCCGAGGCGGATCCGCTGGGTCTCACGGGCGAGTCCGGCGAGCGTGATCCATGCGTCGGTGGGCCCGGGAAGACCGTCGCCGGAACCCATCTTGAGATAGTGGTCGGACCGGAAGAAGGCATCGAATCCGAGGTCCTCGGTGGCCTTGGCCACGGTGAGCAAGGTCTCGTAGGTGGCCCCCTGCTGGGGCTCGGTGAAGATGCGAAGATCCATGGCTCCATCCTGCACGCCGTGCCACCTGTCGACCGCACCGGTCCCCCTGGCCCCGGCAAACCCGGTCGGGTGAATTCCGTCAACGCCGAAGCCGCTGTCAGCCCCGGCCAGTGACCGCCCCCGACGGTGATCGTTGGCTCGGTCGGAGCCGGACCGCCCGGCCCTCGCCCCGGCCGGTCACCGGCGGAGCGTCACCGTGTCGGCCCACTGCCACTGGGGGGGCCGGAGGCCCGAGGAGGCCGTCATGTCCGAGGAATTCGCGCCACAGCAGAGCGACGGGAGCGGGCGGCCGAAGGGGCTGCTCCAGCAGATGGAGGAGCTGATGGCAGCCCTCAACGCGGACCTGTCGGCCCTGGACGCGGATCTGCAGGCGACCGGTGGTCCCGGTCGCGGCCGGCCGCAGGAGGGCGAGGCGGGCTGACCGGTCCGCAGCCGCGGCCGACCAGGCCCTCGGCGCTGTCGTGGTCGTCGTGCCGGGGGCTGCCGCGCCCCTTCGGACCACAGCAGCGGCCCGGAACGAATCCCGTCCGCGCCTTCCCCTCGGCTCTTGGAGCGGGGTGTCCCTCCGGACGGGCCGGACGCCGGGCCCTACCCCGCCTCCCGCTCCGCCAGCACCTGATCCCGGTCCGCGAGTCTGCGCAGCATCTCCAGGACCCGGTCCCGGGACTCGTCCGCCGCGTCGATGGCCTCCATGCACTGCCAGTACGTCGCCTCGTCGTCCGCGGCGCTGGCCAGGCCGACCAGGGCGATGCCTGCCTCGCCCAGCAGGCTCCCCAGATTGAGCAGCGCCTGCCGTGCGTCGCCCAGCTCCGTGAGCTGGGCCGCGCGTAAGTCGCCGTCCGCGAGTTCCGGTGTGTCCAGGACTCCGCAGCCGCGCCCCGCCAGCTCCGTCAACCCCAGCGCCTCACCGCGCAGTTCGGGTGGACCGAAGACCGCGAACCGGCTGCCGATCGCCTGAGCCAGGGCCTGCGCCTGCCACACCTCGGTCATGATTTCCGGCGCGCCCCCACTTCCCGCCAGCGCACGCCTGCTCGTCACGATGAGCCGCACCGCGTCCATCCGCAGTCCCCGTCTGTCTGGACGCGCTGCCCACGCGTCCGCCCGAACTCCCTTGTTCACTACCCAGAGTGAAGGGCTCTGAGACGAAAAGCCAGAGGAAGACGGAAATCTGTGGACAACTTTTCGGTCGCGGTCAGCTGAATGGATACGGAGAGTTAAAGCGGACGGTCGCCTTCCCCGCGTGCCCGCGCCCCTTCCCCGCGCGCCCGCACCCCTTCGCTAGGGCGCGGGAAACCTCCGCTCGTTCCGGTCGATCTTCGCGTCCAGCGCAGCCAGCACATCGATCCCGAGCACCTCACAGAGCTGCAGGAGGTACGCCAGCACGTCCGCGACCTCATCCGTCACGCGCGCCGCGGAGTCCGGGTCGTCCATGACCCGCCCCGACTCCTCCGGCGTCAACCACTGGAAGATCTCCACGAGTTCGGACGCCTCGACACTGAGCGCCGCGACGAGGTTCTTCGGTGTGTGGTACGGCTGCCAGTTGCGCGCGGCGGCGAACTCGGCCAGCCTGCGCTGGAGCCCGGCCACATCAAGGGGTTCGGTCACGGCTCCAGGTGTACCACCGACACGCCGGCCACCCCGGCCACCCCCGACGCGTCGCTCACGGCCCCGAGCAGCCGGATGTGCCCCCGCGCGCACATCCGGGCCGCGAGCCCGGTCAACTCCCGCAGTTGCGCGGGGTCCAGACCCCGGTCGAGCCCGTCCGCCAGCACGGTCAGCGTCTGCATCGCCGCGGGCACCTCCCCCGCGGGATCGACCTCCAGCACACCGGGTCCGGTCAGCAGGACCAACGACAGCGCGAGATGGCGCAGCTCGCCGTACCCGAGGCGGCCGAGCTCCGTCCGTGCTCCGTCGCCCCGGTCGAGCAGACCTCGCACCGTCCCGTCCCCGAGCACCTCCGCGGTCACGTCCGCCACGGCCCCCGCGCAGCCCGCCCGCGCCGCGGCCACGAGCAGCGCGTGCCGCTGTCCGCACTCGGCCCGCGTCCGCCACAGCACCTCGGCGAGGTTGTCGCACCCGCCGAGCAGCCGCCCCGAGCCGATCGGCACCGCGGCCCGCATCCGCTCGGGCAGGGGGTCACAGGCGAAGACCGACCGCAGCGCCACCACCATCTGCTCCGCGGCGGCGAGCACCCGCCGCTGCCCGTCCGTCTTGCCAGCCACGCGCAACGGCAGCAGCGCGGTACCGAGCCGGTCGTCGGGCAACGGCGCCCGGGTCACCGGCGACTGACCGGCCGTGTGCCAGGCGGCCTGCACGTAGGGGCGGCTCGGATCGCGCAGAGCCGTCTCCAGCAGGACGAGGCCGCCGGCGCTCAACCGCTCCCCCACGATCCGCAGTTCGGGCTCGGCCTGCACGGCGACATCGAGCCGGACCGGTCCCTCGGTGCCGTCGGCGGTACATCCGATGCGGAAGCCGCGACGCCGCTGGGCGTCGGGCCGCGCCCGCTCCGGGACGTACGCCACCGGGTCCAGGAACGCCTCCCCGACCCCGGCGCCGCCGCCGAGCCGCGCCAGTGCCTCGTACGCCCGCAGCGCACTCGTCTTCCCGCACCCGCTCGGCCCGGCGAGGAGCGTGAGCGGCCCGAGCGGGAACGCGGCCCGCCGATGCCGGGCGAACGCGGACAGCCGCAGCTCGGTCAGCCGGGGCCGGCAGGGACGGGCCGCGCCGCCCGCCGTATCGGACTCGGACGGATCACCCGCCCGGCCCCCCTGGAGCGGCAAGGAGACGGCATCGGCACCAGATACGAACGACACTCCCATGTCCGGACCGTAGGCCCCTCACCGGCGGGCGAACCGTTCCACCCGGGCGGCCTTCCTACGATCGGGCGACCGGGGTGACCTCAGGTGCCGGGAACCCCGGCGCCCTCCATCAGCCCGCTCACCTCGGTGCCGGGCGGGGTCAGCAGGAACACGTTCCGGTCGACCCGGTGCATCCCGCTGCCCAGGCCGAAGACGACGCCCGTACTGAAGTCGAGGACGCGCTTGGCGACCTCGTTCTCCGCCCCGGTGAGATCCAGCAGCACCGGGATCCCCGCCATCAGCGTCTCCGCGACCTCGCGGGCGTCGCCGAACACATTGACCCGCAGCACGACGAACCGACGGCGGGGCTCCGTCTCCGCCTCCGGCACCGCACGATGGTCGACCGCCGACGGCCAGGCGTCGCGGCCCCGCAGCGGCACGACCTGGGCGAGCCCCCTCCACTGTTCATCGGTGACGTCGTGGCTGTTCACCGGCTCCCCCCGCCTTGACTCGCCTTCAATGCCTGCACCGGCCAATTCTTACGCCAAGTCACCCGTTCGGCCCAACAGCGACACGGTGCGCGACCGCCTCACACGCCCCACATCGCGCTGCCGCAAGCCCCTCACATCGCACGACGGGCTGCTGTGTGTCCGACGTAACTCCTCATGATCAAGGGATGTGACATCGACGTAACGGGCAATTCGTACGCTCCAGACAGCACCCCGGCAGTCGGAGAAGGGCAGCGCGTGACCTCGACCACCCCCACGTCCCAGATCCGGACGGTCTGCGCGTACTGCGGGGTCGGCTGCGGAATCCTGCTGGACGTCGGCATGGGGCCCGACGGGCGGCGTACGGTCCTGAAGGCGTCCGGCGACAAGGCGCACCCGGCGAACGCGGGCCGGCTGTGCACGAAGGGCGCGACGACGGCCGAGATGCTGGCCGCGCCCGGCCGGCTGACGACGGCGCTGGTCAGGGGCGAGCGGGGTGAGGAGGCCGGGCCCGCCCCGATGGCGGAGGCCGTGGCCGAGACCGCGCGGCGGCTGCGCGCGATCATCGACGAGCACGGGCCGGACGCGGTCGCTTTCTATGTCTCCGGGCAGCTGAGCCTGGAGGCCCAGTATCTGGCGAACAAGCTGGCCAAGGGGTTTGTGGGGACGAACCAGATCGAGTCGAACTCACGGCTGTGCATGGCGAGCGCGGGCGCGGGTTACAAGCTGTCGCTGGGGGCCGACGGGCCGCCCGGGTCGTACGACGACTTCGAGGGGGCGGATGTCTTCCTCGTGATCGGCTCGAACATGGCCGACTGCCATCCGATCCTCTTCCTGCGGATGATGGAGCGGGTCAAGGCGGGCGCCAAGCTCATCGTGGTCGATCCGCGCCGCACCGCCACCGCCGCCAAGGCCGACCTCTTCCTCCAGATCAAGCCCGGCACCGACCTCGCGCTGCTCAACGGACTGCTGCGGCTGCTCGTCGACAACGGTCACACCGACCCCGGCTTCATCGCCGCCCACACCGAGGGCTGGGAGGCGATGCCCGGCTTCCTCGCCGACTACGGGCCCGCCGCCGTCGCGGAGATCACCGGTCTCGCCGAGGACGACATCCGCGCGGCCGCCCGGTTGATCGGCGAGGCGGGCGAGTGGATGAGCTGCTGGACGATGGGGCTCAACCAGTCCACGCACGGCACCTGGAACACGAACGCCCTGGTCAACCTGCATCTCGCCACGGGGGCCATCTGCCGGCCCGGCTCCGGCCCCTTCTCCCTCACCGGGCAGCCGAACGCCATGGGCGGGCGCGAGATGGGCTACATGGGGCCGGGGCTGCCGGGGCAGCGGTCGGTGCTGGTCGAGGCCGAGCGGACCTTCGTCGAGGACCTGTGGGAACTGCCGCCGGGGACGCTGCGCGCCGACGGGGTGGGCCGGGGCACCGTCGAGATGTTCCAGAAGATGGCCGACGGTGAGATCAAGGCCTGCTGGATCATCTGCACCAACCCGGTCGCCTCGGTCGCGAACCGCCGTACGGTCATCGAGGGGCTGGAGGCCGCCGAGTTCGTCGTCGCGCAGGACGTGTTCGCGGAGACCGAGACCAACGCGTACGCCGATGTCGTGCTGCCCGGCGCGATGTGGACCGAGGGCGAGGGCGTCTTCGTCAACAGCGAGCGCAACCTGACGTTGACGGCACCGGTGGCCGACCCGCCGGGTGAGGCGATGGCTGACTGGCGGATCATCGCGGCCGTGGCGTGTGCGATGGGGTACGAGAAGGGGTTCTCGTACGACAGCGCGGAGGACGTCTTCGAGGAGATACGGCGGGCCTGGAACCCGGTGACGGGCTGGGACCTGCGCGGGGTGACGTACGAGCGGCTGCGGGCCACGCCCGTGCAGTGGCCGGCCGCCGAGGTGGACGGGCCGGAGCGCAATCCGATCCGGTATGTCGACGCGGACGGCGGGCTGCGCTTCCCGACGGCGAGCGGGCGGGCCGCATTCCATGCGCGTCCGCATCTGCCGGCCGCCGAGATGCCGGACGACGACTATCCCTTCGTGCTGAACACCGGGCGGGTGCAGCACCAGTGGCACACGCTGACGAAGACCGGGAAGGTCGCCAAGCTCAACAAGCTGAACCCGGGACCGTTCGTGGAGGTGCATCCGCGGGACGCACGGGAGCTGGGGATCGCCGACGGGGACCGGGTGGAGGTCGCCTCGCGGCGGGGGCGGGCGGTGCTGCCGGCCGTCGTGGCCGAGCGGGTGCGGCCGGGGGACGCTTTCGCGCCGTTCCACTGGAACGACCTGTTCGGGGAGTATCTGAGCGTCAACGCGGTGACCAGCGACGCGGTGGACCCGATCTCCTTCCAGCCGGAGTTCAAGGTGTGCGCCGTGTCACTGACGAAGGTCGCGGCTCCCCTGGCCCCGCAGGAGCCGGCGCCGGCGCTGACGCCGACGGCCGTCACCCCGGGCCCGGCCGGTCCCTTCGGGCTGGACCCCGCGCCGCCGCCCGTGCTGACCGCCCAGGAACGCCTCTACCTGACCGGCTTCCTCGCCGGCATCGAGACCGGCGCGCCCGGCATCCCTGTCCTGCCGCCGGGCGCGCCCTTCAGCCCCGAGCACGCGATGTGGGTCAACGGCGTCCTCGCCGGCATGTACTCGCGGTCGGCAGGCACCCCCGCCGCGCCGGCCGCGCCCGGCCGTGAGGTCGTCGTGCTGTGGGCCTCGCAGACGGGCAACGCCGAGGAGTTCGCCACCGCGACCGCCGAGCGGCTCGGCTCGGCGGGGCACCGGGCCACCCTGGTCGGCATGGACGAGGCCGATGTCGGCACCCTCGCCCGCACGGCCGACCTGCTCTTCATCACCAGCACGTTCGGCGACGGCGACGCGCCCGACAACGGCTCGGGGCTCTGGGACTCGCTGACCGACGAGCGCGCTCCCCGGCTGGACGGAACCCGGTACGCGGTGCTCGCCTTCGGCGACTCCTCGTACGACGACTTCTGCGGGCACGGCCGCCGCCTGGACGCACGGCTCGATGAGCTGGGCGGGGTGCGGCTGGCCCCGCGTACGGACTGTGAACCGGACTACGAGCCGTCCGCGGGGGCCTGGCTCGACGAGGTCCTCACGGCACTGGGCGGCGGCGCCGAAGCCCCCGCCGTCGAACGCGCGAAGGCCGGGCCCAAGCCGGCGCCCGCCACCGCCCGCCTGGTGGGCAACCGGCTGCTCAGCCGGCCCGGCGCGGGCAAGGAGGTACGCCGCTTCACCTTCGACACCAGCGGGAGCTCACTGACGTACGAGGCGGGCGACGCGCTCGGCATACGGCCGGTCAACTCGCCCGCGCTGGTGGAGGAGTGGCTCGCGGTCACCGGCGTCGACGGCTCGGCGGCCGTGGAGGTCGACGGTATCGGCGCGACCTCCTTCGCCGAGGCCCTGCACCGGCATCTGGACATCACGCGGATCACCCCGGACCTGCTGCGCTTCGTCGCCGAACGCGTCCGCGACGACCGGGAGTTGCGCAGGCTGCTGCGGCCCGACAACAAGGACGGGCTGGCACAGTGGAGCTGGGGCCGGCAGGCCGTGGACGTGATCGCCGAGCACCCGGTGCGCGCGGGTGCCGAGGAGTGGGCCGGGGTGCTGAAGAAGCTCCAGCCGCGTCTGTACTCGATATCGTCCAGCCCGCTCGTCGACCCGCACTGCGTCTCGCTGACGGTGTCCGTGGTGCGGTACGAGAACCTGCACGGGCGGGCGCGCGGCGGGGTCTGTTCACCGTTCCTCGCCGACGCCGGGGCGGACACCGAGGTGCCGGTGTTCGTGCAGCGGTCCCCGCACTTCAGGCCGCCCGCGGACGCCTCGACGCCGATGGTGATGGTCGGCCCGGGCACCGGTGTCGCGCCCTTCGTCGGCTTCCTCCAGGAGCGACGTGCGCTCGGGCACCGGGCACCCAACTGGCTGTTCTTCGGCGAGCAGCACCGGGCCAGCGACTTCTACTACGAGGAGGAGCTGACCGGGCTGCTCGACGAGGGCACCCTGGACCGGCTGGACACGGCGTTCTCCCGCGACCAGCGCAACAAGGTGTACGTCCAGGACCGGATGCGCGAGCACGGCCCCGAGCTGTGGCGGTGGCTGCAGGAGGGCGCCCACTTCTACGTCTGCGGCGACGCCTCGCGCATGGCCAAGGACGTGGACCGGGCGCTCAAGGACATCGCGGTCGCGCACGGCGGTCTGGCGGAGGCCGAGGCGTCGGCCTATGTGAAGCAGCTGGCGGCGGCGAAACGGTACGTGCGGGACGTCTACTGACTCCCGCCCGCTGAGGGCCGTCACCGCCGTACCGCGGACGCCGTCGAGCGTCGGCGTCAGGCCGTCGCGGCCGTCCGCGTGAAACGGAGCGTGCCGGTGACCGTGGTGAGGCCGCGCATCATGCCGAGCTGGTTCCAGACCATGCCGAACTGCTCGCGGTCCACGGTGAACTCGGCCTCCAGGGTGAGCGACGTGTCGTCGGCGCCGACGAGGCGGGCGGTGACGGACTTGGGCCGGCTGACGCCGCGGACGGTGAGCTGACCGACGACATGCACCTCCTCGCCGTCGCGCAGTTCGGCGCTGCGGACCGAGAAGGTGATCTCGGGGTGGTTGGCGACGTCGAAGAAGTCGGCGGAGCGCAGATGCTCGTCGCGCTTGGCGCTGCGGGTGTCCAGGGAGGCGGCGTCCAGGGTGATCGTGCCGACGGCGGAGCCGTCGGAGCGCACCTCGCCATTGCCGGCGACGGCGGTGAAGGCGCCCTTGACGGTGACCAGGCCCCACATCGTCCTGTGCCGCAGGGCGACGGTGGAGGCGGTGCTGTCGAGCTGCCAGGTTCCGGTTTCGACGGCGACGGTCATGATCTTTCACTCCTGAGCATCGGGGGTGTCGCAGGGGGCCTGCAGGGGGTCTGCGGGGGGCTGTAATCCAAATTTGGACGACACCACGCTAACCGATACTCCAAATTTGAACAACAGATACACTCGAATTCATGGCCGACCACTCCGACTGCCCCTCCGCCTCCGGCGACAGCCTGCTGCCCGTCGAGCTGCACGCCTGGATGCTGATGCTGGCCGCGACCGGAGCCGTCGAGCAGGAGCTGCGCAGCGTCGTCAAGGACCGCCTGGACGTCTCGCACGACGAGTTCCTGGTCCTGTGCCTGCTCGCCGCGGACCCCGGCCAGGCCCTGCGCATGACCCGGATCGCCGAGCTCCTGGGCCGCCCCAAGACCCGCCTCACCTACCAGATCGCCTGCCTCCAGCACGCGGGCCTGGTCACCCGCAAGTCGGTCTGCGGCGACAAGCGCGGCGTCGAGGTCGCCCTCACCGAGAAGGCTCGCAACCTCCTCAAGGACGCCTCCGCGGCTCTCGCCGAGACGGTCAAGGAGGCGCTGACGCGTTTCATGGGCCCCACGCAGCGCCAGGCGATGTGCGCCCTGATGCCCGACTTCGTCACGGAGCAGACGCCGGCTGCGGCTCCGGCTCCGGCTGCCGAGTAGTCCCAGGCCGGAGGCGTGCGTCGAACGTTCCCGGCGCGAACGCCGTCATAGCGGTACTGATCCTCGAAGGGAGTGCCGCCATGACCGCCGTACCCGTCAGCGCCCGCGTCGTGTTCCGAGCCGCACTGGTCGCGGGGCTGGTCTGCGCGGTCGCCGGCTGCGCCACCGAGCCCGAGCCCGAGGCGACGCCCGCCTGGCGGGAGCCCGACTCGTACACCTACACGCTCCGGTCGAGCGAAGGGGAGCGGAGCCTGATCGGCACGTTCCGGATCACCGTCCGCGACGGGGCCGTGGTGAGGGCGACGGGCCTGGACGACAGCGGCCGGCGCGTCGTCGAGGACGTCCCCGACACGGTGCCCACCATCGGGGAGCTCCTGGACGAGTGGCGGCAGGCGCGGCGGGACGACGCGGACACGGCCGAGGTGGACTACGCGCGCGACGGGCACCCGGAGCGGATCTCGCTGGACTGGATGAAGAACGCGATCGACGACGAAGCCCTGTACGTCATCAGCGACTTCGAGCCTGCCGGCGGCTGACCCGGCGCCGGGTCAGAGGTCGTCGAGGTAGTCCCGCAGCGCCCGGGAGCGGGACGGGTGGCGGAGCTTGCTCATCGTCCTGGTCTCGATCTGGCGGATGCGTTCGCGCGTCACGCCGTAGACGTGGCCGATCTCCTCCAGGGTCCGGGGGCGGCCGTCGGAGAGTCCGTAGCGCAGGGAGATGATGCCGGCCTCGCGGGCGGTCATGCCGGTCAGCAGGTCACGGATGGCGTCCTGGAGGAGATGGTGGGTGACCGCCTCCCAGGGGGAGGGAAGGTCGGTGTCCTCGATGAGGTCGCCGAACTCACCCTCGCGGTCCTCGCTCAGGGCGGCGTGCAGGGAAACCGGTTCCTTGGTGTAGGCATCGATTTCTACGAGCCGCTCCACCGGTATCTCGACCCTCTTCGCGAGTTCCTCGGGTGTCGGCACGATGCCCGTGTCCTGCATCAGTTCTCGGCGCGCGCGTGCCACCCGGTTGATGATCTCGACGGTGTGCACGGGAATGCGGATGGTGCGGCTCTGGTCGGCGAGGGCCCGGGTGACAGCCTGTTTGATCCACCAGGTCGCATAAGTGGAGAACTTGAAGCCCTTTGCATAGTCGAACTTCTCCACCGCCCGGATGAGCCCGGCGTTGCCCTCCTGGACGAGGTCGAGGAAGTCCAGCCCACGGCCGGTGTACCGCTTGGCCACGGAGACGACGAGCCGGAGGTTGGCCTCGGTGAGGTGCGCCTTGGCCCGCCGACCGTCCTCGATCAGGAACGCCAGTTCCTCCACGCGGTGCCCGTGCCGCCCCTCCACCAGGAGCCGCTCGGCGTACAGACCGGCCTCGATGCGCCTGGCGAGGTCCACTTCCTGTTCCGCCGTGAGCAGCCGGACCCGGGCGATGAGGCGCAGATAGTCCTTCACCGGGTCGGTGCTGCCGCCCTGTCCCTCCAGCTGCGGCCGCGGGCCGTCGGTCTCGTCGTCGTACGGCGACGGCGGCGCCGTGTGAGGGCCGTCCCGTTCGAGCAGGCTCATACGGCCTCCCTCCGCGGACGGCCGCGGAATTGCGGAAAGGGCGTCGAAGGCGAGGCTCCACTTCCCGAACCGGAAACATCGGCGAATGAGGTCGGCGCGCCTGCGGGCAATTCCACGGACACATCACGGAGATTGTGCTGCCCGGTACCGCCGACGACGATTCGACTGCTCACTCATTCGAGGCTACCACCGCGAATCTCCCGCAGAAGGCGGTCCGAGAGCCACTTTCGCGGTGATGCACCCCCCGCTCGACATCCCTTTCACGACCGCATTCCACAGCGATCATGAACCGCCGATTTCCCGTGAATAACAGAGAGGCGGCCGACGCCATGCGCCGGCCGCCCGTTGCCTCTGTGGCGACGTGGAACGCGTCTCAGAAGGCGGAGTTGTTGCACCCCATCGTCGAACCGAGGTGGGTGCTCTGGCTGGCCGGGTCGCCCTCGCCGTTGAGGCCGTTGCCCAGCAAGCCGTTGAGGATGCCGACCACACCGAGGATGTCGATGTTCAGGTCGTGGGACTTGCACTGGGTGCTCTGCTGGACTTTGTAGGCGTTGCCCTGGCCGTCCCCGTCCATGCCCGCGGCGTGGGCGGAACCGGCGGACAGGACCCCGACGGTGCTGAGGGCGGCGACCAGGACGGCGGCCTTACGAAGCTTGTGCATGTCATCTCCGGTGAAGCGAGGTGGATGCGATACGTGAAGGATCGACTCCTTACCGAAAAGGGACATTAGTGAGAAATGACCCAAATCATCCTTTGACGCGCCGGGGTTCTCGATCTCTTCCGATGGAAGGAAGCCAAATGCCCAGTTAGGATCCATTTGTGGCGCTGTGCTGGGGTACGGCATCGAGGAGGCTCGGTCGGGCATGACAGATCCCGCGCACACGAACCCGGGACGCATCGACGTCCACCAGCACGTCATCCCACCCGCCCGCGGACAGGCCATGACCGGTCGTGCCGCGGCCGTCGGCTGGCCCGCGCCCGCGTGGGACGAACCGAGCGCGATCGCCATGATGGACCGGCGCGGGATCGCCACCGGAATGCTGTCCTACGCCGCACCGCTCGCCGGCCCCGACGACCCCGCGGCGGCACGCGAAGTGGCCCGGAGCGTCAACGAGTACACGGCCGAGCTGGTCAAGAACCGGCCCGACCGCTTCGGCCACTTCGCCGTCCTCCCCCTGCCGGACGTGGACGGCGCGCTCGCCGAGGCCGCCCACGCCCTGGACGAACTGGACGCCGACGGCGTCCTGGTCCTGTCCAACGCCCACGGCCGCTATCTCGGCGACCCTGCGTTCGAGCCGCTGTGGGCCGAACTCGACGCACGCTCCGCCGTGATCCTGGTCCATCCGACCGCGCCGCCGGGCCCCCCGCTCCCCGATGTGCCGCTTCCGCTGGCGGACTTCCCCTACGACACGACCCGCGCCGCGCTGCACATGACCATGCGGGGCGTGCCGCGCCGATACCCCCGGATGCGGATGATCCTCCCCCACGCCGGCGGCTTCCTGCCGTACGCCGCCCACCGCTTCGCACTCGCCGCCCGACTGCGCACGGACGCGACGGTCGACGGGAGCGGCACGACACCCGAGGACTTCCTGACGGATCTGCGGCGCTTCTACTTCGACACCGCCATCTCGACCGGACCGGCGACCCTGCACGCCCTGCTCGCCTTCGCCGCACCCGATCGCATCCTGTACGGCAGCGACTTCCCCATGCTCCCCGAGGACTGGGGCACCGACTTCGACACCGCGTTGGAGGACTACCCGCACTGGGACGCGGGCCGGCTCCACGCCGTCGACCGCGGCAACGCCGAACTCCTCGTCCCCCGCCTCGCCCGGACGCCCGCGACATGACCGTCGGGCGGACCGACGAGGTCCGTCAGAAGGGGGCGCGCCAGTCGGCCGAGCCCGCCGTCGGCTGCGCCGAGCCCGCGGTGACACGGCGGTAGGCGGCGCGGGCATGGACGATCCTCGCCAGGATCGTGCCGACGAGGCTCGCGGTGCACAGGCAGGCGAGCCAGAAGGTGTCGCGCGATCCGGCCCAGGTGAGGGTGCCGGCGGGCGGGATCGCGAAGCCGTTGAGGAACAGCCAGCACAGCAACGCCGTGCCCGGGGCCGCGGTGAAGCGTGCGCACAGTCCCAGCACGGCTGCCAGCAGGGACAGCCCGGCCAGGGCGAATCCGGGTCGGTCCTGACCCATGAGCAGGGTGTGCACCGCCACCAGGATCAGCGCCCCGCCGAAGGCCGTGGCCCACACCAACGGCGTGGCCACGGGGCGGGGTACGGGCCTTGCCTCGACGCTGAGGGACACCCACCGGATCATGCAGACAGTTCCTTTCGGTCCTCCCCGATGCCCCGGCGACCCACCCCTCGGTCGGTCGGAACCGGGACATGGATTGTCCCACCTGCTCCGGCCCTCGTGGATAGCGGCTATCCGGACGGCGCTAGCGCGGGCGCCGGCCCGGACCCGTTCAGTTCTTCGGGCGGCGGTACGCCTTCACGACACTGGCGTAGCTGTTCCCGGCGTGGCCCTGCGCGATGATCCCCTCCATCAACTGCTCGGAGTATTTGGGCAGTTCGCTGTCGACGCCGAGTGCCTCGCTCTCCTCGACGAGGTGCCTGAGCGCGCCCAAGTGGGTCTCCAGGGTGGCGTCGTTGGCCGGGAACCTCTCGTCGCCGGCGTCGATCTGCGCGGCGTAGTCGGCCGTGAACATCTTGATGGCGTCGAGCCACATATGGGCCCACGGCAGGAACTCCCGCGCCTTCACGCCGCCGGTCTCCACGATGGCGACACCGTGCAGAAAGCTGTTGAGGGCACCCCACATCAGGCCGAGCAGCGACACGTCGAACAGGGCGGGCTTGCCGTGGTCGGTGCCGAGGTAGGTGGTGCCGCCGCCGAGCAGCCTCAACACGGGCTCGTGGGCGTCGAAGACGGCCCGGTCACCGGCGTAGAAGAGAACGGAGGTATCGGCGCCGATACCGGGCGGTGTGATCATGATGGCGCCGTCGAGGTACTCGGCACCGTTCTTCTCGGCCCACTCGGCGGTCCGCCGGGCCTGCTCGGAGGAGCCCGTGGTCAGATTGACGACGGTCTTGCCGCGCAGGGCGTCACCCAGCGAGCCGATGACGTCGTGCACCACGTCGTACGTCGACACGCACACGACCACGAGGTCGCTCGCGGCGACGGCGTCGGCGGGGTTCGCGGCCAGGACCGCGCCGTCCGCGACGACGCCGTCGGCCTTGTCCGCCGAGCGGTTCCACACGGTGGTGGCGTGACCGGCCTTCAGGAAGGCGGCGGCCAGGGCCTGCCCCATCAGGCCGAGACCGAGCACCGACACCGAGGTGTGCTTGTCACCCATGAATCTGTTCCTCCAGTACGGAAGTGCTGTGCTGAACGGGCCGCCGCCGGCGCTGTACCGGCGCTCCGCCGCCGAACCGCATCCCTGCGGGAAGGCTGGCAGACGCCCCTTCGGATTCACTTCGGACGACTTCGGGATCGCTGCGCGAGCGCACGTCGGAAGGCCGGCCGCGCCCCTGTTCGGCACAAGTCGCGCCGTACGGCGGCCGGTTACGCTGAGATCATGGAATTCGGGGTGCTGGGACCGCTGGAGGTGCGCACGGACGACCGACGTCCGGTGCGAGTGCCCGAAGTCAAGGTCCGGATGCTCCTCGCGGACCTGCTCGCCCACCCGGGGCAGGTCGTCCCGACGGACCGGCTCATCGAGGACCTGTGGGACGGCTCGACCTTCACGGCCCGGCCCACCGCCTCGCTCCAGGCGAAGGTGTCCCAGCTGCGGCGCGCGCTGGAGGACGCGGAGCCGGGCGCCCGCGAGCTCGTCGTGCACCGGCCACCCGGATACGTCCTGGACACCCCTGCCGGCGCGCTGGACGCCGTGCGGTTCCGCGAACTGGTCGGCCGGGCCAGGGCCGTCGAGGATCCCGCGCGGCGGGCCGCGCTGTACACCGAGGCGCTGGCGTTGTGGCGGGGCCCCGCTTTCGCCGAGTTCGCGGATCAGATGTCCGTGCGTCCGACTGCGGCGAGCCTGGAGGAGGAGCGCCTCACCGCGGTGGAGGAACACGCCGGGGTGCGGCTGGAGTTGGGCGAGCACGGCCTGCTGGTCGGCGAGCTGACCGAGCTGGTGGAGCGGCACCCGTTGCGCGAGGGGCTGCGGGGCGCGCTGATGTGGGCGCTGTACCGGGCGGGCCGCTCCTCCGACGCGCTCGAACAGTTCAACGACCTGCGGCGCCGGCTCGACGAGGAGCTGGGACTCACGCCAGGACCGCCGCTGGAGGCGCTGCAACAGGCCATCCTGCGCCATGATCCGGTCCTGGCCCGCCCGGAGCCGTCCGCGCGGCAGGCGGCGGTGACGCCCGAACCGACCGGTTCGGCCTCGCCCCTGGTGGGCCGCGACGAGGACGTCCGGGCGCTGCGGGCGCTGCTCTCCCGGCGCCGTCTGGTGACGCTCACCGGCCCGGGAGGGGTCGGCAAGACCCGTCTCGCGCAGGCCGCGGCGCAGCACATGGCGGACGCTTTCGCCGAGGGCACCTGGCTGGTGGAGCTCGCGGACACCGGCGGCCCGCAGCGGTGCGCCGGTGTGGAGCCGCTGGCCGAGCGGGTGATGGCGACGCTGGGCATTCGGGAGAACATCCCGGACGACGACGGCGAGGGTGCGGCGGACCGCCTCGCGAACGCGTTGGCCGGCCGGCGGCTGCTGCTCGTGCTGGACAACTGCGAGCATGTCGTGGAGGCCGCCGCCCGGTTGGCCGGTCTTCTGCTGAGCCGGGCGCCGTGTCTGCACATCCTGACGACCAGTCAGGAACCGCTGCGCTCCCGGGACGAGACGGTGTATCCGGTGGCGCCGCTGTCGCTGCCGCCGGCGGGTGAGCCGGACCTCGAAGCGCTGGCGGGTGCGGGCGCCGTACGGCTCTTCGTGGACCGGACCACCGCGACGGACCCCGACTTCGTGCTCGACGCCACCACCGCCCCGCTCGTCGCGGACGTGTGCCGGCGCCTGGACGGTATTCCGCTCGCGCTCGAACTGGCCGCCACCCGGGTGCGGTCGCTGGGTATCAGGGAGCTGCACGACCGTCTCGACGACCGCTTCCGGGTGCTCAACAACGGCTACCGTGACGCCCCTTCACGGCACCGGACGCTCCAGGCCACGCTCGACTGGAGCTGGGGCCTGCTCGACGTCCGGGAGCAGACCGTGTTGCGCCGGCTGTCGGTGTTCGGCGAGGGATGCGGGCTCCGGGCAGCCGAGGACGTGTGCTCGGGTGGCGGTGTGTCCCCGGCGGACGTCCTCGACGCACTGGGCCTGCTCGTGGAACGCTCCCTGGCCGTCCGCTCCGAGGGACCGCGCGGTCCGCGCTACCGGTTGCTGGAGTCGGTCGCGGTCTACGCGCGTGACCGGCTCACCGAGTCCGGCGAGTACGCCGGGACCGCCGCCCGGCATCTGCGTCATTTCGTACGCCTCGCCGAGCGGGCCCGGCCGCATCTGCACGAGCGGGAGCAGGCCCGGTGGTTCCAGTACCTCGACCCGGAGGCGGCCAATGTGCGGCGCGCGCTCGCCGAGGCGGCCCGGACCGGGGCCGCGCAGGAGGCGTTGCGCCTGGTCAACTCGCTGACCTGGTACTGGTACGTCCGGGGCCGGCTGAGCGAGGCCGGCAGAGCGCTGGCGACCGCCCTGGACACGCCGGGCGACGCCGCGCCCGAGGAACGCGCGGAGGCGGTTCTCTGGCACACGGGCATCCGCCTGCTGCTCGGCGAGCACGACCTGGAGTGCGACGCCCTGGCGGAGTACCCGCCCGAGTCCACTCCGGAGTCGGCCAGGGCCCAGTGGTTCCTGGCGCACGCGCAGTGGACCGTGGGGGCGCTGGCCGCGGGCGAGCGTCGGGTCGAGCACGTCCTCGGCCGTTTCCGCACCCTGCGCGACGCGTGGGGCGTGGCCGCCTCGCTGACCACGCGCGCCTGCTTCGCCCTGGCGCGCGGCGACCTGGAGGGGCTGCGCGGCAACGCCGAGGAGGCCCGCGCCCACTTCGCGGAACTGGGCGACCTGTGGGGCCGGTTGAAGACGGCCGACCTGCTCGGCAGGCTCGCCGAGATCAACGGCGACTACGACCTTGCGGCCCAGCTGCACAGGGAGAGTCTGCGGATGACCCAGGCCCTGGAGATGTGGCCCGAGATGGCGGCGAAGCTGTCGGGTCTCGGCCGGATCGCCCTGCTCACCCGGCGTGACGACGAGGCCGACGACCTGCACACGCGCGCCCTGCGGATCGCGGCGGGACAGGGCAACCGGCCCGCCGAGCAGTTCGCCGCGCTGGGCCTCGCGCTGAGCGCCCGCCGCCGGGGCCGGCTCGCCGTCGCCGAGGAGTGGCTGCGGCCGTGGCTCGCCTGGAACCGCCGGCGCGGGGACGGTCCGGGCCTGGCGCTGGTCCTGGCCGAACTGGGCTTCATCGCCGAACAGCGCGGCGACGCCGACCGTGCCCTCGCCCACCACCGGGACGGTCTCGAGGCCGCCGCGACGACCCACGACCCCCGCTCGGTCGCCCTGGCACTGGAAGGGCTCGCGGGCGCGTACTCCCTGGCCGGGCACCCACGGCGGGCGATCGGCCTGCTCGGTACGGCGGCGGCGACCAGAGAACGCGCCGGCGCTCCGCACCCGCCCGCGGAGCGCGGCGACGTGGAGCGCATCGCCGGCCGCCTGCGCGACACGGTCGACGAGGCCACATACGCGCGCGAGTTCGCCCTCGGCTCCGAGGGGGACCACGAGTCCCGGATCACGGAGGAGCTGCCGCACCTGGGGGCCACGTGATCTCGGTCCACGGTGGGCGGTCGGGCCCGGTGCGGCACGGCCGGGCGGGTGACGGACGGAAGTCCCGGGCCGGGCGGCCCGTGGCGGCTACGGCTAAATCGGGTAGTGGGCGTGGCCGACGGCCTGTGCGGTGATCCAGCGAGTGTCGGTGAACGCCTCGGCGCCGGCCTGTCCACCGAAGCGGCCGTAGCCGGAGCTCTTCACTCCGCCGAACGGTGCCTGCGGCTCGTCCGCGATGGACTGGTCGTTGACATGGACGATGCCGGTACGGAGGCGGCCCGCGACCTCCAGACCCGTCGCCAGGTTCTCGGTGATGACGCCGGCGGTCAGCCCGTACGGAGTGTCGTTGGCCAGGGCCACGGCCTCGTCGATGCCGTCGACGACGTGCACCACGGTCGCGGGGCCGAAGATCTCGTCGTAGTAGATCTTCATCTCTCGCGTGACACGGGTCAGCACGACCGGACGGATCAGGGTGCCCCGCTCCTCGATCTCGCCGGTGCCGGCGGCCAGTTCGGCGCCTTGGGCGACCGCGTCCGCGACCAGCGCGGCGACCCGGCCGGCGGCGGCCACGCTGATCACCGGGCCGACCGCCGTGCCCGCGTCGTTCGGATCGCCGCACGGCAGCGCCCGGACGCGGTCGGCGAACTTCGCCGTGAACGCGTCGGCCACCGCGCGATGGACGATGACCCGGTCCACGCACATGCAGATCTGACCCGCGTTCATGAAGGAGCCGAAGACGGCGGCGTCCACCGCGTAGTCGACGTCCGCGTCCTCCAGCACCAACAGGGCGTTCTTGCCGCCGAGTTCGAGCACGGCGGGCTTGAGATGCCGGGCGGCCTCGACTCCGATGGTGCGGCCGACCTCCGTGGAACCGGTGAAGTTGACCATCCGCACCCGGGGGTCGGCGATCAGCGCGGAGACCACCTCGGCGGCGTCGGCGCGGTCGTTGGTGACGACGTTGAGCACACCCGCGGGCAGGCCGGCCTCGTGCAGGACGTCCGAGATCAGCAGACCGCAGACGATCGGCGCGTCCTCGCTCGGCTTCATCACCACGGTGTTGCCCATCGCGATGGGCATCGCGATCGCGCGGACGCCGAGGATGACGGGCGCGTTCCAGGGGGAGATCGCGGCGATCACTCCCTTCGGCACCCGCACCTGGGCGGAGTGCACGCCTTCGGCGTCGGTGGCGAGGGTCTGGCCGGTAGGCCGGGTGACCTCGGCCGCCGCCTCCAGCAGGATGTCGGCGGCCAGACGGGCGTTGAAGCCGGCCCAGGGCGCGACGCCGCCGACCTCCTCGGCCATCAACCGCACGACTTCCTCCACCCGCTCGCTCATCAGCTGCGCGGCGCGCAGGAATATCCGGCGGCGCTCCGCGGGCCTGGTCGTGGCCCACGCCTCGAACGCGGCGTCGGCGGCGTCCACGGCCCGGCGTACGTCGTCCGGTGTGCCGGCGGCGACCTCTGCGCAGACGGCACCGGTCCAGGGGTTGATGTCGGACGTGGTGCGGCCGGAGGAGGCGGCGACCTCCTGGCCGTTGATGATCAGTCCTCGTGTGACGGACATGGGGGTACTCCTGACGTACGGGATGACAGCGAGGGAGGAGCAAGGGGTGAGCAAGGGAGGGGTGTGCCGGATACGGCTCACGCCTCGGCCGGTGACGCCTCGGGGGCTCCGCGCGAGCTCAGCGCCCGGTGGGCGAGGCCGACCAGCGCCGGGGCGACCAGCGGCGCGATCATGTAGTTCCAGAAGTGCTCGTGGTGGCCGGAGAGCAGAGCCGGGCCGAAGGCACGCGCCGGGTTGATGCTCGCGCCGGTCACGGTGCCCAGGGTGGCGATGACCGCGCCGACACCGAGTCCGATGACCGCCGGGATCAGTCCGCGCAGCGCGGGTCTCGTCATGACCAGGGTGACGGCCACGAACACCGCGGCGAG
Organism: Streptomyces coerulescens; assembly: GCF_042657965.1. Classification (NCBI taxonomy): domain Bacteria; kingdom Bacillati; phylum Actinomycetota; class Actinomycetes; order Kitasatosporales; family Streptomycetaceae; genus Streptomyces; species Streptomyces coerulescens. The sequence goes on from NZ_JBHSKM010000030.1 coordinate 22,285, forward strand.
CGCGCCGCCCTCGATGAGGAACAGCTCGACCGCGCCGGTCCCGGCCGCGGGGCGTACGGCGGCGTAGCCGATCCGGCGCACGGGCTCGCCCCAGACGACCCCGGCCAGCGCGGTTCCGGCCACGGACCCGGCGAGCTGAGCGGTGACGTAGGGAAGGACCGCGCGGCGGGGGAAGAGGCCGCAGGCCCACAGAAAGACGGTGACGCCGGGGTGGAGGTGGCCTCCGGACGCGCGGCCGGGAGGCGAGTACATCAGCGCCGCGATCAGTGCCGCGACCGCGGCCCCCGCGACGGCGAACAGGATGTGCGGGTCGGTGATCGCCAGCGAGGAGCCGGGGAGGGCGAGCCAGCGGACCAGGCTGACCACGACGAAGAGAAGCACCGTGGTGAGGGCGAACTCGTAGACGGTGTGCCGCACGAGGTCCGCGCGGCTCTGGGCGGAAGTGCTCATGGGAGTCCTCGGGGAGGGGCGGGGAGGGGACGGGAGGGGACGGGGTCCGGTGCGCCGCGTCCCGCGCGGCGCGCTCGACCGTTCCAGCGTTTTTTCGCTGAGTGAACTATCCTTCATTCAGCGAGTGAGCTGAGTCTGCGGGCCCCTGTGACGGCTGTCAATGGCCGGTAGCGTTCTCCCGACGACGGGTAGAGCACGGCCTGATGCGCCGGGAAGCAGGAAGCACGGAGGAGATGCCATGGCGCCGGGCGTTTCGGAGGCGGCATCGGTGACATCCCATGCGGAGCCGGAGGCCGTCGGCCCGCTGGAGCGCGGCCTGGCGATGCTGCGGATCATGGCCGCCGCTTCGGATCCGATGCGTCCGGGTGACCTGGCCCGTGCCACGGGCCTGGCCCGTTCGGCCGCCGACAGGGTCGTCGCCACGCTGGTCCACCTCGGCCATCTGCGCGCCGAGGGCCGCGAGTTGGCGCTCGCGCCGCGCCTGATGGAACTCGGCAATGCCTACCTCGACGCGAGTGGCTTCTCCCGGGCGCTGCGGCCGAGCCTGGAGCGACTGACCCGGACGCTGGACGAGTCGGTCTCGGCGATCGTCCTCGACGGATGCGACGCACGCATCGTCGGTACGGCCGTCCCGTCCGGGCGCATGATCCCCCTGGGCTTCCGCGTCGGCGACCTGCTGCCCGCCGAGCGCTGCGCGGCCGGCGCCGTACTCGCCACCGCCTGGGACCCGGACACCCACGCGACCTGGCGGGCCCGGCACGCCGCCGACCCCCTCGATGCCGGTTTTCCGGCCGTTCCCACCCGCCGCACCGCCCCCCGTCCCGAGCAGACGGAAGCCGACTTCACCGCCTGGATCGCGCAGACGGCCGCGCACGGCTGGGCGCTGGACGATCAGCTGGTCGCCCCCGGCCTGGTCGCACTGTCGGTCCCGGTGCGCGCGCCCGACGGCCGGCCCGTGTGCGCGATCAGCGTGCTCGCGCACACCAGCCGGCACAGTGCCGAACAGCTGCGCGAGCACGCCCTGACCGCGATGACCGAAGCCGCCGGGGACATCGCGGAGGCGCTGTACGGCACGTCCGGCACCTCGTCCGAGGAGGCGCCGTCCGCCGCCCCCGGCTACACCGACGCCAAGTCCGAACTGGGGCCGTCCTTCCTCCAGGCACTGGCCCGGGGCCTGGCCGTGCTGACCGCACTCGGCAGGCGGCCCGGCGGACTCACCCTCGCCGAGGCCGCGGAGGCCGCCGGACTCTCGTACCCCAGCACCCGACGCAATCTGCTGACGCTGCGCCGGCTCGCCTACGTGGAACAGCACGGGCGCCGGTTCCTGCCCGCCCCGCGCGTCCTGGAGCTGGGATACGCGCGGCTGTCCACCCTCACCCTCGCCGACATCGCCCAGCCGCATCTCGCCGATCTGGTCGGGGAGGTCCGGGAGTCGGCCTCGCTGGCAGTCCTCGACGGAGCCGAGGTCCGCTACGTCGCCCGAGTGGCCACCGAGCAGATCACCAGCGCCCGCATCACGCCGGGCACCCGGCTGCCGGCCTACGCCACCTCGATGGGCCGGGTCCTGCTCGCCGACCTGCCCGAGGCGGAGCGGCTGGAGCGGATCCGGAGCATGCGCCCCCAGGCCCTGACCCCGTACACGCTCACCTCGCACACCGCGCTCGCCGCCGCCCTGGAGCGAGCCGCCGATGATGGATTCGCCCTGGTGGAGCAGGAGTTGGAGGCCGGGCTCCGCTCGCTGGCCGTACCGGTCAGGGACCGGAGCGGGCATGCCGTGGCGGCCGTGAACATCGCACTGCACGCCGGCCCGGAGCCGCCCGAGCACAGCAGGGAGTCCCTGCTGCCCGCCCTGCGTGCGTGCGCCGCCCGCGTCGAGGCCGACCTCGCGGCCGCGTTCCCGCACGGCCCCGTGCCGGCGCAGTGATTCCCCGGCGCCGCCGCCCGGCGCGGCGTGCACGACACTGGCCGCATGCATCTGAGCAAGACGAACCCGTACTCGGCCGCATGCCCCGGCCGGCCGCTGATCGATCTGATCGGGGCCAAGTGGACGATCCTCGTCGTCGGTTGTCTGACCCGGGGTGCGCAGAGGTTCAGCGAGTTGGCCGCCGAACTCGAAGGGGTCACGCCGAAGGCACTCACCCAGACGCTGCGGCAGCTCGAACGCAACGGCCTGGTCCTGCGCACGGTGCACCCGGTGATTCCGCCCCATGTCGAGTACGAGCTGACCCCTCTCGGACACACCCTCCGGGGGCCCGTCGAAGCGCTGCTCGGCTGGACCGACACCAACATCGAGGCGTGTTCCGCGGCACAACGCGCCTATGACGCCGACGTCTGAGCTGCACGCTTCACTCGTGTATAGCCACTAGCAATAAAGTGCAATCTTCAAGTACTCGTCGTGCCTCCCTAGCGTGACCGACGTGCCGACAACGGCACCCGGAATCCAGGGAGTACGTCATGTGCGAAGCAGAGCAGCACGACCATCAGCCGCCGTCCCGCCGCGGCCTTCTGCGCTGGGGCGTGGCGGCCGCGCCCGCAGCCGTCGGCATCGCGGCCCTGACCTGGCCGACGCGGGCCACCGCCGCGAAGCCCGCCGCGGCGGGCAGCGGTGCGTACTACGAGGCCGCACGCGGAGACACCCTGCGCGGCATCGCCACCCGCTTCCTCGGCTCCGAACAGCGCTGGACGGAGCTCTACCGGCTGAACCGGCAGGTCCTGGACAAGAGCGGTGAACCACGCCCCGGGCAGCGCCTTGAACTCCCCGAGTCCCCGGACGGCGCCGCAACCCGGACCTTCGAGCCGCTCCCCGCCACCGCCAAGCCCCTGCCCGTCCCTCCGGAGGGCTACCGGCTCGACCGCATCGGCGACGCGTTCTACGCCGTGACCGCCGGCGGTACGCAGGCGGCCTTCCTCGTCACCAGTGCCGGTGTCGTCGTCATCGACGCCCCGCCCTCGCTCGCGGAGGCGCTGCCGGCCGCGATCCGCCGCGTCACCGGCCGCAAGGTCACCCACCTCGTCTACAGCCACGACCACTCCGACCACACCGCGAACGCGTCCGCGTTCGGCGATGTGGTCCGTATCGCGCACACCGAGACCGCGCAGCGGATCAAGGCCAGTCAGGACCCGGGCCGCCCGATGCCCACCGTCACCTTCGACGACCGCTACCGCCTCGACCTCGGCGACCAGCGGCTGCTGCTCAGTTACCCGGGCGCCAACCACGAGGCCGGCAACATCCTCATCCATGCCCCGCGCCAGCGCGCGGCCATGATGGTGGACCTGGTGATGCCCGGCTGGGCGCCCTTCCGCGCCTGGGGCACCGCCGACAGCGTCCCCGGTGTGCTGCGGGCCCATGACCGGCTCGCGCGCATGGACCTGGACACGTACATTGGCGGCCATGTCCACCGGCTCGGTACCAAGGAGGACATCAAGGTCTCCCGTGAGTTCGTGCGGGACCTGTGGAACGCCACCGGCAAGGCCATCGCGGCCACCGACATGGCCCCCTACTTCGGCAAGGTCGAACCGGGCAACAACTGGGCGGGCTTCGAGCTCTACCTCCAGGCCGTCGCCGACCAGGTGGAGCCGGTCATCCACCGCAAGTGGCTGGGCCGCCTCGGCGCGGTGGACGTGTTCACCCGCGAGAACGCCCTCACCGTGGCGCTCTCCCGGATCGTCGACGCCCCGCGCGACCTCTGACTCCCGCGCCGCCCCGTTCGCCGGGTGCGGTCGGATCAGCCGTCCGCCGGCAGCAGGCTGAGCTGGGCGCCCAGGCGCTGGAAGCCGAGGGAGCGTGCGACATGCTGGGACGGCACCGAGCGGGCCCTCCACTGGGGACGCAGTCCGGCATCGAGGGCATGCCGCACCGCGGCGGCCGCGACGGCCCTGGCACGCCCCTCGTTACGGCAGCGGGGGTCGACCAGAACGCTCAGGTGGGCCACGGACCACGGCCATGTCCGGTAGCCGGCCGCCGCGACGACCTCACCGTCCAGGTACTGGACGAAGGCGGGCGACGTGATGTCCTCCATCGCGCTCTCGTCGGCGTCCGTCTCACCCGAGCGCGCCAAGAGCGCGGCCAGACCGGCATCGCCGCGCGGACGACGGCGCACGTCCCGGGACTCGCCGGACGGTCCGGGAGCGGAGGGGTCGAGGTAGAACAGCGCGGCGGGGCCCAGCACACCGGCGACCGGCAGGAGGGCCGGCAACCCGTCGCTGTCCGTCAACCGGTCGATCGTGGTCCTCGGCAGGACCCGGAGCATCCGCTCGGCGGTGCTTTCGTCGGGCACGGTCACCAGTGCCGCGTCCCCGAGGACCACCACGGCCGACCATCGCGGTGGTGAGATGCCGGAGGCGGGAGAGACGACGACCTTGGCCGTGCCCGGAACGAACCCCTCCGCCCCGCCGGCCAGCGCCGCCCACAGCTCCCTGGCCCAGGTCAGCAGGTCACGGCTGTGCGTGGCGGGCGTGGGTCCTGGGAGCATCTGTCAGTCATACCACCGTTCGGTTCGCCAGCACCAAATTCACCAACTCCTGCTGGGCGACCGGGTTCTCGGGCCTCGCGGCGTAGGCCACGGCGACCTGCCGACGCACCCGGCCGCCGAGCGCGGCGTGGCGGATCCGCGGATCGAATGCGATGACGTCACCCGGGGCGACGCCCAGTACGTGTCCGGGAACGTCCCGCGCGTCCATCGGCTCCGCGTCCCTGGTCCCAGGGGCGCGGTGCGAGCCGGGCAGGACACGCAGGGCGCCGCAGGTGCCGTCGAGCGGAGAGTCGTAGAAGACGAACTTGACCAGGCGCGCCTCGGCCGCCCGGGTGTCGACGTGCCAGTAGGTGTCACCGCGGTATTCGCTCGCGTCCCCGTAGAGGAAGAACGCCTCCTGGTCGAGCAGTTCCGACGCGATCTCCGTGAGGCCCGCCTCGGCTGCCGCGGCGGTCAGCGCCGGCGAACGCTCCAGGAAGTCCGGGACCGCCTTGCGCTCGGCCGAGCCATGATGTCCCCACTCGGCGCCGAACGCCTCCTCCACGTCGGCGAAGACGCGCGGGGACGAACGGGCGAGCAGGCCGCGGAACACCTCGAAGCCGAACAGGTCGAAGCGGTTCCGGCGCGCCGCCGGCTGTTGGATGGCCATGTCAGGAGAACCTCACTGTCCCGCTCACGAACCGGTTGAGCACATATCGGGAGAGTTCTCGGCTCTCCGCCACGGTGGTCGGCTTCCGGGCGAAATTCCAGGCCCATTGGCGGCGTTGGCGCCCGTTCCACGCCGAGTGCAGGATGTTGGTGTGGAACACGATGACGTCACCGGGTTCGGAGTCCAGCGTCGTCGCGGGAATCTCGTCGCCCCGCAGTGCGAGTTCCGTCTCGTGCTGCATCAGGAGCCGGACCGGCCGGCCCTGCCACCCCGAGGACGGGCGGTGCGATCCCGGGATGACCCGCAGTGCGCCGCTGGATCCGTCGACGGGCTCGCCGTAGATGACCGCGCGGAGGTAGAGCCCCTCGTCGTAGAAGCCGTCCGAGTGCCAGAAGGAGTCTCCGACCAGGACGTTGACATCGCTGGAGATCATGGTGCCGGCGCCGAGGCCCTCCAGGAGGGCGGCCAGTTCCGGAACCCGGAGTATCTCGTTCATCCGCTCGTCTGCGTCCGCCGCGTGAAAGCGCGTCCTTCGCTCCCCGGCGCCCTGCGGGACATCGGGAAGCAGCCTCTCGAAGGCGCCTTCCAGCTGTGCCATGACCGGCCGGGCGGCGCCACGCAGTACGCAGAAGCCGTACTGCTGCAGGAGCAGTGCCTGCCGGTCCGTCACCTCTGCCCCACCGCCTGCCGCAGCCGGGCCACGGCCGGTGCGTAGTCCGCCAGCTGTGCCGGGGTTCTCGGAGCCATGACCACGGCCCAGGGGTCGAACCGCTCCACCAGACCGACCAGCCGTGACGTCACGGCGTCGGCCCGCTCCTTCGTGGGGACGGAGCGGATGCCGCGCCCGCCCGCGAAGAGACTGCGCAGGACGAGACGGTGTCCCGCGTCGTGCAGCCGCCCGGCGAGGTGGGGCGAGCTCTCCAGGATCTGCGTCTCGACCATCACCGTCAGCGGGGTGTCCACCTCGGCGACGAGTGCGATCTCGGACGGGTCGAGAACGGAGACCCCCAGCTGGTCGGCCGCTCCCCGGTCCACCAGCGCTTCCTTCAACTCCCGCCAGTCGAGCCCTTGGAAGACGTCCATCGGCGGGTTGTGCACGAAGACGCACTCGACGGACGGCCTCCGCAGCCGCTCGCAGGACGCGTCCAGGGTCCGGGTCATGGTGGGCAGGCTGTAGTCCAGCGTGGGCAGCGGCGTGGAGACGTCCACCCCCACCTTGGTCCACACGGGTGCGTCGGGACACCATCGGCCGAGGTCGCTCTCGGCGAGTCCGCGTGCGTAGATGGGAGCCGTGTCGAAGCCGTGGATGCCCGGGTCGGCCATCGCCGCGTGGAGGATGCCGGAGCTGCTGTCGGTGTCACGGTCGACCACCATCAGCCCGTTGAAGTTGCCCGAGGTGCGCATGGTGCCCAGGACGACGCGAGTCATGGCGCCTCACTCCCCACACACGAGCGCACAGCGGGAACCCACGAGGACGTGTGACGCGTGGAGCGCCCGGATCCCTTGCGCCAGACCGTCCCGTGGCTGCCTGACGTCGACTTCGTCCGCCTTGTCGTAGGGACACCGCCGCAGCATGCCCCGGGGCGACAGGTACAGCCGGTCGCTCGTGCAGGAACGGTCCAGGACGCCGGCGACGGCGCGGTCCAGATTGTCCACCGCGCTGCGGAACCGTGCGGACAGGCCGAAGCGGGACATGAGCAGGTCCAGATCCTTCGTGTACTGGTGCCGGACGGCACCGGCGGTGGCCTTCTTCAGCTGGTGGTCGGTGAGCAGCAGGGGGCTCAGTTCGAACTCCACGCCGAACCGCTCGTCGATCTCCGCCATGGCCTCGACGTCGTCGTCCGTCAGCTCCCACACCGTGACGTGCAGACTCGCCCGGCGGTGCCCGAGCGCCTCGAACACGGCGGCCGTCCCTTCGACGGTCCGTGCCGTCGCGCCCACGCGCTGGGCACCGAGCGAATCCGCGGAGACCGTCACATGGGAGAGCAGGCCGGCGGCCGCCGAGAGCGCCTTGAGCCGGTCGCCCTCCCGGGCCGCGGTGACCACCGAGCAGGCGTAGCCGAACTGGACCGAGACCCTCACCAGGTCGAGGAAGTCCGGGTGGTCGGTGGGTTCGCCGCCCGACAGACAGACCGAGGTGGCGCCGAACTCCTTGCAGCGGGAGAGTGCGCGCGCATAGGTGGGCAGATCGAGGGCTTCGCGGCCCACGTCGGCGCGCAGGCAGAATTTGCAGCCGAGTTCACAGCGCTCGTCGACGGCCACCAGCAGTCCGTCGATGACGGGTGCGCGCACGTCCTGGACTCCTCCTACTGCAGGCATGTGTTGTCCGCCACCGCGAGGGCGAGGCCTTCGTTGAAGAACTCGCAGAAGTCCGTCGTGGGTACCTGGGTGCGCCGCAGCAGGCGCTCGTTCTGCGAGGGGCCGCCGCAGATGGCCAGCGCGGGGCAGGTCTTGCAGCCGTCGAAGGGGTGCAGGTCCTTGGCCGCGCGGCCGAGGAGCGAGCGGTCCGCGCGCACCTCGTCCAGGGTGAAGACGAAGCGCGGGTCCTTCCAGTTGAGGTCGAGCATGCTGATCCGACCGCCGGGGAGCAGCGCGGCGTTCACCCCGCCGCAGCCCTGAAGGTGCTCGTAGACACGGGGCCGTCGGGAGTCCAGGGCCTGGTAGATGCGGTCGAGGTGGGAGAAGAGCATCCCGCCCCGTGACAGCGCCCGCATGCGCGCGGCGTACAGGTTGCGCGCCAGGTCGGGTCCGTGGGCGATCCATGTGCCGTGAGCGGGGATCGGAGTATTGACGTAGAGGAACTTGATACCCAGCGACATCACGTAGTCGACGATCTCCGGGAGCTCGTGGACGTTCCACTGGGTCGGTGTGACGTTCGCGCCGACGTGTACGCCGGCTTCGAGCATCCGCTGGATGTTGCGGTGGATCCGCTCGTCGGCCGGCTTGCCCGACAGCAGCACCCGCTCATTGGCGTTGGTGGGCGGCGGGCCGTCGATCGACACGCCGACGCCGTACCGGAACTCCTTGAAGTGGGAGATCAGTTCGTCGCCGATCTTGGCGCCGTTGGTCACCACTGTGGGCTGGACCGTGCCCACGTCGAACTTCTCCGCGAGCTCGCGTGCGTAGTGGTCCCCGTACATCATGAGGTCCGGCCGGATGGTCGGCTCACCACCGAACCACTGGTAAGTGACCTCCGGCCGGCCCCGATTGACTTCGAACAGCAAGTCGAGCCCGAGTCGTAAGTCCTCCTCGGTCATGTCCGGCGCGCCCGTGTTGGTGTCCACGAAACAGTAGGAACACTTCATGTTGCACTTGTCCGTGACCACGATGCGATAGCCGGCTATGTGACTCGGCTCGCCGCTGATTCCCAGTTCCGCGAGATGACCGACGACGTCACCAGGGAGATCCGTCCCCTCTCCGGAACCCGGCACGAAGCCGAATTCCGCGAGCGTCCGAGCCATCTGGTCATCGCCGTCCCGCACTGCGTGAGTCTCGGCGGCGTTGAGGTAGACCGTCTCCAGCCGCACCGGGTCGAAGATGGCCGATCCTTCACCGAGGCTGAACAGAAAGTAGCGGTCCCACACCCGCTCAGCCGGCCGAGCCGTCGCCTTGTCCATTCGAAGCATCCTTACCTGGTTGGTCCTGTCCGTGCGTCAGAGGCCCGCCGTGACCGTCAGACCCTGACCAGGTGAGAGGTCAGCCGGCGGGGTCGTCGTCGTACGTCTCGATCGCGAAGCCCTGGTCGTCCATGACCTGCTTCACTATCGAGGTGTACTGCGCCTTCAGCTGCTCCGAGTTCTCCGGAGTCGCCCCGTCCGCCAGCACGATGATCCCCGGCAGGGAGGGGTTCGGAGCCATGACGACGATGCCCGGCGGGTCCAGGCTCACCGCCATGACGGCGTTCTCCAGGGGAACCCAGTTGACCTTCTCCTTGACGCCTTCCATCACGTCGAGCTGACGCGTCTGGAAGGCTTCGCGCTCTCCGAACCAGACTCCCGATTTTCCACGGGAGCCGACGGCGTCGGCGTAGAGCAGATGATCGTCCTTACGCTCGCGAGGCGCTGCCATGCAATACATCCTTTCCGAAAGGGACTTCGCATGGCGTCGGCACGGATCCCTGTCCGAATCGACGCGAAGTCCGTGTGCAAATTGACGATGACACACCATGAACGAGTAAGGCCAGCTGTTTTCGGACGAGCCAATTTCCGCTCGGGTTCCGGGAGTCGGGGTACGACACTCCCGGAATTTGGGCACGCCGAAGGAATAACTGACCGCGGTTCGGCGGATGACGGCTGCCGAACCGTTCGCGAAACCATCCGATTACCGAGAACGGGCGACGCGGTGCGCCGCCCGCTTTCAGGAGAGGCGGAAAATCACCGGACTCATCAGATAACACCCCTCGAAGAGACCGATAATGAATCCCGAATGCACATCGGGTCGGGCTCCGGGTGAAGGGAACTCAATGGGGACACTGAAGGTGTGGGACTTCCCGGGGAGCACGGTGACCGATTCACTCCGCCACAGCGGCAGCACCGGCGGGTCGTAGAACGCACGGAAGGCCAGAGCCATGGCTCCCCGGATCGGCCGGTCCCGCTTGTTGACCAGAACGCGCCGTAGCGTGCCCGGCGCACTGCGGTCGGTGTCGAAGTCGACGGATCCGCCGATGAGGATCGACGGCTCACCGTCCTCGGTGGACCACCAGACGTCGCCGCACCGGCGGCACTGCAGGGTCCGGACGGTCAGGCCGCGCTCCACCGTGTGCCGCAGGAAGAGCAGCTGTCCGCGGTCGGTCTCGCAACTGGTGCACCATGCGGGACGTTTGGAGACCACTTCGAAGGTGGGTGAGGCGTCACCGAGGAAGTCGGCCCCCTCGCTCTGGATGAGTGCCGCCGCATGGTCGACGATCCCGCGCTGTACGGCCGCGACGTCCTGCACGACACGGGTGACGTCCGATGCCCAGCCCGGTTCGGTGGGCCGGCCCGCCAGCTCGCGGATGCTTCTGCGGACCTTCTGCAGCGGCTCGTTCTGCAGGTCGACCTCCAGCCAGGCGAGCCGCTCGCAGCCGGGTACGACGACGTCGTTGAGGTACCGCAGCGTCTCCAGGGCCTCCGGATCGGCGGCTCGCGGCGCCGCCAGCTGCCGGGTGTTCCCGTCCCGGGGTCCGACGACCAGCCCCGGGTCGCCGAGCAGCCCGAACATCGCCAGCCCGTCGCGCTGGTCACCGCCGCTCGCGTTGAGCGCGGCCACGATCTCGCCGAGCGGTCTGCCCTCGCGGAGCCCCTGTTCCACCAGCAGTTCGGAGCCCACCTCGGCGCTGTGCGACCCCATACCGCCGATGACGGCCACCGCGGTTCCTTCCAGGAAGCCGCTGCCGATGCCCACCTCTTCGGGGTAGGGGCTGACGCCGGCCGAGACCGCACCACAGCTCTGCGAGAAGACGACGACGGCGTGCAGATCGGCGGCCTGCACCCGCTGGTCCTCCGCCAGATCCGCCCGGAAGCAGCCCTCGCCGCGCAGACACGACGGGATCCTCAGGGACGCGTCGAGGGACCGGGCGGGAAGGAGCGGCCCGAGGGGGGTGACGCCGTCGTCGGTGCGACCACAGATGATTCCGTCCGGAAGACCGACGCTGCACTCCCGGCCGTGCAGGTGGTAGACGACCAGCTGGTGACGCCGCCGGTGAAGATCGCGCATCTCGTCCATCTCGACCGCGTCGGCCGAGAGGTCGTCGCCGTGGAAGGAGTTGGTGACGACGAACGTGCTCGGCTCCGCGTGCTCGTCCGGAACCAGCGTCCGGTAGATCAGACAGGCGAGCGAGTCGGGGGTACGGCCGGTGAGGACTCCGGCGTGCGGGTTGTCCGCCCCCGGCCAGTCCCCCCCTTCGGTGAGATCACGCCCCAGTCCGACGACCGCCACCGCACCGGCCGCCTCGGCGACCGCCTGTCTCAACCGGTCCGCGGGCACATGGCGATGCGGGCGCTCGGTGGCGTCGGCGAGGAGCCGGCCGGCGGCCCGGCCCATGTCACCACCGGTGGACAGAACCACACCGGTACGCGGTACGAGTCTCACCGGTGGCAGGGCACCGCCGCTGAGGGTCAGATAGCGGTCGAGCGGGCGACCGGGCAGCAACGGGAAAGGCTCACCGGGAGCCCAGGTCCGCGCGACCTCGATCAGTTCCTCCGGAGTGCTGCACAGGCGGGTGGTCAGGGCCGTCCTGTCTGACATGCAGTGCTTCCTCGATTCCTACGGATCCGGACCGGCGTGGAGGCACGTTGACACTTCCGCTTCCCAGCGCGAGGTCACGTGAATGGGGCCGGTCGCACCGGCGGCGGTCCTGGAATGCGCAGGACCGGATGTCCTGCGGCGCCGGTGCGTACGCACTGACTACTGGCGTGACTGCACACCGAGCCCCATCTATTCCCCCGTAACCGTGTTCAAGATTGATTGCATGTACTCTCACATCGAAATCACGGGGTTGTCCAGACCGGATCACCGGCCGGGCCCGAATCACTGACTCCTCTCCCGTCACAACCGGATTGGCCGATTTCCGGCCTTTACCGTGCCGAGCGGAGCCGGGTTCCGTGGCCGTGAAACGTCGGTGCCGCTCCCCGCTCATTTCGAGAAAGGGCCTCCACGACGTGTCCGAAAGCGCCCAGTCCCTCATCGCCGAGCTCTTCGAGCGGCAGGTCGGATTACGGCCCGACGAGATCGCCGTGGTGTGCGGCGACCGCCGGTTGACCTACGCCGAAGTCGACCGGCTTGCCGAACTCATGGCGGCGCGCCTGCGGGAGCGGGGCGTCGGTGAAGAGTGCATTATCGGCCTCGCCCTCGAACGTTCCGAGCTGTGCGCCGTGGCGTGGCTGAGCGTTGCGAAGGCGAATGCCGTGTGCCTGTGGCTCGATCCGGACTACCCGGTTGAGCGTGTTTCCGCCATGGTCCGGGACGCCGGTCCCGCCCTGATCGTCACCTCTCGGGCCACCGACGAGCGCATCGCCCCGATCGCCCCGGAGATGCCGCGATGGGTGCTCGACGGTGACGACCACCACACACCGCACGACGAGGACCCGCCGGCCCGCCCACGACGCCGTGCTCCGCTGGAGAGCGCCTCGTACGTCATCTACACATCCGGGTCGACGGGGCGGCCCAAGGGCACGGTCCTCACCTCCACCGGAGTGGAGAGCCTGGTGGAAACCGCCGTCCGCCGGTTCGGTGTCACTCCGGACAGCCGGATCCTGCAGTTCTCGTCGCTGAGCTTCGACGTCGGCTTCCTGGAGATGTGCATGGCACTCCTCGTGGGCGGCCGTCTGGTGGTCGTGCCCACCGAGGAGCGCACGGCGGACGCCCGTTTCCTCGAACTGCTGCGGCGGGAGGGCGTCACACACGCCGGCCTGCCCCCGGCCTTCCTGGAACTCCTGCCGGAGGACGGGCCCGTGCCCGACCCCTTCACGATCATGACCGGCGCCGACAAGGTACCGGTGAGCGTCGCGCGGAGGTGGTCCGAGAAGGCCAGGATCCTGGTGTGTTACGGCGTCACCGAGGCCACGGTCAACTCCACGGTCTGGCCGTACGACCCAGGTTGGGACGCGGCGGTGGCGCCGATCGGCATCGAGGACCCCGGCACCGAGGCACTGCTCCTCGACGCGAGTCTGCGGCCGGTCGAACCGGGGCAGTCGGGCGAGTTGTACCTGGCGGGGGACGGACTGGCGCGCGGGTACCTCGACCGGCCCGATCTGACCGCCCAGCGGTTCGTGGCGAACCCCTTCGGCGCGCCCGGCTCCCGTATGTACCGCACCGGGGACCGAGCCGTGCGCCACCCCGACGGGGTCCTGGAGTTCCTGGGGCGCGTCGACGACCAACTGAAGATCCGCGGCCATCGCATCGAGCCGACCGAGGTCGAAGGGGCGGTCCTCAGCCACCCCTCCGTCGCCCAAGCCGTCGTAGCCGCCCAGGAGTTGGGTCCCGGCGATGTGCAGCTGGCCGCCTTCGTCGTGGCCGCGGAGGGTCAGGACATCGATCCCCAGGCGCTCCGTCGGCACATCGCCGGGCTGCTTCCCGCGTACATGGTGCCCAGCGTCCTCACGCGAGTCCCCGCTCTCGCCGTCCTGCCCAACGGGAAGATCGACCGCCGTTCCCTGCCGTCGGCGAACCTCGCGGAGGGGGCGGCGCCGCCTGCTGCCTCGGCCGGTGCGCCCGCGGACGGGGCGGAGGAGACCCTGCGCGCCCTGCTCTCGGAGGCGGTCGGCCGGGAGGTGGCCGATGCCTTCGACTTCGTGGCGATGGGCGGGCAGTCGCTCGCGGCCATGCGTCTGGTCTCGACCCTGCGGGCCCGGCTCGGCTGCGAGATGACGATCAGCGACCTCTTCGCCGCACGCAGCGTCCGGGAACTGGTGCGGCATCTGCCGGTTGGTGGGTCGGTGGTGCCGGTGCTGCGGGCCGGTGAGCGGGGGCCGGGTCCGCTACCGCTGTCGTTCGAGCAGGAACGCCTGTGGGTGCTGGAGGCCCT
>NZ_JBHSKM010000031.1:0-1316 GCF_042657965.1 Streptomyces coerulescens
TCGACCGACACCGCAGGCCCCTCCAGTCCGAACACATACGAAAGGCGGCCGGACGCCACACTCGGCGTACTGCCGGTCAGCAGATAGCCACCGGTCTCGCCCTGCGGGCTCTGCATGTTCCCGCCGTAGCCGCTTCCGGAGACGCCGGCGTAGACGCCCGTCGCGGTTCCGCGCAGCGAGGACGGATCGATCCCGGCGTCCTCCAACGCCTCCCAAGCCGTCTCCAGCAGCAGCCGCTGCTGCGGATCCATCGCCAGAGCCTCACGCGGCGAAATCCCGAACAACTCGGCGTCGAAGAGCGCCGCGCCGTCGAGGAACCCGCCGACGGCGGCCAAGCCCTCCAACAGGGCGGGATCCCAGCCACGATCCGTCGGCAGCACGCTCAGCCCGTCCCGCCCCTCCGCGACCAGATCCCACAACCCCTCGGCGGAATCCGCCCCACCCGGGAACCGGCACCCCATCCCCACAATCGCAACCGGCTCATCGACAGCCGTGCGCGTGCGACCGGCGGCGACCACGGCGCCGTCCCTGGTGTCCGTCACGCCCAGCAGCTGGGTCTTGAGGAAACCGGCGAGGGCCGAGGGCGTCGGGTGGTCGAAGACCAGGGTGGCGGAGAGGGTGATGCCGGTGGCGGAGCCGAGGCGGTTGCGCAGGTCGACGGCGGTGAGCGAGTCGAACCCGAGGTCCTTGAAGGCGCGGGAGGTATCGATCGACCCCGGGGACGCATGCCCGAGCACCGCGGCGACCTGCGCCTGCACCAGGTCCACCAACTGCCGCTCCTGTTCGGCCGGCTGGAGCCCGGCCAGCTTCCGGGCCAGGCCGGTGGCCGCTGCCGCCCCCACCTGACCGACGGCCCGACGCCGACGGTCGGCGGCAGGCACGAGACCTTGCAGGATGCCGGGGAGGCTGTCGCGTACGGCTACCAGGGCGGGCGTTCGCAGGGCTACGGGGACGGCGACCGGTTCGTTCACCAGCAGCGCCGCATCGAGAAGGGCCAGCCCCTCACTCGTCTCCAACGCCGGGAAGCCCTGCCGGGCCATACGCTCCAGCTCGGCCTCGCCCAGGGTGCCGCCCATACCGTCGGCGTTCGCCCACATGCCCCAGGCCAGCGAGACGGCCGGCAGCCCTTGGGACTGACGGATCACGGCCAGGGCATCCAGCACGTTGTTCGCCGCCGAATACGCTGCCTGGCCGGCGTTGCCCACCACGCCCGCGAAAGAGGAGAAGAGCACGAAAGCGGAGAGGTCGTGGCCGACGGTCAACTCGTGGAGATACAGGGCTGATTCAGCCTTCGCGGCCACCACACGGCTCACACG
>NZ_JBHSKM010000032.1:0-52357 GCF_042657965.1 Streptomyces coerulescens
GAGGCTGCCAGGGCTGAGGGCGTAGCCGTCGTCCAGGTCGGGGTCGGCCTGGATGTCGCGGCTGCCGACGATACTGAGAGTTACTGGGAAAAATCCACCCGATGGGGTGAAGGTCACTCTCAGGCCCATGGCCAGCACGAACTGCCCTAACGCACCCATCTGGGCCAGCAAGGAACCCGTCGGTACTCCCGCCGAGGTGGGCCGAGACCGGTTGTGGGGTGTCAGGGAGGTCCGAGGTGCGGTGTATGGGCTCAACGTGCGTGTCGCGCGGTGGAGGTTCGCCTCCGGCGCGCCCGCAGCATGAATCCGCCACCAACCGCAAGCAGTGCGCTTCCGCCGGCCACGAGGGGCAGCGTGGTTGAGGGATCGGTCCCGGTCGCTGCGAGGTCGTTACCCTTCGTGTCCGCGCCAGCACTGGCCTCGACGGCCAAGGAATCTCCTGACTGCGCCTTCTTGCCGGAGGCAGCTGCGGGTGCCGGTACGCCGTTGAGACTTACCGCCACGGTGGCCTGCCCGTCGGCCGATTCCACGACCTTCACCTCGACCTTGTGGGCCTTGTCGGTAAGAGTCGTGCCCGCGGCGAGCGCGTCGGTGTTCGCCTTATCGGTGTACTTGGGTGTTATGTCGACCAGGCGCGCGTTCCAGTAGTCGCCCTTCGGGGCGCGATAGGCGTGAACTCCCTGGATGTTCTTGTCGAGGGTGCCGACCTCATTGCGCAGCTCCACCACGAGCCGGTCGTCACCGATTGGGATATCGAGGGCGCGCACGCCGGTACCGGGGCCGTAAAGCGAGCGCAGGGTGTACGTGCCGGACTTGCCGACCTTGACCACCTCGTCGCCCGACAACCACTTGCTGCTCAGCAGTTCGGGGGCGGTCAGGCCTGCTGCCGCGGTGCCGCCGCCCATGGGCGTCTTGTGGCTGATGTCCTCGCTGTCCTTGCAGCTGGCAACATCGGAGTCGGAGCAGTTGGTCTTCGCGTGGTGGGGGTAGCCGAAGTTGTGGCCGAACTCGTGGACCAGGACGCTCTGATCGACGCGGCCATCGGAGGGGATCCAGGTAATACCGCCACTGACGGAACCGAGTCCGCCGAAACCACAGCCCGCCTTCTCGTGGGGGAAAACGATCGACAGGTGGGCAAAGTCGTCCCAGCCCAACCCGTCCTTCTCGAGTGCCTTCAGCGTCTCCCGGTAGATCTGCTGGGTGTCGCATCCGGCGGCCATCGGCAGCTCGATCGGGCCGAGCACGCCATCCTGACCGGCAGGGCCGGGTGCGATGACGTCGGTGCGTCGGGTGACCTCGTTGTAGTACGAGCTCAAGGAGCCGGACTTGCCAAAGTAGGACTGCTTGAGCTCGCTTTGAGTCTTCTGCGCATCTGCGAATGCGCTGTCCGTGAAGGTAACCATCACGACCTGGACCTGCCGCGGCGGAGCATCGTCGGCGCTGGCGATTGACGGGGAGGCCACCGCCAGGGCAGTAGACGCGCAGGCGGCGGCTATGAGCATGACGCGCGGAGAGTAGCGCATGAGTGGAGGAATTCCTTCCGTGCGGGTGGACACGCGGCTATGAGGACCTCACGCGTGATGGCACTTGCGCCCCTTGTGACGCGAGGGTCGCATGTTGCTGCCATCTCCTAAGAGCTCTGCAGCTGTCGAGGATCCCGCCTCGTTACCGTGCCGTGATGTTTAAAGAGCGTTTTGTCCCGGCGAGGTTGTTTGGTTCGGGGTTCAGGTGTCGCGCCAGTTCGGGGTGGATTCGTTGGTGAGTCTGCGGCTTATGAGGTCGATCATCGCAACGTGGATTATGGCTTCGGATCGGTGTGGGTGGGTTTCGTAGTCGCGGGTCAGTCGGCGGTGATGCATCAGCCAGCCGAAGGTGTGCTCAAGGAGCAAGCCGTACTGCACACATAGACGAGTTGACGGCAGGGAATGTCCCGGTGATCGGGGTTGATGGCTTGCTGGACGCTGCTGCCGTCGTGTGTCGGCTGCTGGAGCGGCAGGCTGGGGTCGTTGAGGACGGTGAGTCGCGGTGTGCGAAGACGTCCGCGCTGAGCTCCCCAGAGCGGTCTGTGGGGGACGGTGCCGGAACTGCGCCGGGATCTGGTGGTGGGGCTGCTGTCCGAGCTGGTGGCACGGATGGTGACCGCGGCCCGCCAGGGCGGGGGAAGGGGTGATGACGACACCGGCGGCTCCGTGGAACCGGGTTGAGGGCAAGATCCAGCCGTGGCACCTGGACCGTCTCGCGGTCGTCTATGTGCGCCAGTCGACCCCGCAGCAGGTCATCGATCACGCCGAGTCGACCCGGCTGCAGTACGGACTGCGCCAGCGGGCGGTCGAGCTGGGCTGGGACGCGTCGCGGGTGCTGGTGATCTACGAGGACCTCGGCCACTCGGCGTCCGGCCTGGTGGCCCGGCCCGGCTTCCAGCGGCTGGTCTCCGAGGTCGGTCTCGACCATGTAGGGCTGGTGCTCGGGGTGGAGATGTCCCGCCTGGCCTGCAGCGGACGCGAGTGGCACCAGCTGCTTGAGCTGTGCGCCCTGGCCGGGGCCCTGCTGGCCGACCCGGTTGCCGATTCGGTCCTGGCCCTCGGCAGAGCACAACTCCCGGCACGGGGTGGGGCAGACACCGTTTCGGTCCCCAAGGGGGCTATTCCTCCCCACGCCGGGCTCTGAACCCACAGCTCCCAGATGAAGGGAAGACGACGTGCACCAGCTCGTTGGCGACACCGTTCGGAGGGCGGCGCCTCATCCTGCCACCGGGCAGCACAAAGGCCGTCCAGCTCCCACACGCGAGGTTCGATGAACTGCGGGCGCTGGCATCGGTATCCAGCACGGTGCCCGAGTGGCTCGTCGACGCCGTGCGCGCCCAGTGGCACATGGACATGGCCGACCGAAGCGTCGGCGAGGTCATCCTGGTCCGCGATGCGGGGCCGTACGAGTTCAGCAGGGCGACGTGGGAGCTCAACCTCGGCTGTGACTACGACTGCATCATGTGCTACCTCGGCGAGAAGCGGTTCGAGGGCCTTGACATGGCCGGGAAGCGGAAGCTGCTGGCCGTCATGCGGGACGCGGGCGTGATCTGGTTGCAGATGACCGGCGGGGAGCCGCTCATCGACCCGGATTTCCCGGAGGCGTACCAGCACGCGTACGAACTCGGCATGATCGTCGAAATCCTGTCTAACGGGTCACGGCTGCACAAGGACCACGTCCTGAGGCTGCTGGTCGCGAACCCCGTACAGCCGCAGCCCACACACACTGACGAGGACAGGTACGTTCGCGAGAACGGAGACCAAGCAGGACGTCACGAGCACGCCACCGCCCCGAGCGCGAGCAACGGTCCCGCTTCAGGGTGATGTTGGCGCCGGCGGGGATGGGGGTTGCTGCGGCGGAACCCACGCTCACGCGCACCGTCAGTCGGCCCTGAGCTCCAGGGCGATGGCCTGGGCCGGGTCGAGAAGTGGGGCGGCCAGGCCGACCTCGGCCAGCACCGATCCGGCGAGGCGGACCGTGCCGCGGGTGAGCCGGGGGACGAGGTGTTCGCGACGGCCAGAGCGGAGGTGTAGTACATAATCGGCAGCCCGATCAGGTAAACGAACAGGACGAACAGCGCCGCATAGGTGGGTCTGTCGCTACCGAGCCAGTCCTGGGCCAAGGCGCCGAGGCCGACAGATCGGAGCGTGGTACTCACCGCGCCGTCGTCCGTCTCCAGCATCCGGCCGGAGACCGTCGCGAACAACGACAGAAGGATCAGCGACGGGGACAGGAACACCATGTAGAAGAATCGGCGCAGCTTGACGCCGGACGCGAGGCTGACGGCCAGGAAGAACCCCAGGGTCAGCGCGGCGCCGATCGAGACCGCTACGAAGATCAGGTTGTAACCACAGTGGCGGCTGCGGCGCCAGCCCCCTTCTCGCGCTGGCTGCGCGAAGACCTTGACCGTGGTGGCAGGCCGACCGCCGTGTCGTCCATCAACAACCGCTCATCCACTGCGGCCAGCGGGCGTCGACAAGACCGGGGCCGCCCAGCCGGGTGGCGGCTCCGACCCCAGCGCCCCCACGACGTACCGCCTGCCCTTGATCCGACGCGGAAGTCCGCGCACACCTGAAATGTAAAGCATCGGCAAAATCGCGAGACGCATCGGTCCACTCTCGCTCCTGCCTCAGTGAAGAACCACGAGCCACCGCCGAAAGGAGCGCCGCCAGCACAGACCGCTGTTACGAACATCAGGAAGTCAGTGGATGGCGGTGCGCCCCAACCACAACGGTCGACTGCCCCCCCATACGTCGACGAGCACCGCCATCCGGCCTGCCCATGCTGTCCTCGCACCGCCGCACGTCACTCAATAAGGAGCCACCCAATGCCCCGACTGGGGGCCGCCCTGCGCGACCGGATCACCGAGTCGACCCGACTTGCACTCGAGCGCTACCGACCCCGGCCGGCGCAGGGCGGCGACGCGGAACTCGCCAGACTCGTCCACGCAGGCCGTGCACACGCCTTCGAGACCATCATCGGACGTCACTGGAGCGCTGTCGCCGCGTATCTGAGCACCTGCATGGACGACTCGGCTCGTGCGGATGATCTCGCCAACCACACCTTCGCGCATGCCTTCGACGCGGCAACCAACGGCGTGTTCCCCGTCGGCTCCTGGCGGCTCCATCTGCTCACCGCCGCACGCGGTCTGGCCGTGCGGGCGTGGGCGCAAGAGCCGAGCGGCCCGTTCAGTCGCGGTTTTCACCACTGGGCCGCGACAGGCTGCACCTGGCCAGTCGGTGGGCGCTCGCGTCTCGCTGCGGCCTATCGCATGCTGCCCGAGCACAGCAAGACCGCGCTGTGGCACAGCATCGTAGAAGGCGAGGGCCGCGCGGCGACCATTGCCTGTCTGGGCATCAGACGCGACGAGTTCGGCCCCATCACGAACCGGGCACGGACCAGTCTGCGCAACGCCCACCGGGCACTCCACCAACGGTTCACCGCGGCAGCAGTCGAGTGCACAATGTACGCACCCTTCCTCCTGGCCTCGGTCGAGGACGGATCCGTGGACCGGGCCTCAGCGCGACAGCGCGCCCGCGAACACATTGCAGACCACCTTGCGGACTGCACACTCTGCCGCGAGGCATACGAGGATCTTTCCGACCTCGACAACCAACTCCGTGACCAACTCCCACCGTTGCTGCTCGGCTGGTGGCCCGGGCCGTCGTACTACACGTTGCGCTCCATGCTGCCCGCCCCGCAGCAGCAGCCGGAGTACCTCCGCAAGGCGGTGCACCCCGGGACGTCCGCTGCACGTCCGCGCGCCGCCCACCGCAGCCCGCAGCTCGCCAGGCCGCTCGTCCTGTGCCTGGCCACGGCGGCCGTGGGAACGTCCGTGGCGCTCGGAGCGCATGATGCCCTGATCCGTCCCGCTGCCGAACAGCGCACGGACGACGAGTCGCTGACCACTGATCCGCCCGGGAGTCACAGCACCACTGGTATCCCCCTCGGTCGGAGCGGAGCAGATACACCAAGTGCCCTCGCGCGCGAAGCTCAGTCTTCCCCCTCCATGCAGCCTCCGAATCAGCCGGCCAAGGACCCGGTTCCCCTCCCAATGACGTCCCCGTCCCCCATCCAGACCGACGCAAGGCACCGGCCCCATGACGCCACCGTGCCGATCCAGGCGCATGAGTACACCCTGCAACAGGGCACGAGCCCACAAACCGGTGGCGCCCTGGCCTTGCACAGCGGCAGCCAACTGCGCTTCGACAACATCGACTTCGGTGCCGCACCGAAGACCTTCGCCACAATCCGACTGGCCGCCGGCTCCACCAGCACACCGGACGCCCGGCTCGCCCTGCACATAGACGACTCAGGCGCCCCCGACGCAATCCTGCCCGTACCGGCCTCCCTCAAGCCGCAGACCCTCTATGTCCCCCTTGACGAAGGCCGCACTGGGGTCCACACGCTTCACATCGAGGCCACCTGCCTGACACCAGGGCCATGCGTCTCCCTGTCCAGCCTCAGCTTCAGCTGACAAAGTAATCATATCCATAGCCATTTACAGATAAATGCTTCCCAATGTTCCCAGCAGGCACCACACTGTCTCCCGCACCACGACCAACTCACTCCTCGGGGGGCACCCCCATGTCGGCATCCGACGCAGAACTGGCCCGCGTCATCCGGGCCTCAGGACGGCACAGCGGCGGTGTGGACGATGCCCTCGAAAAGCTTTACCGCCGGCACGGGCCAGCCGTCCTCGCCTATGTGCGGACCTGCTGCCGGGACGGACACACCGTGGAGGACCTGACTCCGCGGCGTTCGCCCGCACCCTACAGGCGGTACGAGCCCGACGCGGCCCCGAGTCCGCGTGGCGTGGGTACCTCCTGTCAGTGGTCCGCCGTACCGCCGCCGACTGGGCGGCCACGGCCCGCCGCACCGATCTTTCACCGGACTTCGAACGCTGGCTGTAGTCCACCCCCGCCGAGGAGTGAGATCGAATCCCTGCCGGGTGGTTCCTCGCCCTGCCGCGTGATGCTGTTGTGCCTGATCAGCGCCATGCGGCTTGATGCTCAGTCCCCTGCGCGTCCACGTCCGCTCACGCATCGCTTACGCATCCCAACTCGGCGATCCACACTTTGCGTTGGTGGTCGGGTGGGCCGTCATGCCTCGACGACGGCCCGGCCATCCCCGGGCAAGCCTGCACGCTGGTGTCCGCCGCGGGCTGCGAGCTCGGCTCGCTCGACGGCGCCGCTCGCCTGGCCCGCGCCGCCGCCCTGTGTGCGAGACGGCCCGGTTACGCCGCTGTGGGCCTTCGCCGGTCGATACCCTCGCCGAAATCGCTTACTCCTTCGGTCGGTCCGGCGAGACAGCGAAGCTCGCCCAGTGCTCCCAGATGTTCACCGGACTCGGGGACCACGCACGCCACAGCTCTGTGGCCATCGAAAGGCGCCCATGGCCGTCGAGGCGATGCCGCCTCGACCCGGCAGGCGTTCAACGTCTCCCAGGGAGGCCGACCATGGGGAGAGCGGTGAGCTGCACGATGTGGTGGCCGACGAGTTCGGTTTCCCCGACGAATGGTTGGCCATGTCCATCAGCTCGATCTGCCTGCTGCTCGGCAACGGTGAGCAGGCCGATCCTTGTGGCCCGCACCGCACTTGAGATCGTTACCGGCAAGCCGACTTCGTCCCCATGCCACCCACGGCACCATGGCATCTACGGCGTCGCCCTCCCAGCACCTCAGTGGTTGCTTCCAGTTTCTGATATCGGCTGCCCCCCATGAGCCTCCTCACCATCCCCACCAGGCGCGCGACTTACCGACCCCGAGGAACTAAACACGTGACACGACAACTCAGTCGGCGAATCATGTCGCGCTCAGGTGCAGGCCAGCGCCCTCGTTGCGATGCCCGGGGCAACATTCAGGCCGAGAACACGTGTTGCTTTCTTGATCGGGAGATGGTTCGGGTGTGAAGGCCTGAGGGAGTGCCCTGATCCTGCCCACCGCAGGCAGAGCGAAGTCACAGTTACTGCACGGGGGAATAATGCGTGAATTGGATACGAGTGGTGATCGTTGACGACGAGATCCTCATACGGGAAGGCGTCAGACGGGTCCTCGACACTTTCCGGGGCGTGCGCGTCGTGGCCGTCTGCGCGGGGGCGCAAGCCGCTGGTGAGGCAGAGCGCTGGCAACCGGACTTGGTCCTGCTCGATGTCAGGATGCCCCACCGCAACGGCCCCTAGCCTCGATCTTTCGCGAGGGTCCGCCGACGGAGTCGATGGACCTTTCCGCTTTCCGGAGCTAAGGGTGGGCAGGCCGGCACGCAGAACACGTACGCCTTCCAGTCCACCGTGCCCGGCTCCAGGTGCGGCGCCGACAGCACCAGGCGCCGCCACGACCCGGACAGCAGCGACGTGTCGATCTCGTCGGGCCCGACCTTCTTGCGCCCCATCAGGTCGGGCAGCGACTTCAGCGCCTTCAGCACCGGCAGTCCCTCCGGGGTGGCACCGAATTCGACGACCTGGACGAGGAGGGCCAGGAACGGCCGTACGGTGGGGAACCGGGTGACCAGCATCGCCCTCCATGCCTCGTCCGCGTCGGAATCCAGCGGCGGGGTCAGCTCGAACAGCGCGACGATCGCGGCAGCCAGCTCCTCCCGGGGCACCACCTGCTCGATCTCCGCCCACATCGCCTCCAGCGTCTCGACCTTCGGCGCCGCGATCTCCCCGGTGTCGGTGTCGACCTGCTCGGAGGTGGTGTCGAACACGACCCGGAACGCGGCCGCCAGCCGCATCCCGGCCCGCTCCACCCTCGGCAGCGTCTTCAGCTTCTGCTTCGCCGTCTCCCGCTCCGCCCTCGCCAGCAGCTTCGTCGCGATCAGCACCTCCAGCAGATCAAGCGCGTCGTCGACCGCCCTGCTCGTCAGGTAAGCCGCCGTGGCCAACAGGGTGGCCAGGCGCCGGGAGTCGCCGTGACGGCGCAGCAGCGACGCCTTCCCGTCCACGCCGTACCGCGACAGCTCCGCCAGCCGGCGCGGCGGTATCCCCGACACGTCCAGCTCACCCATCCCGAAGTCGGCGATCTCCTCCGCCCGCTCCAGCGCCCACTTCATCTGGGGACCGGAGATCCGTACGGGTCCGCGCCGCAGCCGGTCCAGTTCCGACACACGCGCGCCGGGCGGCACGGTCAGCAGCGAGTCGAGCACCGCCCGCTGACCGGTGCTCAGCAGCCCGTAGAGGCTGTCCCACAGCCGCTGGTTCGCCGCCTCCCGCACCGACGCCACCAGACGGGCAAGCGTCGTCACGCCGGGCAGCAGCACCCGGCGCTCGCGCAGCCAGCCCACCGCCGCGTCGAACAGCGCCTTCGGCCCCTCCCCGGTCGTCCACGCCCGCGCGTCTGCCCACACCCGCAACTCGGCTTCCGCCTCGGCGAACTCCGTGTACTCCAGGAGTTCGCGCAGCTCCCACACGTGCTCGAACCGGGTCTTCTCCCGCTCGCAGTACGCCTTCAGTACCGAGGAGTCCTCGATGCCGAGCTGCTCGGCGAGGTAGTCGATGACCTCCTGCGGAACGTCGGTCAGGTCGTCCAGGAACACCCCGAGGTACCGCACGGTCGTCAGCTGTATGCGAAGCCCAGCCGGTTGTGAGCCCGCCACTTCGCCTAGACCAGTTCCCGGTCCGCGTCGTCCAGGAAGAAGAACCGCTCCAACTCCGTACGGGACGGCGCCCCGTCAAACGCCGCGTACGCGGCGGCTTGCACATCAGTCAGGAACTCAACCGGCACCCCGGACCTCCACACAGTCAATGATCAACACGACTGTCGAAGGTTCCGCCCCCACAGAAGGCCAGGTCAAAGCACTCTCAGCCACACGACAGGCTTAGCGCCAGTTTTCGTTCCGATGTTCCTCAACCCCCGGATCCACCGGGTCCCCATTGGGCTGAACAAGGCAGCCGTCCCGCCATGCGGCGCATCTGCCGAACGGGTGGCTTCGCGGCAGCGAAGGGCTAATTGGTGTACACCAATTAATACCCGAAGGTAACTGGTCTAAACCTCTTGACCGGGTTGAAGGCTCAGAGCATCGTCATAGGACCGGCGCATTGTGGAGTTCTCGCCGTAGCTCGCCTCCCTCACAGTTGGCAGCGCGAGCAGTCCTGAACGCGTGATCGCAGGGCCCCGTCATGCCCTTTTCAGGAGTCGACATGAAACCAAGGCGCACTTCCAGACGTTTCGTCTCAGGGTTGATCGCTCTGGCCCTTCTCTTCGCACCTCTCCTCGTTCTGCGCGACGCACCCCCCGCTTCGGCCGCTGTCAACAGCGCCCCGCCGGGAGTCGTCCCCGCCATTCAGCAGTGGACCGGCGGGACCGGACAGATCCACCTCACCTCGTCGAGTCGCATCGTCGCGGCCCCAGGCGCCCCGGCAGGCATGAAGAGGCTTGCCCATCAACTCGCTGCGGAAGCAGCCGAGTTGACACCAATTCGATTGAGCGTCGCCGCAGGCGGCCCGGCCGCCGGTGACATCGCACTGCGGCTCGACCCCAATGCCGACTTCGGCGCCGCCGAACCGGCGCTGCGTCCCGAGGCGTACCGCCTGACGGCGGCCGAGGGATTCGTCGACATAGTCGGCGGCGGTGACAAGGGGCTCTACTACGGAACCCGTACACTCCTGCAGGCCGTCCTCGGCTCGGCCGACCACGCCAGCCTGCCGACCGGAACAGCCGTCGACTACCCGAACTACGCGGTGCGCGGCTTCATGCTGGACGTGGGCCGACGCTACTTCACCCCCCGCTTCATCGAGTCCTACCTGCGTTGGATGGGATGGCTCAAGCTCAACACTCTGCAACTGCACTTGAACGACAACGAAATCGGAGCACCGGGCGGGGACTGGTCCAAGGCCATCTCCGCGTTCCGGCTCAAGAGCTCCAACCCGGCCTTCGCCGCTCTGGGGGCGGAGCAGGGGTACACGCGCCAGGACTGGGACTCCTTCGAGAACACCGCCGCCGCGAACGGCGTCACGATCATTCCGGAGATCGACTCACCGGCACATTCCCGGGCCTTCATCGAGTTCAAGCCTGAGCTGGGTCTCAACAACGGCAACTCCGACCACCTGGACCTGAGCAAGCCGGAGACCACCGCTTTCATGAAGAGCGTGTTCGCCGAATTCGTTCCCTGGTTCCGTGGGCCGGCCGTTCACATCGGCATCGACGAGTACCCGTCGCACCTCGCCGACCAGTACAAGGCCTACGTCAACACCCTGGCCCCGTACGTGCGTTCACTCGGCAAGACGGTTCACGCCTGGGGCAGCTTCTCCGCGATGTCCGGAGGCGGCTCGGGCTACGACAAGGGTATGGTCATCAACAGCTGGAACAACGGCTGGTATTCGCCCAAGAGCGCCATCGCCGACGGCTACAAGGTCATCAACACCAACGACAGCTGGCTGTACGTCGTCCCCTTCGCGAACTACTACCACGGCCAAGGGCTCGATGGTCAGCACATCTTCAAGAACTGGGAGCCGCATCTCTTCGGCGGTGGGCAGGATCTTGCACCACAGGACCCGGATCTCCTCGGCGCGATGCCTGCCGTATGGAACGACCTGGTCCGCACCGACTACACCGAACTCCAAGTGCACGCCCTCGTTGACAAGAGCTTCGAGGCGCTTGCTCAGAAGATGTGGTCAGGCGGTGCGGCCGGCACCGACTACGCGGCCTTTCAGAACCGGGTGACTGCCGTCGGCAAGGGCCCCGGAACCGCCTACCTGCCCCCGCACCGCACACCGGGTGACCATGCATACGGACGCCCGACCGGGGCCTCCTCTACGGAGACCCCGGCCTTCCCAGCCACCTACGCCGTCGACGGCGACGCGGCCACCCGCTGGTCCAGTCAGTACAGCGACGACCAGTGGCTGAGCGTGGACCTCGGCAGCGTTCGGTCCATCAGCTCCGTCCGCCTCAGCTGGGAAGCGGCCTATGGAAGGGACTACGACATCCAGGTCTCCAGCGACGGCACCAACTGGAGGACCGTCACCGAGCGCCGAGGTCGTGCCACGGCCGGAAACGACACACTGGCGTTCTCCTCGACCGACGCCCGTCACGTCCGCATGCAGGGCGTCACCCGCGGAACCCGCTACGGCTACTCCCTCTACTCCCTGGAAGTCTTCAGCTGACCGCCGTTCGACTCTGATCCTGCGTGGCTGCACCACGCAGGATCACCCGGGCCGCCAGGACGGTCATGGTCAGTGCCAAGGCCGAGACTGTCCGTTTCACCCGCCGCCCGCGCAGTCGTAGCGGCGCCCGCGAGCACGCCGGAGGCCGCGGCACCGGATACCGCGGCCGCCAGGAATCTCCGGAGTGCCACATCCACCGTGCTTCCCGTGTCGACCCTCCGCAGGCGCGTTGTGAGTGAGTCAGTGTGATCTTCCGAATGCGGCGTCGAAGGAGGCCGACGGCGGGCTGAAGTCGTACTCCTTGAGTCTGGCCAGCGCCTCGGGGGCGCCCTGGAGCCGGTCCATGCCGGCGTCTTCCCACTCGACGGAGATGGGGCCCTGGAAGTGGATGAAGCGGAGCATGCGGAAGATGTCCTCCCAACGCACGTCGCCGTGGCCGACCGAGACGAAGTCCCAGCCGCGGCGCGGGTCGCCCCAGGGCAGATGGGAGCCGAGGCGGCCGTTGCGTCCGTCGAGGCGCTTGCGGGCGTCCTTGCAGTCGACGTGGTAGATGCGGTCGCGGAAGTCGTAGAGGAATCCGGCCGGGTCGATGTCCTGCCAGACGAAGTGGGAGGGGTCGAAGTTCAGGCCGAACGCCGGGCGGTGGTCGACTGCCTCCAGGGCGCGCTGGGTGGTCCAGTAGTCGTAGGCGATCTCGCTGGGGTGGACCTCGTGGGCGAAGCGGACGCCCTCGGCGTCGAAGACGTCGAGGATGGGGTTCCAGCGATCGGCGAAGTCCTGGTAGCCGCGCTCGATGGTGGCTTCGGTGGCCGGCGGGAACATCGCGACCAGATGCCAGATGGCCGAGCCGGTGAAGCCCACGACCGTGTCCACGCCGAAGACCGCAGCCGCCCGAGCGGTATCCATCATCCTCACGGCGGCACGCTGCCGTACGCCCTCGGGGTCGCCGTCGCCCCAGACGTCGGGCGGGAGAATGGCCTCGTGACGCTCGTCGATGATCGTGTCGCAGACGGCTTGGCCGACTAGGTGGTTGGAGACGGCCCAGCACTTGAGGCCGTACTTCTCCAGGAGTTGACGACGGGAGTCCAAGTAGGTGGGGTCGGTGAGCGCCTGGTCGACCTGGAAGTGGTCTCCCCAGCAGGCGAGTTCCAGGCCGTCGAATCCGGCGTCGCGGGCAATGCGGCACACGTCCTCCAGGGGCAGGTCTGCCCACTGGCCGGTAAAGAGGGTGAAACGGTGGCTCATGACGCACGTCCTTCTTCGTGGTCGGAAGGGGAGACGGGGGTGTAGACACTGTCCTTGGACGCGCTCTCCTCGACAGCGGCGAGTACCCGCTGGACCTGGAGGCCGTCGGCAAAGGAGGGAGAGGGTCGGGAGCGGTCGGCGATGGCCTGCACGAGGTCGCGGGCCTGGTGGACGAGGGTGTGCTCGTAGCCGAGTCCGTGGCCGGGCGGCCACCAGCCGTTGAGGTAGGGGTGCTCGGGTTCGGTCACCAGGATGCGGCGGAAGCCCGCCTCAGTGGCGGGGACGGTGCCATCGAAGAAGTGCAGTTCGTTGAGCCGCTCGAAGTCGAAGGACAGGGAGCCGCGCTCGCCATTGACCTCGAACCGCAGGGCGTTTTTGCGCCCGTGGGCGAATCGGGTGGCCTCGAACGACGCGAGTGTGCCGGATGAGAAGCGGCCGGTGAACAGGGCAGCGTCGTCGACGGTGACCCGGCCGCGGCCGCCTTCTGGCGAAGCGGCGAGACCGGCCGAGACGCTGGACAGAAGGGGGCGCTCCGGGACGAAGGTGTTGGTGACCGCGCTGACACCGATCAGTGACTCATCCGCGAGGAACTGGGCGAGGTCGACGATGTGCGAGCCGAGGTCGCCCAGGGCGCCTGACCCGGCGGTCTCCCGCCGTAGACGCCAGGTGAGCGGGAACTCGGGGTCGACGAGCCAGTCCTGAAGGTACGTCAGACGGATGTGCCGGAGGGCGCCGAGCCGACCGGCCCTGATCAGGGATCGTGCCAGCGAAATGGCGGGCGTTCGCCGGTAGTTGAAGCCGACCATCGCGACCAATCCGGGGTTGCGCTCGGCGGCGGCGACCATCGCTTTGGCTTCTTCGACTGTGTTGGCCAGTGGCTTCTCGCACAGCACGTGTTTGCCGGCGTCGAGTGCGGCGACCGCGATGTCGGCGTGGCTGTCTCCGGGAGTGCAAATGTCGATGAGGTCGACGTCGTCTCGTGCGATCAGGGCCCGCCAGTCGGTCTCGGCGGACGCCCAGCCGAGGCGGTCTGCCGCAGCGTGGGTTGCCTGCGCGTCACGGCCGCACACCGCCGTGAGGTGTGGCTCCAGTGGCAGGTCGAAGGCGCGGCTCGCGGTACGCCAGCCCTGGGAGTGGACGGCGCCCATGAATGCGTAGCCGACCAGGCCGATGCCGATGCGCGGCTTGTGGGGGACGGTGGATCGGCCGGCGTACCCCGCGTGAACGGGTTCCTGTTCCACCGATTCGGTGCGTGCGGGCTTCATGTGCGCGAGTTCTCCTTGACGCGGCCGGGGCGGGCGCGGTGCGGCGCGCCCGCCCCGGTACTCAACGGCGGTGGGACGAGCCCCCGGTGCGGTTTACTTGAACCCGGTGGCCATGTACTGGGCGACGTTGGCCTTGTCGACGACGGCCGAGTAGAGGGTGATGGAGGACGGGATCTCGAACTCGGCCATGCCGCCGAGGCCCTTGCCCTGGCCCAGCGCCCGCGCCAGATCGATCGCCGAGGCGGCCATGGTCGGCGGGTAGAGGACGGTCGCCTTGAGGACACTGTTGTCAGCCTTGATGGCCTGGAAGGCGGAGAGTGCGCCCGCGCCGCCGACCATCAGGAAGTCGTCGCGCCCGGCCTGCTCGATGGCGCGCAGCGCACCCACGCCCTGGTCGTCGTCGTGATTCCACAGTGCGTCGAAGTTCTTGTTTGCCTGGAGCAGCGCGGCCATCTTGGCCTGGCCGGACTCGACCGTGAACTCGGCGGCCTGGCGGGCCACCTTCTTGATGTTGGGGTAGTTCTTCAGCGCGTCGTCGAAGCCCTGGGTGCGCTGCTTGGTCAGCTCAAGGGTGTCCATTCCCGCAAGTTCGATGACACGTGCGTTCGGCTTGTCCTTGAGCTTCTCGCCGATGTAGTGCCCGGCGTTCAGGCCCATGCCGTAGTTGTCGCCGCCGATCCAGCAGCGGTACGCCTGCGGGGAGTTGAAGACGCGGTCGAGGTTGATGACCGGGATGCCCGCGCGCATCGCCTTCAGGCCGACCTGGGTGAGCGCCTTGCCGTCGGCCGGCAGGATCACCAGGACGTCGACCTTCTTGTTGATCAGCGTCTCGATCTGGCCGATCTGGGCGGCGGTGTCGTTGGAGCCCTCGGTGATCTCCAGCGTGACGTCCTTGTACGTCTTGGCGCGCTCACGGGCGTTGACGTTGATGGCGTTGAGCCAGCCGTGGTCGGCCTGGGGTCCGGCGAAGCCGATCGTGACCGGCTTGCCGGGCTTTCCGTCGGCGACGGGGGCTTGTTCGGCCGAGTTGTCGCTGGAGCCGGAATCGTTGGAGGTGCATGCGGTGAGCAGCGCGCCGGCCGACACGGCGGCGGTGCCGAAGAGCAGTCTTCTGCGGATGGGGTCGACTTGCTGAGCCATGTTCGTGTCTCCTTGGCTGGCGCTTTACTCGTGAGCGGTGCGGCGTTGGATGAGGACGGCGGCGACGATGATGGCGCCCTTGGCGATCTGCTGGGTCGCGCTCTGGAGGTTGTTGAGCGCGAAGATGTTGGTGATCGTGGTGAAGATCAGGACGCCGAGCACGGAGCCGGTGATGGTGCCGCGGCCGCCGCTGAGGAGGGTGCCGCCGATGATCGCGGCGGCGATGGCGTCGAGTTCGTAGAGGTTGCCGTTGGTGTTCTGGCCGGAGCCGGACAGGATGATGAGCATGAAGGCGGCGATGCCGCAGCAGAGCCCGGACAGCAGGTAGAGGTAGAGGCGCTGGCGGCGGACGTCGATGCCGGCGAGCCGGGCGGCCTCGGCGTTGCCGCCGATGGCGACGGTGCGCCGTCCGAACGTCGTGCGGTTGAGCATCAGCCAGCCGATGACGACGACGACCGCGAAGACGATCACTAGCGGCGGCACCCCGAGGATGTAGGCGTCCTTCTCCCCCAGATCGAGGATCTCGGGGATGGTGACGACCTGGGTGCTGCCCTCAGTGATTTGCAGGGCGAGGCCGCGGGCCGAGGCGAGCATGGCCAGGGTGGCGATGAACGGGACCATCCGGCCGTAGGCGATCAGCACGCCGTTGACCAGGCCACAGCCCACACCGACAAGGACCGCGGTGAACAGCACTCCAGTGAATCCGAAGTCCTGGGTGGCGACCGTGGTCGCCCACACCGAGGCGAGGGCCACGATCGCGCCGACGGAGAGGTCGATGCCACCGCTGATGATCACCAAGGTCATGCCGACCGTGACCACGCCGATCACCGACGCCTGGGTGAGCACGAGCTGGAGGTTGCTCACGGCGAGGAACTCGTCCGGCTTGGTGACACCGCCGACGAGCACGAGGATCGCCAGGACTCCGAGCAGCGACAGAGTGCGGACATCGAGGCGGAGGCCGAGAGCGGGTGTGCGCGGTGGCGGCGCGGCGGGAGCGGGCTTCTCGGCCGCGGGGGCGGCCGCGGACTGCGTCATGATGCGTGGTTCCCTTCAAGTACGAGATCGAGTACGCGGTGCTCGTCCAGTTCGCCGGCGGGCGCGCGGTGGACGACGTGGCCCTCACGGAGAACGAGGACGCGGTCGGCGAGGCCGAGAACCTCGGGGATCTCACTGGAGACCACGAGAACCCCCAGCCCCTCGTCCGCCAGACGCCGGATCACCGCGTACAACTCGACGCGGGCCCCGATGTCGACACCACGGGTGGGTTCGTCCAGGAGCAGGACGCGGCATCCCCTCAGCAGCCAGCGCGCCAGAACGGCCTTCTGCTGGTTGCCGCCGGAGAAGTTCTTGACCTGGGCATCCGGATTGTCCGGGTGAAGCACCAGGTCACGAGTGACCTGCTGCGCCGAGGCACGCTCAGCGGCCCTGTCGATCCAGCCGAGTCGGGAGAACCGGCCGAGAGTGGAGATGGAGACATTGCGGGTGACCGATTCCAGCATCAGCAGGGCCTGTGCCTTGCGCTCTTCGGGAGCGAGGCCGATGCCGGCGCGCACCGCGGCACGGACGTTGCCGGGACGGACCTCTTCGCCGTCCACGAACACCCGGCCGGTCGTGGGCCGCCGGGCCCCGAAGATGGTCTCCAGGATTTCGGACCGCCCCGAGCCCACAAGTCCGGCCAGCCCGACGATCTCCCCGGGCCGGACCTCAAGGTCCAGCGGCTCGAACTC
The DNA here is from genome assembly GCF_042657965.1 of Streptomyces coerulescens. Lineage (NCBI taxonomy): Bacteria > Bacillati > Actinomycetota > Actinomycetes > Kitasatosporales > Streptomycetaceae > Streptomyces > Streptomyces coerulescens. The sequence continues at coordinate 17,000 of NZ_JBHSKM010000032.1, forward strand.
CCCCTGGCGGCTTAGGGCTTCCACCTTCAGCACGGGCTGCACCCTGGCAGTGACCGGATCGGCAGCACGTGGGGAGAAGGGGAAGACATGCTCCACGTCGCGGCCCGTCATGAGCGCGACGATGTCGCGCGTGGGCGTGGACCGGGTTGCCAGCCCGTCGGCGACGGACCGGCCGTCCTTGAGGACGGTCACGCGGTCACCGATGGCGCGGATCTCTTCCAGGCGGTGGGAGATGTAGATGATGGCGACGCCCTCGCTGGTCAGGGTGTCAACGGTGCGGAAGAGATTGCGCACCTCGTCCGGGTCGAGCGCCGCCGACGGCTCGTCCATGACGATCAGGCGGGCGTCGTGGGACAGGGCGCGGGCCATGGAGACGATCTGCTGCTGCGCGGCCGAGAGTCCGGCCACTGGCGCGGCCGGATCGATCTCCGTGTGGCCGAGCCGGTTCAACAGGGCGGCGGCACGTTGACGGGCCACCCGGGTGCGTACGACGAATCCGGCGCGGGTCGGTTCGTGACCGAGGCTGATGTTCTCGGCCACGGAGAGGTGCTCGACGAGGTCGAGTTCCTGATAGATCGTGGCGATGCCCAGGCGCATGGCGTCGATCGGGGACTTGAGCCGGGTGGGCTTCCCCTGCCAGACGATTTCGCCGCCGTCGGGCTGATGGGCGCCGGCCAGGACCTTGATGAGGGTGGACTTGCCCGCGCCGTTCTGGCCGAGGAGGCAGTGGACCTCGCCCTCGACGACCGTCAGGTCGACGCCGGACAGAGCACGGACGCCGGGGAAGGACTTGGTGATCCCGGTCATCCTGAGCAGCGGTCCAGGGGAGCCTGGTGTGCGAGTGTCTGGAGGTGATGGCGGCATGGGATGGTTCCTCGGTTCCGTGGCGGTACAAGGTCATGGCGCGGTGGGTGATGGGCGTGAGGATCGGGTGATCCGGTGCGGAGACCGCTCGGGCGGGAGCAGTAGGTGAGCTGTGTGCTCCCGCCCTCCGTGCTGCGGGCGCCGGGCGAGCGCTTGAAGCGCACCGGTTCGTGCTGGTCAGGCGCCCCACCGCCAGCGGGGGTTGGGGCGGTGGGGCGGGTCATGGGGGTCAGGCCGGGGAGAAGACCCGGTCGGTGATGAGCCGGGCCGCTCCGACCACGCCGGCCTGAGGGCCGAGTTCACTGAGGACGATGGGGAGGTCGCCGGTGGCCAGGGGTAGCGACCTGCGGTAGACCTGGGTGCGGATGGAGGCCAGCAGGCCGTGGCCGAGGCCGGTCACCCCACCGCCGACGACCACCAGGGCGGGGTTGAAGAACGACACCAGCGCGGCGATGACCTGTCCGACTCGGCTGCCGCCCTCCCGGATGAGCTCACCGGCGACGGCGTCACCAGCGGCCGCCGCCGCGGCGACATCAGCCGCGGTGAGCGTGCCGGAGGCGGCCAGCCGGTCGGCCAGTTGGCCTGGATGCCCGGACTCCGCGAGTGCGTCACGGGCGAGCGCGGCTCCGCTGAAGTGGGCCTCCAAGCATCCGCTGTTGCCGCACGGGCAGGGATGGCCGTGGGCATCGACCTGGATGTGGCCGATATCGCCGGCACTCCCGGTGACGCCGCGGTAGACCTCGCCGTTGACGACGATGCCGCAGCCGATGCCCGTGCCGATCTTCACACAGAGGAAGTCCTTGACCCTTCTGGCGACTCCCGCCTGCTGTTCCCCGAGGGCCATCAGGTTCACGTCGTTGTCGACCATGACCGGGCAGTCGAGGTCCTGGCTGAGGGCCTCACGGACGGGGAAGTTGTCCCAGCCCGGCATGAGCGGCGGCGCGACCGGGACGCCCTCAGGGAAGCGGACTGGTCCGGGGATGCCTACCCCGGCGCCGTCGAAGCCCTCGGCGATCCCGGCCGCCCTTAATTTGGCGGCCATGTCGAGGACCTGTTCGAAGACGGCGACGGGTCCTTCTCGAACGTCGACGGACTGGCTGAGGTGGCCGAGAACCTCCAACTGAGCGTTGGTGACGGCGACATCGGCGGACGTGGCTCCGATGTCGATGCCCAGAAAACGGAGTTCGGGGGCGAGGCGGAGGCTGTGGGACCGGCGGCCGCCTCTTGAAGCGGCGAGCCCGTCGTTCACCACGAGTCCGGTCTCCATGAGCCGGTCTACCTCAACGGCGAGCTTGGAGCGGGACAGGTCCACCAACTCGCCAAGCTGCGCACGTGAGTTGGGGCCCTCGTCGCGCAACAGCCTGAGTATGTGCGCCTGATGCGCGTTTGCGGGCCGTGCAGTCATGCGCCTCACGTCGCCCTCCCCCCGAGTATTTCCGGTCTTCGGTGTCTCTTGCGGTGGAACCTAGCAAATGTTTCGAGGAGATGGGAAGGACTTAGGTCAAGATCGTCAGTAACTTCTGATTCTTGAAAGACAAAGTGTCGGACCTTGGGCACCGCCGCGAGCGTCTGCGCCGCCTGTCCGGAGTGAGTGCGTGCCTGCCGGCTCGTCCCACGGTGTTATCGACTCGTGACGAGGTGGTTCGGGGTAACCCGCCCTGCACCGTCGCGCGGCGCGTGCGTAACAGAGTGGTAACCCGGCGGGACGGCCGGAAAGGCTTCGCAGTCCTTCCAGGTCAAAGGCTTCTCGTCGGTTGGCCGGCGGGCGAACGGAAGGATGCCCCTCGCTATGCGTGTACGTCAGCGCGCCCTGCTCATGCCCGCCCTCTGTGTCTCTCTGGTCCCTCGCGGTGGCGACCTCGTATCCAGCCGTAGCCGTGGAGCGGCCGATAGGTGGCGAGTCCACGTCGTGATGGTCGACTTCACCGACAGCGCCTGCAAGGACCCGGACAAGACCAAGGCTGCTCTCCCGGATGTCTGCTTCGGTGAGAAGAGCTGCCTGACTTCGTACCGCAAGGAGTCCACGCGGGGAGCCGCCGAGTTCGAGCCCGCCGTGGCAGGGGAACGGAACTGTGCAGGGTCGCCAAGTCCGGCACTTTCACCTTCGGCAAGGGGCTTCAGGGGTGCGTCCACCGGGTCTCCCAGGGCAACTGCGCCGCCCCCAGCTGGTTGACATGACTCCCAAGGTCGACCACCGGGCCGACCCCTCGGCCCGGGCAAGGGTGCTGACCTCGCCGCGACCGGTAGCGGCAGCGGCGGCTGGTCCTAGGTTTTTGTTCTGAACCAGGAGAAAGTCGGTTTGCTTCTGTCGTAAGTATTCCGCAAGCAGCGATAGCAGGCTAAGTTTCCGACGATTAACATCGAAAGTCTCGCCTCATCGCGAAGTAAGGCTGGTTCCGCACCCTCCACGAAGGGCGACCCGTGTACCGCAACCACCCGCATCCCATGGGCACCGTCCAGGCGCGGCCGCAGAGCCACAGCGCAACCCGCACTCCGGACTACCAGCAGTGGACTCTGCCGTCATGAGCGTTGTGTTCCTGACCTGAAGTCCAGGCACGGAGAGACCTCTGCCTGAAGCAGGCGATCGAAAGAACACCACCACCACCAGGTCCGTGCCGGGGGACGACGGCTCGCCCCCTCCCGGCACGGACCATCCCACTCATCACACGCAGACACGACGAACAAGAACGGCAGGGAGGCGCTCGTGATGGCGACGTCGACATCCACAGCGGCAGATCCACGTACGGGAATCTGGCTGATCGGAGCACGTGGGTCCGTCGCCACCACGGTGGTGGCCGGGTGCGCGGCCATAGCGGGCGGACTTCAGCCTGCCGTCGGCATGGTCACCCTCACCGCGCCCTTCGCCGGATGCGGGCTCCCGGACCTTGGATCTCTGGTGTTCGGCGGGCACGACGTGGCCGCTTGTCCCCTGCCGAAGCGTGCCGAGCAGCTTGCCGCCCAGGGAGTGTTGCCTCAGGACGTTCCCCACGCAGTGAGGAGTGAACTCGCCGCAGCCGATGCCGAGATACGCACCGGTGGCCCCCTCGTCGACGATCTGCGCGTCGATCACGAACTGATCAGCGCCTTCGCCGAGGACATTGTCTCCTTCCAGAGGCGCAACAACCTCGCCCGCTGCGTCGTGGTCAACGTCGCCTCCACTGAACCGGCACCCCGCGCAGGGGACGACGGATTGCCGACCAGTTCGTTGTACGCCGCCGCAGCGCTGCGCGCGGGAGCCGCCTACGTGAACTTCACTCCGTCGACCGGACTTCACCATCCGGCGCTCCACGGTCCCTACGACGTACCGGTCGCAGGGCGCGACGGCAAGACCGGGCAGACCCTGCTGCGCTCCGTACTCGGCCCGATGTTCGCGCAACGCGCGCTCACCGTGCGGTCCTGGTCCGGCACCAACCTCCTCGGAGGGGGAGACGGTGCCGCACTCGCCAACCCCGGGGCGGCCGCCGCGAAGAACGCGGGCAAGGAACGCGTCATCGCGGAGACCCTCGGCACCGTCCCCGAGGGCGTGGTGCACATCGACGACGTACCGTCGATGGGGGACTGGAAGACGGCCTGGGACCACATCACCTTCGAGGGGTTCCTGGGCGTGCGAATGATCCTTCAGACCACGTGGCAGGGGTGCGACTCCGCCCTCGCGGCGCCGCTCGTCCTCGACCTGGCCCGGCTCGTCGCCCGGGCGCACGAAATGGGGCTCACTGGTCCACTTCCCGAGCTGGGATTCTTCTTCAAGGACCCCGACTCGGGGGCGTTTTCGTCGCTGTCCGAGCAGTACATGGCGCTGCTCGGCTTCAGTGTCCGGCTGCGGGCGGCGGGCGCGTGAGCGCGCTAGGCGACTGGGCCCAGCTGCTGCGTATCTCGGCGTTGTTCACCGTCCCTGGCGATGTGCTCGCCGGGGCGGCGGCCGCTGGAGTTCGCCCGGACCGGCGCACGCTGCTCGCCATCGGCTGCTCACTGTGCCTCTACGAGGCGGGCATGGTCCTGAACGACTGGGCGGACCAAGACGAGGATGCGCGTGAACGCCCGGATCGACCCCTTCCATCGGGCCGCATACCCCCGGCCGCCGCTTTGGGGGCGGCGATCGGGTTCACGGGGGCGGCTATCGCCCTCGCGACGCGGGCAGGGCGCCCGGCGGCGGCGGTCGCCGGGGCCCTGGCCGCCACTGTCTGGGCGTACGACCTGAAGCTCAAGCACACCCGCGCCGGGGCGCTGGCGATGGGCGCGGCCCGAGGCCTGGACGTGTTGCTCGGCGCGGTGGCGGCCGGCGGACGGCCGCTGCGCCCCGCCGTGGCCCTGTCCTCGGCGGCACTGGTCGCCCACACATACGCGGTGACTCGTGTCGCTCGGAACGAGACCACCGGCGGATCCGGCCTGGCGCCCGTAGCCGCGCTGGTCACAAGCAGCACGATCGGGGCGGCACTTGCATCGAGAGGCGCGGGTGGGGTGGCTCGATCCCAGGTTGCCGGACGCTCAGGCTGGCAACCGGTCCGTGATCTCACAGCGCCGGCCTTCGCTGCTCTCTACGGGATCACGGCTGCCCGGCCCTACCTGCACGCCGCCCTCAACCCGTCCCCGGCCCTCACGCAACGCGCGGTGGGAGGCGGGATCAGGGCGCTCATCCCCCTCCAGGCCGCCCTCGCGGCCCGCGCCGGCGCCCCTGCCCTCGGCGGGGCACTGATGGCACTGGTGCCGCTGGCACGCCGCCTCTCCAGGAAGGTGAGCCCGACATGACCCTGCGCCTGGCCTACGGCACCAACGGCCTGACCGACCTGCGCCTCGACGACGCGCTGTTCCTCCTCGCCGACCTCGGCTACGACGGCGTCGCACTCACCCTCGACCACATGCACCTCGACCCCATGGCATCGGACTTCCCCGTGCGGGTGAACCGGCTGTCCCGCACTCTGCACGCCCTCGGCCTGACAGTGACGATCGAGACCGGCGCCCGCTATGTCCTCGACCCGCGCCGCAAACACGGCCCGTCGCTGCTCGACCCAGAACCCGAGGGCCGCGCCGCCCGGGTACGCATGCTGGTGCGGGCCGTCCAGGCCGCCGCTGAGCTGGGCGCGCACGCTGTGCACTGCTTCAGCGGCGTCGTCCCCGACGACGTTGATCCGGACAGGGCATGGAAGTGGCTGGCCGGTGAGTTGTCGCTCGTCCTCGACGCAGCCACGGTGCTGGACGTGCCGCTCGCCGTGGAACCCGAGCCCGGCCATCTCCTCGCCACCCTCGCCGACTTCCACCACCTCCGCCACCAGCTCGGCAACCCCTTTGGGCTCGGCCTGACCCTGGACATCGGCCATTGCCAGTGCCTGGAACCCGCCCCGCCCGCCGACTGCGTCCGCTTGGCCGCGCCCTGGGTACGCCACGTCCAGATCGAGGACATGCGGCGCGGCGTCCATGAGCATCTCCCGTTCGGGTCGGGCGAGATCGACTTCCCGCCCGTCCTCGATGCCCTCGCCGACCTCACCCAAACCGGCTACCAGGGCCTGATCGGCGTGGAGTTGCCCCGCCACTCACACGCCGGACCGAGTCTGGCAGCGAGTTCCCTTCGCTATCTGCGTGGCCTTGAGGAAGGAGTACACACGTGACCACACAGCCGTCCGCCGACCTCGCCGGAATGTGGGAGGCGATCGACACCCGGGCTCGCGCTTGGCTGGCCGAGGCCGTTGTAGAAGCCGCTGCGGCCAAGCATGCTCCGCCGCGTTCGATGCCCGTCTGGGAGGCGCGGTTCGCCGAGGCGGGCAGGATGTGCCGGGGTGCCGAGGACGTCGCCCGTGTCCTCCTCCTGCACGCGGTCCGCCCGGAGCCCTCCGCCCTCGCCCGGCTGTACGCGCACGGCACGGCCGACGAACGCCGCGCCGTTCTCTGTGTGCTGCCGCACCTTCCGCACCTGACTCCCGCCGATGCGCTTCCCTTCGTCGAGGACGCCCTGCGCGCCAATGACACTCGGCTCGTGGCCGCCGCTGTGGGTCCGTACGCCGCCGAACACCTGGACGCCCACCAGTGGCGTCACGCGGTGCTGAAGTGCCTGTTCACCGGGGTGCCCCTGGCCGAGGTGGCCGACCTCGAACGCCGCGCGGCCGGGGACGGGGAACTGGCACGGATGCTCACCGACTACGCGGCCGAACGCACCGCCGCGGGTCGCCCTGTGCCGGCTGACCTCCACCGGGCCCTCCGCCTCGCCACCCAGGATTCCTAATGGAGATGTCAAGCGGCTTGGGTGACGGGTGGTGTGGGGTTGTAGCACCGTCCGTCACGCAGGAGCGCCCACAGGACGTTGACCCGTCGGCGGGCAAGTGCCATCACGGCCTGGACGTGGCGCTTGCCTTCCGCGCGCTTGCGGTCGTAGAAGCGGCGGGATTCGTCGCAGCAGCGGATGCTGATCAACGCGGAGGTGTAGAAGACGCGTTGGAGGCGGCGGCTGTATCGCTTGGGCCGGTGGAGGTTGCCGCTGATCTTGCCCGAGTCCCGGGCGGCGGGGGCGACGCCGGCGAACCCGGCGAGGCGGTCGGCGTTGTCGAAGGCGTCCATGTCGCCACCGGTGGCCGCGAGGAACTCGGCACCCAGCAGAGGGCCGATGCCGGGCATGCTGGCGATCACTTCTGCGTGGCGGTGCTGGCGAAACCGGCCCTCGATGAGCCTGTCGGTCTCGGCGATCTTCTCGTTGAGGGCCATCACCTCCCCGGCGAGGGAGTGGACGACCTGAGCGGTGATCTTCTCGCCGGGAACGGCGGTGTGCTGGTTCTCGGCGGCCCGAACGGCTGTGGCGGCGAGCTGGTCGGCGCCGCGGACCTTGCGGTTGCGCAGCCAGGTGGCCAGCCGCTTGACGCCTGCGCGGCGGATGGCGGCCGGGGCCTGGTAGCCCGTCAGAAGCACCAGGGGACCGATGTTGCCGAGGTCGAGTTCACGCTCCAGGCCGGGGAAGATCCCGGTCAGGTGGCCGCGCAGCCGGTTGACGGCTCTCGTGCGGTCGTCACTGAGGTCGCGGCGACGACCGGTGAGGACCTTCAGCTCGGTGACCAGCTCGTCGCCGGGCCGCAGGGGTATCAGGTCCCGGCGGACGCGAGCCTGGTCGGCGATGATCGCGGCATCCTTGGCGTCGGTTTTGCCGTCACCCCGGTAGCCCTCGGAAGCGCGGTTGATGGCCCGGCCGGGGATGTAGAGCAGGTGCTGGCCGTGGTTGAGCAGGACCGCGATCACGAGGCCGGCCCCGCCGTCGGCCAGGTCTATGCCCCAGGCCGTGATATCGCCGAGATCCAGGACATCGCCGAGGAGCTTCAGCAGCTCGGTCTCTTCGTTGGCAACCCGGCGGGACAGCAGCCGCTTGCCGGTGTCGTCGATCACCACGCAATGGTGGTGGGTCTTCCCGGCGTCGATACCGGCCCAGATCGCTGTCACTCGCTTCTCCGCAGGTCGTGTTCGTACGGGTACCACGGACGACCTCGCTGTCGAGTCCCTACAGAGCGATCAGTGCCGCAATTCCTGATGAGCAGCCAAGTCGTCGTGGGGGCCGGGCGGCGAATCCTTGGCAGCCACGGACGGCAGAGCACTGAAAGCCACACCCGGACCCCCTGGGTGAGCCAACCCTACGAATGGCTCGCTCATCCCGATCAACAAGGTAGGGAGCACTGAGATGCGCCTCTTCGACCCCCACATCCACATGACGTCGCGCACCACCGACGACTACGAGGCGATGTACGCCGCCGGCGTCCGTGCCGTCGTCGAGCCGTCCTTCTGGCTCGGCCAGCCCCGCACCTCTCCCGCCTCCTTCCTCGACTACTTCGACTCCCTCCTCGGCTGGGAGCCCTTCCGCGCCGGGCAGCACGGCATCGCCCACCACTGCACGCTCGCCCTCAACCCCAAGGAGGCGAACGACCCGCGCTGCGTCCCCGTCCTCGACGAACTGCCCCGCTATCTCGTCAAGGACCAGGTCGTCGCCGTCGGTGAGATCGGCTACGACTCGATGACCCCCGCCGAGGACACCGCCCTTGCCGCCCAGCTCCAGCTCGCCGCCGCCCACGAGTTGCCGGCGCTCGTCCACACCCCGCACCGCGACAAGCTGGCGGGTCTGCGCCGCACTCTCGACGTCGTCCGGGAGTCCGCCCTGTCCGCGGACCACGTCCTGGTCGACCACCTCAACGAGACCACCGTCAAGGAGGCCAAGGACAGCGGCTGCTGGCTCGGCTTCTCCGTCTATCCCGACACCAAGATGGACGAGGAACGGATGGTCGCGATCCTGCGCGAGTACGGGCCCGAGCAGGTGTTGGTGAACTCCGCCGCGGACTGGGGCAGGAGCGACCCCCTGAAGACCCGCAAGGTCGCCGACCTGATGCTCGCGGAAGGCTTCGACGAGGACGACGTCGACCGGGTGCTGTGGCGCAACCCCGTCGCCTTCTACGGACTCAGCGGCCGCCTCGACCTCGACGTCGCCGCCCCGGACGCGACCCACGAGGGCAACTCCATCCTCCGCGGCGCCCCGAAGGACCTCGACGAAGCGCCGAGGGGAACGCCGGGACAGCGGGACGACCCCACCGTCGCCCCGGCCCCGGCTCCGGGAGCGTGAGTCATGCGCTTCCGCCACCCCGACGGCTCCACCGTCCACCTCGCCTACTGCACCAATGTCCACCCGGCCGAGACCCTCGACGGCGTACTCGCCCAACTCCGTGACCACTGCGAGCCGGTCCGCCGGCGGCTCGGCCGCGACCGTCTCGGCATCGGACTGTGGCTCGCCAAGGACGCCGCACACACCCTTATCCGGGATCCCGACGCCCTGCGACTGCTGCGCACCGAGCTGACCCAGCGGCGTCTTGAGGTCGTCACCCTCAACGGCTTCCCGTACGAAGGGTTCGGCGCCGAGGAGGTCAAGTACCGCGTGTACAAGCCGGACTGGGCCGACCCCGAACGCCTCCGCTACACCGCCGACCTGGCCCGCCTGCTCTCCGCGCTCATGCCGGCCGACGTCAGGGAAGGGAGCATTTCCACTCTCCCGCTGGCCTGGCGGACGGCCCACGACCACAGATCGACTCATGCGGCCCACACCGCGCTCGTCTCCCTGGCCGAGTACCTCGACGCCATGGAGAGGTCGACTGGACGATCGATCCGCATTGGTCTGGAACCCGAGCCCGGCTGTCTCGTGGAGACCACAGCCGACGCCATCGGCCCGCTCGTCGACGTCGGTAACAAACGGATCGGTGTGTGCGTGGACACCTGTCACCTCGCCACCTCCTTCGAGGACCCGGGGACGGCGTTGGGTGCGCTCCAGGCGGCGGGCATCCCCGTCGTCAAGGCTCAGCTCTCCGCTGCCCTCCATGCGCAGGCCCCGTACCTGCCCGAGGTACGCGAGGCTCTGGCGGCCTTCGACGAGCCCCGATTCCTGCACCAGACGCGGGTGCGGACGAAGGACGGACTGCGCGGCACCGACGACCTCGGCGAGGCCCTCAGACTCGGCGGCCTCCCGGTGACCGCACCGTGGCGTGCGCATTTCCACGTGCCGCTGCATGCGGTCCCCACACCGCCGCTGACCGCCACACTCCCCGTGCTGCGGGACTGCCTCACCCGCCTTGTCGGTGGGCCGATGGCACGCACGCACCACCTGGAGGTGGAGACCTATACGTGGCAGGCGCTGCCGCCTTCCCTGCGACCTGCCGACCGCGCCGGCCTGATCGACGGCATCGCAGCCGAACTCGCCTTCGCCCGGGACCTGCTGACCGACCTCGGCCTGAAGGAACTGCCATGACCGAGCCCACCCCGCTGCTCGTCCTCGACGTCGTCGGCCTCACCCCCCGCCTGCTGGATCACATGCCCCATCTGAGGGCGCTGGCCGACACCGGTTCCGAGGCACCGCTCGGTACGGTCCTGCCCGCCGTCACCTGCGCCGCCCAGTCCACGTTCCTCACCGGCACCCACCCGTCGGAGCACGGCATCGTCGGCAACGGCTGGTACTTCCGCGACCTGGGCGACGTACTCCTGTGGCGCCAGCACAACGGCCTGGTCACCGGCGACAAACTCTGGGACGCCGCCCGACGCGCCCACCCCGGCTACACCGTCGCCAACATCTGCTGGTGGTACGCCATGGGCGCCGACACCGACATCACCGTCACCCCCCGTCCGATCTACTACTCCGACGGCCGCAAGGAACCCGACTGCTACACCCGGCCGCCCGCCCTGCACGACGAACTCACCGAGGAACTGGGCACCTTCCCGCTCTTCCACTTCTGGGGCCCCGGCGCGGACCTCGTCTCCAGTCGCTGGATCATCGACGCCACCCGCCACATCATCCGCACCCGCCACCCCGATCTGACGCTCTGCTACCTCCCGCATCTCGACTACGACTTGCAGCGCTTCGGCCCCGACGACCCGCGCTCACTGAAGGCCGCCGCCGACCTCGACGCGGCCATGGCCCCGCTCCTGGACGACGCGCGGGCAGAGGGACGTACCGTGGTGGCGCTCTCCGAGTACGGCATCACCCGCGCGGACCGGCCGGTCGACATCAACCGGGCCCTGCGGCGCGCCGGACTGCTGGAAGTGCACACCCAGGACGGCATGGAGTACCTCGACCCGATGGCGTCACGCGCCTTCGCCGTCGCCGACCACCAGATCGCCCACGTCTACGTACGCCGGCCGGAAGACCTCGACGCGACCAGGGAAGCGCTCGACGGACTGCCCGGCATCGAGCAACTCCTCGACGACGAGGGCAAGAAGGCCCACCATCTCGACCATCCGCGCTCCGGCGAACTCGTCGCCGTGGCGGAGCCGGACGCCTGGTTCACGTACTACTACTGGCTCGACGACGCCCGCGCGCCCGACTTCGCGCGACTGGTCGAGATCCACCGCAAACCCGGCTACGACCCGGTCGAACTCTTCATGGACCCCCTCGACCCCTACGTCAAGGTCAAGGCCGCGACCGCACTCGCCCGCAAGAAACTCGGCATGCGCTACCGCATGGCGGTCGTGCCCCTGGATCCGTCACCTATTCGCGGCAGCCACGGCCGCCTTCCCGCGAGCGACGACGACGGTCCGCTCCTCATCTGCTCCACCCCCCGCGCTGTCGGCGACCGTGTCGCGGCCACCGACGTGAAGGGACTGCTGCTCAGCCTTGCGGGTCTGAAGTGATCACGGTTCGATCGGCAGGATGAAACGACGGAGCAGTGGCGCTCGGCGGGCGGCGGGCTAGTAGTGCTTCGTTAGGTTCTGGTTCTGCGGGTGGTGAGGGGGCGGCCGCAGGTGGTGCAGGTGCCGTCCCAGCACCGCAGCAGGTCCTGTAACGCGTCGAGGACTTGGTAGAGACTCAGGCTGTCGTGAGGGCTTTTGGGTCGTAGCGCCGCAGGGTGAGGAAGGCTTGTGGTGCCAGCCGCGCCAGGTGCGGCCTTCGAAATGGTCCAGGCCCAGGCCGTGCTTGAGCTCGCGGTAGTCGTGCTCGACGCGCCAGATCGGCGATGGGGGTGGTGGCGGGCAGGTTGGACATCCAGTATTTGGTGGGCTCGTCGGCTTCTTCGGGCTGTTCGACCAGCAGCGTCCGTAAGGGCAGCACCCCGTCCCACCTGCTGCGTCCACCGGACTGTTCCTGGGCGGTGCGGGTGGCTTCCTTGCCCGACGGTCGCACCTGGAGCACCACAAAGCGTGAGGTCATCGACCCTTTGCTGCCCTGGCGCCAGGTGACGGTCTCGAAGCAGGCGTCCGCCTCGACCAGCTGGTGCAGGGGACGGGCCGGCTCGCGGTAGCGGGGCAACGTGGGTGGGCCCAGGCCCTGGTAGGGCGGCAAAGACGGGACGGCATCAGCCGGGAGGGCGATCTCTTTGGGCTCGACGGACATGACGTAGGACCAGCCGCGTTCCTCCAGGGCCAGACGGAAGGAGACACTGCGGCCATAACCGGCATCGGCCACGAGCACAGGCACCGAGCCCAGCCAGCCGGCCAGCCTCTCCAACAGCCCCAACGCCAGACGGGGCTTGGTCACATGCCCCACCTGCTCGGGCACTCCCGCAGCCGTGCGCCGCAGAAGGTCGTGGGCCCATTCCTCGGGCAGAAACAGCTCCCACTCCAGCGGGCAGGAGGCCGTGTCGGTGGCGGCGTGCACGCTGACGGCGACCTGGCAGTTGGCCCGCTTTCCCAGTGCCCCGCAGTACTGCCGGGCCACCCCGACCGAGGCACGCCCGCACTTGGGAAACGACACATCGTCGATGACCCACACCTCGGGCTTGACCACCCTCACCAGCCGCTCGGCGATCCGCCGCCGCACCGGCGCCCACGGCCACGGCGACTGGTTCACGAACTGCTGCAAGGCCTGCATGTTCCCGTCCGGCAGCCGCTTTGCCATCGGCTGGATCGACTTGCGCCGACCGTCCAGCATCAACCCCCGCAGATAGCACTCTCCCCTGGCCCGCTGATCCTTGCGCGGCACCGAGACGAACACATCCTCCACGAACAGCCCCAACCCGGCCCGTAATCGGTTCACTTCATGCATGTCCAGGTACCCAACATGCTCTTGATCAGTGCAAACGCATAGACCTAACGAAGCACTACTAGTGCTGGGTTCCTCAAACGGTGTACACATATCGGCGCCGTAATCGGCGGGTTGGCGGTGCGGGCCTGCCCCAAACCCAAGGGCTGGCATGGGAGTTGAGCTGGCTGGTTGCCAGGGTGGTGGCGTGTGCGATGTCGTCGCGATTGGCGAAGGACCGGCCGGCGAGGGCGGCTTTGCGGAAGATGCGCCACCAGCCTTCCTGCAGGTTGAGCCAGCACGCGCCGACGGGGATGAAGGCGTGATGGATGCGGGGATGGTCTTCGAGCCAGGTCCGGGTGGACAGGCTGTTGTGACTCGACAGATTGTCGGTGACGATCCAGAGCTCGCCGGTCGGGTTGGCGTCCTCGATCCGTTGCAGAAACTGCTGGTAGAAGACGCTATTGCGGGAGGAAGCGGCCATGGTGATCTGCTGGCCGTCGCGGATGCGTAAGGCGCCGTAGACCCAGGTCTTCTCGGGTCCGCGGCTGTAGTCGAGTTCTGCTTTGATCCGGTGCCCGTCGGGTGACCAGGCGGGTGCGGGCGGGAAGGCCCGTGGGATCACTGGCCCCAGCTCGTCGGCGCAGATCACCGTCACATCGTCGGGCGGGTGGGTGTAGAGGCTGATGATCCGTGTCCTTTTGGGACGAAGTCCGGGTCCTTCGAACGCGTCCAGGTCCGGGTGCGGCGCCAGCGCACGCCCTCGGCGAGCAGGATGCGGCGGACCTGAGAGCGGCCCACCTCGATCCCCTCGGCCCGCGCTGCCGCGGCCAGCGAATCCAGCGTCCACTCGGGCGGCCCGGACGCGTCGAACGCCCACAGTTCCCCGACCGGCTCCCACCGCAGCCGCCCCGGCGGGACGGTCTTGACCAGGGCGATGATCCTGGAGCGTTCTTCCTCGGTGATCCGTCGCTTGCGGCTCTGCCCGCCCAGATCATCCAGCCCTTGCAGGCCCGAGTGGTTGAAGCGGTGCAGCCAGCACCGGACCGTTTTCTGGCTGCAGTCCAGTTCCACTGCGATCGCCGGCACCCGCAGCCCCGACCAGCTCAGCTCGATCATCCGGGCCCGCATCACCGCATCCCGCGGAGCCTTCTGTGCCCGCGACAATCGGCGAACGACGGCCCGTTCGTCCTCGTCACGCCCCGGTCGTGCCCATAACACCATCGTCCAGCACCCGCCCCCGAGCACCCTCAACTACCCCGCCACCAGGGCATATACCCAGCGAAAGAGGAACCCAGCACTAGGAACAACTGTCCGCACGCCGGGTCTTGCTGGACGCGCCTTACGCGCTCTCGCTCGGCAAGCGGGCCAATGCCAGGGGCAGCTGTAGCTGCAAGGGCGGCGGGGCTGGATACGACAGAATCTTCCCGAACCGAGAGCCGAACATCTTCGGTGGTGACCAGAATCTCCCGACGCAGGACCCGAACCTGCTGGGCGCCATGCCATCCGTGTGTTGACCCTTCCAGTGCCGACTGCACCGAACTCCAGGTCCACGGTCTGATCGAGAAGAGCTTCGACGCCTGCGCCCTGAAGGTGTGTCCGGTATGCCGCCGGGAGCAACTGCAGCGCCTGCCTTGCCCGGACGTCGACCGTCGCGATCGACGGAATCGCCGGCACTCGCTGGTCGAGCGCCTGCTCCAACGACCATTGGCTTCAGGTCGACCTCGGCAGCAGCCGGGAGTTCCGTCAGCGTCCGGCTGAACCGGGAGACCGCCTACGGCAAGGACTACGACATCCAGACCTCCGACGACGGCGCCACCTGGCAGACCGTCGCCCAGCGCAGAGGTCTCACAACCATCACCCCAACCTCGGTGGTGGTCCGTCCGGAGGCCACGGCCCCTCATCGACTCTGTTGCCGGCTACCAGTCCGCCGCACCATCGCCCGCCTGTAGGAGCGCTGCCGCTGTCAGCGGGGCCGGTGCCACGAACTGCTGAGGCCACCCCGGGTTGGACCTCTACGGGCAGCCACGGGCAGCTGGGCTGTGGCGGCGGCCTGGAGCACTGGACCATCTCCACAGCAGCAGTGGCAGCCCTCACCTTCAATAGGTGTCCAGATGGCCCACCCTGCTTCGCAGACCCCGGACATACGCCCCGCAACAGGCGCTTCACCCGTGATGCGGCATCCGTGGGGTCCACGGCTCGGCGTGCCAGAAGGACCGATACGGCTCGGGTGAAGCGGCCTGGAGCGGCGTTCCGGTGGATGGCTGGCCTCACCGGTAACCGTGAGAACAGGACTGCTTCTCAGGTATGGCCATCATCGAGCCGACTTATGACGAATGTCAAGCAAAAGATCGCTCATATTAATCTTATGTAAGCGTATTGACGATCAGAACTTCGTGCTGTCACTGTGTCGGCGTCCCAGATGTTCGGCGCGTGGCACGCCGATGGGATGGCTTTTCAGCCTCTCGACGCGGTCGGCGTACGCGTCGACCGTCGAAAGGCATCTTCGTGTCTCGAAGACCAAGCCCCTGGAGCGCGGCCACAGCGTTGGCATTGATGGCCGCCTCGATCACCGCAGTCGCTGGCCTGTCCAGCCCGGCAGTTGCACACGAAATCGTCCCCGAGGAATTCTCCGAGGTCACCCTTGCGAAGGGTGGCGGCGAGCTGGGTGAGCCCATCGCGATGGAGGTGCTGCCTGACCGGTCGGTGCTGCACACCGCGCGCGAGGGCAAGCTGCGGCGCACTGACAAGGACGGCAACACGACCGTGATCGGGTCGCTGTCCGTCTACACGAACGACGAGGAGGGACTCCAGGGAGTCGGCATAGACCCCGACTTCACCTCGAACCGCCGGATCTACCTCTTCTACGCGCCCGCTTCGGAGAACGTGAACCGTCTTTCGATGTTCACGCTGAAGTCGGACTACACACTCGACATGGCCAGCGAGAAGAAGATCCTCGACGTCGCGGCGACCCGGGGCATCTGCTGCCACGTGGGTGGTGACATCGACTTCGACAAGGACGGCAACCTCTACCTGTCCACCGGCGACGACACCAACCCGTTCAACACCGGGTACGCGCCGATCGACGAACGTTCGGGCCAGCAGGCCTACGACGCTCAGCGTACGTCGGCGAACACCAACGACCTGCGTGGCAAGATCCTTCGGATCAAGGTCAACGCCGACGGCAGCTACTCCATCCCGGAGGGCAACCTGTTCGCCCCGGGCACGGCCAAGACGAGGCCGGAGATCTACGCGATGGGGTTCCGTAATCCCTACCGGATGAACATCGACAAGCAGACTGGTGCGATCTACGTCGGTGACTACGGTCCGGACGCGGGCGGCACTGACCCCAACCGAGGGCCGGGTGGGCAGGTCGAGTTCAACCGGGTCACCGAGCCCGGCAACTACGGCTGGCCGTACTGCACGGGCACCAACACGTTGGCCGAGACCTACAACGAGTGGAATTTCGCGACCAACTCGACCGGCCCGAAGTTCGACTGCGCGAACGGGCCCACGAACAACTCGCCGAACAACACCGGACTGGCTAAGCTCCCGCCGGCCAAGCCGTCCTGGATCCGCTACGGCGGTGACGCCGGCAGCCCGAAGGAGTTCGGCAGCGGAGGGGAGGCGCCGATGGCCGGGCCGGTGTACCGCTATGACGCGGACAACCCGTCGACCACCAAGTTCCCGCGGTCGCTCGACGCGCACTTCTTCGCCGGAGAGTTCTCCCGAGGCTGGATCAAGGCCGTTCAGCTGACCTCCACCGGCGGCGTCGGCGAGATCCTCTCCTTCAAGGACAGCCCCAACGACAACGTCAACCAGGTCATGGACGTTGAGTTCGGCCCGGACGGTGCCCTGTACGTCCTGGACTATGGAACCGGCGGGACCTTCCAGCTGAACGAGAACTCCAGGCTCCTGAGGTACGACTATGTCGGAGAGGGAGGCAACCACGCCCCGGTGGCCGAGGCGGCGTCGGATCCGACCTACGGGCACGCTCCGCTGGCGGTGAACTTCTCATCGGCCGGTTCGAAGGACGTGGACGGCGACCCGATCACCTACTCGTGGACGTTCGGTGACGGAGCGACCTCGACCGAGGCCAACCCGTCGCACACCTACACGGCCAACGGCACCTACAAGGCGACACTGACCGTCCGTGATTCCAAGGGCACCACCGCTTCGGACGATGTGGTTATCGGGGTCGGGAACACCCCGCCGACCGTCACGGTCAGCCAGCCCGCGGACGGCCAGCTGATCTCCTTCGGTGACGTCATACCGTTCCAGTCCACCGCGACTGACGCCGAGGACGGATCCTCACCTGACTGCGACCGGGCGTCGATGAACAACGCTGTCCGGCACGACACCCCTCCGAACACGCACACCCACCAGCTCAGCACGGTCAACGGCTGCTCTGGCTGGATCACTGCGGAGGACTCCAACGAGGGTGACGCGGCCAGACTCTTCCCGGTCTTCGACGCCACGTACACCGACACGAAGGGTCTCGGAGGCGGCCAGCGGGTCACCACCCAGCTGCGCAAGCGGCAGGCCGAGCACTACGACGACTCCTCGGGCATCAGGGCGTACGACAAGACGGCCGCTGAAGGCGGGCAGACCGTCGGGGACATCGACAACGGCGACTGGATCTCCTTCAAGCCCTACCGGCTGGAGAAGGTGGAGTCGTTCACGGCCAGGGTCTCCTCCGGCGGCGTCGGCGGCACCCTGCAGATCCGCGCCGGCTCGCCCACCGGGCCCGTCCTGGGCTCGGCCGCCGTCAAGAGCACGGGGAGCTGGGAGACGTTCACCACGGTGTCCGGCAACGTCTCGGGCGCAGCCGCGGAGACGACCACCCTGTACCTGACCTTCTCCGGTGGCTCCGGCAAGCTGTTCGACGTCGACTCCTTCAGCTTCACGACCGCGGGGCCGGTCGTCGGTCTGGGCGGCAAGTGCCTGGATGTCGAGGGCGGTTCGTCCGCGGACGGCGCTGAGGTGCAGATCTACGACTGCACCAAGACCGGGGCGCAGACCTGGCAGCGTCAGGGCCAGACGCTGCGTGCGCTGGGCAAGTGCCTGGACGTGAGCGGCGCCTCCACCCAGAACGGCGCGAAGATCCAGCTCTACCAATGCAACGACACGGGCGCGCAGAACTGGGTGCCGCGGGCGGATGGCTCGTTGTTCAACCCCAACTCCGGCAAGTGCCTTGACGTCGAGGGCGCCCAGACCGACAACGGCCGCCGCACGCAGCTCTGGAGCTGCTGGGGTGGCGCGAACCAGAAGTGGAAGGTCCTGACATGAGGTACCGAGCCTTCCTGAGCGCATCGGCGGTCCTGCTCACCACCCTGGCCGGCGTAAGTGCCGCGCCACATGCCGCCGCGGCGGACGAGTTCGATGTCCTGGTCTTCAGCAAGATTGCCGGGTTCCGCCACGACTCCATCGCGAACGGCGTCCAGGCGGTCAAGGACCTCGGGTCCGCGAACGGCTTCAACGTCACTGCCACCGAGGACGCGTCCACTTTCACGGCGAGCGGGCTGGCTCCCTACGAAGCGGTCGTCTTCCTCAACACCACCGGCGATGTGCTCAATGACGCCCAGCAGTCGGCGTTCGAGGGCTACATCGAAGCCGGCGGTGGATTCGTCGGGACGCATGCGGCTGCCGACACCGAGTACGGCTGGCCCTTCTACGGCAAGCTCGTCGGCGCCTACTTCAAGACGCACCCCGCCATACAGCAGGCCAAGGTCGACATCGAGGACCGGGCGCACTCCAGCACCGCCCACCTGGCCTCGGCCCCCTGGACCCGCACCGACGAGTGGTACGACTACCAGAGCAACCCGCGTTCCAACGCGCATGTGCTCGCCTCGCTCGACGAGTCGAGCTACTCGCCCGGTGCCCCCATGGGCGACCACCCGATCACCTGGTGCAAGACCATCAGTAGTGGACGGTCCTGGTACACGGGCTTCGGCCACACGAAGGAGACGTGGGCCGACGCCTCGTTCCGGAAGATGCTGCTGGGCGGTATCCGGTACGCGGCAGGCGACACCAGCGCCGACTGCCGCCCCGAAACCGGGTACACACCGCTGTACGACGGATCGACCGCCGGCTGGTCCCAAGCCGGTCCTGGGAGCTTCAGCAACTCGGACGCCACGCTGAAATCGCAAGGCGGCACGGGGCTGCTGTGGTACACCGGCAAGCAGTACTCCTCGTACTCGCTCAAGCTGGACTGGATGATGGACGGCGACGACAACTCCGGCGTCTTCCTGGGCTTCCCGCCGTCTGACGACTGGACGTCGGCCGTCGACAACGGCTACGAGGTCCAGATCGACGCCACTGACGCCTCGAACAAGACGACTGGGGCGGTCTACTCCTTCCAGGGCGCCGACACCGCGGCCCGTGACGCCGCACTCAACCCGCCTGGTGAGTGGAACACCTTCGAACTGCTCGTCGAAGGCGAGCGCCTCCAGGTGTTCCTGAACGGCACGAAGATCAACGACTTCACGAACACCGACCCGGCCCGCTCTTTGGCCGGCCACATCGGCATCCAGAACCACGGGACCGGTGATGACGTCTCGTTCCGCAACATCCGGATCAAGGAACTGAGCGGCGCGAGTGCGGTGCAGGCCGAGGCGTACTCGTCCGCCGACGGAGTGTCCGCCTTTACCAAGGCGGGGGCGAACGGCGGGCAGACCCTGGGCCACATAGATCCGGGGGACTGGGCGCGGTACGACGGGCTCGCGCTGAACGGGGCGACCGGCCTGCGTGCCCGGGTGGTCTCCGGTGGCCCAGGCGGCACTCTCCAGGTGCGGACAGGTTCTCCGACCGGTCCGATCCTGGGGTCGGTCGCCGTGCCGAACACGGGCGGCTGGTCGACGTTCCGGGACGTGTCGACGAGCCTGTCGGGTGTTCCTGAGGGCACGGCGGACGTGTTCCTGACCTTCGCGGGAAGCGGGTCCGGCCTGTTCGACGTCGACGACTTCACCTTCACCAAGGCCGAGCCCGAGGCCGGTCCGGTCGTGGGGCTGGGCGGGCTGTGCCTGGATGTACAGGGCGGCAACTCCGCTGACGGTACCCAGGTGCAGGTGCACACCTGCACCGACGCTGCCGCACAGACCTGGACCAGATCCGAGCAGACCCTGCGGGCGCTGGACAAGTGTCTGGACGTGAGCGGAGCCTCTACCGAGAATGGAGCGAAGATCCAGCTCTACCGCTGCAACAACACCGGCGCCCAGAATTGGGTGCACCGAGCCGATGGCACGCTGGTGAATCCGAGCTCCGGCAAGTGCCTGGACGTCAAGGACGGCCTCGCGGTGTCCGGTACGAAGGTGCAGCTGTGGAGTTGCTGGGGTAGTGCCAACCAGAAGTGGGAGCGGAGCTCCTGACAGACCGATGACGTCGCCGTTTCTGGCCCCGCCGTATATGGGCGGGGCCAGCAACGTCGGCTGTCGGCGCGTCGATCCTGCCGGGCGGTTGTCGGCACCGTCAGTCGGCTGCGACCGAGCGGTCGACCGCGGTCGGACTGAGCACGTGCTCTATGACCATGACGGATGCGCCGATGACTCCGGCACGGTCTCCGAACTGGCGGACGCGGATGGTCAGATGCTGGGTCGCGAGCGGGAGGGAGCGGCTGTAGATGAGTTCACGGACGCCGGCCAGGAGATGCTCACCGGCGTCGGACAGGTCACCGCCGATGACGATCGTGCTGGGGTTGAAGAAGTTCACCAGCGATGCAAGCACATCACCGATGTCCCGGCCCGCCTGGCGGATCATCTGGATCGCTCCGGGATTCCCCGCCCGGACGAGTGCGACCACGTCGCGGCCGTCCGCCGTGTCCTCGCCGAGAGCGCGCAGTTGATCGGCGATCGCCGCGCCGCCGGCCACGGCTTCCAGGCAGCCGATGTTGCCGCAGCGGCAGATCCGGTCGGGGGCGCTGGTGACCTGAATATGGCCGATGTCGCCCGCGGCTCCCTGGGCACCGCGATGGAGGCGACGCTCGGTGATGATGCCGCAGCCGATACCAGTGCCGATCTTCACGAAGAGGAGGTGCTCGACCTCAGGGCTGACCGCCCAGTGTTCGCCGAGCGCCATGATGTTGACGTCGTTGTCAACCAGCACCGGGGCGCCGAGCCGTGGTTCGAGCCAGCCCGGCACGTCGAAGCCGTCCCAGCCGGGCATGATCGGCGGGTTCACGGGGTGCCCCGTCGAGTGCTCGACCGGTCCGGGCAGGCCGATACCGACCCCGCAGACGTCGGCGAGGGTATGCCCGGCCTCCGTCAGGAGACTCTCGAATTCCTGGACCAGCCAGTCGAGTACCTGCTCCGGGCCCTCGGTGATGTCCCTGTCCCGGCTGCGCTCGGCCAGCACGTGGGTGGTCAGATCGGTCACGGCGAGCCGTGCGTGCGTGGCGCCCAGGTCGGCGGCGAGCACGATCCTCGCCTTGGCGTTGAAGGCGAACGACACAGCCGGTCTGCCGCCCGAGGAGATCGCGTCGCCCGTCGGCACGATCCAGTCCTGGTCGAGGAGGGCATCGAGCCGCTGGGTCACTGTGGACCTGGCGAGACCGGTGAGCTGCATCAGTTCGGTGCGGGTCCGTGCCTGTCCGGTACGCAGAATGGCGAGAAGGGCCCCTGCACCTGCCGCTTCGATGGTCAACTCCGCATCTCCTCATGTCGTGACGCTGGTCGTCGATGGGTAAAGCATATCCAGGGTAGTACTTTCGCTTGACAGTGAACATAAGTCGCTTCTAGCGTCTCGGTCATGATTGAGATACGACGTGAATCATTGGAAGTTAAGGCTGGCATCATCGGAACAGGATTCATCGCTCGAATTCATGCCCGAGCCACCCGTCACGCCGGGGCGCGGCTCATCGCGGTGGCGGACGTGAACGAGGAGGCGGCGTTCGAGGCGGGTCGGCGCTTCGGTGCCGAACTCGCCTTCGGGTCGGCCGATGAACTCATCGAGTCCGGACTCGTCGACGTGGTGCACATCTGTACGCCCAACCACCTGCACGCCCCGCTCGCACTCAAGGCGATGGAGGCCGGGCTCGCCGTGATCTGTGAGAAGCCGCTGGCCACCGACGCGCCGACGGCCGTACTGATGGCCGAGCGGGCGCGCGAGGCCGGTTTGGTTGCCGCTGTTCCCTTTGCGTACCGCTTCCACGCGATGGTGCGCGAGGCTCGTGCCCGCTTGGCCGATCTGGGCCGTGTCAGTTTGATCCAGGGCAGTTACCTTCAGGACTGGCTGCTGAAAGCGACCGACGACAACTGGCGTGTGGATCCCAACAAGGGCGGGCCGGGCCGGACGATCGGGGACATTGGGTCCCACTGGTTCGACCTGGTTGAGTTCGTGACGGGGGACCGTATCACCAAGCTGTGTGCGCAGACCTCCGTCGTGGTCACCGACCGAGTGCAGAGCGGACACGTCCTGACCGAGGATCTCGCGACCGTGCAGTTCGCCACCGCCGCCGGAGCCCTGGGCTCGGTCTCCGTCAGTCAGGTCGCCCCCGGTAGAAAGAACCGTCTGTTCGTCGAGATCTCCGCCGCCACGGGGAGCCTCGCCTTCGATCAGGAGAACCCGGAGCGGCTCTGGCTCGGCGGGCGCGAAGGATCCCAGTTGCTGGTCCGCGACCCGATAGCGCTCGCCGAGGCGGCCGCGCCCTACTCACCCCTCCCGGCCGGACACCCGCAGGGCTTCCACGACTGCTTCGACGCCTTCGTCGCCGACGCCTACGCCACGATCCGTGGCGAGCACCGGGAGGGCCTGCCTACATTCGACGACGGTGCACGCGCCGCCCGTCTCACCGACGCCGCCCTCCAGTCGGTGCGAGAGGGCGGCTGGGTGACCTGTTGAACGCCAGCACCGACCAGAAGTACTCGCCGTAGGCGCTCCAGAGGGATGCTGCGGGCTACTCCTTGGCGGCTCCGGCATGAGGTACACCGGTTCCGGGACCGTGGATCGTGTCGGATGAACTGTGGTCGCTGATCGAGCCGTTGCGGCCCGAGCCGGCACCGAAGCTCGTCGAGGGCAGACCTCGAGTGCCGGACCGACAGGCTCTGTGCGGGATCCTGTTCCTCCTGCATACCGGTATCCAGTGGGTGTACCTTCTCCAGGAGCTGGGCTTCGGCTCGGGCATGACCGGCTGGCGGGGGCTGGCCGCCTGGAACGAGGCCAGCGTCTGGGACCAACTCCATGTCGTACGGCTGGAAAAGCTGCAGTCGAAGAACCAGCTGGACTGGTCCCGGGCGGTGATCGACTCTTTCCACGTCAGAGCGGCTCGGCGGGGCCCCAAAGCGGTCCCTGCCCGGTCGATCGCACACGGCCGGGCAGCAGACACCACCTCATCGTAGGCGGGCAGGGCATCCCGCTCGCGGTGTCGTTGACCGGCGGCAACCGCAACGACGTCACTCAACTCCTGCCACTGCTCGACAAGATCCCGGCCGTCGCGGGCAGGGTCGGCAGACCCCGCCTACGGCCGGACGAACTGCTGGCCGATCGCGGCTGCGACCACGACAAGTACCGCCGCCTGCTCTGGCAGCGCGGGATCCGCCCCGTGATCGCGGAGCGAGGCCAGCCACACGGCACCGGCCTGGGCATCTTCCGTTACGTCGTCGAGCGCACAAGGTCCGCTCGATCACCCACCGTTTGGGAAGCGAACGCCGCTGGCCACTCCGCCGCGGGCACGACCACGGCCTTCGCGAGCATGAACCGTCCCGGCGCCGACTCGGCCGGCCCCCGCGCGCTGGTCAGCCGCTTCGCCTTCGACCGTCACACCGCTCGATCTTCGCGGGCATCGGGTCCGGACCGGAGCATGCGGCCATCTCCTGCCACGTCAGCGGGCGCCTGACCCCGGCCGAGCGGCAGGGCCGGCGGCCGACTCATCTATGGACAAACCACCCGTGTTGATATCAACGTCACCCCGAACGAGCGAACCCCACGCTCACCCGCAGCTCGATCAACGACCCAACAGAGAGGCAGTCGCCGTGAACACCGCTGCGGTGGACGACCGCCCGGGCTACCTGCCGATCTACGGCTGTGGGAATCGACCGGCGTGTTCGGTGTCCGGGAAGGGCTGCTCCGCCCAGATGACCTTGCCTTCCTGGATGTAGCGCGTGCCCCAGCGGTGAGCGAGCCGAGCGACCAGGAACAAACCGCGTCCGCCTTCATCCGTATTGGAGGCGCGGCGCAGTCTCGGCGAGGTGCTGCTGCCGTCGGTGACCTCACAGATCAGAGAGAGGCTGCGAAGCAGTCGCACGTGAATGGGGGGCCCGCCGTAGCGAATGGCATTGGTGGCCAGCTCGCTGATGATCAGTTCGGTGGAGAACGTCAGCTCCTCCAGCCCCCACTCGGCCAGTTGTTGGGCGACCGCGGAGCGGAGGCCGGAGACGGCTGCCGGGTCAGCAGGCAGGTTCCACTGCGCCACATTTTTTCCGCCGTCGAGCGAGCGGGTGCGCGCAACGAGCAGTGCGACATCGTCCTGCGGCTTGGCCGGGACCAGGGCTTCGAGCAGGATGTCGCACTTCTCCTCCGGGGTGCCCGCAGAGCGGGTGAGCGCATTGCGTACCGCGGCGAGCACGACATCGGGGTCCTGCGAATCGCCGCGGAGCAGGCCGTTCGTGAAAAGCACCAGATCGCTGCCCTCGTCGAGTTCGATCTCGACGGTCTCGAATGGTTGTCCGCCCAGGCCGAGTGGCGGGCCGGTCGGTATGTCCGGGACGGCGACACGGCCGTCCGGCCGTATCAGTACGGGCACCGGGTGGCCGGCGCTGGCGAGAGTGAGACACCGCGAAACCGGATCATAGACGGCATACAGGCAGGTGGCGCCCGCGATCATGTTCCCGGCCGGTGTACGCGCCTGCTGGTCGCGGTCGAGGCGTTCAACCAGGTCATCGAGATGAGCCAGGACCTCCTCGACCGGCAGGTCAAGATCGGAGAAGTTTCGTACTGCCGTGCAAAGTCGCCCCATGGTGGCGGAGGCCTGTACTCCGCGACCGACCACGTCCCCCACGACGAGCGCCACCCGGGCGCCCGAGAGCGAGATCACGTCGAACCAGTCGCCGCTGGCACCGCCGAGGGCGGGCACATAGCGGTGTGCGGCCTCGACGGCGTTCTGATCGGGCAGGTCGTGAGGCAGCAGACTCGTCTGCAAGGCCAGGGCGGTGGCGTGCTCGCGGGTGTAGCGTCGAGCGTTGTCGATGCTCACGGCTGCGCGACTGACGAGTTCCTCGGCGAGCAGCAGATCGTCCTCTTCGAACCGACCAGCTCGCTTGGACCGGTAGAGGACCACGACGCCCAGGACAACACCACGGGCGCGCAGTGGTACCGCGATGAGTGAGTGAATGCCTTCCTCGCGAATCCGCTCGGTGCGGACCGGATCTTGCGCGATCCACCCGAACGCAGTGTTGAGATCCGACTCAAGGACCGACTCCTCCGCCGCCAGGCTGATCGCCTGCGGAGTGGACTCGGCGTACTGAACCAGATCACCCACCTCGTACAGGTGAGAGGAGGGCCGAATTCCGCTGAGCGCGACGCGGCGGAGAGGTTCTCCGAGACCTGGTGGCTCCTCTCCGCAGAGCACGGGGTCCGGGATGTCCACGGCCGCAAAGTCGGCGAGTTTCGGGACCGCCACCTCGGTCAGATCTTGAGCCGTGCGCGTCACGTCGAGGCTGGATCCGAGGCTCCCGGCCTCACTCAGCAAGGACAGACGCTGCCGAGACAGCAAGGCCAGCCGTCCCACGCCCGGATCCCCGATCGCAACCAGCCACGACGAGGACGGAGCCGGCGGCGAGGGCGACACCCTGTGGGTGGTTGCCGAAGACCGCGGCAGCAGCACCGCGAGTTCCTGGTCCGATCCGGAACCATGACCCGGCCCGATGGTCGTCTCGGCGGCTCTCGTCTCCGTCGTGTCCAGGCAGCGCAGTGCACCGTCGGGCAGCACGGCCTCGATCGCGAACCCGGCCGGGCCGTCGGCGCCGTCCACCGGACGGCAGAACAAGGTGGCCGTGCGACCGTGGCGGAGCCGTACGACGGTCAGGCATGTACGTCCCGCGGAGATCATCTCCGCTGCGGACTGCAGGAGGACAATGCGGTCGCCGGGCTCCAACCGGTCTTCGGGAAGCAACCAGGCGGAGACCGGACGCTCGAACCAGCTCGCTGCGGAAACGCCCGCCCTGCGGCGTGCCCGGTGAAATTCGTACAGCAAGGCACGGTCACGGCCTCGAATCTGGTCGAGCAGCCGCTGCTCGATAGTCTTCGCCGTCGCGTCGACCAGCTTCAGCATGTTGATGTGGGCGTCATCATGTTCACAGGTCAGGTCCAGTGCGCCGAGAATCCTGCCGCTGAGCGGGTCGCGGATCGGCGCGGCAGCGCACGCGAACGACTGCATGATGTCGGCGAAGTGCTCACGGCCGCAGATGAACTCCCGGCGTCTGCTGGCAAGCGCGGTGCCCATCCCGTTCGTGCCGACGATCGGCTCCGGGAAGCCGAAGCCGGGTGCGAGCTGGATGGAGTCGCAATAGGCGTTGAGTGACGGTTCGCCTACGCGCCGCGCCAGCACGCGAACCTGTTCGTCGCACAGGAGAGCGGACGTCTTGATGCCTGCGATCTTCGCCTCGAGATCATCCAGGACCGGCTCGGCCAGCTGGCCGAGCCGACCCCTGAAGTCCAGATCCGCGTGGTAGAGGACCTCGACATGATCGGCCTTGACCCCCTGGGAGTGGCAACGCCGCCACGATCGCAGCACCGGCCCGCGGCACCCGACGGCCACCGGGAGGCCGCCCAGGAATCGATCATGCGCGACATTCAGTGCTCGAATATCGTCCCACTCAACTGTCACCTGCGCCTGCCTTCCCGCCCCCAAGGTCGAACCCAGGGATTCCCGAGCCAGTTGATATCATCATATGCCCATATATGTAACCCGCCGCCAACATCGCGCTGCGCTACAGAAGTGAAGCCCGGCAACAATCCGGCGTACACCGTGTTCGTCCGGTAACCGGGCGTGACGCGTCCCCGCTGGCCTGGAGGGAGCTCCCCGCGCCGATGGGCACGCTCTCAGGGTCCGGCTGCGGCGCGGGTTTCTCCTGCTGCAGGTGCACGCTCAAGTTGTCCCAGACCCACACCACGGGGGTGCCGAGCTGCAGGTGCACCATGCGGATGAAGTCCCGGTAGTCGCACCAGGCGAAGGTCTTCGGCTCACCCCTGCGGCCGCGGTGGACGTGCAGCTTGAAGAACATCCGCGGAGGGTGCCCGGGCCGGAAGCACACCGCGCCGGCGATGTTCACCCGCCCGCCGCGACGGCCGGCCACCCGCACGACTGGACGGGACCCGCGCGGCGCCCAGGTGCGCCCCCTTGGCGGGATCAGCGACTGGCCGCTCTCGTCCGCGAAGCAGATGTGGGCGCCCAGGTCGTGCGCGGTACTTTTACCCGCGGCCACACCTCCGCCTTCCACACCTCGATCGCCGCCTCATCGTGTTCCAGCGCCCGCCGGACCGGCACCTGGCAGCTCCAGCCATGCCGCTTGAGCAGCCGCCACACCCCCTGGACGGTGTAGCCGACATGGAACAGCCGCCCGATCACGCTCTTGAGTGTCCAGCCCTGGTCCTCATCGTTGAAACCGTGCACCAGCGGGCCCCGCTTCAACTCGCCCTCCAGCCGCTGCCACTGCGCCGACGACAACCGCTCGACCGCCATCGGCCCCGCCGACCCCAGCGCCCCTATACCTCCGTGCCGCCAGGCTGCCCGCCAGCGGCGCACCGACCGGTCCGTCACCCGCAGCTGCGCAGCAATCTGTGCCGTGCCCGCCCCGGCCTCGAACCACTTGGCCGCCTCCAACCGCACGGCCTCCCGCTTCTCCTGCTCCGCGGGCGTCAGCCCGCCCCCTTGTGCGTACCGCATGAGGACGTCGTACCGCAGGGATCACGACCCGTCACCACAGCACGGACATCGCCGATTCAACCTGAGTAACGGCCAGGCCGAGCTTGCGGCCCGGTACCATTTTGTCGCATCACGCCCCGTCGACTCCGCGGGAACCCCGGCAGCCGCGTGCACGCTCTGGGTGTCGATCGCCACCATGATCGGGTTCGCCCTGCGCCAGGCTTTCTCGCGCATGTGCCAACGCAGCAGGTCGCGCGGAAGCAGATCCCACTGGCAGCCGGTGCGACCCTGTCAGAGGAGCGTGTTGACGATCTCCCGCACCTCGTGCCGGCCCTGGTGGCCGCTGACCGAGCGGTGTGCGGCCGCCTGGTGCCCGTTGCGATCCGGATAGGCTGGGGTTGTCCTAACGGACGTTGGCGGACACCAACAAGGACAACGTCAACCGTCAGGTTCGGCTCAGCTTCCTGGGCTGAGCTCTCTGGCTTGGGCAAGACAGTCCGGGGTGCGGCCGCCAAATCTCCGTACGTTCCGTGCTCGAAACGGAGATGCCTTGCGCGGTATGACGGATGCGGGAAGTGCCTCCTCGGCGTGCGACGGCTGTCGCGAATGAAGCTGGCCACGTCGTCGCCGGAGATGCAACGCGAGGACGTGCTCACCGCCGCCGCGTCCGTCGGGGGCCACATCATCGGCCGGGCCGATGACTGAGAGGTGTCTGACGCCACCGACTCGATGACCCGGCCGCATACCTTCGGCCACGATGGCCCATGGGATCTCGATGACCTAGTCGACGAGAACCGCTTCACCGCGGAGGCATGGGGCGCGCAGATGGAACTGCGGGCGATTCAAGGCCGAAACCGTAGTGCCACTGAGAAGGCGCGGGCAGCGGGACGCCCGAAGGGGAAAACATGCTTCTGTCCGACGCGGCCCTGGGCTACTTAATGCACCAGGGCAAGCCGGTGATCGACAGAAGGTGGCGCCGGTAGTGGGGATGCCGGTGATTCCGCCGGTGTCCTGGTTCAGCGTCAGCCCCGCAGGCAGCGCACCGGAGGTGACGCTGTATCGGATGGTCTGCGGGTGATGGTGGTCACCCGCGTCTCGTACAGGCTGCCCGCCGTCATCGCCGGCAGGGAGGCGGTGGTGAACGCCGGCGGTCAGCAGGTGAAGCCCCAGGCCGAGCAGACCGAGCCGGCCGGCTCCGGCGAGGAGGTCGCCCCCGGCACAGACGACGCCCTGATCTTGCCGTCACTGGCGCCGACTGCGGCGTCCGGACACCGCTCGTGGTCGGCGGCGCTGCGCTGGTCGCTCCGGGTGGAGCGTTCGTGGTGACGTCACGCCGCAGGCGCGCGCCTTCGAGGGCACACCGCGCACGTTGACGCAGGCGGGACACGCCCTGCTGGCCGTTCCAGGGCCGACGGGCGTCCTCCTGGTGCCACGTCGGCCACCTCCTCCCGTGAGGGTGCGTCTCGTCGGGGTCACGCATGCGGCCACGCTCGTCGGAGAGTGCACTGCCATCCATCGACTAGTAGGCAGCCAACCGACTAATATCTGCTTGGCTTTAACAGTCATGATCTGGTCCCACGCTTCCGGCTTGCGTTCTAACGGTCGTTGCGACACCAGCCCCTGAGGGGCATTGCGATGACCAAGCCCGCGTCGGAAGGGCGGATTCAACCGGTTGTCGCAACACCGGCGCGCACCACTCGTAACGGACACCTATTCGCCTTCATGCTGCTCGCCTCGCTGCCGACACCTCGTCAAAGAATTCACCAGCGGCGCCGCCAGGAGTGACACACCGACGCGGCCCCGACTCCACCGCGACCCGTCGGGCGCACTGTCCGAGCGAATCGAACCACAAGCATCGGAGCACCTGTTGAACACCATCCTCGACGGCGGGGTCGCCGACTTCATCTCCGGCGATCTGAGCAGCCCTCTGAACCGGCCCTTGACGTTGGCGATCCTTGGCGCCGGAGCCCGTGGCACGGCCTACGCCGAACTGGCTGCCAAAAGGCCAGCTGTGGCACAGGTGGTGGCGGTGGCGGAGCCGCATGCACGGGTGCGCGAGGACTTCGTCGCCCGGCACGGCGTCGAATCAGCGCTGAGCTTCGCCGATTGGCGTGACTTGCTCGGTCGGCCGCGTTTGGCCGATGTGGCGGTGGTCGCGGTGCTGGACGCCGATCACGTCGCCGCGGCGGTCGGCCTGGCCGATCTCGGCTACCAGATCCTGCTGGAGAAGCCGATGGCGACCACCGAGGCCGACTGTGAGGCCGTCGCCGCCGCGGCGCGGCGCAACAACACCGCTCTGGCGTTGGCGCACGTCATGCGCTATACGCCCTACACGGTCAAGCTCAAGCAGCTGCTGGCCGAGGGAGCGATCGGCGAGATCGTCTCGGTGCAGCACCTGGAACCGATCGGCTACTACCACTTCGCGCATTCCTTCGTCCGGGGCAACTGGCACCGCGAGGACGAGACCGCCCCGTTGCTCCTGGCGAAGTCCTGCCACGACCTCGACTGGATCGCCGATGTAGTCGGGGACAAGGTGCGGCGAGTGTCCTCGTTCGGGTCGCTGACGCACTTCCGGCCCGAGGCCGCGCCGGCCGGCGCCACCGATCGGTGCCTCACCTGCCCGCTGCAGGACACCTGTGCCTACTCGGCGACCCGGCTGTACCGCACGGGTCTGCGTGAGGGCGGCACCAAGCAGTACTTCGCGAACGTCATGACCGCCGGCGTGCTGACCGAAGGGGCGGTGACCGCGGAACTGGCGGAGGGGCGGTACGGGCGCTGCGTCTATCACGCTGCCAATGACGTTGTGGATCACCAGGTGGTGAACCTGGAGTTCGCCAACGCGGTGACCGCCTCGTTCACGCTGACCGCGTTCACTCCGCTGGAGAACCGCCACACGAAGATCTTTGGCACCCGTGGCCAGCTGACCGGCGACTGCCGCCACATCGAGATCTACGATTTCCGCACCGAGACCCGCACCGTCCACGACACCTCGCTGGATGGCTCCTCGGCCGCTGAAGGTCACGCCGGCGGGGATGCGGCGATGTTCAACGCCTTCCTCGACGCCCTGCACGGCGGCCGCCCCGAGCTGATTGTCTCCGGCGTCGAGGCAGGCCTGGCCGGCCACCGGGTCGTCTTCGCCGCCGAGCGTGCCCGTCACAGCGGAAGGGTGGTGACCCTGTGAGCGAGCGGACGACTGTCGACGGCCCGTTCCTGGAGACCGAGCGCCTGATGCTGAGGCCATTCACCGAGGGGGACCTGGACGAGTACGCCGCGATCATGGCGGATCCGACGGTGACCCGCTTTCTCGGCTCGGGAGCACCGCTCACCCGGGAGCAGGCGTGGGAGAGTCTCGCCCTCCTCGCCGGCCACCAGCGGATGCGGGGCTACACCCAGGAGGCGGTGGTGGAGAAGGCGACTGGGCGGATACTCGGGCGGGGCGGGCTGTGGAACGCGGAGGGCTGGCCCGGCCTGGAGGTCGGCTGGATCCTCGGGCAGGCCGCCTGGGGCCACGGATACGCCACCGAACTCGGCGCGGCTTGGCGTGACTACGCCTTCAGTGCCCTCGACGCACCGCAGTTGTTCTCGGTCATCCACCCGGACAACACCGGGTCGATCCGGGTCGCCGAGCGGATCGGCCACCGCTACCTGCGCGACGTCGAGGTCACCGGCATCCGCTGTCTGCTGTACGGCCAACTCAACCCCAACCACTGAGACCGGCACCACCGTGTGCCGGTGGCCCGTACCCACCCATCGGAGCACTTCATACAGCCGGGAAGGCTACGTCACCAGACCGGCGCGGCTGGCCCCGTCGGCCGCGGCCGCAGCGATGGGCGCCACGACGCTCACTGCTGTAAGCGCGCAACCCGCCTCATCAACTCGACTGGCCAGGTCAGCGCGTTGGTGGACCGACGTACCGGGCAGAACTACATCACGACCGGTCAGGGCACCGCTCCGCTGGTAAGCCTGATGGTCGACGGCCAGCAGGCGACCGCGCCAACGGCTGCTATCCGGCACTGAGGGCGACGAACCAGTCGCAACCAGCAGTGGACACAGCAGCCCGACGGGACGTTGGTGGCCCAGTCCGGCCGCTGCCTCGGCGTGCCGAAGTTCAACAAGGCAAGCGGTACTCAACTGGTGATCTGGGACTCCAACGGAGGAACCAAGCAGCGGTGGGGCCCGGTCAGCCGCCGAGCACGTCCCCGGTGTAGCGGAAACGGAACGAAGCCGACGCGTAGTAGTTCGCGGATGTGCCGATGGCGCTGGCGTGCGGCTGGCCGTCCGCGGTCTTGTTCCATTCGTCGAGTCCGAGGACGTACAGGTGATTGTTCTTCTGCGCGAAGTTGACCTCGCCGTCGCCGACGACGAAGTACGTCCAGCGCGCCGTCGTCGTTGTCGACCCACAGGCCGTCCGTTCCTGCCGGACCGGGGCGCCGTCCGTCGACTCACCGCTGTGGGCCAGGCACATCCCGCTCGCGTAGTTACGGATGCGTACCTCCTGGCCGGCGCGGTCGACGAGGAGTTCCCACTGCTGGGAGCGGCTTCCGTTGCACGTTGCTTCGTACGGCTCGGCACTCTCGGTCGTGGCGATGTCCATGCACTTGCCGGTGGACACGATCGGCAGTTGAGCTCGGTCGTCGGCAGCCGGCTGCCAGGACGGCGGCTGCGACGAGTTCTCGGCCGTAGGGGTGGGCGCTGCGGAAGACGGTGACGACTCGGGCTCGCTCCGCGTGGGCGTGCGCGAGGGTGTGAGCGTTGGTGTAGGCGTGATGGCCTCGGTCTGGGGGGTGGGCCTGTCGGAGGTCAGGGCTTGCGGTGGTTCCGGGGAGTCGTCGCCGTCGGGCAGGAACGCGTAACCGCCAAGGGCGAGGGTTAGCACTGTGGCTCCGATGCCGATGGCCTTGAGCGGGGCCGCCGGACCGACGCCTCCGGTCATGGCTGACGCGGTGCCGGCCGTCGTCGCGCCCGCTGCCTCGCCGCCGTACGACGCTCCCGCCCAGAGCAGCACTCCGGCGGGGAGCACGACACTCAGAGAGCTGTTGAGTTCGCGTATCCGGCACTCTGCGCGGCGACATCGGGGGCAGTCGTCGAGGTGCCGTCTCAAGGCCCGCGGCTGGCGACGGCTTCTGTCGTGACGGATCGCTGCCGCCAGCTGGGCCGTGAAGAACCGGCACTCCTCGGACGCCTTCGCATCGATCGCGTACTCGGTCAGGTATGCCTCACGCAGCCCTTCCCGGGCCCGGGCAGTGAGCGACGTGACGCCGCTGGCGCTGATCCCCAGCAACACAGCAATACGGCTCGGCGGTTCCCCCTCAACTGCTGAGTACCACAGCGCTCCCTGCCAGCGCTCCGGAAGGCGGCGAAAGGCCCGCCTCACCAGGTCGGAGTCCTCGTGCAGCAGCACCAGGTCCTCACCGCTCGCCTCGACCGGCGCCTCCGCCAGCCAGGTCTCGAAGTCGGCGGACAACTCCGTACGACGGGCCGTGGCGGCCCAATCGGCGGCGGCGCGACGCACCGTGGTCAAGAGGTACGGCCGCCAGGCGTCCCTTGGCCCTGCCCCACCCTGAACGGCCCGCAACGTCCGGGCGAACGCCTCCGAGGCCAGGTCCTCCGCGGTGTACACATCCCGCGTGCAGGTGCGCGCGTAGGCGAGCACCGAGGTGTGGTGGCGCCGGTAGAGCTCGCTGAGCGCCCGCTCGGCGAGGTGCGGCGGACCGCTGCGGAGCCGATCGGTGAGGTCGGCGTCGCTGGGGACATCGACCGCGAAGGTGGGGCCGGATGTGGTGTCGTGCATGGTGGTCATCCTGTGGCAGCCGGGGTGCGGGTATGTCAGGGACTGAGCGTCGGATGGCCGGGCCGTCCCGGCAAGTTATCAAACCGTGATATCGGCGATGCTGCCCGACCGACGGCCCGGCTCGCGGAGCCGGCGTGCGGACCGAGCGGGCGTTGATGGCGGCGACCTGGGCATCGTTGCTCCGGTCGATGGTGAAGGTGTGAAGCCCCGCGACGGGCGGCAGCAATCCCTCGGGCAGGGCCTGCCTGACCTGGTCGAGCCCTCCAGAGGCGGGGGAACGGGCCGTCGACGTCGGAGTAGCTTCACGTCCTGTCTCCGGTCGTCATTCGGGCGTGCGAGACCCTCCACCCGGGGACTAATACAGCAGATGAATAAGTAGAGTGCAACCATACGAGCAGGGATGCAGCGTCGTAGCGAGTCATCCGATGTGTATCTTGTTAATGACTATGGGTTTGTTATTTTCACAGCTCAAGACCCATTGAGCCTGCTCATCGCATGTTCGGAGAGATGAGAAAGCACGGGCTGTGATTCATCTGATGTCCGCTCTTGGCGAGCCTTCGCGGGGGCGCTGGGAATCGAGAGCCATTCGATGGCTGTGGAGGGGACCCGCTGCCTCTGCAACGAGTCGCGAGCGTGGGCGTGGCGGTCCATCCGACAACGGGCTTCCGGCACCTAGTACTCCAGTTGCACTTCTCCATTTGTCCTGGTCACGGGGCCTTTTGGGAGTCTAGTGAGCTGACGCTCCGTCAGGGTGGTGGTGGTTCGTGACTCACCCGATCGGGGTGCGTGCGGCGCTGGTAGTGGCCGTGGCGGGCGATGGCCTGGTGGCGTCGGCGCCAGCGGGACCAGTGGAGCCGGTGCGCGGGTGAGTGATGCCGGGCCGCGGAGGGACGGGCAAGGTCCAGGAGTCGCCGGACTTCTGCCACGGAGAGGGGAACGAGGCCGCTTGAACCGCTTCTTCGGCCCCCCTTTCGAGGGCATGGGCGGTCATGGCGGCCAGGAAGGCGTGCGCGAGCATGGCCAGGGTGATGTGGCGGTACCAGTCGACGTAGCGGCGGACTTCGTACTGGTCCAGGCCGCATTCATTCTTCGCGGCCTGGAAGCACTCCTCGATGGCCCATCTGGAGCCGGCGACGCGGACCAGTTCGGAGACGTTCGCCTCCGCGGGGGCGAAGGCGAGGTAGTAGGCGACCTCCTCAGGACGGGCCAGGCTGCGGCGGGCCAGCACCCAGCGGTAGCGGGCAGGGTCTGAGCCCTCGATGGTGGGCAGTTTGGCCGCGGCCCAGTCGTAGACCCGCGGCCCCTTCGCTCCGTCCCCGCAGGAGATTCGCTCCCAGGCCTCGGGCGGGGCGCCGGTCAGGACATGGTCGATTCGCCAGCTCCCTGCGGGCGACT
>NZ_JBHSKM010000033.1:0-10366 GCF_042657965.1 Streptomyces coerulescens
AACGCCTCCCACGACACCTCCAACAACAACCGCTGCTGCGGATCCATCGCCAACGCCTCACGCGGCGAAATCCCGAACAACCCCGCATCAAAATCCGCCACACCCGACACAAAACCACCGGAATTCGCGTAAGTACGGCCGGGCTGCCCGGGAACGGGGTCGAAGAGGTCGTCGATGTCCCAGCCGCGGTCGGCGGGGAACGGGACCACACCGTCACGACCGGCGGCGAGCATCTCCCACAACTCCTCCGGCGACGACACACCACCCGGGAAACGACAGGCCATCCCCACGATCGCGATGGGTTCGCGGGAGGCCGCGACGAGTTGGCGGTTGCGCCTCTTCAGCGACTCGGTCTCCTCCAGGGACTTGCGCAGAGCCTGGACGACCTTTTCGTACGGTGCGCTCATCGATGCCTCTGTCAGTCTCGTGAGTCGGAGTCGGAGTCGAAGTCGAAGCCCAAGTCGTCGTCGGCCGAGGGGCCGGCCGCGTCGGTGGGGTCGGTCAGGTCGCCGAGCGCGAGGTTCACGAGGTCGTCGACGGCGAGGTCGGCGAGGGTGCTGCCGTCGTCCGGTGTGTCGTCGGACCCGATCGCCCGCTCGTCCTCGGCGCGCCGTTCCGCGTCCTCGGCTTGCGTGAGCAGGGTGCGCAGGCCGGGCAGGAGGCCGGCGTCGCGCAGTCGGCTGAGCGGCGCCGAGGCGAGGACGCGGCGCAGACGGGACTCGTCGAGGTCAGTCAATTCCGTGAGGTCCTGCGTGGAGGCGTCCGCGGTGTCGTCGGGGAAGAGTTCGGCGTGCAGGTGGCGGCCGAGGGCGGCCGGGGTGGGGTGGTCGAAGACGAGGGTGGTCGCGAGCCGGAGTCCGGTCGCGGTCATCAGCTGATTGCGCAGGTCGACGGCCGTGAGGGAGTCGAAGCCGAAGTCCTTGAAGGCACGGTCGGCGTCGATCGCGGCCGGTGTCTCATGGCCGAGCACCGCGGCGACGCGGGACTGGACGAAGTCGCCCAGGGCGCGTTCGCGTTCGCCGGACGGCAGGGCGCGCAGCCTTGCGACGAGTTCGCCTGTCTCGGCGCCCGCGGTACCGGTTCCGCCCCGGGTGGCGGTGGTCGCGTCGGGCAGGTCGGCGAGCAGGGCGCTGGGCCGTGCCAGGGCGAACGCCGTCGCGAAGCGGTCCCAGGAAATGTCCACCACGGCGGTGCAGGGGCGATCGTCGGCGAGTACCTGGTCGAGCGCGGCGAGCGCACGCTCGGGCGGCAGGGGGCGCAGTCCGGAGCGGCGGATGCGTTCCTCGGCGGCCCGGTCGGCGGCCATGCCGTCGCCGGCCCAGGGCCCCCAGGCGACGGACGTGGCCGGCAGTCCCACCGCACGGCGGTGCTGGGCGAGCGCGTCGAGGTGGGCGTTGGCGGCGGCGTAGGCGGCCTGGCCGGCGTTGCCCAGGACGCCGGTCACGGAGGCGAACAGCACGAAGAGTCCGAGGTCCTGGTCGGCCGTCAGTTCGTGGAGCAGGTCGGCGGCACGGGCCTTGGCGGCGAGGGCGTCGGCGAGGTGCCGTGGGGTGAGGTCGGCGAGGACGCCGTTGGCGGGGATGCCGGCCGCGTGCACGACGCCGGTGAGCGGGGCGTCCTCGGGGATCCCGTCGATCAGGGAGCGGACCTCGTCGCGGGCGGTGAGGTCACGGGCGGCGAGGGTGACGCGGGCGCCGAGCGCGGTGAGTTCGTCACGCAGTCCGTCGGCGCCGGGAGCGTCGGGACCGCGCCGGGAGACGAGCAGCAGATGCCGGGCACCCCGCTCGGCGAGCCGTCGGGCGAGGTGCCGGCCGAGGGCTCCGGTGCCACCGGTGATCACTACGGTGCCGCCGAGGCCGTCCGCCGGGGGCTCGTCGGGGTGGGCGGTGCCGGGGGCGTCGTCGCGTACGAAGCGTGCGGCGAAGACACCGCCCGCCCGGACGGCGAGCTGGTCCTCGGACCAGGTGGTGGAGCGGCCGTGGGCGAGGAGTTGGGCGAGCCGGGTCAGGTCCCGGTGGCCGGGCCGGACCGGAAGGTCGGTCAACCCGCCCCAGATGTCGGGGTGTTCGAGGGCGAGGCTGCGGCCGAGCCCCCACAGCTGGGCCTGGGCGGGATGCCGGAGCGGATCCCCGGTGCCGACGGAGACCGCGGAGCGGGTCGCGCACCACAGCGGCGCACCGGTCCCACCGGCCGCGTCGGCCCACACCTGGGCGAGCAGCAGGGTCAGAGCGGTCGCGACGGGCGGCTGCTGATGCACGTCCCCGAGGGGGTCCCGCTCTTCCGCCCACGCCAGGAGGGACAGCGCACCGTCCGGGGCGAGTTCGCGGACCCTGGCCGCGAGCGCCGTGCGGCTGTCGTGGCTGCCGATGGTCACGACGGTGACCTGGGCGCCGGCGTCCCGCAGGGCCCGCGCGCACTGCTCGACGAAGGCGTCGTGGTCGGCGGTCAGCTGCTCCGGGGCGACGATCAGCCAGTTCCCGGCGAGCGTGGCGGCCGGTACGCCGACCGGCTTCCAGGTGACCGTGTAGCGCCAGGCGGCGAGTTCGGAGGCCTCGCTCTGCCGCCTGCGCCAGTCGGAGAGCACCGGCAGCAGGGAATCGAGTGAGGTGTCGGCGCTGACGCCGAGCCGGTCGGCGAGCGCGGCGGGGTCACCGCCGTCGACGAGGCTCCAGAACCCGGCGTCGCCGGCCTGCCGCCGTGCGGTCGCGGGCCGCTGTGCCCGGCGGTCGCGCAGCCAGTAGCGGCGGCGCTGGAAGGCGTAGGTGGGCAGCTCGACGTGTGCACCGGCCCCGATGTGGGTGGGGTCCGAGGCTGCCGTCACGGCGGCCCAGTCGGTTCGCATGCCGCGGACGAAGAGGTCGGCGACGGCCGTCAGCAGCGTCTCGGTCTCGGCATGGCCGGCCCGCAGCGCGGCGGCCGCGGTGACGCGAACGTCGGAGGCGGAGCGGGCGAGTGCGGTGAGGACCGGGTCGGGGCCGAGTTCCAGGAGCCGGGTGGCGCCGAGGTCGCCCGTGGCGGTGGTGAGGGCGTCGTGGAAGCGCACGGGACGGCGTACCTGGTCCACCCAATAGGCGGCGGACGCCCACTGCGCGGTGACGGACTCGCCCGTGGCGGAGCTCACGGCGGGGGTCGTGGGGCGGCGGTAGGCGATCGTCTCGGCGACGGTGGCGAAGTCGGCGAGCATCGGGTCCATCAGCGGGGAGTGGAAGGCGTGGCTGACCCGCAGCCGGGACACCCGGCGCCCCTGTCCACGTGCCGTGTCCATCGCCTCGACGACAAGTTCCTCGTCCCCGGACACCACCACGGACGAGGGTCCGTTGACGACGGCGACGGTGATCTGCCCGCTGCCGGTCAGCTCCTTCAGCAGTTCGGTCACCTCGGCCTCGCCGCCCTCCACGGCGGCCATCGCACCACCGTCGGGCAGCGCCTGCATCAAGCGGGCCCTTGCGGCCACCAGCCGTACCGCGTCGGGGAGTTCGAAGACCCCGGCGGCATACGCGGCGGCCAGCTCGCCC
Source organism: Streptomyces coerulescens (assembly GCF_042657965.1). Taxonomy (NCBI): domain Bacteria; kingdom Bacillati; phylum Actinomycetota; class Actinomycetes; order Kitasatosporales; family Streptomycetaceae; genus Streptomyces; species Streptomyces coerulescens. Next base: position 3,516 of record NZ_JBHSKM010000033.1, read on the forward strand.
ACCGAATGGCCGAGCACGAGATCGGGTCGGACGCCCCAGGACCTGAGGAGTTCGACGAGGGCCACTTGCAGGGCGAAGAGGGCCGACTGTGCGTATCCGGTGGCGTTCAGCGGGTTCGCGTCGTCGGGCCGGCCGTCGGGTTCGGCGAGCAGCATCGCGCGCAGGGGGTGGGCGAATCCGCCCTCGGGTCCCCCGAGTTCGGCTTCGAGCAGCTCGCACACCGCATCCAGGGCCTGCGCGAACACCGGGTAGGTGGCATGGAGTTCCCGTCCCATGCCGGGCCGCTGGCTGCCCTGCCCGGTGAACATCCAGGCGGTACGGCCTTCGACGACCGTGCCGGTGACGACCGTGGCGGCGTCCGGCGCGGGAGCGCAATGCGCCGCCAACGCGTCCAGCCCGGCGCGCAGTTGAGCGAGTTCACCGCCGAGTACGACGGCACGGTGGTCGAGCACGGCGCGGGTTGTCGCCAGCGCGTGCGCCATGTCGCCGGGGAGGGGTGACTCGTCCAGGGAGCCGAGGAAGCCCGTCAGCCGGGCCGCCTGGGCCCGGGTCGCCCGGTCGGTACGGCCGGACACGACCCAGGGCACGAGCGGGGAACCGGAGTCCGCTTCCCCTGTGTCCCGCGTGCCGCCCGGCTTCCGCCCGGTCCCGCTTTCGCCGTCCGGGGCTTCCTCCAGGATGACGTGGGCGTTCGTGCCGCTGATACCGAAGGAGGACACACCGGCGCGGCGCGGATGTCCGGCCGCCTCCCAGTCCCGGGGCTCGATGAGCAGCCGTACGGCTCCGGACCCCCACTCGATGTGCTCGGACGGCCGGTCGACGTGCAGGGTGCGGGGCAGATGGCGCCGTTGGAGCGCCATCACCATCTTGATGACGCTCGCCGCGGCGGCGCCCGCCTGGGCGTGCCCGATGTTCGACTTGATCGAGCCGAGCCACAGCGGCTCGTCGTCGGTGCGAGCCTGGCCGTAGGTCGCGAGCAGGGCGTGTGCCTCGATCGGGTCGCCGAGCCGGGTGCCGGTGCCGTGCGCCTCGACCACGTCGACCTCGGCGGGCGAGACGCGGGCCGCCTTCAACGCCTGGCGGATGACACGTTGCTGGGAGGGGCCGTTCGGCGCGGTCAGCCCATTGGACGCACCGTCCTGATTGACCGCACTGCCCCGCACGACCGCCAGCACCGGATGGTTGTTGCGCCGTGCATCGGACAACCGCTCCAGGACGAGCATGCCGCCGCCCTCGCTCCAGCCGGTCCCGTCGGCGCTGTCGGCGAACGACTTGCAGCGGCCGTCACCCGCCAGCCCGCCCTGCCGCGCGAACTCCAGGAACATGCCCGGCGTCGCCATGACGGTGGCGCCGCCGGCCAGCGCCATGTCGCACTCACCGGACCGCAGCGCCTGGGCGGCAAGATGCAGGGCGACGAGCGCGGAGGAGCAGGCGGTGTCCACGGACACGGCCGGGCCCTCCAGCCCGAACACGTACGACAACCGTCCCGACGCCACACTCGGGGTGCTGCCCGTCAGCAGATAGCCGTCCGTCTCCGGGTCGGCGTCGTCGTCCTCCTGACCGCTGGCGTACCCGTTCGCGGACACGCCCGCGTACACGCCCGTCGCCGAACCCTGGAGGGACAGCGGGTCGATGCCCGCACGCTCCAGGGCCTCCCAGGCCGTCTCCAGCAGCAGCCGCTGCTGCGGGTCCATGGCGAGGGCCTCACGGGGCGAGATCCCGAAGTGCTCGGCGTCGAACTCCGTGGCGCCGTCGACGAATCCGCCGACCGCCGTCACCCCTTCCAGCGTCTTCATGTTCCAGCCGCGGTCGAGGGGGAACGGCGTGATGCCGTCACCGCCGTCCGCCACCAGTGACCACAGGGCCTCGGGCGAGTCCACGCCGCCGGGGTAGCGGCAGCCCATGCCGATGACGGCGATGAGCTCGTCGGCGAGTACGGCGGCCGTGTCCTCCGTATCCCGCGCCTCGTGGTCGACCGGCGCGCCGACGAGTTGCTCCCGCAGGGACGCGGCCAGCGCGGCCGGTGTCGGGTGGTCGAAGATGACGGTCACCGGAAGCGTGATGCCGGTGGCGGAGCCGAGCCGGTTGCGCAGGTCGACGGCGGTGAGCGAGTCGAACCCGAGGTCCTTGAAGGCACGGGACGCGTCGACCGACCCGGCGGACGCATGCCCGAGCACCCCCGCCACCTGCGCCTGCACCAGGTCCAGCAGCTCGCGCTCCTGCTCCTCGACGGACAGCTCCCGCAGCCGCCCGGCCAGGACACCGCCGGCCGCGGTCGGCCCGGCGGCGCGGCGGCGACGATCGGCGGCCGGCACGACGCCTTGCAGGATGCCGGGCAGGCTGTCGCGTACGGTCGCCAGGGCGGACGTACGCAAGGCGACGGGGACGGCGTTCGGCTCGTCCACGACAAGCGCCGCGTCGAGGAGGGCCAGCCCCTCACCGGTCTCCAGCGCCGGGAAGCCCTGCCGGGCCATGCGCTCCAGCTCCGCCGCCCCCAGCGTCCCGCCCATACCGTCGGCGTTCGCCCACATGCCCCAGGCCAGCGACACGGCCGGCAGCCCTTGGGCCTGACGGATCACGGCCAGGGCATCCAGCACATTGTTCGCCGCCGCATACGCCGCCTGACCGGCGTTGCCGACCACACCCGCGAAAGAGGAGAAGAGCACGAAAGCGGAGAGATCGTGATCGGCGGTCAACTCGTGCAGATGCAGGGCCGATTCAGCCTTCGCGGCCATGACTCGGGCCAGTCGCTCGGGCGTCAGGTCGGCGACCAGACCGTCATCCAGCACACCCGCCGCATGCACGACACCCGACAGGTCGACGCCGTCCAGCACGGCGGCCAGCGCCGCACGGTCCGACACGTCACACGCCCGCACCTCGACCCGGGCACCCAACTCATCAAGTTCCGAAGCAAGTTCCGGGGCCCCCGGGGCTTCGGGCCCGCGCCGGGAGAGGAGCAGTAGGTCCCGTACGCCGTGCTCGGTGACCAGGTGCCGGGCGACCTCCGCGCCCAGACCACCGGTCCCGCCGGTGATCAGCACCGTGCCGTCGGCGTTCCACGGCGAGGGCACCGAGATGACGACCTTGCCGACGTGCTTGGCCTGCCCCAGCAGACGTAGCGCCTCCGGTGCGCGCGAGATCGGGTAGGCGGTGACCGGGGCGGGCCGCAGGGCACCGTCCTCGAACAGGTTCAGCAGGGCGGCGAACATCTCGGCGATCCGGTCGGGACCCGCGTCGATGAGGTCGAAGGCGGTGTAGTCGACGCCGTAATCGGCCCGCACCTGCTCCGCATCGCGGATATCGGTCTTGCCCATCTCCACGAACCGGCCACCCGGCCGCACCAACCGCAACGAGGCGTCCACGAACTCACCCGCCAGCGAGTCCAGCACCACATCCACACCCGACCCGAACCGCTCCTCGAACTCCGTCGTCCGAGACGAGGCGATCCGCTCAGCCGCAACCCCCAACCCCCGCACCACCGGCCACTTCGGCTCACTCGCCGTCGCATACACCTCAGCACCCAGGTGACGGGCGAGCTGTACGGCCGCCGTGCCCACGCCACCGGCAGCCGAGTGGACCAGCACCGACTCCCCCGCCTCAAGTCCGGCCAGGTCCACCAAGGCGTAGTAGGCGGTGAGGAACACGATCGGCACGGACGCCGCCTGCTCGTAGGACCACTCCTCCGGAATGCGGGTCAGCAGTCGCCCATCGGTCACGGCCGTGGGGGCGAACGCGCCGTCCAGCAGGCCCATCACCCGGTCACCGACCACCAGATCGGTCACCTCCGCGCCGGTCTCGACGACCACCCCGGCACCTTCGTGCCCGAGCCGGCCGGCGTCGCCCGGATACATGCCGAGGACGTTCAGTACGTCGCGGAAGTTGACGCCGGCGGCCCGCACACCGACCCGTACCTCGCCGGGTCCGAGAGCGCGCTGTTCCTCGGGCACGAGCCCGACCCCGTCCAGCCGCCCCTGAGCCACCACATCCATCCGCCAGTCGGCGCCCGCGCCCACCGGCGGCACCAGCACTCCGCCCGAAGCCATCCGCACCATCCGCGGCACCCACACCCGGCCCCCGCGGATGGCGACCTGTTGGTCGTCGAAGCGGGTGGCGGCGAGACGGTACGACGCCGGGTCGTCGTCGACGTCGACGAGGGCGAAGCGGCCCGGGTGCTCGTTCATGGCGGAGCGCACCAGTCCCCAGACGCCGGCACCGCCGGCATCGGGGGCCTCACCGTCCTGGACGGCCACGGCTCCGTTGGTCACGACCACGAGGCGTGCGCCGGCGGGACGGTCCTGTGCCACCCACTCGCGGACGGCGGCCAGGACCTCGGTCACCGCGGCCGTGCCCGCCCCACGCCGGGCCGAGAGCAGGACGGTGTCGGGGACAGGTGTGTCGCCGTCACCGTCGTGGGGAACGAGGGTCAGTCCCGCCCCGTGCCAGGGCTCGGCATCGTCCGGCACCCGCAGGACCGTCACCGGGCCGGTGGCAGCGGCAACCGGTTCCTCGGGAGCCGGCGCCTCGAGCGCCGGCGTCCACTCCACGCGGTAGAGGTACTCCGCGCTCGCGGACGCGGCCCCGGCTGCGAACCGCGCGGGCGACGCCGGGCGCAGCAGCAGTGACTCGACGGCGGCGACGGGAGCGCCGGTGGCGTCGGCGACGTACAGGGCGTAGGTGCCGGAGCCGCGCGGGACGATCCGGACGCGGACGAGGTTCGCGCCCACGGCTTGGCAGGACACTCCCGTCCAGGCGAACGGCAGCAGTGCACCGTGCTGTTCGTCGGCGCGCAGGGCGAGGGCGTGCAGCACCGAGTCCAGCAGGGCGGGGTGCAGCGCGAAGGCGTTCGCCTCGCCGGCCACGTCTTCGGGCAGCGCGGCCTCGACGTACAGTTCCTCGCCCCGGGCCCAGACCTGCCGCAGGCCACGGAAGGCGCTGCCGTACCGCAGGCCTGTCTCGGCCAGCCTGTCGTACAGGCCGGTCGTGTCGAGCTGTTGGGCATCGGTGGGAGGCCAGGTCCGCAGATCCGTGGACCGGTCGGGTGCCTTGGCGCCGCCGCTCACCGTTCCCTCGGCGTGCAGGGTCCAGTCGGAGTCGTCGTCCGGGCGGGCGTACAGACGCAGCGGGCGCGCGCCCGTGCCGTCGGGGGCGTCGAGGGCGATCTGGATCTGGACGGCGCCCTGCCCGGGGAGGATCAGCGGGGCCTGGAGGGTGAGTTCGTCGACGCGGTCGCAGCCCGCGCGGTCGGCCGCCGCCAAGGCGAGTTCGACCAGCGCCGTGCCCGGTACGACGACGGTCTCGCCCACGACATGGTCCGCGAGCCACGGCGCGACGGCCGGCGACAGCCTCGCGGTCAGCAGGACCGCGTCCGATCCGGCGACGGACACGGCCGCGCCGAGCAGCGGGTGGTCGGCGGCCTTGAGCCCGAGGCCACGTGCATCCCCCGCCGAGCCCATGTCACGCAGCCAGTACCGCTCGCGCTGGAAGGCGTACGTCGGCAGCGGCGTCCGTACGGCACCGCTGCCCTCGAACACGGCCGGCCAGTGGACGGCGGCGCCCCGGACGTACAGCTCGGCGACGGCGCGGAGAGCGGCCTCCGCTTCCGGCAGGTTCCTGCGCAGCACGGAGAACGCGAACGCCGGCTCCACCAGGGCGGACAGCACAGGATCGGGGCCGACTTCGAGGAAGCGTACGGCACCGAGCTCGTCCACGGCCGTGCGAGCCGCGTCGTGGAAACGAACGGCCTCACGCACCTGGCGCACCCAGTAGCCGGGGGTGGTCCAGTCATCGTCGCCGAGCGTGGCACCCGTCAGTGTGCTGACGGCGGGCAGCGTCGGCCGGTGGTAGGCGATCTGCTCGGCGATCGTGGCGAACTCGTCGAGCATCGGCTCCATGAGCGGGGAGTGGAAGGCGTGCGAGACGCGCAGGCGGGTGACGCGTCGACCGCGTTCACGGACCGCCGCCATGACGCGCTCGACGCCGTCCTCGCTGCCGGAGACGACCACGGCGGTCGGTCCGTTGACGACGGCAACCGACACATCGTCGCCGCCGGTCAGGAGGTCGGCGATCTCCGTGGCGTCGGCCTCGACGGCGGCCATCGCGCCGCCCTCGGGCAGCGCCTGCATCAGCCGTGCCCGAGCCGCCACCAACCGCACCGCATCCGACAGTTCGAAGACACCGGCCGTGTACGCGGCGGCGTATTCGCCGATGGAATGCCCCAGCACCAGATCGGGGCGCAGTCCCCAGGAGTCCAGCAGAGCCGCGAGCGCGATCTCGACAGCGAACAGGGCTGCTTGTGCGTAGCCGGTGCGGTCGAGGAGGGCGGCTGCTTCGGTCCCGTCGTCGGCGAAGAGGACGGCGCGCAGCGGGACCGGGAAGCCGTCCGCGCCGGACAGTTCGGCCTCCAGCAGGGTCGCCGCCTCGTCGAAGGCGCGGGCGAACCGCGGGTGGACAGCGTGCAGTTCACGTCCCATGCCGAGGCGCTGGCTGCCCTGGCCGGTGAACATCCACGCCGTACGGCCCTCGGTGACCACGCCGGTGACGGCGGGCAGGGCGAGCCCCGCACGCAGCGCGTCGCTGTCCGGGCCCAGCACGACAGCCCGGTGCTCAAGCGCCGCACGGGACGTGGCCAGGGACAATCCGATGTCGAGGGGGGACAGTTCGGGCCGCTCGGCCAGAAAGGCGGCCAGCCTGTCCGCCTGCGCGTCCATGGCCTGCCGACTGCGACCCGAGAGCACCCAAGGAATGACGGGCACTTGGGTCGCGGACTCGGGCCGGTGAGGGGACCGCGCGGTCGGGGCTTCTTCGAGGATGACGTGGGCGTTGGTCCCGCTGATACCGAAGGACGACACACC
>NZ_JBHSKM010000034.1:0-2746 GCF_042657965.1 Streptomyces coerulescens
CTGTCGGAGTGGGCGGCGTTGTATGCCGATCCGGAGTGTGAGCTGCCGCCGATCGATGTGTCGTTCCGCGACTACTGCCAGGCCGTCGCATCGGGGCAGCAGGACGAGACGGCCCGGGACTACTGGCTGGACAGGCTCGACACCCTCCCGGCGGCTCCGGAGCTTCCGGTGGTGTCACGGGAGCCCGGCAGCCCGACCCGGTTCGTGCGGCGCACGCATGAGCTCTCCGGCGAACGGTGGCGGTCCCTCAGGCGGACGGCCCAGGCGCGGGGTGTGACGCCGTCGGTGCTGCTGTGTGCGGCGTACGCGGAGGCGCTGGCGCTGTGGGCGAAGGAGCCGCGTTTCACGCTGAACGTGACGATCGGCGACCGGCTGCCGCTGCACCCGCATGTGGAGCGGCTGATCGGCGACTTCACCAACCTCGTCCTCCTCGAGGTCGACACGGAATCCGCCGACACCTTCGTCGACCGCGCCCAGAACGTGCAGCGCCGGCTGTGGCAGGACCTGGAGCACCGCGCCTACGGCGGTGTCCGTCTGCTCCGTGAACTCGCCCGGCACCACGGCCCCGAGCGTGCCGCCATGCCCGTGGTGTTCACCAGCGTCCTCGGCCAGGACATGCCGGGCGGCTCACCGGCCGATCCGCTGCCCGGTCTCGGACACGTCGTCTCCGCTGTGTCGCAGACACCCCAGGTGACGCTGGACTGCCAGGTGGTGGAGGTGGCCGAGGGACTGCTGATGAGCTGGGACGCCGTGGAGGCACTGTTCCCGGAGGGAGTGCTGGACGGGGCGTTCTCGGCGTTCGTGACCTTGGTGGAGGAGCTCGCCGACGGCGCGGAGGCCTGGGAGGCGGAGTGCCCGACCACCACACCGGCCGAGCACACGGCGGTGGTGGCGGAGGTGAATGCCACCGAGCGGCCGCTGCCGACCGGACTGCTCCACGAGCCCTTCTTCGCGCAGGCGGCACGGACGCCGCACGCACCCGCGGTCATCTGGTCCTCCGGACAACTGACCTATGACGAGCTGGCCGGACGCGCGCGACGGGTCGCCGAGCGGCTCGAACACCTGGGAACACGTCCCGGGGACCGGGTCGTGGTGTCGATGCGCAAGGGATGGGAGCAGGTCGCCGCCGTCCTCGGCGTGCTCCGCGCCGGCGGCGTCTACGTCCCCGTCGACCCCGCCCTGCCGGCCGAACGCATCACCTACCTGATCGAACACACCGAAGCCCGGGCCGTCCTCACCCAGCCCGGCCTGTTGGAGGAACCCTGGCCGTCGGGCGTCCCCGGGGTGGCGGTCACGGCGGAGACGACCGAGCCGGCGCCGGAGAGTCACAGCGCCCGGCGAGCGACCACGGATCTGGCGTACGTCATCTTCACCTCCGGGTCGACCGGCGTACCCAAGGGCGTGATGATCGACCACCGCGGCGCCCGCAACACGATCGAGGACATCAACGAGCGCATCGGGCTGACGGCCGAGGACCGTGTGCTGGCGGTGTCGAGCCTGAGCTTCGACCTGTCGGTGTGGGACGTCTTCGGCACCCTCGCGGCAGGCGCGGCAATGGTGCTCCCGGATCCGGGATCGGAGCGTGACCCGGCACACTGGGGCGACCTCGTCGACGCCCACACCGTCACCGTCTGGAACTCCGTCCCCGCCCTGTTCGAGCTCTACACCGAGCACCGGGCGCAGCACGGACCCCGGGCCGGACTGCGGACGGCGATGCTCTCGGGTGACTGGATCCCGTTGTCGCTGCCGGAGCGGGCGTGGGGGACGTTCCCCGGCATCCGTCTGCTCAGCCTGGGCGGGGCCACCGAGGCGTCGATCTGGTCGATCCACCACCCCATCACCCGGGTCGACCCGGAATGGGCCAGCATCCCCTACGGCACCGCACTGGCCAACCAGACCATGCACGTACTGGACAGCCGTCTGCGCACCCGACCGCCGTACGCCACCGGCGGGATCTTCATCGGCGGCCTCGGCACCGCGCTCGGCTACTGGAAGGACGACGAAAAGACCTCACAGTCCTTCGTCGTCCACCCCCGCACCGGTGAACGCCTGTACCGGACAGGGGATCTGGGACGGTTCCGGCCCGACGGCACGATCGAATTCCTGGGTCGTGAGGACCAGCAGGTCAAGATCAACGGGTACCGCATCGAACTCGGTGAGATCGACGCAGCGCTGACCGCCCACCCGGACGTCACCACAGCCGTGACCGTCACCGACACCACCGGGCAGGGCGGCAAACGGCTCGTGTCCTACCTGACGCCGGACACCGCCGTCGACACCGAGGAACTGCGCGCATGGCTGCGGACGAAGCTCCCCGCCTACATGGTCCCGCCCGTCCTGATCGCCCTCGACGAGATCCCGCTGAGCAGCAACGGCAAGGTGGACCGCAAAGCCCTGCCCGCCCCCTCCCGCACCCGGACCGGCACCGTGTACACACCACCCGCGACCGCGGTCGAACACACCCTGGTCGGGGTCTGGTCGGAACTGCTCGACCCGGCCGGGCCGCTGTCCACCACCGCGAATCTCTTCGAACTCGGCGCCGACTCCCTCCTCGCCCTGCGTGCCACCGCCGCCGCTGACCACCACGGCCTGCGTCTGCAGCTCGCCGACGTCTTCGCCCACCCGACCATCGCCCGCCAGGCCCTCGCCGTCCAGGCCGCCGGGTCCGTGGAGACCACGCGGATCGAGCCCGATGTGGCGGGGTGGGGTGAGGCGTTCGGTCTGACTGATGTGCAGCATGCGTATT
>NZ_JBHSKM010000035.1:0-53858 GCF_042657965.1 Streptomyces coerulescens
TCCCCCCATGATCAACAACCGGCAGCAGGCGTGTCACCAACCTCCCGGCCGAGTACAGCTAGGCCAGCACCCGCGCCAGCGCGAAACCGTCGTGGCCCTTGCTGCTCACCGTCTGGATCGCTGTGCCGCTCAACCTCGGGTGGCTGCCGATCAGTTCGATGGCGGCCCGGTTGCCCCGCACGTCGGGTGCGTCGCTGTCCGTCTCGACGACCCGGCCGCCGCGCACCACGTTGTCGACGACGATCAGGCTGCCCGTGCTCGTCAGCCGCAGCGCCCACTCGATGTAGTGGGCGTTGTTGGCCTTGTCGGCGTCGATGAAGACCAGGTCGAAGGGGGCCGGGTTCTCGTCGGCCAGCTTCGGCAGTGACTCCAGGGCCGTGCCGACCCGGACCTCGACGATCTTGTCCAGGCCGGCGCGCGCGATGTTGCGGGAGGCGACCTCCGCGTTCCTGGCGCTGTACTCCAGTGAGATCAGGCGGCCGTCGGCGGGCAGCGCGCGGGCCAGCCAGATGGTGCTGTAGCCGCCGAGGGTGCCGATCTCCAGGATGTTCCGGGCGCCCTGGATCTCGGCGAGGAGCTGAAGCAGCTTGCCCTGCGTCGCGGTGACACTGATGCTCGGCAGACCGGCCGCGTCACTGTCGCGCAGGGCCGCCCGGAGGGTCTCGTCCTCGGGTGCGAGGTGGGCGGAGAAGTACTCGTCGACGTCGTGCCAGAGCTGCGACTCGCTCATCGCCTTGCCTTTCGTATGGCTGGTAGCACTGCCAACTATCCGTCCCCCGCCCTCGACCCCGGAGTTCCAGAATGCTGGATTCAGCCGGTCGGCGCAGGTGGCGGGGGCGTCTGAGCGAGACGGGACCGGGTGCGTCGTACGGCGAACATCGTCGTCGCCGCGATCGCCGCGGCCAGTGCTGTGGTCACCGTCAGCAGCCACAGGGGGATGCCGGCCACCGTGCGCAGCCGGTCCTCGTGGATCACCTGCCGGAAGGTGTCGTCGGCCGGTGCCCGGCGCAGCACATGGTCGCCGGAGATGCGGTCGGGGTACGGGAACTCCTGGCCGATCGCCGTCAGGAACGGCGCTCCCGCCGCCAGCTCGGCCAGTGGGCCGGTGCGTGCCGTCACCCGGCCGGCGTAGCCGACCCGGGGGCGTTCGCCGCCGATCCGGGACGCCGGTTCCATCCGGTGCGCGGCGAGCACGTACAGGCCCAGGGACTGCGGGGTGGCGGCCAGCCGTGACAGCCGCATCGGGTAGATCGGGCTGCCGGTGCGGAAGGTCAGGTGCAGCGGGTCCAGGGTTCCGGTGAGGGCCGTTCCGCCGGTCCGCGGGGTCAGTTTCACGGCCACGTACTCCCAGCGGCTCTCGACGTACGGCCGCAGGGCGTCCGCCAGGCGCGGCGGCAGCGCGAAGCCGTTGTCGTCCAGCCAGCCGTCCAGCGCGGCCGGGTCGGTGGCCGTCAGCCGGGCCACCTCGAATGGGCCGAGCCGCTGCCGGCCGACCACGCCCACGGGCGGTCCGGAGCCGGGTGGTGGCGGGGCGCCCGCGACGCCGTCGCCGGCCACCAGGGGCCAGTCGCCGTCCCGCGGCCAGAAGTGGTACCGCGTGCGGTGCACGGGGGCGGTGACGTCGTGCAGTGCGTCGAACAGTTCCGGGTCGCCGAGACGGACCGTCGCCCGCGCGGGCACCGGCATGATCCACGCGACGCGCTCGGCGTCCCCGCCGACGGTCAGGCGCATCACGATCTGCTCCCGCGCCCCGTCCCAGCGGACCACGGACTCCTCCCGGCCGACGGCCACCCGCCGCGCTTCACCGGGCACCATGGCCCCGCAGCCGCACGCCCACGCCGGTGCCACGAGCTGGCCGGGCTGGAGGACGAGCAGGGTCAGCAGGACGGCCACAGCCCGTCTCCGCGCGCCTCGCCGCAGTAGGTCCGCCATCGCGTCCAGCCCCTCCGCCCTCGCCGACGCCAGGGCTTCAGACGCTACGGCGGATGATCCGGTTCCGTGACCGGTGCCGACCGATGTGAGCCACGCCGCGCCCACCGGAGGCGTTCGAATCCCCCTCCGACTATCGTCATTCGGGCAAAAGGAGAGCGGACGTCAGGTGAAGCGGGGGTTGCCTGCGTCTCTTCCCCGGGGTGGTGCGCGCCCCACCGGGGTCGTAGGGATCAGGACGCATGGGACGCGTGGGACGAATCGGGGCGGGAGGCCGACGAGGCGTGGCGAATGCGGATCATGGTGGGCGACCGGAGGCCATCGGGGCGACGGCCGTCGGCGCGGTCCAGGCGCGCGTACGCGTGGCGCGGCTCGGCCTGTGGCTGATCGTCGCGATCCTCGCCGTACGGGAGGTGGCCGTCGTCCTCGGCACGCCGCGCGGGGAGCGGCTGACGGATCTGGAGACCTGGGTCGGGCCGGACGGCGTCCTGCATGTGAAGGGTTCGCTGTACGACTCGACGCAGTTCACCGGTACCCCGTTCGGCGGACTCGTCCTGAAACCGCTCACCCGCGCCGCCGAGCAGGCCCTCGGCTGGGGCTGGACGTTCGGCACCCTGCTGCTGGTCGTCGTCCTCGGTCTGGTCGCCGCCCGCGCCCTGCCGCAGCCGGTCAGCCGGCGCACCTCGCTGCTCGCCGCGCCCGTCGCGATCAGCCTGCTGATGCTGTCGCTGCCGGTGCGCAACACCCTCTACCTCGGCCAGACCAGCATCATGCCGGTCCTGCTCGTCCTGCTCGGCTGCTTCGCCGTGCGCGGCGAACGGGCCAGCGGCGTGCTCATCGGCGTCGCCGCCGCCCTCCAGCCCACTCTGCTGCTGTTCACCCCGCTGCTGTGGTTCACCGGCCGCCGCCGGGCCGCGCTCTCCACGGGCACCACGTTCGCCGCGTGCACGGCGCTCGCCTGGCTGGCGATGCCGCGCGACTCGTACACCTACTGGGTGCACCACATGGCCGGCGTCGGCCTCGGCGGACGCGCCGATGACCTCGGCAATCAGTCCCTGCACGGCGCCCTGCTGCGGCTCGGGCTGACCGGGCCCCTGGAGATCGCCCTCTTCCTGCTGCTCGGCGCGGGCGTCGCCGTCCTCGCGCTGCGCCGGGCCGTGCGCTACGCCCACGACGGGCAGCTTCTGCTCGCCGTCGCCATCACCGGCTGCGCGGCGATCGTCGTGTCACCCACCGCCTGGCAGCACCAGCTGCTGTGGGTGCTCCTTGCGGTCGTCGGCCAGGTCGGCCGGCGGGCCTCCGACCGGTATGTCTGGCCGGTCGCGATCGTGCTGGTGATGACCCTGCCGGCGAAGATGATGGTGCCGGACAAGGTGCTCCTGCACCCGCTGCGCGCCGACCTCGTGCTGCTCGCCGCCGTCGCCACGGCGGCCGTCGTGCCCTTCCTGTCGCGCACCTCGCCGTACTGGCAGACCCCGATCCCCACCCGGTACGCGGACAAGGTCCCCTCCCGCTTCCGGCACATCCCGCTGGTGCCGTTCCTGCGCCGGGTGATCAGCCGCCCCAACCTGCTCTTCGAGCTGCTGCTGATCCGGGTCACCTACTACGTCTACGCCCAGATCCGGCTGGCCGCGGCCGGCGGTTCCAACGCGGCCGGCCGGGTCACCGCCGAGGAGCACGGCGAGGAGATCCACTCCGTCGAACGGGCCCTGGGCATCGACATCGAGCACTGGGCCAACCACGCGGTCGTGCGGGTCGACTGGCTGCGCGGCTTCTTCGACTTCTACTACGAGTCGTTCCACTTCGGTGTGCCGCTGGCGATCCTCGCCGTCCTCTACTGGCGCCGTCCCGTCGACTACCGCTGGGCCCGTACCGCGATCGGCTTCGCCACCGTCTTCGCCCTGATCGGCTTCTGGCTCTACCCGCTCGCGCCGCCGCGCCTGATGCCCGGCCTCGGCTTCATCGACACGGTGCACGGCCCGCAGGACTTCACCCAGCCCGACTACGGCACCCTGACCGAGCTCACCAACCAGTACGCGGCGATGCCGTCGCTGCACTTCGGCTGGTCCCTGTGGTGCGGCCTGGTCGTCCTGATCCTCGCGCCGCGATGGTGGATGAAGGCGCTCGGCCTGCTGCATCCGCTGTTCACGGTCACCGCGATCGTCGTCACCGGCAACCACTGGGTGCTGGACGCGGTCGGCGGCGCGGTCGTGGTGGGTGCCGGCTTCGGGATGACGTACCTGTTCCAGGGCCCGCGCGCCAGGGCGGTGACGGCACGGGCGGAGATGGTCAGCAGCGACTCCCGGGCTCCGGCGAGGGACCGTACTCCGAGCTGATCCGGTACTCGCCGGGCGCGGACACCGTGAGCCGGGTGAACTCGCCCTGCGGCGCCAGGCATCCGCCGCCGTCGGCGCGCAGCCATTTCGAGTGGGCGATGCGCACGGTGGCGCTGCCCGGCCGTGCCATGCGGACGACGACGTCGACGCTGGACGTCGACACCACGGTCGCCGGCTCGCTCACCAGCGGCCGTGCGTCGCGCACCCGGAACACCCGCCAGTGCGCGTCCTGCCACACCGGCTCCAGCCAGTCGGGCCGCTGCTCGCGCACCAGCCGCGCCTCGGCCTCGGCGTACCCGTCGGGCTTGCCGAGCGGCAGCACCACGAACCCGACGGCCCAGCGGTCCAGCCAGGCCCGGTAGGTGGCGGGCGAGAAGGACCCGTCGTAGAACAGCCGGGCCCGTTCCATGTCGAGCTGCCGGTTCCAGCCGCGGGCCATGTTCACGTGCGGGGCGAGTCCGCTGGCCTCGCGGTGGTTGCGGGCCGGGACGACTTCGACGCGGGTGCGGTCGGCGCCGAGGTGGTCCAGGGCGCGGACCACGCCGTGGGTCTCGGCGGCCCAGGCCGGCACGGTGGTGGAGACGTACAGGTCGTCGGCGGTCTTCTTGCCCACCCAGGCGACGGAGAGGACGAGTGCGGTGATCAGCAGCCTTCGGCGCACCTTCGTGAGCTGCGGCTGGGCGAGCAGGACGGCGAGGAGCGCGGCGGGCGCGAACAGTTCGGCGAAGCGCTCGACGTTCGTGCCTATGGGGGAGGCGATGAGATACGTCAGGACGGTCCCGGCGGCGTAGACGGCACCGCTGAAGCGGGCGACGCGCCAGGAGCGCGGGGCGAGGAAGGTGACGGCCAGTCCGAAGAGGAACGGCGGCCATATTCGCCCGGCGAACATCAACTGCTCGCCCTTGAAGGGGAACAGCAGGGTGGTCACGCCGACGGTGAGGGCGGGCGGCAGGAGCAGGGCGAGGGCGCGGGGCCAGTCTCGGGTGAGGAGAAAGGCGGCGCCCACGACGACCAGGAACAGTCCGGCCACGGGGCTGGCCATGGTCGCCAGGGCGGCGTAGGCGGCGGCGAGGACGGTTCGCCGGTCACGGGTGAGCATCAGGCACGCGGCGAGTCCGAAGGCGACGCCGAGGGCGAAGGTGGTGCGGCCGGAGGCCACGTTGCACCACAGGGCGAACGACGCGAGCAGCGCCGGGCCGAGGGGTCTTCGCAGGCCCGCGCGCTCCATGAGCACGGCCGCCAGCCAGGTGGCGGCGAGTCCGGAGACGACGGTGAGCGCCCGCACACCGACGGCGGCCATCAGATACGGGGATATCAGGCTGTAGTTGGCGGTATGGGTGCCGCCGTACCAGAAAAGGTTGTAAGCGGAATCACCGTGCCGGGCCGCGAAGCCGGCCCAGGCGTACTGGGCCGCGAGGTCGCCGCCGCCGGTGGCCAGGAACGCCCACCAGATCGCGTACAGGGGCAGCGCGGGAAGCGTGGCCGACAGCGGCACCCTGTGGCGTTGCCACAGGGTGCGCGGGAGCGACTGCTCGGCGTCGTCGGACGCCGGGGGCGCGGGTCTGGCACGCGTGAGTTCGGCAGGGACCATGTGAGCGAAGACGCGGTTTCGGCTCGGTTCGTTCATTGGCGGGTTCGGCCGTGGGTTACCAGACGCGACAGGCGTGTACACGGATTCTTCATCTGGTGAGACCCGTATCTTCGCCAACTGACGGCATTGACCAGGTATTTGACGATCCGTCAGTCTACTCCGGTGATATGCTCCGAGCACTTGCCAGGCGGGCCACAAGCTCCGGGGCGAAACGTCTCGGCGGTAAGGACGGGCCCCTGCCGGCGAGTCCGTGTGTACTGCCGCCCCCCGGGCCGACCGGGCGGGTTTTCAGCAACGGGGCTTCTGTCGCTCGAAGAGAGTCTTATGACGCAATACGTGATGGATCCGGCGATCTGGGGGCTCGTAGTCGGTGCCCCTGCTGCGGCCACGATCATTGTTCGCCAGCAGAAGGCGATACGAAAGTTACGCAAGCGGAACGATGAGCTCAAGTCTTCGTACGTCGATCTGGAGGGCGGATACGACGAGATCGTCCGGCAGACCGAGGAACGGGCGGGCGAAGAAACCAAAACCGTGCTGAAGTCCGCGATGCGGACACTTCAGGGCCTTGCGGCCGAACAGCAGCTCGTCATCTCCAAGTTGCAGACCAAATACGGAGATTCACCGATTCTCCGGGATCTGCTGGAGATCGACCACATGAACTCGCAGTTCGGCCGGCGGGCGCAGTCCATCGCCGTGCTGTGCCAGGGCTGGCTCGGCCGGCAGCGTGACCCCGCCTCGGTCTACGACGTGATCCGCAGCGCGCAGGGGAGGATCCGCCACTACCAGCGGGTCGAGATCCTCTCGCAGGTGGACTTCGCCGTCACCAGCCGTGCGGTCGAACCGATCGCCCTCGCGGTCGCGGAGCTGCTCGACAACGCCACCAGCTACTCGGCGCCCGAGACCGTGGTCGAGATCAACGTCCGGTCCGTGCCCAAGGGCATCTGCGTCGTGGTCGACGACGCGGGTGTCGGCATGAACGAGGAGGAGAAGGCCAGGGCGGCGGAGCTGCTGTCCGGGGAACGCGCGGCGAGCGTCTCCGACCTGGGCAACCCTCCTCAGTTCGGTTTCGCGGTGATCGGCGCGCTCTGCGAGCGCTACGGCTTCACCGTGTCCGTCGACTCCACCTCCCCCTACGGAGGTGTCCGTGCGGTCGTACTCGTTCCGGAGGAGCTGTTGACCAGCATGCCGGAGCCCAAGATTCCGAACGCGGCTCTCCAAGCCGACGCCCAGGCCGACGAAGCAGGCGCCGAGGCCCCGGGGACGACCGCCGACGGGCTGCCCAAGCGCCGGCGCAAGCAGCGGCCCATGGCCGTCGTCCCGAGCAGTCCGGGCACCTCACGCTCACCAGGTCGCTCCACCGAGGAGACGGCCTCGATCATGAGCGCTTTCCAACGGGGGACCCAGACCGGCCGCGCCGCGCCCCTGGACGCGATGCGCGGGAGCCACGCCGACGGACGCAAGGGACCGGAGACCACCTCGTGAAGAACGACCTGTCTTGGATGCTGGACAGTGCCCTGGAGATCCCCGGGGCGCTGCACGCGGTCCTGGTCTCGGCCGACGGTCTGCTGATGGCCCGCACCAAGGACCTCGGGCGGGACTCGGCGGACACGGTGGCGGCCGCGATGAGCGGTGTGCAGTCGCTCAGCCGGTCCCTGGGCTTCTTCTGCGACGGCGAGCACATGCAGTGGCGCCAGACGCTGGTGGAGTTCGACGGCGGCTGGGTCTTCCTGATCTCCGCAGGCGAGGGTGCCTACCTCGCGGTCTCGGCGGCCCCCGACATCGACATGGCGGACATCACCTTCCGAATGCAGCAACTGGTCGGCCAGTTGGGCAAGGAACTGGCCACATCACCCCGTGAGGACATCGGCCACCGCTCATGACTGACAACACCCCCGAAGAGTCAGAAGCCGCAGAGTTAGTACGGCCCTACGTCATCACTCGCGGCCGCGAGCTGCCCGCCGAGGACAAGTTCTCACTGATCACCCTGGTGACGACGGTCAGCGACGAGCGGCAGCGCCCCACCCGGCTCTCCCCCGAGGAGCAGCACGTCCTGGACATGTGCTCCGGCGGCTACCTCTCGGTCGCCGAGCTCGCCGGGCACACCCAGCTCCCCCTGGGTGTGCTCAAGATCCTCCTCAGCTCGCTGGCAGAGGGGGGATACCTGATCACCCGAGCGCCCGTGCCCCGGGCACGTCTCGTCGACCAACAGCTTCTCCAGGAGGTGCTGGATGGACTCCAAGCGCGTTTTGGATGAGGACGCCTACGTCCGGGGCGGCGCCGCGCAGACGGCGGTGAAGATCCTGGTCGTCGGGCACTTCGCCGTCGGCAAGACCACGTTCATCGGCACCATCTCCGAGATCCCGCCGCTCTCCACCGAGGAGAGCATGACGCGGGTCGCGGAGGCGGTCGACGACCTCAAGGGCGTACGGAGCAAGTCCACCACCACGGTCGCCATGGACTTCGGGCGACTGACGATCAGCGACCACGTGGTCCTCTATCTGTTCGGCACGCCCGGCCAGCAGCGGTTCATCCAGATCTGGGAGGACATGGCGCGCGGCGCCCTGGGCGCCCTGGTCCTGGTGGACCCCGAACGGCTGGCGGACTCCTTCGCCGTGATCGACCTGATCGAGCAGTACGGCCTGTCCTACGCCATCGCCGTCAACCGTTTCGACCACACCCCCGAACGCACCGAAGCGGCCCTGCGGGAAGCGCTCGACCTGCTGCCGGACACCCCCGTCGTCGTCATGGACGCACGTGACGAGAACTCATCGGCGCAGGCGCTGATCACTCTCGTCCGCTACCTACAGGAACGCGCCGCTCTGGAGCACGCATGACCAGCGAAGACATCCCCGTCCCGCCGCCCGGCTGCCCGGCGCACGGCAGCGGCCAACGGATACCCATGTACACGGCGGAG
Organism: Streptomyces coerulescens; assembly: GCF_042657965.1. Classification (NCBI taxonomy): domain Bacteria; kingdom Bacillati; phylum Actinomycetota; class Actinomycetes; order Kitasatosporales; family Streptomycetaceae; genus Streptomyces; species Streptomyces coerulescens. The sequence goes on from NZ_JBHSKM010000035.1 coordinate 8,771, forward strand.
TTCGCCGCCGACCCCCAGGCCTACTTCGACTACATGCGCCACCACGGCCCGACGGCCCCCGTCGAGCTGGCCCCGGGCGTGGAGGCCACCCTCGTCACGGACTACGCGGCGGCACTGGACCTGCTCCAGAACCCGGGCGACTTCCGCAAGGACCCCCGCCGCTGGCGTGACCTCAACGAGGGCCGGATCAGCCCGGACAGCCCCGTCCTGCCCCTGATGGGCCCCCGGCCCACCTGCATGTTCACCGACGGCGCCGAGCACCTGCGGCTGCGCCAGGCCGTCACCGAGAGCTTCGCCCGGGTCGACAGCCACCGGCTGAGCGTGAACGTCGACCGGATCGCGCACTACCTCCTCGCCCAGTTCAGCACCCGCGGCTCCGCCGACCTGATGAACGACTACGCCAAGCAGCTCCCGCTGTTCGTCTTCAACGAACTGTTCGGCTGCCCGGCGGAGATCGGCGACCGGGTCATGTTCGGCGTCTCCGGCATCTTCGACGGCATCAACGCCGAGCGGGCCAACGAGGTGCTCATCGGGGCCGTGGCCGAACTGGTCGCGCTGAAGCGGTCCCGGCCCGGCGACGACGTCACCTCATGGCTGATGCAGCACCCGGCCAAGCTGGACGACACGGAGATGATCCACCAGCTGGTGCTGCTCATCGGCGCCGGCGCGGAGCCGCTGCGCAACCTCATCGCCAACACCGTCCACCTGCTGCTGACCAACGACCGGTACGCACAGAACGGGCTGTTGGAAGAGGCGCTCGACGAAACGCTGTGGCACAACCCGCCCATCTCCAACTACGCGCCCCACTACCCGGCCAGGGACCTGGAGTTCGCCGGACAGAAGTTCAGCGCCGGCGATCTGCTGCTGGTCGGCTTCCAGGCCGCCAACGCCTCCTCGGCGCGCTCCGCGACGGGGCAGTCCAGCAACCGGGCCCACCTCGCCTGGAGCGCCGGACCGCACGCCTGCCCGTCCAAGGAGCCGGCCCGCCTCATCACCCTGGCGGCCATCGAGCACCTCTTCAACGAGCTGCCCGACGTCGAACTCGCGGTCCCGGAGGAGAGCCTGACCTGGCGGCCGGGCCCGTTCAACCGTGCTCTGGCGCAGCTGCCGGCCCGCTTCACGCCGACCACCCCGCGGCGTTCGGTGCAGGCCCAGCCGTCCCAGAGTGCTCAGGAGGCCGCCGCCGAAGCCGACTCCACCAAGGAACGCGGAGGGTTGTGGAGTTCCTTCCTGAAGTGGGTCAGGGCGTAAGCCCTGCTTCCGCTTTAGTGACACAGGTAACAGGCAACTGCCCCTGTCAACTGCATGAACGTTAAAGCGCCAGGGTATGACTGCGCAGGGTATCTGAGTCGTCACATGATGAAGGAGGGGCTGTGGAGTTCATCCCCGCTGCCACTCGTGCCCAGCGCCCCGTCACCCTGTCGTCGCCCACGTTCGTTCAGGAGAAGGACTTCCTCATAGGCCGCATCGGCCTCATAGGCGTCCAAGCGCAATGGCCCAACGGCCGGATACCCGCCTTCACCGGCGGGTATCTTTTTGCCGCCGTCCGGGAGGTCCGGTGAGTACGGCGAGCACGGCGTCGGTCACCGAAGCTCCGGTCACCTACACATACAGCCCCACACTCGCCGATCACGTCGTCGGCCAACTGCTGCGCCTGGGCTCGGTGGTGGGTTCCCCGGCCGCCGAGTCGGCGCTGTACGCGCACATCGTCCTGGAGTCCCTCGGGGACGCGTGCGGCCGCTCGCTGGCGCAGCCGCCCGCCACGCCGAGTTTCATCTCCGACGACCACACACCGGTCGAGTTCTCCCTGGCCTTCCGCCCGGACGCGGCCCCCGGCCTGCGTGTCCTGGTGGAACCCGGCTGCGACGCGGGCGACTTGGCGGCCAACGGCCGCCAAGGGCTCGCCGCCATCCGGGACATGGCCCGCCGCTGGGACTTCTCCACCGCCCAACTCGACCGTCTCGAAGACCTGTTCCTGCCCACGTCCCCCCAAGGCCACCTGGCCCTGTGGTACGCCCTGGAGTTACGCCCCGGTGGCGTCCCCGGCGTGAAGGTCTACCTCAACCCCGCCGCCTCCGGCCCCGAACGGGCCACGGCCACCGTGCGGGAAGCACTGCACCGACTCGGTCACCGGCAGGCCTTCGACACCCTGCCCGACACGACCGGGTATCCCTTCGTCGCCCTGGACCTCGGCACCTGGGACACCCCGCGGGTCAAGGTCTACACCGCGCATCCACGCCTCGCGGCTTCCGAGGCGTACGCGTTGAACCGCTCGCAGCCCGGCCCGGCACGCGAGGACGTGGAGGCCTTCTTCCACCTCGCCGCGGAGGGGCGCACGCCCACCGGGGCGGCGGGCAGGCCGGAGCCACGACTGGACCGGCGGCCCGCGCTGACCTGCCACTCCTTCACCGACACCGCGTCCGGCCGGCCGAGCGGGTTCACCCTGCACATCCCCGTCCGTGACTACGTCAGGGACGACGAGGAGGCGCTCGCCCGCGCCACCGCCGTGCTGACCCACTTCGGCATGGACCCCTCGATGCTGCGCCGTGCCCTCGCCGCCCTCAGCACCCGGCGACTCTCCGACGGCACCGGCCTGATCGCCTACCTGGCCCTGGCGCACGAGCGCGACCGCCGCCCCCGCATCACCGCCTACGTCTCCTCGGAGGCCTACGCGGTGCGTCCCCCCGCGCAGTGATCCGCGCGTCGTAAGAAAGCCCGCGCAACATCAGAAAGAAGGAGCCGTGGAGCCCTACCGGATCAAGGTCGTCGAGCCCATCCCCCTCACCACCCCCCAGCAGCGTGAGGAAGCCCTGCGACGGGTCTCCTACAACCTGTTCGACCTGCGCGCCGACGAAGTGACCATCGACCTGCTGAGCGACTCGGGCACCGGCGCGATCTCCGCCGCCCAGCTCTCCGCCGGTATGAACGGCGACGAGTCCTACGCCGGCTCCCGGTCGTTCTACCGCTGGCGCGAGACGGTCAGTGAACTCACCGGCTATCCGCACCTTCTGCCCGCCCACCAGGGACGCGCGGCCGAGCGCATCCTGTTCACCTCGCTCCTGACCCCCGGCAGCACCGTGGTGTCCAACACCCACTTCGACACCACCCGCGCCAATGTGGAACTCGTCGGCTGCCAGGCCCGGGACATACCCTGCCCCGAGGCCAAGGACCTGGACAGCCCGCACCGCTTCAAGGGCAACATCGACCTGAAGGCGCTGGAGCAGATCCTCCAGAACCAGCAGGAGTCCCCGGTGGCCGCAGTGGTGATGACCATCACCAACAACGGCGGCGGCGGACAGCCCGTCTCCATGGAGAACCTGCACCGCACCGCCGACCTCTGTCGCCGCCACAGCGTCCCCATGATCCTGGACGCCGCCCGGTTCGCCGAGAACGCCTGGCTCGTGACCCGCCACGAACCCGGCTACCAGGACCGCACCCCGCGCCAGGTCGCCGAGGAGGCGTTCCGCCTCGCGGACGGCTGCATCATGAGCGCCAAGAAGGACGGCATCGTCCACATCGGCGGCTTCATCGGTCTGAAGGACCCCGAACTGGCCCAGAAGTGCGAACGCCTCCTGATCGCCACGGAGGGCTTCGCCACCTACGGCGGCCTCGCCGGGCGTGACCTGGACATGATGGCCCAGGGCCTGCTGGAGGTCACCGAGCCCTCCTACCTGGCGGAGCGCGCCGACATCGCCGGCCACCTCGCCCAGCGCATCCGGGATGCGGGCGTCGACATCGTCGAACCGGCCGGTCTGCACGCCCTGTACCTCAACGCCGGACGGCTGCTGCCCCACATCCCGCCCCACCAGTACCCCGGCCACTCACTGGCCTGCCAGCTCTACCTCCGCGGCGGCATCCGCTCCGCGGAGCTGGGCTCCCTCTACCTCGGCGAGGAGGACGAGCACGGCAACCCGATCAAGTCGGCGCCCTACGAACTCGTACGGCTCGCCCTGCCCCGCCGGGTCTACACCCGCAGCCACTACGACCACGTGGCCGCGACGCTGGCCTCCATAGCCAAGGACCCCAGCTCGGTGCACGGCTACCGCATCACCGACCAGTCACCGATCCTCCGCCACTTCAGCATCAAGCTGGCGCCCGCCGGAGTGTGACGGTACGCCGGTGAGTCCCGACCGTGTGGTTCCGCACTCGAACCACACGGTCTTGCCGTTCCGCCGCCCGGCGGTGTCCACACCCCACTTGTCGGCCACGGCGTCCAGCAGCACGAGCCCGCGCCCGTTCTCGGCGTGCAGTCCCAACCCTTTGGCGGGGGCGGGAAGTTGAGGACATCCGTCCGTCACTTCGATCCGCACCCCGTCTCTCTGCCGCAGCACCAGCACCTCGCAGCGCCGGTCCGGAACATGCCGTACGACGTTGGCGACCAGCTCGGTCACGCCCAGCTCCACGGCGTCGGTCAGCTCGCGCATCTCCCACTCGCCGAGCAGCGAGCGCACGATGGCGCGGATGTGCCGCGCGGAGTGGTCACCGGCGGTGAGGCGCAGTCGGTACTGAATGTATCCGTTCACGGTACGAGCGTGACCTCGGGCGACTACTTTGGGCTACCGAACGGATACAACGGGTCCTGAAGTGGGCCGAGTTGCGTGAGAGGGGTTCTGCGTGACCCACATCAACACCCTTGACCCGGGCGCCTCGCCGCTCGACTACTACGGCTTCGAGCTGCGGCGTTACCGGGAGGAGGCGGGGCTGACGCAGAAGCAGCTCGGGGACATCGTCTACTGCACCGGGTCACTGGTCGGCCAGATCGAAACGGCCCGGAAGCTGCCGACGCTGCCCTTCAGCGAGCGGGTGGATGTCGCACTGGGGACGGGCGGGTTGCTGTCCCGCCTGCACGAGCTGGTGATGCGTAGTCAACTTCCGGCCTGGTTTCAGCAGGTGGCGGAGCTTGAGGCGCGGGCGATCGAGATCTGCACCTTTCACACGCACCTGGTGCATGGCCTGTTGCAGACCAAGGCATACGCATCTGCGGTGCTCGGCGCGGTGGATCAAACCGACCTGGAAGACCGTACCTCGGTGCGGCTGGCGCGGCAGCGCATCTTCGAGAAGGCCGAGCCGCCCGTGTTCTGGGCAGTCATCAGCGAGGCCGTGCTGCATCAGGAGATCGGTGGCCGAGGGGTCATGCGGGAGCAGCTCGCCAAGCTGTTGTCGGTCGAGAACGATCCCCGGATCAACATCCAGGTACTCCCTTTCTCTGTAGGGACCCATGCGGGCCTGCAAGGCTCGTTCGACCTCTTCCGCTTCCCGGCCGACCCGGCCATCGTCTACACCGAGGGCTACGGAAGCGGGCATCCAACCGCCAACCCAGACACCGTCAGAGACTGCTCGCTCCGTTACGATCATCTGCAGGCCGCCGCGCTCTCCCTCAAGGACTCGGCGGAGTTGATCCGGCGGGTAATGGAGGAGCGCTATGGCGAGCAAGGCGATTCCGGCGGGGATCCGGTGGCGTAAGTCCAGCTACAGCGGAGACCAAGGCGGATCCTGTGTTGAATGCGCGCCGCTCGGCCCCCTGACCTGGCGCAAGTCCACGCACAGCGGCGACCAGGGCGGTGATTGCGTCGAGATCGCCGAAACCCCCCACACCACCCTCGCCATCCGCGACTCCAAGAACCCGGCGGGACCGATCCTCACCCTCGGCCCCGCCGCGTTCACCACCTTCGTGAAGTGGACCTCGGCTATAGCCGCTGAATGATCGTGCCGGTGGCCAGGCCGCCGCCCGCGCACATCGTCACCAGGGCGAACTCCTTGTCCGCCCGCTCCAGTTCATGCAGTGCGGTGGTGATCAGCCGGGCCCCGGTGGCCCCCACCGGGTGCCCGAGGGCGATCGCACCGCCGTTGACGTTGACCTTCTCCAGGTCCTGCTCGAAGACCTGCGCCCAGCTCAACACCACGGACGCGAAAGCCTCGTTGATCTCGACCAGGTCGATGTCCTTCAGGGACATCCCGGCCTTGCCCAGCACGGCCTTGGTCGCGTCGATCGGTCCGTCGAGGTGGAAGTGCGGGTCGGCGCCCACGAGTGCCTGCGCCACGATGCGTGCGCGGGGCCGCAGTTTCAGGGCGCGAGCCATCCGTTTCGACGCCCACATGATCGCCGACGCGCCGTCGCTGATCTGGGACGAGTTGCCCGCCGTATGGATGGCCGTCGGCATGACGGACTTGAGGCCAGCCAGCGCCTCCATGGACGTGTCGCGCAGACCCTCGTCCTTGTCGACCAGGCGCCACATGCCCTGCCCGGCGCGCTGCTCGTCCTCGGTCGTCGGGACCTGGACGGCGAACGTCTCCCGCTTGAACCGCTCCTCGGCCCAGGCGGTGGCCGCCCGCTCCTGTGAGACGAGGCCGAGGGAGTCGACGTTCTCCCGGGTCAGCCCCCGGTGGCGGGCGATGCGCTCGGCCGCCTCGAACTGGTTGGGCAGGTCGACGTTCCACTCGTCCGGGAACGGCTTGCCGGGCCCGTGCTTGGAGCCGGAGCCCAGCGGCACCCGGGACATCGCCTCGACGCCGCAGCTGATGCCGACGTCGATGACGCCCGCGGCGATCATGTTGGCGGTCATGTGCGAGGCCTGCTGGGAGGAGCCGCACTGGCAGTCGACGGTCGTCGCGGCCGTCTCGTAGGGCAGGCCCATGGTCAGCCAGGCCGTGCGCGCGGGGTTCATGGACTGTTCGCCGGCGTGGGTCACGGTGCCGCCGACGATCTGCTCGACGCAGTCGGCGGGGATACCCGTGCGGCCCAGGAGTTCGCGGTAGGTCTCGCCCAGGAGGTAGGCGGGGTGGAGGTTGGCGAGCGCGCCGCCGCGCTTGCCGATGGGGGTGCGTACGGCTTCGACGATCACGGGTTCGGCAGCCATGGGTGCGGATCCTCTCCGGGGCGCTGCGGAACTGGTACGTGTTCTAGTTCTGTGTGCAGTGTGCTGATGGATGACGGCCTACCGCAAGGGTCGTGCGGCCAATTGGGGGCTCCATGGCTATTGCGAGTTGTAGAACCCGTTACTACCGTCACCGCGATCCCTCCTAGCTGATGAGCCGTCAGGAGCCGCCATGCCGCCCTGTCCCGCGCTTCCCGACGGGTTCGACTTCACCGACCCCGATGTGCTGCAACACCGCGTACCCCTCCCGGAGTTCGCCGAGCTGCGCCTGGCCGAACCGGTCCGCTGGATCCCGCAGCCGGCCAACGTGGCAGGATTCCAGGACGAGGGCTACTGGGCGGTGACCCGGCACGCGGACGTCAAGTACGTATCGACGCACCCGGAGTTGTTCTCGTCGACCCTCAACACCGCGATCATCCGCTTCAACGAACACATCGAGCGCGACGCCATCGACGCGCAACGGCTGATCCTGCTGAACATGGACCCGCCCGAGCACACCCGGGTCCGCCAGATCGTCCAGCGGGTCTTCACCCCGCGTGCCATCCGGGCCCTGGAGGAACGCCTGCGGACGCGGGCGCTCAACATCGCCGCGAACGCCCGTGAGCACGCCGGCCCCTTCGACTTCGTGACCGAGGTCGCCTGCGAACTGCCCCTGCAGGCCATCGCCGAGCTGATCGGCGTCCCGCAGGAGGACCGGTCCAAGATCTTCGACTGGTCCAACAGGATGATCGCGTACGACGACCCCGAGTACGCCATCACCGAAGAGGTCGGCGCCGAGTCGGCCACCGAGCTGATCGCCTACGCGATGAACATGGCCGCCGACCGCAAGGCGTGCCCGGCGAAGGACATCGTCACCACGCTGGTGGCCGCCGAGGACGAAGGCAACCTGGGCTCCGACGAGTTCGGCTTCTTCGTACTGATGCTGGCCGTGGCGGGCAACGAGACCACCCGCAACGCCATCACCCACGGCATGCACGCCTTCCTCACCCACCCCGAACAGTGGGAGCTGTACAAGAGGGAGCGCCCGGAGACGGCGGCGGAGGAGATCGTCCGCTGGGCGACGCCGGTGGTCTCCTTCCAGCGCACGGCGACCCAGGACACGGAGTTGGGCGGGAAGCGCATAAAGAAGGGTGAGCGGGTAGGAATCTTCTATGCCTCGGCGAACCACGACCCCGAGGTCTTCGAGAATCCGGACGCCTTCGACATCACCCGCGACCCCAATCCCCATCTCGGTTTCGGCGGCGGTGGCCCCCATTACTGCCTGGGCAAGTCCCTGGCGGTGCTGGAGATCGACCTGATCTTCAACGCGGTGGCCGACGCGATGCCGGACCTGCGCCTGGTCGGCGCACCCCGCCGCCTTCGCTCAGCCTGGATCAACGGAGTGAAGGAACTCCGGGTCAGCAGCGGCTGACCCATCCCGAGGGAGGCAGGAGCACCCCCTATCCCTACGCCCCGTTCCTGCCTCCCCCGCGATGGCCCTCGGCGCTACCCTGGAATGTGCGGCCGTAGGGGACGATACGGCGGTCAGGAAAGGGTGGGGGGAGATGTTCGGGTGGACCACTTTCGATGTGACTTCGCAGCTTCCCGACCGCTGGGACACCGACATCGCCGAGGTCGTTCGTAAGAATCAGTCCGACAGACTCCTCACGCCTCCGCATTCCACCTCCCGGGAAGGGAACGGAACTCCCGCGCTGTGCACGAGTACGGTCCGGGGCTCGGTGGTGTGGGAGGAGCTTCCCTGGATCGTCGACCTCTACCGTGGCCGGTTCAGGGAACTGGGGGAGCGCTTTGCCCGGCGTAAAGTGATCGCGGCGACGGACCGCCGCTATGCGGTCGTCCTCAACGTTCAGGATCCGGGGGGTGACCGGAGCGAATGCCATGTCGACACCAATCCGATCGCGTGCCTGCTCTATGCGACCGGCCATATGCCCGAAGCCGGCGGTGAGCTGGCCATCGCGAATGATGTCCGGTCGCGGAGCGTTGCCGAGGTGGACCACGACTGCTCGGTGATCTATCCGCAGAAAGGGCATCTCGTCTTCTTCGACGGCAGGTCGCATCCGCACTATGTGCGTGCTGTGACGGGCGGCGTCACACGAATCGTCGTAGCCATGAACTACTACACCGAGGAATGCCCGGAATCCATGCGTCCGGCGGATCTCGACGCATACCTCTACGGCAGTCCCGTCGTCGGCTGACCGGTTTCGTCGGGGCGGTTCAGCCGATCGGACAGTTCTCGGATGGTGGGAACATGCTCGGCGTCCGGCACCGCCGAGCACTGGATCAGAAGGTCGAGGTAGGAACAGATCCGGACCTTCACTTCGGGCGAGACCATGGTGGGACGGCGACGCAGTACGGAGGTCAGTTCGCGCAGGTCGAAGACGATCTCGGAGAAGGCGTGCCGGGCCAGGAGCCGTTGCACCAGCCGCAGGGTCATGGCCCGGTTGCGTGACGGGGTCGCGCCGTCCTCGTCGAGCGTCTCGATCTCGTCGCTCACGGCGAGAAAAAGCGCCATGCGCAGGTCCTGCAGGGCGAGTTGTCGGCGTGTGTTCTCCAGGTCCTGCTGCTGTTCGTTGTTCTGCGCGCTCAGCTCACCGATCATCCGGTTCACATCCCGGATGCTCTGCTCGACCTCGTCCCGCTTACGGTCCACCACGGTGACGACGTAGAGGGAGTATCCGGAGACAAGAGTGGCCACGATGCTGAACACGGCCATGGAAAGGTCGGATCCGCCGGCCTTCGCCTCGGTGAACCTGACGATCAAGCCGTACAGTGCCGGCGCGGCGAGCGTGACGCCGAAGACCCCGCAGATCGTCAGGGCGATCCGGCGCGCGAGGCGTTCCCGCGTGGATCTCCACAGCACGGCCGTGACGACCAGCGACGCCAGCCAGAGGAATGTGTACCAGGCTTCGCTTTCCCCGAGCCAGGTGAAGTCATAGGCCGGTTCGGCCGCTCGGGCAGTGGCCGATGCGTCAAGGATCGGCACGCAGCATCTCCTCGAGTACGACGATGAGTTGCTGAGGACTGGTCTCGTATTTGTCGAACGCGGGTCGGCCTTGCCATGGGTGAGCCTCATCCATCGCGACGAACGAGTCGGCCACCGCCGACAGATAGATGAAAGGTATCCGCCGTGAGCCGTTCTGGGCGCTGAGATACATGCCCAGCACCTGGCCCGCGTTGAGATCCTGTACGCCCAGCCGATAACCGGCGTGATGTCCGCGGAAGATCGCGGCATAGGTGTCCAGCGCCTCGGGCACCGGCTCGGGAAGGCTCATGTGCAGATCGAGTACCGCCGCATCGATCTGATCGCGCGACTCGAACAGGACACACGCCTGACGCAGCGAGTTGCAGTGCCGCAGATGCGCCCCCGCCCGCCTGATGGCAGCGAAGAAGTATCGGTTGATGTCGTATCGGTCGTCGATGAAGGCGATCGTCTTGCCGGCCAGGGGAGTCTGCGGTGTCGACATCTACGCGTCTCCATGGGAGTCGCATGGCCACATGATGCTGACCAGAACCTGGTCGGCCTCGTTGGCGATGGAGATCCTTCCGCCGACCTCCTTGGTCCACTGGTGCGCGATGGACAACCCGAGGTGCATGCCCTCCGACGGGTTCTGCGCGTCCTTGTAGAACGGCTCGAAGCCGTGGTCGAGCTGGGACTGCGGAATCTGGCCGGGGTTGCGCACAGCGATCTCCGTGAAGCTCTTGCCGCGGGTCAGGGAGACGGTGATGCGCTTGTCGTCGGTCGTGCCCGAACCGTCGTAGTGCTTGACGCTGTTGCTCAGGACATTGCGCATGGTGTTGGTGAAGGCTTCACGGGTGCCGAGCAGCCGGATGCGTGCCGGCCGGCTTGTGTCACCGGGCAGCAGTGTTATGTCCGTGTCGAGCTGTGTGGCGGAGTAGGCGAACTCGGAGACGACCTCACGCACGGTGTCGAGGAGATCGAAGCCGCCACGGCGGGCGAAGTCCTGTGTTCTGCCCGTCCGCAGGTCCGGCTGGAAGCTTGCCTGGAACGACAGGAAGTTGTCCGAGAGCAGGCGCAGACTGCCCACGGACCGCTCGATGTCCCGGAATTCGTCCGTCTCCGACAGAGCCGGATTGTCCGACGCCAGTTGCCACAACGCCTGGCGCAGGGGCACCAGTTCGCTGCGGATCTCATGCGCGAAGGTGCGCCCCCACAGAGCCAGCTGGCGGGAGTTCAGTTCGGTGATGTGGTCCAGAAAGGCTTCGAGGGTACGCAACGGAGCGTGGTCGGGGCCCTCACGCTTGGCCCGGTAGTAGGCATCGGTGTGCTGCAGGAACCGGCTCGGAGTGAGGTCCACGGCGAGTTCGGCCTGGAACAGCTCACCCAGGAACTCCACCCGGAAGGCATTGGTCAGCAACGCGACGGGATTGCCTTCCCGGTCCCGGTCGATCGCGATGCAGTTCACGGCCGGAACGACGAGGGGGACGCCGGCGATGATGCGATCCGCGTCCTCCCGGGCCTGATCCTTCTGAGGTTCGTCGACGAACAGGTCGAGAAAGCTGGTGCCGATGGCTTCTTCTTTGCTGTAGCCGTAGATACGGCCGGCTGCGGCATTCCAGAGGACGATCTCGTAATCGCCGTCTCGACCGCGGGACATCCAGAAGCTCACCGGGACCTGGTCCAGCAGGGCATGGATCAGCTCCGCACCCTCGTCCGAAAGACCCTGAGCACTGACGTTTTCCGCCACCCCACCCCCATGTGCCCCGATCGGTGTCTAGGACTGCCGCGTCAGCTCATATTCGAATTTCGAGACGGTGTCGGTGCTTGTGTACCCGCCGTCCACCGTCAGCACGGTGCCGTTCACAAAGCTTGCCTGTTCGGAAAGAAGGAAGGCGACCGCGGCGGCCACCTCATCCGGTTCGCCCGGACGTCCGAGGGGGGTGACTTCGCTCGACTTGTCGTTCACCCGTTTGTCCAGGGCGCCATCGATCCACCCGGCGGCCACCGCGTTGGCTCTGATGTCCCGGGGCATCGTATTGGCCCAGGATTTGGTCAGATTGTGAATGGCGGCCTTCGAGGCGGCGTAGGCCGAAGCGCCGTACGAACCGACGAAAGCCTCAGTACTCGTGACCGTCACGATCGCGCCTTGGTCCGCGAGCCGCAGACCCAGTTCCCGCACGAGATAGTTGGGTGCCGTCAGATTGACGGCCATGCTCCGGTCCCACTCCTCGTGATTGAACTTGTCGGGATCCTCGCGAGTGAAGTAATACTCGGTGTTGACGAGTGCGTGGATATTCCACTTCGCGCTGCAGGTCTCCTCATGGAGGTCGCTCACGAACTTGTCCAAAGCGCTGCGGTTACCCAGATCGACGGGGATCAGTCTGCAGTACCGCTTCAGCTCTCGCAGGTTCTCGTGCAGCCGTTCGGCGCTTTCGCTGTCCTGCTTCCCGTAAGTGCCGATCACTCGGTAGCCGTCCCTGAGCAGGCGACGGGTGACCGCCTCGCCGATTCCCGGGGTCGCCGCGCCGGTGACCACTACCGTGAGTCGACTCTTCATCACATCTCCGCTGGGAGGCCGGACTTCGGGCTGGACCGCCGGACGGAGAAGATCACCGATGCGCCCCCGTCTGGCCACTCATCTCAGGTTAGCGTCAATTACCGGACTCTCGAAGCTGCATGTACTCAAGAGCGAGAGTGAATTGATCAGTTGACCGATTGCGAATCGCCATGTGGATGTTGGAATTGCGGTGAACATGGACGAAGGCGGCGACCCCGGGGATCGGGGGTCGCCGCCTTCGGTTCTGAGGGCTGGGGCCGGGTCGGCTCAGTACCAGCCGTTGGACTGCCAGAAGCCCCAGGCGCCGCACGGGCTGCCGTAGCGGTCCTTCATGTAGTCCAGGCCCCACTCGATCTGGGTGGCCGCGTTGGTCTTCCAGTCGGAGCCGGCGGAGGCCATCTTGTTGCCCGGCAGAGCCTGGACCAGGCCGTAGGCGCCGGAGGAGGAGTTGGTGGCGTTGACGTTCCAGTCGCTCTCGTGGTCGACGATCTTGGAGAAGCACTGGTACTGGCTGGAGTCCGAGATCATCTTCTTCGCTATCGCCTGCGCCGAGGAGGACCCGGTCGTCGCGGCCTGCGAGGGCGCGGCGGCGAACAGCGTGCCGGCGGCGGCAGCGGCCAGGGTGACACCGGCGAGGGCCTTCTTCGGGGCGGAGGCGCGGCGGAGGAGAGAAACAGCGGACACGGGGAGCCTTTCTTCGGGGACAGGGTGTCGGGTGCGTGCCGGAGCCATGCGATGCGAGGCGGTGGCATGCGTCGGCGCCGCGGCCCAGTGGGCACGTCGGCGCCGTGCGACGTCATCCAGAGAAACAGGCCGGATGGGTGTCCGCAATGAGCCCTTTTGCTAGTTGTGGTCGTATGCGGGCGTCGAGCGGTCCGTGTGACGTGGCTCTCTATGTGCAGGTCAGAAGTGGTGCGGACGCGTGCATGACATCCGTTTTGTCCGACTATGGTGAATCGTAGGTGACGTGGGTCATGTGGGGTGCTTCACCGGGTCGGTGACGGTCCGCGCGTGGATCCTCACGGTGTGGGTGCGTCGAACGTGACCGGGGTCTCGAAGGCGGCCCGGCGAGTGGCCCGGCGCAGGGCCCTGAGGATCACCGAGCCGAGGACCAGGGTCAGTACGACGGTGGTGATCGCCCGGCCCAGGTCCCAGCCCAGCGAGGTGGCCAGGCAGTACGCGACGAAGTGGGCCAGATTGACGGACACGGAGGCGTGCTCGGAGAAGGCGATGGACGAGGCCTGGCCCTTCATGAAGGTCCAGCCCGCCAGATTCGTGACGATGCCGTAGGCGAAGGCCGCCAGGGAGCCGTACGCGCACAGGAGCAGAAGTTCCGCGCGGCCGCGCAGCCGGTGACGGTCCGGCAGCAGCCCGGCGCCCATGGTGAACCAGCCCATCGGGAGCATCTGGAACGGCATCCAGGGGCCCACCCCGCCGGTGAGCAGCGCCGACGCGAACATCGTGATCGAGCCGAGCACGAAGCCGAAGCCCGGGCCCAGGACCCGGCCGCTCAGCACCATGAGGAAGAACATCGGTTCCAGACCGGCGGTGCCCGCGCCGATCGGGCGCAGGGCGGCTCCCGTCGCGGTCAGCACCCCGAGCATCGCGACCGCCTTCGGACCGAGCCCCGACTCGGAGATCGTCGCCCCGACGACCGCGACCAGCAGCACCAGCAGACAGGCGAACAACCAGGGGGCGTCCTCGCTGTGCGCGACCACCGCCGACTCGGGCGGCGCGAGGAAGGGCCACATCAGGGCGGCGACGCCGACGGCGCTGACCAGGGCGAGGGCCGCTATGGAGCGGGGGCCGAGGTGAACGGGACGCGTCCGGGGCGGAGAGCTCTTCGTGGCGCTCATGATGCCAGGGCCTTTCGCACCTGTGTGACCGTGAGCCACTTCTGCGGGGCGAGGATCTTGGTGACCTGCGGTGCGAAGGAGGGGGAGGAGACGACGACGTCCGCGGTCGGACCGTCGGCGATCACCTCGCCCTCGGCCAGCAGGACGACCCGGTCCGCGAGCTCGGCGGCGAGCTCCACGTCATGGGTGGCCAGCACGATCGCGTGGCCCCGGCCGGCCAGGTCGCGCAGCAGCGTCACGAGGCGGGCCTTCGCCGCGTAGTCCAGACCACGGGTCGGCTCGTCGAGGAGGAGCAGCGGGGGGCGGGCGGTGAGGACGACGGCCAGGGCGAGCGTCAGGCGCTGGCCCTCGGACAGGTCGCGGGGGTGGGTGTCGTCGGCGATGCCCGGGAGCAGCTCGGAGACGAGGGTGCGGCAGGTGCCGGGTTCGGCGCCCGCGTCGGCGTCGGCGGCCGTGCACTCGGCGGCGACCGTGTCGGCGTAGAGGAGGTCGCGGGGTTCCTGCGGGACGAGTCCCACGCGGCGGACGAGGTCGCGGGGCGGGGTGCGGTGCGGTACGGATCCGCCTACGGCGACCGAGCCGGTGGTGGGTGCCACCAGGCCGACCAGGGTGTTGAGCAGGGTGGACTTGCCGGCGCCGTTGCGGCCCATGAGAGCGACGGTCTCTCCGAGGGGCAGGCGGAGGTTGATGTGACGGAGGGCTCGGATGTGGTCGCGGGTTACGGAGAGGGCTTGTACCTCGGCGGCGTGGGGAGATGTCGGGGTGGTGGGGGTCTCTTTGCGGCGGAACCAGCGGTGGGGGGTGGCGCCGGAGGGGGTGGGGGATTCGGGTTGTCGGCGGCTGCGGGTCTGTTGTGGCTGGTCGCGCAGTTCCCCGCGCCCCTCTGGGGCGATGGAGGTGCGGTTCTCAAGCTGTTGGCGTAGGTCGGTCGCTCTTCTGCGGGCGTCTCGGACCGTCAGGGGCAGTGGGGTCCAGCCCGCCAGGCGGCCCAGGGCCACCACCGGGGGGTACACCGGGGAGACGGCCATGATGTCCGCGGGGGTCCCGAGGATCGGGGCCGTGCCGGGGGAGGACAGGAGAGCGATCCGGTCGGCGTACTGGACCACGCGTTCCAGACGGTGTTCGGCCATCAGGACCGTCGTGCCGAGGTCGTGGACCAGGCGCTGGAGTACGGCGAGGACCTCTTCCGCGGCGGCCGGGTCCAGGGCCGACGTCGGCTCGTCCAGGACCAGGACGCTCGGGTGCGGGGTGAGGACCGAGCCGATCGCCACGCGCTGCTGCTGACCGCCGGAGAGGGTGGCGATGGAGCGGTCACGCAGGTCGGCGAGGCCGAGCAGGTCGAGGGTCTCCTCGACGCGGCGTCGCATCACGTCAGGGGGCAGGCCCAACGACTCCATGCCGTAGGCGAGCTCGTCCTCGACCGTGTCCGTGACGAAGTGGGACAGGGGATCCTGGCCCACCGTGCCCACCACATCGGCCAGTTCACGCGGCTTGTGCGTACGGGTGTCCCGGCCGGCCACCGTGACACGGCCGCGCAGGGTGCCACCGGTGAAGTGCGGCACGAGCCCGCTCACCGCGCCGAGCACGGTGGACTTGCCGACCCCGGACGGGCCGGCGATCAGCACCAGTTCGCCCTCCGGAACCTCGAAGTCCACGCCCTGGACGGTGGGTTCGGCGGCACCGTCGTACGTCACGGAGACGCTCTCGAAGCGGATCACGACGGCTCCTTCGGGGCGGTGGGGTGACGGGGCGCGGGGCTGATGAAGGAAGGGAGGAGGCCGAGGAGGACTGCTGCCGCGGGCCACAGGGGGAGGGTGGGGGCGGTCAGGGGGATCACGCCGGGGGACAGGGCTTCCGGGGTGCGGTCGGCGGCCAGGGTCAGCAGCGCGGCGACCGCCGCGCCGGAACCGGCGACCAGCCAGGCGCGGGCGTCCCAGCGGTCCGGGCGGTAACACGTGCGCGGGGAACGCCGGCCGCCCAGGCGTAGGCCCGCCAGAGCGGCGGCGAGTCCGGCGAGGAGGACCGGGAGACCGTAGGTGCCGCCCTCGGCGGTGAGGAGGCCGTACGTTCCGGCGCAGACACCGAGTAGTCCGCCGAGGGTGAGCGCGGTGGTCGTACGGCGGACGCGGCGCGGAACCTCGGCGGTACGGCCGTAGCCGCGCGCGTCCATCGCGGCGGCGAGGGCGACCGACCGCTCCAACGCGCCCTCCAGGACCGGGAGCGCCACCTGGACAAGGCCCCGCACACCGCTGTCGGGCCGGCCGCGCAGCCGGCGTGCGGCCCGCAGGCGCTGGACGTCGGCGATGAGGTTGGGCGCGTAGGTGAGGGCCACGACCACCGCCACGCCGATCTCGTAGAGGGCGCCGGGGAGGGACTTGAGCAGCCGGGTCGGGTTGGCGAGGGAGTTCGCCGCGCCCACGCAGATGAGGAGCGTCGCCAGGCGCAGCCCGTCGTAGAGGGCGACGAGGACCGTCTCGACCGTGACCTTGCCGCCCAGGCGGATCCCCTGCGCCCAGTCGGGGAGGGGGATCTCCGGGAGGGTGACGATCACATGGGTGCCGGGGATCGGGGAGCCGAGGGCCACGGCGAAGACGAGCCGGATGAGGAGGACGGCCAGGGCGAGCTTGAAGAAGACGGAGTAGGAGCGGGCCCAGGGGGCGTTCGGGCGGCAGGTCGCCACGACGTAGGCGGAGGTCGCGATGAGGAGGGCGAGGAGAAGGGGGTTGGTGGTGCGGGTGGCGGCGGTGCCGAGGGCGAGGGCCCAGAGCCACCAGGCGCCCGGGTGCAGGGGGGAGCGGTGGGTCGGGCGGAGGGGGGAGCGGTGGGTCGGGCGGAGGGTGGCGGCGGGCGGTGCCTGCCGGGCAGCCTCCCCCCGCGTCTCCGCGCCCACGGGAAGCTCGGCTCGGCTAGGCATTCCCGCGCCGCCGTGCCTGCCAGACCGCCGCCGCCCCCAGCATCACCACCACGGCGATGCCCGCGACCAGGCCCAGAGAGAGCCCGCCGTCCGGGTCGTCCTCGGCCGCGGTGGCCGTCCGCCCGGCCGCAGTCGGTTTCCCGGTCTCCCCGCCACCGCCCGACACCTGCTCGCCGCAGCCCTTCTGCGGATACCCGGTGATCGCACACAGCAGGGCGTTGGTGTCGTAACGCAGGGGCTTGGCGACGGCCGCCAGGGCCTCCGCCGTCGTCGCGTCCGGAGCGACCCGGGCGCACGCCGTCCGGCGGGCCGGGGGCGTCTCGCCGGACGGGGCGTCGGCCGCCGTACCGAAGTCGATGACCAGGGCCACCCGCTTGGTGCCGTCCTCGGCGGGCGTCCTGGCGCAGATCACCGCGAACTCGGCCGCGCCCCTGGGCTGTGTCGCGTCCTTGGAGTCCTCGCTCACCGCGAACCGGAAGCCCTGGACGTCGCCGTCGGACGGACGGGCGAGGGAGGGGCCCTGGGTGGCGTAGATCCAGTTGCCGTCCTGGCGTTCCCAGAAGGACCAGTAGCGATAGCCGGCCGCATGGGCGCCCTGGGCCGCGCCGGTCAGCAGGACCAGCGCGGCCAGGAGCGGCGCGAGCATGCGACGGATCACGCTTGCGGGCCCTTCTTGCGGCCGCTCAGCAGGAAGCCGATGCCGATGCCGACGACGAGGAAGATGCCGACGTACCACCAGACACCGAAGGGACTGTCGTCCTTGGTCTTCTCCTCGTTCGTGGCCTTGGTCGCGGCCTGAGGTGCGGGACCGGTGGCGTTGAGCTGCTCGACCAGGTCGGCGCCGCCGAAGTCGCGGGGGTCGGTGCCGGTGGCGTGGGCGGCGAGGATCAGCTGGGCGTAGGCCGCCGGGCCGCTCTGCTCGGCCCACTTCGCGGAGTTCCGCTCCAGCCAGCGCAGCGGCTTGGCGGCGGCGTCGGCGCCGGAGAACGCGGCCAGCGCGACGACCGCGTCGGCGGTGTTGCCGTAGTCGGGCTGGTCCTCGGCGCCGGGGAGGGCGGACGTGAGGTGGCCGTCCTTGGCGAGGGCCGCCGTGAGATGGGCGGCGCCGTTGGCGGCGGTCTGCTGCGGGGTGGGGTCGCCGGCGTCGGAGCAGGAGGCGGCCGACTGCTTGCCGGGGCCGACCACGAGGCCCTTGCCGAGGGAGCCGAGGACACCGGCCGCGGTGGCGTCGGCGTTGGCGAGCAGCTTGCCCTTCTTGTCGGGCTGGAAGGCGAAGGCGCCCGCACCGTCGCCCTTGCAGGGCAGGGCGAGCTTGCCGAGCGCGTCGTAGGCCGACCGACCGTCCTTGCGGATCCCCTCCGGCTTCTCACCGACGGCGGCGAGCGCACCGATCACCACGGACGTGGAGTTGGTGTCGCTGGCCCCGCCCGGCATGTATCCCCAGCCGCCGTCCTTGTTCTGGACGGACTTCAGCCAGGTCACGGCCTTGGAGACGGCGGCGTCGTGCCCGCCGAGCGCGACCAGCGCCTGCACGGCGGCGGCCGTGTTGTTGGTGTCGACGAGGGTCTTGGCATCGCAGTCGGCGGCGGCGTCGGCACGGTAGGGCGCGAAGGCGCCGCTCGCGCACTGCTGCCCCACCAGCCAGTCCACGGCCTTCGGGGCGGGCTTCACCCCGACGGTGTCCTGCGCGAGCAACGCGAGGGACTGCCGCCAGACGCCGTCGTAGGTGGGGTCGGTGGTGCCGTACAGCCCGGCGGGGTGGGTCGGCTTCGGCGAGGCGGAGGGGGAGGAGTCGGCGGCTATGGCCGGCGCGGCCGCGCCGATCACGACGGCGGCGGCCAGTACCGCGGCGCTGCGACGGACGTACATGATCGGCGGGTGCCCTTCCCTAAAGGGAACCGGGCAGCACAGGGGGGACCCCGGGCGGCTCGGCTCCGTATACCTCGACGGTGCCGCACTCCGGCCGACTGCCGGGGCACGTGAGCCGGTCACGCCCGTACACGGCGATCCGGCTCACCGGCCTTCGACGACGACCGGTTCACGGTTGCGGGTCAGCGCCGGATTTGCACCGGCTTTCCCGTGTACGGGGGTGATGACGACGGCGACACTCTACCCGCCCGTAACCCGGACCCTCGGGGCCGCCCGTGCGACCCGATACCTTCGGCCCGTGACGGAGGGGGCAGAGGCGATGCGGAGACCGGTGGGGCGGCTGCTCGGGGCGGGGCGGACCGCCGACGTGTACGAGATCGACGAGGCGTGGGTGCTGCGCCGGGACCGGGAGGGGTGGGGCGACGCGCTCGCCGAGGGAGCGGTGATGGCACACATCCGCGACCACGGCTATCCGGCGCCGGGAGTCCGACTCGCCGACTCCTCGCGGACCGACCTGGTGATGCAGCGGCTGTCGGGGCCGACGATGCTGGGGGCGCTGAGCGCCGGAACCATGGGCGCGGATGAGGCGGGCGGCATCCTGGCCCGCCTGCTGCGGCAGCTGCACGAGGTCCCCGCGCGCCGGCCCGGGAGCAGCGTCCTGCACCTCGACCTGCACCCTGACAACGTCATCCTCACCCCCGACGGCCCCTACGTCATCGACTGGAACAACACCGAGGAGGGCGATCCGGGCCTGGACTGGGGCACTTCGGCGGTGATCCTCGCCCAGGTCGCGGTCGACGACGAACCCATCGCCGAACCCGCCCGAGCCATCCTTGCGGCGCTCCTCGCCGACCCGTCCCACCTCACCCTCGACGGCCTCACGGAGGCGCTGCGACGACGGGCCGCCAACCCGACGATGTCGCTGCGGGAAGTCGAACTCCTCGGTGAAGCGGAAGAGTTGATCCGCGTCTTCATGCGTGGCTAGCGGTCGGCCCGCGAGGTGGGGCATGTCGAAGGCCGGGGTCCTCGACCGTTGCAGTGTGGGGCGACTCCGGTCGCGCTCGATCGAGTGCGACCGGCGGGCGACGGGAGGCGGGCCCCCGCGGATCAGATCGGGTGGGGATCGAACTCCCAGCCCGAGCGACTCCACTCACGCAGGGCGAGGGCCCGAGGGTGGTCGGCACCGAGCCGCGCGGTGAGCGCACCCAGTGCTTCCTCGCGAAGCCGCTCGGCGGCCTCGGTCTCTCCCAGTTCATTCAGGACCACCGCGAGGTTCGCGGCGCAGACCAGTGGAGCGGGGTGCTGATTGTCGTTGAGGACGTCGCGAAGCCGGTCCCATACCTCCTCGTACGTGGCACGGGCTCGTTCCCGCTGTCCCAGTGCGGCCTGGGCATTGGCCAGGTTCATCCGGCACATCAGAGTGAACGGATGGCCGTCGTCGAAGATCTCCGCGAAGGCCCTTGCCGCCTGCTCGGCGTGGGCGAGGGAGGAGGCCACTTCATTGGCCGCATAGAGGAGCACGGCCAGGTTCGCGTGGCAGGCCACCGTGTAGGGGTGCTTGTCATGGAAGAGCCGACGGCAGTCGTCCAGGACCTGACGAGCGAGGTCACATGCTTCGTCGCTACGGCCCTGCGCGCCCAGCATGCCTGCCAGACCCAGTTGGAGCAGCAGCCGGTTGGGGGAGGCGGAGCCTTCTTCGGACGGCAGATTGGCCAGCACCGTACGCGTCAGATCCTCGGCCTCCTGGGCCCGGCCCAACTGGAGCAGGGCGCCGGACAGTGCCCTACCGGCGTTGATGGTGGTGGGTGAGGAAGGACCGAACTCCTTGTTGGCGAGGCACTGGTCGTAGGTGCGCCGCAACCTGAGCTCGGATCCGGCGTAGTCGCCGCAGTCGAGCAGGTCGCGGGCGTAGCTGATGGTCGTTTCCCGGGTGTAGGGGTGTTCCGTGCCCAAGATCTTGTTCCGGGTTTCCATCGTCTTGCGGTCCAGTCGCAGGGCGTCCGTGTACTGCCCCAACACCCGTAGACACACGGCGAGGTTGTGGGCCGCCATGAGGCTTCGCGGATGGTCCTCGCCGAACAACTCCAGGAACTGCTCGTGGTTGAGGCGGTCGCGTTCCAGCGCCTCGCTGTAGCGGCCCAGACCGCGCAGGTCGGCCGCCACGCCGCCGGACGTCATGAGGATGTGGAGGTCGTGCAGGCTGTCCAGGGCCGCTTCCTGGCGGTGTAGTACGTCCATGTCCAGCTCCAGGGCCTCCTGGTATCTGCCCCGGGCACGGAGGATGTTCGCGATCTGGAAGCCCATGTGCAGCACCCAGCGCTCGTCGGGCCCGCTGTGTTCGAGCCAGCCCTGATGCACGCGCGTGCTCAGGTCGTACGCCTGCTTGAGCTCGCCGCGGCGGCGCAGCTGGCGCACTCGGTCCACGATCAGCTTGCGGATGCCGTAGTCGGGCGACGCCAGGGCCCAGGGAGTTCCCAAGTGTGGCCAGATGATGCGGTAGCGGTGCCAGGTGTGGTGGTCCTCGGGGTCGTCCTGTTCGGGACGGGCGGCCACCAGGGTGCGGAACACGACGTCCCGGGTGGCCTCCTGCTCCTCCTCCGTCATGTTCAGGCGCACCGACATCTGCACCAGGCGATGCACGCGGAGACTGCGTGACCTTCGGTCCACCTCGGCGAGCGACAGTCGGCTGAGCTCCTGGAACGCTCGCGCGATCATTTCCGTGCTGTCGAAGGCGCGTGGGCGGAACTCCCGGTCGACCGGGCCGTCATGGCCGGTCAGAGCATGCGCGATCTGCGTGCTCTGCAGCAGGTCCATGGAGATGGGCTCCGGACTGAACCAGGCGGCCAGTTTGAGCAGTTGAACCGCCGGCGGGAAGCTCTTGTTGAGTTGCCCGATGGCCACGCTCCAGGTCTTGGAGACGTCGAGGAGACGGTCGTCGGGGCTCAGGCCGGCCGTGTCGGCGGAGGGCTGGCGTTCGAGGAGCTTGACGTACTCGTGGGTCTGAAGACCGCTCTCCCTGAGTACGGCGGCCGCGTGTTCGACGGCCAGCGGAAGATCGCCGAGGGCGGAGGCCACTTCGTCGGCCTCCTCGGTGCTGCACTCGGTCAGTCGGCGCTTGAGGTGCGCCACGCTCTCCTCGCGCTCGAACACACCGACATCGACGATCTCCGCGTACCGCTCCCAGCCCTCGGAGCGCTGACTGGTGACCAGGATGTGGCCTGACTTGCTGCTCACGAGCAGATCGGACAGATCGCTCACATGCTCGACGTTGTCGAGGATCAGCAACCAGCGACTGTAGGGCCGGCCCAGACACAGCGCGTCCCTGACGGCGGTCGCCGTCGCCGTCGGGTTCTTGCACTCGGGAACGCCCAGATGGCCTGCCAGACCCGCGTATTGCTCGATCGCGAGGTTGCGCTGATCGGCCTGGATGTGCCAGATGACGTCGTAGTCGCCCTTGAATCGGTGGGCGAACTCCAAGGCCAGCATCGTCTTGCCCACCCCGCCCATGCCGCGCATGACGACTGTGCCGTTGCCGGCCCGCAGCCTCTCCCGCACGAACTCCAGCAGCTTCTCGCGGCCGGTGAAGGACGGGTTGCGGATGGGCAACGACAGCACCGCTTGCCCGGCTCCGGGGAAACGAGGACCACCGTCGCTTGCGGCAGCCGGGGTGAACGGCGGCTGTGTCGGGGCCTCCACGGCCTTCAGCAGCGCCTGCCTGGCAGCGTCCTCATCGGCACCGCAGCGAGTCAGATCCACGGCGGCGTGCTCGGAGAACGGCGGGGTCAGCCGTACGTCGTCCACCCGCACGGCCACCAGGCTGTGCCGATTGCCCAGGCCGTCGACCGTGTCGGCAGCCTCGCACACCGCGTGGGTCCCAGCGGACCTCCGGTAGGCATGGGACAGGACCGCGACGGTCCGGGTGGGCGACTCCACCGTCTGCTTCCCGGCAGTGCGCGGCGGCGCGGTGATGGCACCGTTGGAGAGCAGACGTACCTGGAATCCCACGGACTTGAGGGTGAACTCGATCCAGTCGGCCCAGGTGCGGTCCTCGGGGACGAAGCTGACATGGATGGTGGTGTTCTCCAGCGGTCTGGGCCGCTTGTACAGAGCGAGAACCCGCTTGCGCTCGGCATCGTCCAAGCGGGGGAGTGCGGTGACCTCGCCCTCGGAGATGACATCCGTCAGCCGTTCGTACGCGGCGAGCAGCGAGGTGGGGCTGCCCGGGGCGTCGCGGAACGGGGCGAGCAGTTCCTCGTAGGCGTAGAAGGGCCGGTAGGGGATCTCGACCTTGCCCCAGTACTCCTGGGCATCCAGAGCACAGTGCCGGCGCACGATGCCGGCGAACTTCGCCCGCATCTGCTCCCGCGCCGCCTCCAGCCGGTCGGCCTCGCCGTTCGCGTCCTCCACGCGCATGGGGACCGGGACGATGCGGATTCCCCGGTAGCCGTAAAGACTGTCGATCTTCTGCGCCACGGCCTGCGCGCCGTCCATGCCCTGGCTGCTCGGGGTGAAAGCGACGACCAGGACGTCCGGCAGCAGCACGGTGCACACGTCCGAGACGTCGCTCAGGCCGGTGCGGCTGTCGATCAGGACGTAGTCGTAGTTCTGGGTGAGTTCGTGCTTGAGAGCCTCGACGAAGACCGGTCCGTGCCAGGTGTGGTCCAGGAAGTGCATCCAGTCGAACTGCGAGTACGCCGACAGGTACTCCTTGTTCTGCGTGCCGGGCGAGACGTAGTCCAGCCGGCCGCCGCCCGGAAACTCCCAGTCGATCGGGATCACGCAGTGGTTGAAATGGGCCTGGGTGGCCACCCAGGCCGCTTCCGCGCTCTCCCACTCGTCCTGAGACCGGGGCTCCGGCGGCCTGCGCTGCTCCAGCACGGTCTGGTTGAAGTGCAGGAAGAGGTCGATGATGCCTTGCGCGGTCCGTAACCGGTCGCGGTCGAGGAAGGGATGCAGAAAGCGGTCGAGGCCGGGCGCGTCCAGGTCCCAGTCGACGACGAGCACCCGCTTTCCACCTGACGCGAGGATCCACGCGGTGTTGGCGAGGGACATGGTGCGGCCGGTGCCGCCCTTGTACGAGTAGAAGGTGATGATCTTCCCTCGGGCGTCAGTCACTCGTTGGCCTCCGAACCCGTGACTCGAGGTACCGCAGATAGCAACTCTTCGCCAACTCCGCGAAGAGCCAGGCGAAGGCATCGGCCTTCGGAATGCCCCGTGCGGCCGTACCGCGAGCGGTGCGGGGCATGTCGCGCAGATGCCGGTGCCGGGACAGCGTCCACTCCAGCAGCGACCGCAGCCGTGCCTCGTCGCGCCGGGTCTGTGGGTCGTCCTCGGCGAGCACTGCCATCACCGCCAGCCAGGGCCTGTTGGCCTGGACGATGTGCTGCACCTGCTCCGCGATCCTGAGATCGCCCAGTATCCACGCGTCGACCACGAGCACCGAGGGAGCGAGGGGCCTGACGGGTTCTCGCGCGGAACCGTCGTAGGTGATGCTCTCGTATGCCTTCTCGAGCGGAACCAGTTCCGGCTCGAATCCGAGATTGCGAGCGAGAGCGAAAGCCTGCTGGGTCAGCGTTCCGCGTGCCGTGCGGTAGGGCCGCCATGACTCGGTGTCAGATCCGTAGGAGGCTGCGTCACGTCCTGGCGGGAGTCGGGCGGCGGTCGGCGCGACGACCGTGATCCGCAGGGTCGGCTTCGACGGTTGTGCCGCGAACGCGTCCACCAGGCCAGGCCGATCAGTCAGTCGCTCGATGCTGACCGTTCGTGGAGGCGTGTCCTCCCACGCCCGCGTGATGCGCTGAGCCAGCCGTCCCAGGACCGCACGGTAGGCGCGCTGGTCGTCATCCTCCATCTCCATGAGCTGGTAGAGGCCGGACTCGGCGTAGCGGTCATGTGCGTGCTGTTCCTCGTCGTCGCCCTCACGCGGCAGGTGCGCCGGGATGTCCAGAGCCGCCATCGGCAGTGTGGTGCCCTGGGTGGGCGGAATCCACAGGACGGGGACTACGGCCCGACCGTAGTCAGGGCCGACGCGTCGCTTGAAGGCAGTCCATTGGCGCCCGCAGAGTGGATCGGTGAAGTAGCGCGGCGCGTACAGCGGGACGAGGACACTGCTGGCTGTCAGCTTCGAGAGCCATCCATCGGACGCTGTGCCGGGACGGTCCACGTGACCGGCTTGCTCCGCGGGCACGCCGGTCAGGCCGGCCACTTGCTCCCCGAGCTCCTCGAAGAAGGAGAAGACCGGCTGGTCGGCGTCGGCCCCCTGAAGCCCCGGCGTGCGGGCGTAGCTGAGGAAGAAGACCGGATTCGAGTCCGTCATGAGTCCGCCTGAGTACGTGGCGCGAAGACGTTGCTCAGACCGTCGAACAGGCTGATCTCGCAGGATTTGAGTTGAGCTGCTGTTGCGACGTCGACGATCCGCTCGGCGAGCCGCCACACGGTTCGCCGGTAGACGCCCCACTTTCCCGCCTCCATCAGACCCAGCAGCCCCACGCGCCGGTAGTCGTCCCCGAGATCGAGGCTGTGGTACTGGAACGGCTGGACGACCTCGGGCAACACGGTCCGGCCGGGAGAGGTCCACAGCACCGGGACGATCGCGCTGACGGTGTAGCGCTCACTGCGGTGATGCTCGGTCTGCCGTCGCAGGAAGCCGTCGAACTCGACCCCGCACCAGTGGCTGGAGAAATAGCGCGGCGAATACACCGGCATGAAGACCCGGCAGGTCGCCAGCGCCTCCTTCAGGTGCTTCTCCCACTCGCCGCTCAGGGGCATGCGCTTGTCGAGGAAGCCGACCGGAGTTTCCCCGTCGTGCGTGGTCAGTTGCAGGACGAACCGGCACAGCAGTTGATGGAATGCCTCCTGCCGTTCGTCCGGCGCGCGCATGCCGGCGGCCACGCCGGGTAACTGGGCGTAGCTGTGGAAGAAGTAGGGATCCTGGCTGTCAGCCGGGCGGCCGGACGAGTGGGAGTCGGTCACCTGAGCTGCCCCCTCCAGCCGTGTGGTGTTCCTTGCACCATTTCACAGCCAAGTCCCCCAAAGGGGCTATACGGAGGAGCCGGGCAATTCACACCGCCAGATAAGCCACCGGCTCACTCCCCGCCACCGCCTCCGCGCTCCCCAGCTTCACCAGGCGCCTGAGATGGGCCTCCGCCTCCGCGATCGCGATGTTGCGGGAGGGGTACGGGATGTCGGCCCAGGGGCGGTTCCACTCCATGCGTTCGGCGAGTTGCCAGGGGGTGAGGGGAGTGGCGAGGAGGGTCAGGAGGTCGGTGAGGCGGGTTTCGTGGTGGGTCAGCAGCTGGCGTACGCGGGCCGGGGCGTCGGTGAAGGTGTGCTGGTGGGCCGGCAGGACCTCGGCCGGGGCCAGGGCGGCGACGCGTTCCAGGGAGGCCAGGTAGTCGCCCAGGGGATCGGTGACGGTCGTGTCGTCGGGGTCCTCGTAGAGGCCGATGTGAGGGGTGATGCCGGGGAGCAGGTGGTCGCCGGAGAAGAGGCGGCCGCGACCGGGGAGTTGGGCCGGATGGTCCTCCTCCAGGTGCAGACAGACGTGGCCGGGAGTGTGGCCCGGGGTCCAGATCGCGCGCAGCCGGCGGCCGGGGAGGTCGAGGAGTTCGCCGGGGACGATCTCGCGGTCCGGGGCGGCCGGGGTGAAGCCGGGCAGGGTGCTGGGGCGGCGGGCCGTGCGCAGGGGGGCCACGTGCTCCTCGGGGGCGCCGGCCGCCGTGAGTTTGGCCGTCATGTAGGTGAACCAGCGGTCGGGGCGAGTGGTGCGGGTGCGCCGTACGATCGCCGCGTCCGCCGCGTGCATCGCGATCCAGGCGCCCGAGGCCTCGCGCACCTTCCCCGACAGGCCGTGGTGGTCGGGGTGGTGATGGGTGATCACCACCCCGTGGATCTCGTCGGGCGCGGTGCCGCAGGCCGCGAGACCCTCGGTGAGGGTGTCCCAGGACGTCGGGTCGTCCCAGCCGGTGTCGACGAGCACCGGACCCCGGTCGGTGTCCACGACGTACACCAGGGTGTGGCCGAGAGGGTTGTCGGGGATGGGGACCTGGATCGACTTCACGCCGCCGCCGTGGTCGTAGATCTGCGCCATGGGCTCCCCAATCGCCGTGACACGTCCATCGCCTGGACACGTCCCGTCGCCGTGACACGTCCCATCGCCTGGACACGTCCATCGTCGTGACACGTTCCGGCCGACCGGATCACTATAACTAGAACAGGTTCCGATGGGAGCCCGAGTCATCTACGTGCGGTCCGTGGACTACTCCGGACGGAACTGGTATCAGTGCCGTAGATCTGATGGTTCGTCAGAGTCATGCTCTCCGGGGAGGCAGTCGGCCATGACCGAGCTCGTGGAACACGGACAGCTGTTCATCGGCGGGGAGTTGACCGACCCCCTCGGCAAGGACGTCATCGAGGTGATCTCGCCGCACACCGAAGAGGTCATCGGACGCGTCCCGCACGCCTCGCCTGCCGACGTCGACCGGGCCGTCGCGGTGGCGCGCAAGGCGTTCGACGAGGGGCCCTGGCCGCGGATGAGCCTCGACGAGCGGATCGAGGTCGTCTCGCGGATCAAGGACGGGATCGCGATGCGGCACGAGGAGATCGCCCGGGTGATCTCCTGCGAGAACGGGTCCCCGTACTCCTGGAGCGTCCTCGCCCAGGCCCTCGGCGCCATGATGGTCTGGGACGCGGCGATCACGGTCGCGCGGAACTTCACCTATGAGGAGACCCGCGACGGGGTGCTGGGGAAGATCCTCGTGCGGCGCGAGCCGGTCGGGGTCGTGGCGGCCGTCGTCCCCTGGAACGTCCCGCAGTTCGTCGCCGCCGCCAAGCTCGCGCCCGCGCTGCTCACCGGCTGCACCGTCGTGCTCAAGCCGTCTCCCGAGTCACCTCTCGACGCCTACCTCCTCGCCGAGATCGCCAAGGACGCCGGGCTGCCGGAGGGCGTGCTGTCCATCCTTCCCGCGGACCGTGAGGTGAGTGAGTATCTCGTCGGGCACCCGGCGATCGACAAGGTCTCCTTCACCGGCTCGGTGGCGGCCGGGAAGCGGGTGATGGAGGTCGCGGCCCGCAATCTCACCCGGGTGACGCTGGAGCTCGGCGGGAAGTCGGCGGCCGTCGTCCTGCCGGACGCGGACGTCGAGGCGACCGTCGCCGGTGTCGTGCCGGCGGCCTGGATGAACAACGGCCAGGCCTGTGTGGCCCAGACCCGCATCCTGCTCCCGCGCTCCCGCTACGACGAGTTCGCCGAGGCCTTCGCCGCGGCGGCCGGCGCCCTGGTGGTCGGCGACCCGCTCGACCCGGCGACCCAGGTGGGCCCGCTGGTCGCCCAGCGGCAGCAGCGCCGCAACCTCGACTACATCCGCATCGGACAGGAGGAAGGCGCGAAGATCCTGGTCGGCGGCGGACGCCCGGCGGGACAGGAGAAGGGCTGGTACGTCGAGCCGACGCTCTTCGGGGACGTCGACAACTCCATGCGGATCGCCCGTGAGGAGATCTTCGGGCCGGTGATCTGCCTCCTTCCCTACGGCGACGAGTCGGAGGCCCTGAAGATCGCCAACGACTCCGACTACGGCCTCAGCGGCAGCGTCTGGACCGGCGACACCGCGCACGGCATCGAGGTCGCACGCCAGGTCCGTACCGGGACGTACTCGGTGAACACCTTCAGCCTCGACATGCTGGGCCCGTTCGGCGGCTACAAGAACTCCGGTCTGGGCCGGGAGTTCGGGCCCGAGGGGTTCGGCGAGTATCTGGAGCACAAGATGATCCATCTCCCGGCCGGCTGGGAGGCGTAGGGGATGGGTGACCGCTGGCAAGTCGAGGTCGACCGGTCGGTGTGCATCGGGTCGGCCCAGTGCGTCCACCACGCCCCCGACGGCTTCCGCCTCGACACCGGCCGTCAGTCCCATCCGGTCGACCCGGAGGCCGACGCGAACGAGCGGATCCTGGCGGCGGCGGAGAGCTGCCCCGTCGAGGCGATCGTGATCACGCTGCTCGGGAGCGGTGAGCCGGTGTTCCCGCCCGAGGAATGAGAAACGGCGCCAGGAATCTTGCCTTCGGAGGGTCCATTTCCGGGCATTCGTTCTATTCTGAAAGTAGGCCTACGAGACGAGTGAGGGAGTCCGACCGGAGTAGCCGACTCTGGCGAGAGACACAGGGTTTCCGCCGGTGCCGACGTCGACGGTCGGGCTGAGAGGCCGGAAGGCCGTACGCGGCGTACGACCGGAAGGCGACCCCAAGAACCTGATCCGGACCATGCCGGCGAAGGGAACCCGTCTCGTAGGTCTTTCTCGCGCCCTGGCGCGCTCGCGCGGGCCCTACTCGGGCCCCTCCGGGTTCGTCAGGTCGATCAATCGGCACACCGTCTCGATGTCGATCTTCACCTGGGCGATCGAGGCGCGGCCGGACAGCCAGGTGATCAGGGCCGAGTGCCAGGTGTGCTCGATGACGCGGACGGCGGAGAGCTGCTCGGGCGTCGGGTTCTCCAGGCCCATCGCGTCCAGGATGATCACCGTCGTCTGGCGGGAGACCTGGTCGACCTCGGGGGAGACGCTGCGGTCGGCGAAGGTCAGCGCGCGGACCATCGCGTCGGCCAGATGCGGCTCGCGCTGCAGGGCACGGAACGCCCGCATCAGGGTCTCCGCGACCCGCTCGGCCGCCGTCGCGCCCTGCGGCGGCTTCTTCCGCAGCGTGCCGTGCATGTGCTCCAGCTGGTCCTGCATCGTGGCGACCAGCAGATGCACCTTGGACGGGAAGTAGCGGTACAGCGTGCCGAGCGCCACCTGCGAGGACTCCGCGACTTCCCGCATCTGTACGGCGTCGAAGCCGCCCCGGCTGGCGAGCTGCGCGCTGGCGTGCAGGATGCGTCGGCGACGGGCCTCCTGTCGCTCCGTGAGCGGCGGTGAGGCGGGGCTCGCGCTACTGACTTCCGCAGGCATGGATCCCGTTCCGTGACAGTCGGTGAGGGTGAGTGACCGGACAGAGCATGCCAGGGCCTCGGCCGTGGCGTGAATCACCTGATCCATCGCTCACAGCGGCGCTACCTGCCGGTAGATTCAGAGCCTCTTGAACGATCAAGTCTGAAACTTGTTCTAGATTAGCGTCCCGGCGTAATCTCGCGGGACAGAGCAGGGAGAAGGGGGCCTGGAGTGACCGCTGAGGCCAGGGAGGCCGGGTCCCCGGAGGACTCCGCCGCCGACGGCTTGCGACCGCTCGACATCGCGCTTCTCACCTATAAAGGGAACCCGTTCTGCGGCGGCCAGGGTGTCTACGTACGGCACCTCTCCCGCGAGCTGGCCCGCCTCGGCCACCGCGTCGAGGTCATCGGCTCCCAGCCCTACCCCGTCCTCGACGAGGGCGCGGAGTACGCCGGCCGGCTGACCCTCACAGAGCTCCCCAGCCTCGACCTCTACCGCCAGCCCGACCCCTTCCGCACGCCCGGACGCGACGAGTACCGCGACTGGATCGACGCGCTGGAAGTGGGGACCATGTGGACCGGCGGCTTCCCGGAGCCGCTCACCTTCTCGCTGCGCGCCCGCCGCCTGCTGCGCGCCCGACGCGGCGACTTCGACGTCGTGCACGACAACCAGACCCTGGGCTACGGCCTGTTGGGCGACGTGGGCGCGCCCCTCGTCACCACCATCCACCACCCCATCACCGTGGACCGCCAGTTGGAGCTGGACGCGGCGGACGGATGGCGGCGGCGGATGTCGGTGCGGCGC
Source organism: Streptomyces coerulescens (assembly GCF_042657965.1). Classification (NCBI taxonomy): domain Bacteria; kingdom Bacillati; phylum Actinomycetota; class Actinomycetes; order Kitasatosporales; family Streptomycetaceae; genus Streptomyces; species Streptomyces coerulescens. Next base: position 39,521 of record NZ_JBHSKM010000035.1, read on the forward strand.
TGGTACGCCTTCACGCGGATGCAGAAGCGGGTGGCCCGCAGGCTGCCCTCCGTGCTCACCGTCTCCGGCACGTCGCGCCAGGAGATCGTCGACCATCTCGGCGTCGCGCAGGACCGCATACACGTGGTGCACATCGGCGCGGACACCGACCTTTTCTCGCCGGATCCGTCGGTTCGGCGGATCCCCGGCCGCATCGTCACCACCTCCAGCGCGGACGTCCCGCTGAAGGGCCTGGTCTTCCTCGTCGAGGCGCTCGCCAAGGTCCGCACCGAGCACCCCGACGCCCATCTCGTCGTCGTCGGCAAGCGGCCCACCGAGGGGCCGGTCGCGCAGGCCGTCGAGCGCTACGGCCTCGAAGGCGCCGTCGAGTTCGTCAAGGGCATCTCCGACGCCGAGCTCGTCGACCTGGTCCGCTCGGCCGAGGTCGCGTGCGTGCCGTCGCTGTACGAGGGCTTCTCCCTGCCGGCCGCCGAGGCCATGGCCACCGGGACGCCGCTCGTCGCCACGACCGGCGGGGCGATTCCCGAGGTCGCCGGGCGCGACGGCGAGACATGCCTGGCGGTGCCGCCGGGGGACTCCGGCGCGCTGGCCGCCGGCCTCAACCGGCTGCTGGGGGACGAGGAACTGCGCCGACGACTGGGAGCGGCCGGACGGGAACGGGTCCTGCGCCACTTCACCTGGGCGAAGGCAGCGGAGGGCACGGTGTCCCGCTACCGCGAGGCGATGGCGCGATCGGCCACCGCCCCCTCCACGCCCCGGGCTTCCCGCCGCCCCACCGCCGGGTCCACACCCGGGGCCGGCCGTGCCGTACCGGCCAGGGAGGCGGGCAGTGCCGTCCTGGCCATGGAGGCGAGCAGTGGCGTGCCGTCAGTAGAGGCGGGCAGCGCTGTGTCGGCGATCGAGGCGGGCAGTGCCGTACCGGCAATGGAGGGCGGTCACGCCGTACCGGCAATCGAGGGCGGCCACTCCGTACCGGCCGGGGAGGCCGAGACCGGAAACCCCGCCCGGGTGACCGAGGCCGCCCAGTGACCGCCGGGCAGCCGACCGGCGGCCCCAGCCCTCGTCCTCACCCCCGCTTCCAACCTCAGCCCCACTTCCAACTCCAGCCCCACCTCCACCCCCGCCCTCACCACCCCGCCCACCCCTCCGACCGCGAAAGCAGGCCCCCGTGCTGACCGTCGACTTCTCCCGGTTCCCGCTCGCCCCGGGCGACCGTGTTCTGGATCTCGGCTGTGGTGCCGGTCGGCACGCGTTCGAGTGCTACCGACGCGGCGCCCAGGTCGTGGCGCTGGACCAGAACGGCGAGGAGATCCGCGAGGTCGCGAAGTGGTTCGCGGCGATGAAGGAGGCCGGAGAGGCGCCGGAGGGGGCCACCGCCACCGCGATGGAGGGCGACGCCCTCGCGCTGCCCTTCCCCGACGAGTCCTTCGACGTCGTGATCATCTCCGAGGTCATGGAGCACATCCCGGACGACAAGGGCGTCCTCGCCGAGATGGTCAGGGTGCTGAAGCCCGGCGGGCGCATCGCCATCACCGTCCCGCGCTACGGCCCCGAGAAGGTCTGCTGGGCCCTGTCCGACGCCTACCACGAGGTCGAGGGCGGCCACATCCGGATCTACAAGGCGGACGAGCTGCTCGCGAAGATCAGGGAAGCCGGGCTGAAGCCCTACGGCACCCACCACGCCCACGCCCTGCACTCCCCCTACTGGTGGCTGAAGTGCGCGTTCGGTGTCGACAACGACAAGGCGCTGCCGGTGCGGGCGTACCACAAGCTGCTGGTCTGGGACATCATGAAGAAACCCCTGGCCACGCGGGTCGCCGAACAGGCGCTGAACCCGCTCATCGGCAAGAGCTTCGTGGCGTACGCGACCAAGCCGCACCTGCCGGCGGTGGACGCGCGGTGACCACCCCCCGGACAGAACACCTCGTCCTGCCCGGGGTCCTCACCGCCGAGGAGGCCGCCGCGACCGTGGCCGGCATTCTCGCGGTACAGCGGGAGGACGGGGCGATCCCGTGGTTCCGCGGGCACCACCTCGACCCCTGGGACCACGTCGAGGCCGCGATGGCGCTGGACACCGCCGGTGAACACACGGCGGCCGAGAAGGCGTACACCTGGCTGGCGACGCATCAGAACGAGGACGGCTCCTGGTACGCGGCCTACGCGGACGGCGCCTTCGACGACGTCACCGACACCGGGCGCGAGACCAACTTCGTCGCCTACATCGCGGTCGGTGTGTGGCACCACTACCTCTCCACCGGCGACGACACCTTCCTCGACCGCATGTGGCCGTCCGTCCACGGCGCCATCGAGTTCGTCCTGCAACTCCAGCAGCCCGGCGGGCAGATCGGCTGGCGGCGCGACGATGACGGTACGGCGACGCCGGACGCGCTGCTGACCGGCTCCTCCTCGATCCACCACGCCCTGCGGTGCGCTCTCGCCATCGCCGAGCAGCGCGAAGAGCCGCAACCCGACTGGGAGTTGGCGGCCGGCGCGCTGCGGCACGCGATACGCCGGCACCCCGAGCGGTTCCTCGACAAGGACCGCTACTCCATGGACTGGTACTACCCCGTGCTGGGCGGCGCGCTGACGGGCGCCGAGGCCAAGTCCCGTATGGAGGAGGGCTGGGAGCGTTTCGTCGTACCGGGGCTCGGGGTGCGCTGCGTCGTGCCGAACCCGTGGGTGACGGGCGGCGAGTCGGCCGAACTCGCCCTGGCCCTGTGGGCGATGGGCGAGTCCGACCGGGCGCTGGAGATCCTGCAGTCGATCCAGCATCTGCGGGACGCCGAGAGCGGGCTGTACTGGACCGGGTACGTCTTCGAGGACCGGGCCATATGGCCCCGCGAGCTCACGACCTGGACCGCCGGGTCCCTGCTGCTGGCCGTCGCGGCGCTCGGCGGGCACGACGCGACCTGCGCCGTGTTCGGCGGGGACCGCCTGCCCGCGGGGCTGGATCCGGACTGCTGCGGCTGAGGGCGGCCGTGCCGCCGCTCGCGGCGCGGACCGTCCCGCCCTCGCCTCAGTGGCGGTGCACTCGACCGGCGATGGCGTGACCCACGAACAGGTACACGACCGCCGCGAGCCCGTAACCGGCGACCACCCTCGCCCACTCCTCGTCGAACGTGAACAGGTCGTGCGACCAGCCGGCCAGCCAGCGGGCCGCGTCATGGACGAACTGGACGAAGTCGTTCGCCTGGTTGGCGTCCAGCAGGTACATCAGAATCCACAGGCCCAGAATCAGAGCCATGACGTCGGCGACGATCGCGATGACCCGCCCGGCCTGATGGGAACCATTGCCATATCGAGGGGACATGCCCTCCGGGTTGCCCTTGACGCGTGAACGAAACCCGTTCCGCGGGGCACGGGCCCGAGACGTGAACGGTCGCTACGTTCAACGTGCGAGGAGGAGTTCCGGGTCGACCGCTACTCCGCGGACGAGGAGTTCCCGGCCACCTGTCTGGGCCGGGTGCGCACCTGGAACGGCACGACCCGCGAACTCACCTTGGACCCCATCTCGGTCTTCCAGTGAAGCCTCTGAACTCCTCTGAACGCCTCAGAACGCATCAGAACTCCTCATTTACGGTTAGGAGTTGAGCTCGGCGAGCAGACGCAGCGTGGGCCGGTCGGGCGAGAGGACCAGCAGATCGGTCACCGGCCCCTTGCGCCACAACTCCAGCCGTTCGGCGATGCGTTCACGCGGTCCGACGAGCGAGATCTCGTCGGCGAAGGCGTCCGGGACGGCGAGCACGGCCTCCTCCCGGCGTCCGCTGAGGAACAGCTCCTGAATCCGCCGCGCCTCCTCCTCGTACCCCATGCGTGCCATGAGGTCGGCGTGGAAGTTACGGGCCGCGTGCCCCATGCCGCCGATGTAGAACCCGAGCATGGCCTTGACGGGCAGGAGCCCTTCGGAGACGTCGTCACAGACCTGCACGCGGGCCAGCGGAGCGACGAGAAAGTCGTCGGGCAACGCGCCGACGGCCTCCCCGTACACATCGGGCCTGCTCGGCGACCAGTACAACGGCAGCCAGCCGTCGGCGATCCGGATGGTCTGGGCGACGTTCTTGGGCCCCTCGGCACCCAGCAGAACAGGAAGGTCCGCCCGCAGCGGATGCGTGATCGGCTTCAGCGCCTTCCCGATCCCCGTCCCGTCCGGCCCGCTGTACGGGTGGGAGTGAAAGCGCCCGTCCAGCGCCACCGGCCCCTCGCGCCGCAGCACTTGCCGTACGACATCGACGTACTCCCTGGTCGCGGTGAGCGGCGACTTCGGGAACGGCCGCCCGTACCACCCCTCCACCACCTGCGGCCCGGACAGTCCGAGCCCGAGCATCATGCGCCCGCCGGAGAGATGGTCGAGGGTGAGGGCGTGCATGGCGGTGGTCGTCGGGGAGCGGGCGGCCATCTGCGCGACGGCGGTACCGAGCCTGATCGTCGACGTCCGCGCGGCGATCCAGGTGAGCGCGGTGAACGCGTCCGAGCCCCAGGACTCGGCGGTCCACACGGAGTCGTAGCCGAGCCGCTCGGCCTCCTGGGCGAGCGGTACGTGGTCCGGGGAGGGGCCGCGCCCCCAGTACCCGAGTGCGAGCCCGAGCCGCATAAGCCTGCCCTCCTGCTGACGGTCCGTCAGGTCTATCGACCGGAGGGCGACTGTACGACAACGGCCCCTCACCGGGAAGGGTGAGGGGCCGCGGTACGGCTTGCTGTGCGGCTCAGCCGCGCTGAATACCCGAGGTGTCCTGAAGCACACCACGGCGACCGTCCTGCGTCTGCGCGACCAGGGTGGCGCCACGCTGCTCGACGGCCAGGTACCAGGTGCCCGGCGCCAGTTCGGCGATCGGCGTCGGCGAGCCGTCCTCCGCGAACAGCGGCCGCGGCACGGGCACGGCGAACCAGAACGGGGAGAAGTCCCCACCGGCCGTCGGCGCGGGAGCCTGCGGCTGCCCACCCCCGAACGGCTGCCCGGCCTGCGGCTGCCCACCGTAGGGCTGCTGCGGCTGCCCCTGCGCACCCGGGTAGCCGTAACCACCGGGGGGCTGGGCGCCGTAGGGCTGGGGAGCGGCGGGGCTGGGTGCCGGGAGAAGCGCGGCCTGGAGGGCCGGGACCAAGGGGGTGGCGACCGCGCCCGCGGCGAGGACAAGGGCGGCGATGAAGCCCAGGATCAGCCCGGCTGCGGCGCTGCCGCCCTCCGGAACGTCCACCAGGGTCCAGAACATGCTCCACGCGGCGAGGATCGTGAACGACACACCGACCGTCCCGAGGTCCAGCCCGGCGACCTTGCGCGGCTGGGGCAGGATGCGGTTGACAACGATCAGGGCAGCACCGATGACCCCGCCCAGGTAGGTGCCGAAGCCGACTCCAAGGTTTTCCCACCCGTTGATGTCAACGTTGAAGCCGGAGGCGGAGTAGAGCTGGAGGAACGACGCGATGAACAGCAATACCGCTGCTCCGATCACCACGCCGTCGCCTCGAGTGAGGGAGCGGATATTCACTTCAGGTCCTTCGTCAGTCGTCTCAACATCGGCATCGCTGGAGGCGTCGCTGTCACCATGTCGCCGTCAGGCCCCGGTGTGAAGCGCGGGGGTGGCCCCTCATCGTACGGACGACCTTATCGTCCGACCGACGCGGCTGTCCGCCGGGATCAGCCCGTGGACCACTACCCCCGCAGGAAACTCACGATTCCCTCAGAGATCCCTTGCGCCGCCTTCTGCCGCCAGGCTCCGTTGGTGAGCTGTGCCGCGTCCTTGCTATCGCGCATGTTGCCGCACTCGATGAACACCTTGGGAACCGTTGACAGATTGAGACCGCCGAGATCCTTACGCGTGACGAGGCCGGTGCCGTCGCCGATGTAGTTGGAGGGGGCGTTGCCGGTGACGCGGACGAAGGAGCCGGCGATGCGTTCGCCGAGGGCGCGGGAGGGGGCGACGATGGGGCCGGTGCTCGCGGCGCCTTCGTCCACCTTGCCGGGGAGGATGACGTGGAAGCCCCGTTGACCGGCGCCCGCGCCGTCCGCGTGGATGGAGACGACAGCGTCGGCCTGCGCCTTGTTGCCGATCTCGGCCCGCTCGTCGACGCACGGACCCCAGGAACGGTCGCCGTCCTGGGTGAACTTGACCGTGGCGCCCTGCTTCTCCAGCAGCGTGCGCATGCGGTGGGCGACGTCGAGGGTGAACTCGGCCTCGGAGTAGCCGTCGTTCGTCGACGTACCCGTGGTGTCGCACTCCTTCCAGTTGGTCCCGATGTTCACCTTGCGGTTGATCTCGGACGTGTGCTGGAAGTTGCCCGGGTTGTGGCCCGGGTCGATGACGACGACCTTGCCCTTGAGGGAGCCGGAGGCGGCCGGCGCGGACGTGGAGTCCGTGGTGGGGGTGGGCCCCGGCGGCTTGTCGTCGCTCGTGGTGGAGTCCGTCGGCGCCGTGTCCGAGCGGGCCTGCGAGGGCTGTACGGCCGCGTTGCCGGAGCTGCCTCCGTCGCCGCCCACCGCCTCGTACATCACCCAGCCGAGCAGGGCCCCGGGCACCAGCGCGGCGAGCGCCACGGTGAGGACGCGGCGGCGGCTGCGGCGGGGCTGGGGAGGATCGAAGTCCGGACCTACGTACGACACGCCTGACACCATACGGGCCGACCGCGGCCGACGCGGGAAGGCCACGGCCGAGCCGCGTCCGAGTTCAGACTCCCGTGTTCGGATTCCCGGGTTTCGGATTCCGGTGTCCGGATTCGCGTGCTTCGGATTCCCGTGTTCAGATTCCCGGGCCGGTCCGCTTCAGTACGCGCAGCGAGTCCGCCACCGACACCTCGGTGAACGCGCCGGACTCCAGTGCCCGGAGGTAGACCCGGTACGGGGCCTGGCCCGTGAACTCGTCCTGCGGGTCCGGGAACACGTCGTGGATGACCAGCAGGCCGCCCTCGGCGACATGCGGTGCCCAGCCCTCGTAGTCGGCGATCGCGTGCTCGTCGGTGTGGCCGCCGTCGATGAAGACCAGGCCGAGCGGGGTGCCCCAGACCTTCGCGACCTGCGGGGAACGGCCGACCAGGGCGATCACGTGCTCCTCCAGGCCCGCCGTGTGCAGCGTGCGGCGGAACGTCGGCAGGGTGTCCATGAGGCCGATCGCCGGGTCGACCGTCTCCGGGTCGTGGTACTCCCAGCCCGGCTGCTGCTCCTCGCTGCCGCGGTGGTGGTCGAGCGTGAGGGCCGTCACGCCGGCCGAGCGGGCGGCGTCGGCGAGCAGGATCGTGGAGCGGCCGCAGTAGGTGCCGACCTCCAGCAGGGGGAGGCCGAGGCGGCCGGCCTCGACCGCCGCCGCGTGGAGCGCGAGCCCCTCGCCCGTGGGCATGAAGCCCTTCGCCGCCTCGAACGCGGCCAGGATCTCGGGCTTGGGGGCCGGGGCCATGGGGTCCCTTTCGGTCGTACGAGTGGTTGGGCGCCCATGGTGCACCACACCCCCCGTCAGCTCTCCGACGGGGGGGTGCGCCCCGAAGGGGGCGCGGGGAACTGCGCGACAAGCCACGATGCACCCGCACCCGCCGGAGGCACATCCCGGCACCTCTCCGGGCGCTACGCAGTCACAGCCGCACCCGGAGGCAACGCCAGATCCACATCCACCGCGCTGTCGTCCCCCGAGTGCGTCGCCGAAGAGGCGAGCGGGGCGTGGCCGTCGGCCCGGGCCGCCAGGACGTACGCGCCCTGGGTGGGCACGGCGAGGGCGTAGCTGCCGTCGTCCGCGGAGAGGGTGGCTCCGGCCTGGCGGCCGCGGCGGTCGATCAGGGTGACGTTGGCGCGGGGGACCGGGGTGCCCTCGGCGTCCAGGACCCGGCCGCGGAAGCCGCGCAGGGCTTCCTCGGCGCGCTCCAGGTTGGCGTCCTCCTCGCTGCTGGCCCGCAGTTGCGTGTGGGCGGCGGCCGGGCGCTGCCCGGGGAGGAAGAGGGCGAGGAGCAGGCCTACGGCGACGGCGGCGGTCGCGATCAGGAAGGAGACGCGGAAGCCGTGCATGGTCGGGATCTCGACGCCGCCCACGTTGTTCGCGGTGTTGGCCAGGACCATGCCGATGACGGCGCTGGAGACCGACGTACCGATGGAACGCATCAGCGTGTTGAGGCCGTTGGCCGCACCCGTCTCCGAGGCGGGGACCGCGCCGATGATCAGGGCGGGCAGGGAGGAGTAGGCGAGGCCGATGCCCGCGCCGAGGACGACCGCGATGACCAGGCTCTGCCAGGGGGCGCTCATCAGGCCGAGGCCGGCGCCGTAGCCGATCGCGATGATCAGCATGCCGAGGATCAGGGTGGTCTTGGGGCCGTACTTCGCCGAGAGGCGGGCGTAGACGGGGGCCGTGAACATCATCGTCAGGCCGAGCGGGGCGACGAGCAGGCCCGCGACGACCATCGACTGACCGAGGCCGTAGCCGGTCTCCTTCGGCAGCTGGAGCAGCTGGGGAAGGACCAGGGAGACGACGTAGAAGCTGACGCCGACCATGATCGACGCGAGGTTGGTGAAGAGGACGGCGGGGCGGGCGGTGGTGCGCAGGTCGACCAGCGGGGCCTTCGCGCGCAGCTCGTAGACGCCCCACAGGAGCAGGACGACCACCGAGCCGGCGAACATGCCGAGCGTGCCGGTCGACGTCCAGCCCCAGTCGCTGCCCTTGGTGATGGGCAGCAGGAAGAGGACGAGGCCGGCGGAGAGGCCGAGCGCGCCGAGGGCGTCGAAGGTGCCTTCCGCGCGGACCTTGGACTCCGGTACGACGAGGAGGGTGAGGGCGATGGACAGGATGCCGAGGGCGGCGGCGCCGTAGAAGAGGGCGTGCCAGTTGCTGTGCTGGGCGACCAGGGCCGCGGCGGGCAGTGCGAGGCCGCCGCCGACGCCGATCGAGGAGCTCATCAGCGCCATCGCCGAGCCGAGGCGCTCGCGGGGCAGCATGTCGCGCATCAGGCCGATGCCGAGCGGGATCGCGCCCATCGCGAAGCCCTGGAGGGTACGGCCGACGATCATGGGGAGCAGGGTGCTGGTGAACGCGCTGATCAGTGCGCCGACGACCATCACAGACAGGCTGGCTATGAGCATGCGCCGCTTGCCGTAGAGGTCACCGAGGCGGCCCATGATCGGGGTGGCGACGGCGCCGGAGAGCAGGGTGGAGGTCAGGACCCAGGTGGCGTTGCTGGGCGCGGTGCTCAGCAGCTGCGGCAGGTCCTTGATGACCGGGACGAGCAGGGTCTGCATCACCGCGACAACGATGCCCGCGAAGGCGAGGACCGGGACGAGGGCGCCGGACGGGCCCGGGGTGCCGGTGTCCGCTCTGCCGGTGGGCTGTTCGTTCGTCGTTCGTGTCATGTGTACATCGAACTCCGTCTGCCTGGGCAACTATTCCGATGCTTTGGGTCACTAACGAATTCTTGACCTTCTCTTGGGACGGCGACCGACGGCGGTCCCAGGCCCGCCCCGGGTGGACCTGGGGCCGTCCGGGGTCCTAGGCCGCCCCCGGGACGGGCCTAGGTCGAATTCCTGATGCCAGGAGCGTCGGTCGTTGAGAGCATGACACCCATGCTCGAAGCCGCCGACGTCACCCGCGCCCCTCGCCGCAGCGCACCGCCCACCTGGCTGGTGGTGGCGCTCGCGTGCGCCGGACAGTTCCTGGTCGTGCTCGACGTGGCCGTCGTGAACGTGGCGCTGCCGTCGATGCGGGCCGATCTGGGACTCGACGCACAGGGCCTGCAATGGGTGGTGAACGCCTACGCCATCGCCTTCGCCGGGTTCATGCTGCTGGGCGGGCGGGCCGGGGACCTGTACGGCCGCAAGCGGATGTTCCTCGTCGGGCTCGGCCTGTTCACCCTGGCCTCGCTGGCCGGCGGGCTGGCTCAGCAGGACTGGCAGCTGCTGGCCGCGCGGGGCGTGCAGGGGCTGGGCGCGGCGGTGCTGGCGCCCTCGACGCTGACGATCCTCACGGCCGCGGTGCCGGAGGGGGCGGCCCGGGCGCGGGCGATAGGGACGTGGACCGCCGTCGGCGCGGGCGGCGGCGCCGCGGGCGGACTGGTCGGCGGAGTGCTGGTGGACCTGCTGTCCTGGCGCTGGGTCCTGCTGATCAATGTGCCGGTGGGCGCGGTGGTGCTGGCCGGCGCGATGCTCTGGCTGGCCGAGAGCCGGGCGGGGGACGGGCGGCGGCTGGACCTTCCGGGCGCCGTTTTGGTGACGGGCGGGCTCGCGACCCTGGCGTACGGCATCTCACAGACGGAGGCCGCGGGCTGGACGGCGCCGGACACGGTCGTGCCGCTGCTCGCCGGTCTCGCGCTGATCGGCGCCTTCCTCGCCGTCGAGGCGCGTACGGCGGCCCCGCTGATGCCGCTCGGGCTGCTCAGGGTGCGGGCGGTGGCGTCGGCGAACGTGGCGATGTTCCTGTGCGGGTCGGCGATGTTCTGCATGTGGTTCTTCATGACCCTGTACGCCCAGAACGTGCTCCACTACACCCCGCTGGAGGCCGGTCTGGCACTGGTGCCGAGCTCGCTGGCCGTGATCCTCGGCTCCAAGCTGGCGCCGCGGCTCATGCGGGGGTTCGGGCCGCGTGGCGTGGCGGCGGCGGGGACTTTGGTTGCGGCCGTCGGCTTCGGCTGGCAGTCGATGCTGAGCGTGCACGGCGCGTATGTGACGTCGATCATGGTGCCCGGCGTCCTGATGATGCTGGGCGCGGGCCTGGCGGCGACCCCGCTGGCGGCCCTGGCCACGTCCGGGGCCCGGCCGGAGGAGGCGGGGCTGGTGTCGGGGCTGGTCAACACCTCGCGCACGATGGGCGGGTCCCTGGGGCTCGCGGTCATGTCGACGATCGCGGCGGCCCGTTCGAGGGGCAGCGGGGCGTCGGAGGCGCTGACCGAGGGGTACGCGCTGGTGTTCCGTACGTCGACCGTGGTGCTGGTGGTGGGGGCGGTGCTGATGCTGGTGTGGCTACCGAGGAAGACCGCCGCGGACTCGCCCAAGACCGCTTCCGTGACCTCCACCACGGACTCCTCCACGGACTCCACCGTGACCTCCTCCACGGGCTCCACCGCGGACTCCTCCACGGACTCCACCGTGACCTCCTCCACGGACTCCACCGCGGACTCCACCGCGAATTCCTCCACGAACTCCTCCGCGGACTGAGGCAACGATCCGGGGGCTCCATGGACTCCTTTGAATATCTAGGGAGGTGCCCATGGGGGATCGCAAGGCGGCTCGGGACTCGGAGTTCCAGAGCTTTGTCATCGGCCGCTGGCCACGCCTGCTGCGGACGGCATTTCTCCTCACGGGGGAACAGCACGCCGCGGAGGATCTGGTCCAGTCGACGCTCGAACAGGTCTATGTGGCCTGGCGCAGGGTCGGCTCGGCCGACGACCCGGAGGCGTATGTACGGCGCGTGATGATCAACGCGCACGCACGCAAGCACCGCAGAAGGCTCAGGGAGTTCCTGGCGCCCAAGGACGACTCGGGACTGGCGCGCGAGGTGGCGGACACCGGTGACCGCATCGCCCAGGCCGAGGACCGCGACGCGCTGCTCACGGCGTTGGCCCAACTGCCGCCACGGCAGCGGGAGGCGGTGGTCCTGCGCTACTGGGAGGACCTGACCGAGACACAGACGGCGGAGGCGATGGGCTGTTCCGTCGGCGCGGTGAAGAGCAACGCGGCCAAGGGGATCGCGAAGCTCCGCGCCATACCGGGACTGGCCGAGACGGTGACGCAGGGAGGACGCAGCCGATGAGCGCGGACCGGGAGACGAACCACGGCATGACCAGCCACGACATGACCCACACGGACATCGCCCTGCTGCTCGCCGACGCCGCGGACGAGGTCGAGATCGGTATAGCCCCCTACGACGCGGTCCTTCGGGGCGGCCGCCGCCGCAGGGCCCGCCGCTGGGCCGTGGCCACGGCGACGGCCCTGGTGCTGGTGGGCTCGGCGGGCACCCTGGCGGTGGCGGGCATTCCGGGCGGGGGCGGCGACCGGGGGGCCTCGCCGGCGACCGGCTCGCCCACCGAACCGGCGCCGGACGTGCGCACGCCCGCGCGGACCGTGCTCGCGGTGGGGACGGATGCCGGCAAGGACTGGCGGGTGTACCTCGACGTCTGGGAGCCGCCGCGCAACGAGCGCGAGGCGCGGGAGGAGCGGGGCGCGATGGCCGAGTTCGGGCACATCCCGTCGGACCTGCGCGAGGCCTCGGCCCTGATCGGCAGGAGCTCGTACTTCGTGCGGCGCGAATACGGGGACGCGACGAGTGACCAGGTCCTGATCGAGGACACGTTCACCGCCGAGGACACCATGTCCGGCAAGGACATCGAAGCCGTCGCGGTCCCCCTGGAGCCGGGTTCCGAGAACGGCCCGGAGCGTCTGGTCGTCGGTCAGGTCGCCGTGACCGCCCGCAACGTCACCTGCACCTGGCAGGACGGCACGAAGACCGAAGTCCCGGTGGTGTCCGAGGCGGGTGACTACAACAGCGACGACTTCGTCATCCGCCCGGCGGACGGCTCCCCGGTGAACTGGTTCGTGTGCCTCGCCCCCAAGGGGACGGCGTACAAGTCGGTGGCGGTGACGAGGTAGGCGGCGATGGCGAGTCGGTGGCGGTGGCGAGTCGGTGGCGATGGCGAGTCGGTGGCGGTGAGGAGCTGGGGAGCGCGGCTCGACTCGGCCCGCTCGCGGTGGTTCCCGGTCAGAGCCACCCCTGCTGCCGCGCCTCCCGCAGCGCCTCCATCCGGTTGCGGGTGCCCGTCTTGCCGATGGCGGAGGAGAGGTAGTTGCGGACGGTGGACTCGGACAGATGGAGCTTGCCGGCGATGTCGGCGACCGTCGCGCCCTCCGTGGCGGCGTTGAGGACGTCGCGTTCGCGGGCGGTGAGCGGATTGGGGCCGGCGCTCAGGGCGGCCGCGGCGAGGGCGGGGTCGATCACCGTCTCACCGGTGAGCACCCGTCGTACGGCGACGGCGAGTTCCTCGACCGGGCCGTCCTTGACCAGGAAACCGGCGGCGCCCGCCTCCATGGCCCGGCGCAGATAGCCGGGGCGGCCGAACGTCGTCAGGATCAGCACCCGGCAGTCGGGGACCTGGTCCCGCAGCTCGGCCGCCGCGTCGAGGCCGCTGAGACCGGGGAGTTCGATGTCGAGGAGGGCGACGTCGGGGCGGTGGGTGAGAGCGGCGTCCACGATGGTGTCACCGGCCGAGACCTGCGCGACGACCTCGATGTCCGGCTCCATCCCGAGCAGTAAAGCGAGTGCTCCGCGCATCATCCCCTGGTCCTCGGCGAGCAGAACCCGAATGGACTTGGCGGGGCGGTGATCCCGCGGCATCTCGTTCACGGGGCAAGCGTAGGGCGCACAGGGCTGATGCGGACCTCACGGTCACCACGCAAAAGGCGGCTGCTCTCCTGACGATTCCGCGCGGCGCGGCAATTGAGGTATTCGCTTTCGGCAGGGTCTGGAAAGGAGTGGAGATGGCCCTTGGAAACGTTGACGCTCTTCCGATCTTCATGAGGTCTGGGCTGTCTGCCGCAGGTAGCGGCCGTTGCGGGCGCGGGCTGGTGGCGTCGTCGCCAGTCGGACGGCGAGCGGAGTCCACGCCATGGCCTGCGGCCTCCGTTTGATCTTTGTTCGGCCACACGTCACGCGATGATCAACGGTTGCCGTACCTGTCTTCACATTGCCCCTGACCAGCAAGATCGCGGCCTATGGCTGGGGTACTTAGGATGGGTGCGGTAGTCAATCTCGACGCCTTCGGCTGGAGGAGGTTCGTGATGACGCACGATGGCGGGCTGAGACTGCATCTGCAGCGTGTCTTGCGCGCACGGCGCCCGGTCGTATTCCGAGCCTTGACCGAACCGCAGGAACTCACCAAGTGGTGGGGACCTGACGGATTCGTCATCACCAGTGTGGAAAGCGACCTTCGGCCAGGAGGTGGCTATCGGATCGCGATGCAGCCTCCGGAAGGCGATCTGTTCTACCTGGTGGGAGAATTCCTTGAGGTCGACCCTCCGGCACGTCTGTCCTACACCTTCCGGTGGGAGGATCCCGATCCCGAGGATCGGGAGACGGTGGTGACGCTGTCGCTTCGCGACGTCGGTGGTACACGGGCTGAGTTGGCCATCAGCCAGGGCGACTTCGCCACCGAGCGGCGCCAAGCTCTCCACGAGGAGGGCTGGACGCAGAGCCTCAACAAGCTGGAGGAGCTGATGTCGTCGGCTGCGCCGGCCTGAGATCTCTGCCGCAGGGGAGCGGCCCCGCCGGTGTCCGCGCCTGTCTTCATATCGCCCTGACCAGCAAGATTGCGATCTACTGCTGGAGTACTAGTACTCCAGTGGTACTTCACCATTCCCGCTGGTCAGAGACGGTCTTTCGAGCTTAGCGGG
>NZ_JBHSKM010000036.1:0-4351 GCF_042657965.1 Streptomyces coerulescens
GTTTCCCTTCGGTCTTGCGTTTCCGACTCTATCAGATCTTTCCGATCCGATTTCCTCGGCGCTCTCCAGGTTCCCGCTCTCGCATTTCCCTTTCCGGCGGTTCCGACTTTATCAGATCCTTTCGGGCCTGACCCCCAGTCAGCGGGGCCTGTCTTCCCGGCCGTTGGGCCGTTCCGACGAGTGAGACTTTAGCGGATTCCCGGCTCCCGAGCTAATCGGGGGCTGCGCTCTGTCGAGCGCGGATTCCTCATTCCGTAAATACGCACGCCAATGAAACGACGGCAGACAGATCGACTGTCGTCGAGTAGTGGTTGGTACTTGCGGAGTGGCTGTCCGGGGACCGACCGGGGTCGGCGCTCACGTCGGACAACTCGGAGAACACTACGGACCGGCTCCGGGCGTGTCAACTTCACTCCGTGTGGCACCCCGGGGCGTACTCTGAGACGCATGACGACGCGTACGTGTACCCAGCTGTGGTGGGCCGCCTGACGGCGGCCGCGCTCACGTACGCATTCAACGGCCGCCGCCTCGGCGGCCGTTTTCGTTTCTCCTCCAGAGGGTCGGCCGGCCGGGGACGGCGGTCTCGACCAGGAGGTGGAGAAGAGATGACGCGGGTCTTCAGTGGGGTCAAGCCGACCGGGCATCTGACGCTGGGGAACTACCTGGGGGCCATGCGACGGTGGGCGACCGTCGATCAGCACCAGGCGGACGCGCTGTTCTGCATCGTCGATCTGCACGCGCTGACCGTGGACCACGATCCGGCGCGGGTGCGCAGGCTCAGTCGGCAGGCGGCGACGTTGTTGTTGGCGTCGGGGCTGGATCCGGAGTTGTGCACCGTCTTCGTGCAGAGCCATGTGGATGATCACGCGCGACTGTCGTACGTGCTGGAGTGCGTGGCCACGGACGGCGAGATGCGACGGATGATCCAGTACAAGGAGAAGGCGGCGCGGGAGCGGGTGCGGGGCGGGAGCGTGCGGCTGTCGCTGTTGACGTATCCCGTGCTGATGGCGGCGGACATCCTGGCGTACGGGACCGATGAGGTGCCGGTGGGGGACGATCAGACGCAGCATGTGGAGCTCGCGCGGGATCTCGCGGTGCGGTTCAACCAGCGGTACGGACATACGTTCGTGGTGCCTCGGGCCACGCCGCCGCGGGTCGCGGCCCGGGTCATGAACTTGCAGGATCCGGCGGCGAAGATGGGCAAGAGCGATGATTCCGGGCCGGGGATCGTCTATCTGCTCGATGAGCCGGACGTGGTGCGGAAGAAGGTCATGCGGGCCGTGACCGACAGCGGGCGGGAGGTCGTGTACGACCGGGAGGCTCGGCCGGGGCCGGCGAATCTGCTGGAGATCCTCGCGGCGTGCACGGGTGGGAACCCATCGGAGCTGAGCGGTGTATATGAATCGTACGGAGCCTTGAAGAAGGACACCGCAGAGGCCGTGGTCGAGGTCCTCAAGCCCGTACAGGACAGGCACAGGGAGCTGTGCGCGGATCCTGGTTATGTGGAGGGGGTGCTGCGGGATGGTGCGGAGCGGGCTCGGGCGATGGCTCGACCGACCGTGGATGCCGCGTATCGGGCGATCGGACTGCTGCCGGCGGCTGCGACCGCGTCGGCCGATATCGGGATGATCGTGTAACGGGGTGCGCTGGCCGCCCCCTGGGGCAGGGGGCGGCCGGGCGTCACTTGTTGTTGCTGCCGGAGGCGAGTTCGCGGCTGCGGTCGCGGGCGGCTTCGAGAGCGGCGATGAGGGCGGCTCGTACGCCGTGGTTCTCAAGTTCGCGGATGGCGTTGATGGTGGTGCCGGCGGGCGACGTGACGTTCTCACGGAGCTTGACGGGGTGTTCGCCGCTGTCGCGGAGCATCGTCGCGGCGCCGATCGCGGACTGGACGATCAGGTCGTGTGCCTTGTCCCTGGGGAGGCCGAGGAGGATGCCGGCGTCCGTCATGGCTTCGACCAGGTAGAAGAAGTACGCCGGCCCGGAGCCGGAGAGCGCGGTGCAGGCGTCCTGCTGGGACTCGGGGACACGGAGCGTCTTGCCCACGGAGCCGAAGATCTCCTCCGTGTGCACGAGGTCGGCCTCGCTGGCGTGGCTGCCGGCGGAGATGACGGACATGGCCTCGTCGACGAGGGCGGGGGTGTTCGTCATGACGCGGACGACGGGGGTGCCCGCGGCGAGGCGGGACTCGAAGAAGGAAGTGGGGATACCGGCTGCTCCGCTGATCACCAGGCGGTCGGCCGGGACGTGTGGGGCGAGCTCGTCGAGGAGGGTGCCCATGTCCTGCGGCTTGACGGTGAGGATCAGGGTGTCGGCGGTCTTGGCGGCTTCCGCGTTGGTGACCGGGGTGACTCCGTGGCGGGTGCGGAGTTCTTCGGCTCGTTCCGCGCGGCGGGCCGTCACCAGGAGGTCGGCCGGGGCCCAGCCGCCGCGGATCATTCCGCTGAGCAGGGCTTCGCCGATCTTGCCGGTGCCGAGGACTGCGACTTTCTGAGTCATGGCTGGGGTGTCCTCCGGGGGTTGCGTCGTCCGGATTCATCCTCGCACCGGGCGCCGCCTTCGGAGGTGACGTGTCCGGTGGGCGGACGGTCCGGGCGACGCCGGGCCCGGCCCCGCGAGGGTCATGCCGTCCTGCGTCGCAGGGTCGCCGCTCCCAGGCCCAGGACCAGCAGGGCGCAGCCCGCCACGATCAGGGCGTCGCGTACGAAGTTGGCCGTCATGTCGGTGTGCTTGAGCACTTCGTTCATGCCGTCGACGGCATAGGACATGGGGAGGACGTTGGAGACCGCTTCGAGGGCGGGGTGCATGTTGTCGCGGGGAGTGAACAGGCCGCAGAGGAGGAGCTGGGGGAAGATCACGGCCGGCATGAACTGGACGGCCTGGAATTCGGAGGCCGCGAAGGCCGAGACGAAGAGACCGAGTGCGGTGCCGAGCAGCGCGTCGAGCAGGGCCACCAGCAGGAGCAGCCAGGGGCTGCCGGTGACGTCCAGGCCGAGGAACCAGAGAGCGAGTCCGGTTGCCAGGGCGGACTGGATGATCGCGAGGGTGCCGAAGGCGAGGGCGTAGCCGGCGATCAGGTCGCCCTTGCCGAGGGGCATGGCGAGGAGGCGTTCGAGGGTGCCCGAGGTGCGTTCGCGCAGGGTGGCGATGGAGGTGACCAGGAACATCGTGATCAGCGGGAAGATCCCGAGGAGGGAGGCGCCGATGTTGTCGAAGGTGCGCGGGCTGCCGTCGAAGACGTAGCGCAGCAGGAACAGCATCACGCAGGGCACGAGGAGCATCAGCGCGATGGTGCGCGGGTCGTGGCGGAGCTGGCGCAGGACCCGGGCGGCGGTGGCGGTGGTGCGGGCGAGGTTCAGGGCGCCGGTGGGGACGGGCCGGAGTGCGGTGGTCGTGCTCGTCGTCGTGGTCATCGCGTGGTCTCCTTCGCGCCGGCGGCAGCGGCGACCGCCTCGTCGACCAGGTGCAGGAAGGCCGCCTCGACGGTCTCCGACCCCGTACGGGTGCGGAGGGCTTCGGGGGTGTCGTCGGCGAGGATCTGGCCCTCGCGCATGAGGAGGAGGCGGTGGCAGCGCTCGGCCTCGTCCATGACGTGGGAGGAGATGAGGAGGGTGGCGCCGCGGGAGGCGGCGATGTCGTGGAAGAGGTTCCACAGGTCACGGCGTAGGACCGGGTCGAGACCGACCGTGGGTTCGTCCAGGACGAGGAGTGCGGGGGTGCCGAGCAGGGCGACGGCTAGGGAGACGCGGCTGCGCTGGCCGCCGGAGAGGTTGCCGGCCAGGGCATCGGCGTGACTGGTGAGGTCGACATCGGCGATGGCGCGGGTGACGTTCTCGTGGCGCCGGTCGGCGGCGGCGTGGCCCGGGTCGAGGATCGCCGCGAAGTAGTCGAGATTCTGGCGGATCGTCAGGTCGTCGTAGACGGAGGGGGCTTGCGTGACGTAGCCGATGAGGGTGCGCAGGGTCGGGTGTCCTGCCGGGCGGCCGAGGACGTCGAGGGTGCCGGTGACCTTGGCCTGGGTACCGACGATCGCCCGCATGAGGGTGGTCTTGCCGCAGCCGGACGGGCCGAGCAGACCGGTGATCTGGCCGCGCGGGACGGTGAAGGCGAGGTCGCGGAGTACCTGGCGCGGGCCGCGGACGACGTTCAGGGCCTCGGCTCGGATGGCGGGGGTGTCGGGGATGTCGGGAGGGTCGGAGCGGGTGGAGTCGGTCGGCGAATAATTCATCATGCGATGAATAATGCTCCGGTGAGTCTGTGCCGTCAAGCGCTGGGATGGGCATGGGGATGGGCTGGGGGCGGGCTTGGGGATGAGTCGAGGAGGGGCGGGGAGGGGAGGGGGTGCGCCCAGGCG
>NZ_JBHSKM010000037.1:0-610 GCF_042657965.1 Streptomyces coerulescens
ACCCGCAGCACGACCTTCCCGACGTGCTTCGCCTGCCCCAGCAGACGCAGCGCCTCCGGAGCCCTCCCCATGTCGAACACCGTCACAGGGTTCGGACGCAGCGCACTCTGCTCGAACAGCTCCAACAGCGCGGCGAACATCTCGGCGATCCGGTCCGGACCGGCGTCCATCAGGTCGAACGAGCGGTACGACACCCCGTACTCGGCGCGCACCTCCTCCGCACCACGGATATCGGTCTTGCCCATCTCCACGAACCGGCCACCCGGCCGCACCAACCGCAACGACGCATCCACGAACTCACCCGCCAGCGAGTCCAGCACCACATCCACACCCGACCCGAACCGCTCCTCGAACTCCGTCGTCCGAGACGAGGCGATCCGCTCATCGGGGACCCCGAGTCCCCGCACCACCGGCCACTTCGGCTCACTCGCCGTCCCATACACCTCAGCACCCAGATGCTGAGCCAACTGCACCGCCGCCATCCCCACACCACCAGCCGCGGCATGGACCAGCACCGACTCCCCCGACCGCACCCCCGCCAGATCCACCAAGGCGTAATAGGCGGTCAGGAACACGATCGGCACCGACGCCGCCTGCTCGAACGACCACC
>NZ_JBHSKM010000038.1:0-3355 GCF_042657965.1 Streptomyces coerulescens
CCGGGACCAGCGCCACACCATCCAGCCGACCCTGAGCCACCACATCCATCCGCCAGCCGACACCCGCGCCCACACCCACCGGGGGTGTCAGCACATCCCCGTCGGCCAGGCGCACCAGGCGCGGTACCCGTACCGCCCCTCGGCGGATCAGTACCTCGCCCACCGTCTCCGGCACCCCCGCGAGCGCCTCCCAAGAAGCGGAGTCGAGGTCGAGGTCGGCGAGGGCGATACGGCCCGGGTGTTCGGTCGTGGCCGTGCGGATCAGGCCGCGGACGGCGGCCGCCGACGGATCGGTGAGGGGCTCCTCGTCGTCGGTCGGACCCGAGAGCACGATCAGCAGGCGGGAGTCGGCGAGGCGCGGCTCCCGCAGCCACTCCTGGATCGTGCCGAGGGTGTCGGTGACGGTCTCCCGAAGGGCACGCGCGGGGGCCGTCATGAGCGACAGGGCGACCGTGCCCGGCGGTCGGGCGCCGGCGTCGAGTGCCGTACGCAGTGCGTCCAGGTCGGCGTGCGAAGGTCCGCCGAAGCGGTTCGTGTGTTCGGCGGGGAGTTCGCCCAGGACGGCCCATTCGGCGGTCCGGACGGTGGCCCCGGTCTCGGTCAGGGGACGCCAGTCCACTCGGAACAGGGCGTCCCGGACGATCGCGTCGCCACTCTCCAGTTCCGTGAGGGTCACGGGCCGTAGCAGGAGGCTGTCGATCGTGGCGACGGGTTCGCCGGTCGCGTCGGCGACCCGGAGTCCGACCGTGCCCTCGCCTTGCGGAGTCACGCGGACGCGGACCGTGGACGCGCCCACGGCGGACAGTTCCACGCCGGACCACAGGAACGGCAGCCGGGTGCCGTCGCGCTCCCCCAGGCCCAGCACGTGCAGTACCGAGTCCAGCAGCGCCGGGTGCACGCCGTATCCCTCGCCGCCGCCCGCGGCCGCTTCAGGCAGGGTGGCCTGGACGAACCAGTCGTCCCCGGAGCGCCATACGGCCTCCAGACCACGGAACGCCGGACCGTACGACAGGCCTGCCGACCCCAACCGCTCGTACAGGCCGTCCAGTTCGACCGGTTCCGCGTCCCGCGGCGGCCACACGCCCAGGTCCCAGGTCTCGCCCGCCGCCGCGGTCTCGGTGACCGTGCCGGAGGCGTGGAGCGTCCAGGGAAGTTCGTCAGCGGTGTCGTGCGGACGGGCGTGGATGCGCAAGGCCCGGTGTCCGGCGGCGTTCGGTGGCTCCACGGCCAGCTGAAGTTCCACGGCCCGGTCCGCCGGGAGGGCGAGGGGGGCGTGCAGGGTCAGGTCGTGAACGCGGTCGCAGCCGGCCCGTTCCCCCGCGGCCAGCGCCAGTTCGAGCAGTGCGGTGCCGGGGACGATCGCCGTGCCCGCCACGACGTGGTCGGCCAGCCAGGGCTGGTCGGCGAGGGACAGCCGGGCCGTCAGGAGCAGCGTGTCGGAGTCGGCGACGGACACGGCGGCGCCCAGCAGCGGGTGGCGGACGGGGCGCAGACCCAGGCCCGCGGCGTCGGCGCCGGTGCGGGGCGCTTCGAGCCAGTAGCGGCGGCGCTGGAAGGCGTACGTCGGCAGGGGTACCTCGCGGGCGCCCGTGCCGGCGAAGACGGCGGCCCAGTCGACGGGGGTGCCGCGTACGAAGAGCTCGGCGAGCGCCGTGAGGGCCGTCTCGCGTTCGTCGCGGTCACGGCGCAGCAGACATGCCGCGGGAGAGGTGTCGACGTGCGCGGACAGGACGGGGTCGGGGCCGAGTTCGAGGAAGCGGGCGACGCCCAGTTCGTCCACCGCGGTGCGGGCGGCGGCGTGGAAGCGTACGGCCTCCCGCACTTGCCGTACCCAGTACTCCGGGGTTGTCCAGTCGTCACTGTCGAGCACGGCGCCGGTGAGGGTGCTCACCGCGTGCAGGGTGGGGCGGTGGTAGGTCGCCCGGGCGGCGATGGCGGCGAACTCCGCCAGCATCGGTTCCAGGAGCGGGGAGTGGAACGCGTGCGAGACGTGCAGCGGCGTGGCCCGGCGGCCCTGCCGACGTGCCGTGTCGAGGAGTTGCCGTACGGCGTCCTCGTGGCCCGAGACGACGACGGACGTGGCGCTGTTCACGGCGGCGATGACGACGTTGTCTGCGTTACCTGCGACATCGGCGACATCGGCGACATCTGCGCGATTGGCGTTGTCTGCGCTGTTTGCGAGGAGTCCAGTGACCTCCGTCTCCGTGGCCTCGATCGCCGCCATCGCGCCGCCCTTCGGCAGGGCCCGCATGAGCCGTGCGCGGGCCGCGACCAGCCGTACGGCGTCGGGGAGTTCGAGAACTCCGGCCGCGTGGGCGGCGGCGAACTCACCCACCGAGTGGCCCAGCACGACCTCCGGTTCGGTGCCCCAGGAGCGCAGCAGCCGGATGAGAGCGACTTGCAGGGCGAAGAGGGCGGACTGGGCGTATCCGGTGTCCTGGAGGGTCTGTTCGTCGTCGCCGAAGAGGACGGAGCGCAGGGGCCGCCCGAAGCCGAGTTCGGCGTCGAGGAGGGCGCAGACCTCGTCGAGTGCGGTGGCGAACTCGGGGAAGGTGGCGGCGAGTTCGCGCCCCATGCCGGGGCGCTGGCTGCCCTGGCCGGTGAACATCCATGCCGTGCGGCCCTCGGTCGCCGCACCCTTGATCATGGGTGCGGCGAGCTGGTCGCGCAGGTCGGCGAGGTCGTGGCCGAGGACGACCGCGCGGTGGTCGAGGGTGGCGCGGGTGGCCGCGAGGGAGAATCCGGTGTCCAGGGGGTCGGCGTCGACCGAGGCGAGTCGTTCGGTCTGGGCGCGCAGGGCGTCGGCACCGCGCGCGGAGACGACCCAGGGGATCACGGGCAGCTCGACCGTCGGGGAGGGGACGGCCGGTACCTCGGCGTCGACCACAGAAGACTCGACGGCGGGCTGGACAGAGGACTCGACGGAGGACTCGACGGGCTCCGGGGCGCCCTCGGCTGTCGTCGCGACAGGGGCGGGGGCTTCTTCGATGACGACGTGGGCGTTCGTGCCGCTGATGCCGAACGACGAGACACCCGCGCGGCGCGGACGATCGCCCCGCGGCCATGCCCGTTCCTCGGTCAGCAGCCGCACCGCACCCGACTCCCAGTCGACGTGGGAGGACGGCTGCTCGGCGTGCAGGGTGCGCGGAAGTCGTTGCGCACCCAGGGCCAGCACCATCTTCATCACCCCGGCCGCGCCCGCTGCCGCCTGCGTGTGCCCGAGGTTGGACTTCACGGATCCCAGCCACAACGGCTCGCCGTCGCCGTCGCGTGCCTGCCCGTAGGTGGCGAGGAGCGCCTGGGCCTCGATGGGGTCGCCGAGCCGGGTACCGGTGCCGTGCGCCTCGACCACGTC
>NZ_JBHSKM010000039.1:0-100400 GCF_042657965.1 Streptomyces coerulescens
GGTCCCCCCATGATCAACAACCGGCAGCAGGCGTGTCACCAACCTCCCGGCCGAGTACACCTAGCGCTCGAACTTGCGGTACGACGCGTCGAGGTCGCGGATCTCGGCGGAGGCGTGCAGCACGATGCCGTCGTCCTCGATGTGCCGCCGCAACAGGTCCAGGACCGTCTCGGTCAGCTTGGCCTTGGTCTCGTCGCTGCGGCCGGCGAGCAGGCCGAGGGTGACGTGGACGACCGCGTGGTGCTGGTCCTCGGGGTCCTCGTAGCCGAAGGCGGTGAACTCGCCGGGCCGGAACTGCGTCTTGCAGGCCTCCGGCTTGGCCGCCGCGATCTCGACGGTCGCGGTGTGCAGGTCCCGGGCGAAGGCCGCCCGGTCGAACGAGATCGTCTTCGAGTGGTCGACGGTGATCTGCGGCATGAGCACTCCTGTTCTACGACGGCAGCGCTCACCCTAACCGCAGGGCCAGCATGGCGATGTCGTCCTCCCGGTCGTGCCCGAAGCAGTCCAGCAGGGTGTCGCACAGCGCGTCGAGGCCGGCCGGAGCACCGGCGGCGGCCGTGCGCAGCTGCTCCATCGAGGTGGTGAGGTCGACGCCACGGGTCTCGATGAGACCGTCGGTGACCATGAGGAGACGCTCCTTGCGGTGCAGGACCAGTTCGACCGGCTCGGGGCGGCCGAGTTCGAGCCCGAGCAGGGGCCCGCACACCGGGACGTACTCGGCCTGGCCGCCCTCCCGCACGATCACCGGAGGTATGTGACCGGCGTTGGCGATCCGGACCCCGCCCGTGCCGGGGTCGATCAGGGCCAGGCACACCGTGGCGGTGACCTCGGGGTGGTAGCGCAGGAGCATCCGGTCGAGCCGTTCGGCGAGGGCACGCGGGTCGCTCTCCTCCACGGAGTAGGCGCGCAGCGCGTGGCGGAGCTCGACCATGACGGTGGCCGCGTCCAGCGAGTGCCCGACGACGTCCCCGACCGCGGTGAGCACGCCGTCGCCGGTGGGCAGGGCGGCGTAGAAGTCCCCGCCGATCTCGGTCTGCCGGGAGGCGGGCACGTACCGTACGACGAGGTCGACGCCCGGCAGGTCGGGCAGCCGGTGCGGCTGGGGCAGGAAGCTGTGCTGGAGGGTGAGGGCGATGTCCCGCTCGGCCTGGTACATGAGGAGGGGCTCGGCGGCGAGGGCCGTTGCCTGTGCGAGGCGCTCCACGACAGAGAGTGCCTCGCGGTGCCATCGGTCGTCTGCGGGTGCGTCGTGGCTTGTCGCGCAGTTCCCCGCGCCCCTTAGGGGCGTTGCTCGTGCCGGTGTCGCTATGCAGACCTGGGCTCGGGTCTCCCTGGATGACGCCAGTACCAAGTGGGCGTCGTCCTGGATGCCCGGGTGGAAGAGGCCCGTTGGCCACAGGGATGCGGGGACGACCGTGCCGTGCAGGCCGGGTCGTCGGTCTGCGATTCGGGTGATCAGGCGGGCCGCGGCCTGGTGCCGGCCCCTGTCGGGGAGGGCCAGGCGGCTGCGGGACGTGCCGTAGTGGGCCTCGCCGTCGGGGCCGACCACGAAGACGATCGCCGGTGTACCCGTGAGGCGGGCCGCCCCCGTGGCTGCCGCGTCCGCCAGTTCCCCCAGGCAGCGCGCGGTCTGCACGGTGACGATGGCCTGGGACAGCAGCGTCAGACGGTGGGCGAGCGCCTCGGCGTCGGTGCGCCGGCGGGCCCTGCGGACCGCCGCGTGGACGACGGCCTGGATCTCCCTCGGCTCGGCCGGCACGGTCAGGAAGGCGTCGGCGCCCGCGTCCAGGCCCCGGCACCGGGCCCTCGCGTCCACGGCCGTCGCGGAGAAGTGGACGACGGGCAGGGCGGCGGTGGAGGGCCGGGACTTGACCCGACGGCACAGTTCGAAGCCGCTCATGTCCGGCAGTCCGACGTCGACGAGGGCCGCGTCGGGCAGGGCGCCCGCTCTGAGCCGTACGTCGAGCTCAATCAGTGCCTCGCCCGCGCTGGCGACCGGTACGACATGGTGGCCCGCGCGGCGCAGGACCGCGCCCAAGGCGTAGCGGTTGGCCGGGACGTCGTCGACGACCATCACGGTCGTGCCCGACTGCTGGACGTCATCGTTCATCGTCGGCAGTCCTCGGATACGCGTGAGTGGGGCGAACCCGGTGGCCGGGCCCGCCCCACTCAAACTAGTGGCGTATCAGAGGGATCGGGTGAAGACCGCGACAGTACGCCCCGGAACGGCGAACGTGCCCGATTTCCCGTCGAACGAGGCGGACTTGACGATAGGGTCCGCGCCCGCGTTCTGCACCGGGTGCAGCCGGTACCCGTCGCCGGTGAGCGAGGCCACGCGCTGCTCCTGCCGCTCGGGCGTCGCGTTGAAGACGACGACGAGGTCACCGAGCCGCATGGTGATCACGCCGGGCGTCTCCTCCTTGCCGGACAGCGGGAAGGACAGCTTCGACTGCACCTGCTCGGCGGTGTCGAGGGAGAAGGCGCTCTCCGTCGAACGAATGCGCAGCAGGTCCCGGTACGCCGCCGAGGCGCCGTCGATCTGCTCGCAGCCGACCTTCACGGTGCCCAGCAGCGGCTTGGCGTACGGCCACTTGGAGGCGTTGTCGGCGGCCGGCGGCAGCCCTCGCCCGAAGCCGTTGCCGTCGGCGCAGTTCCAGTGGATGGCGTTGAACCAGTCGCCGCTGTCGTAGGAGTTGCGGTCCAGGGACTTGGAGCGCAGCAGGTCGGTGCCGGCCTGGGAGAGCGCCGGGCCCTGTGACAGGGTCGCGGTGGCCATGGCGAGGACCTGCATCCGGGCGCGGTCGGCCGCGCTCGTCGTGGCGGGCAGCTTGAACGCCAGCGCGTCGAACAGGGACTCGTTGTCGTGCGCGTCCGCGTAGGCGAGGGCGTCGCCGGGGGCGGCCGCGTAGCCGGCGGGTGCGCCGTTGTAGTCGACCTCGGAGCCCTTGACCTCCTTGCCGCCCGTGTCGGTGAAGCGGTAGTCGGCGAGGTTGCCGGACAGCCCGACCTTGATCAGGTCCTGGTAGTGCAGCAGACGCGCCTGCTGCTCGGCCTCGGTGCCGTTGTTCTTCGAGGAGTTGGGCTCGGTGTACAGCCCGGACGCGAAGCCCTGGATGCCCGGGTCCTCGTCGAAGGGGCCGCCGCCGCGCACCGCGTCACGGGCGCGGTCGGAGAAGGTGGCGATGCCGGTGCCGGCCATGTTCTTCTGGGTGGCCTGCACGAACCGGGCGTCGTCGGCGACCTCGCCGAAGTTCCAGCCCTCGCCGTACAGGATGATCTTCTTGCCGTCGACGCCGTCCTTGGCGAGGGTCAGCGCGTCCAGGGCCTTGCGGACCGCCAGGATGTTGGCCTTGGGGTGGTGGCCCATGAGGTCGAAGCGGAAGCCGTCGACCTTGTACTTCTTGGCCCAGGTGACGATCGAGTCGACGACCAGCTTGCCCATCATGGCGTTCTCGGTGGCGGTGTTGGCGCAGCAGGTGCTGTTCGCGACCGAGCCGTCGGGCAGAAGACGCTGGTAGTAGCCGGGGACGACGCGGTCCAGGACGCTGGTGTCCGCCTGGCCACTGGCCGCCGTGTGGTTGTAGACGACGTCCATGACCACGCGCAGGCCGTCCTCGTTGAGCGCCTTGACCATCTTGCGGAACTCGACGGTACGCGCGGTGCCGTCGGGGTCGGAGGCGTACGAACCCTCCGGGACCGTGTAGTGGTACGGGTCGTAACCCCAGTTGTAGGCGTCCTTCGCGGCGATCTTCGCCACGCACTCCTGCTGCTTGTCGGAGTCGGCCGGGAAGGAGGCGAGGTCGCAGTCGGTGGTCGCCTGGTCGGCGCGGCGTTCGGGGATGGTGGCGATGTCGAAGGCCGGCAGCAGATGGACGTACGACGTGCCGGCCTCGGCCAGCTTCTTCAGGTGCTTGGAGCCGTCGCTGAGTTTGTCGGTGAAGGCGAGGTAGGTGCCCTTGTCCTTGGCGGGCACCGTCTTGTCCGCCACCGAGAAGTCGCGGACGTGCAGCTCCTGGATCTGCGCGTCCTTCAGCGGCACCGCCTTGGGCTTGGTGTAGGTGGACCAGCCGGTCGGCGCCAGGGTCCGGTCGTCGAGGTCGACGAGCAGGCTGCGCTCG
Organism: Streptomyces coerulescens; assembly: GCF_042657965.1. Lineage (NCBI taxonomy): Bacteria > Bacillati > Actinomycetota > Actinomycetes > Kitasatosporales > Streptomycetaceae > Streptomyces > Streptomyces coerulescens. The sequence continues at coordinate 4,119 of NZ_JBHSKM010000039.1, forward strand.
GAGTTCGCGGTCAGGGCGACCGAGTAGGGGTCGGTGACCTTGTTGGTGACGACCTCGCGGACGCTGGGCGCCCAGACCTTCACGACGTACCGGTACGGCTTGTTCTTCCAGGACTTGGAGCCGGTGACGGACCAGACGCCGGTGCTGTCGCTGCGCTTCATGGCGACCGTGGAGTCGCCGATCTCCAGCTTCACGGACTGTGCCGTAGGCGCCCACACGGAGAGCGTCGGGCGGCCCTTGTCGAAGACCGGCCCGAGGTCCGCCTTCGTCGCGCCCGGGTACAGGTCGTCGAGGACGCCCGCGATCTGCACCCCGGTCGCGGCGAGCACGGCACCGTTCGCGGCGTGCTGGGAGGCGACGACCTGGCCGCGCAGGGCCTCGCGGACCCGGTCGCGGTCGCGTGGGTCGACGGAGAAGGCGGTGTAGTCCTTCAGGTGCGGGAACTTCGCCTTCTGGGTGTCGGTGAGGGAGCTCTTCGACAGCCGCAGCCACTTGGCGTGGCCGGTCAGCGCGCCGTCCTTCACCGCGATCCCGCCGTCCCGGCTGTACTGCAGCTGGGTGGAGGCGGCGGCCTCGGAGCCGTTCCAGGCGAGCGTGTTCCGGTCGATCCAGACCGCCTTGGAGGTGGTCAGGTCGAGCGCGGCGGCGGACCCGGCCGGCTGCGGGAGCAGGTACTTCTCCTGGCCGCTCAACAGCCACACCTCATGGCCGTTCGCCGTGAGGTCGAGCGACTGGTCGGCGGGCAGGTCCTTCTCGTCGCCCTTGTGGAGGATGTAGCTGAGGCTGGTGGCACCGTCGGTGAGCGGTACCTCGAAGACCGCACCATAACTGTCAGTCTTCACCGGCTTCAGGGGGTTCGACCACTCGGTGGGGTTCGCGGCACCCGTCCAGGTGTGCAGTCCCCAGCCGTCGTAGTTCCCGTCGGCGCGGTGGTAGTGCAGGACTGCCTTGGACTTGTCCGGCGCCGGGTAGTCGGCCGCCGGCTTCTCGGTCAGCACGGCCTCCTTGCCCTGCTCGACCCAGATCTCGCCGGTCTTGGTGACGTCGATCGTGCGGTCGGTGGAGACGTCCTTGTTGCCGTCCTTGTCGATGACGAGGTAGCCGACGGACGAGGCGCCGGGCTTCAGCTTGACGTAGGCGAAGGCGCCGTAGGAGTCACGGCCGGTGAAGGGGTGGCTGTCCGGCCAGTTGGTGGACTCCCCGTCGGCGAGGTCGCCCCAGGCGTACACGCCCCAGTTCGCGTAGTCGCCGTCGGCGCGCTTGTAGTGGACGACCGCGTAGTCGCGGGAGGAGGCGGTGGGCGTCTCGGGCGCGGGCGGGGTGCCCGTGGTGGAGGCCGCCGTGGCGCTCTTCGTGCGGCCCGCCGAGTCGATCACGACGGCCTTGTAGCGCAGGGCGGTGCCGGCCGGCACGTCCTCGCCGATGGTCTGGGTGACCTTGTACGGGGCGTGGTCGGCGGAGCCGAGGGTCTTCCACTTGCCGCCGCCGACCTGGGCGGCGAAGACGACCCGGTTGAGCTGTCCGCCGTCGACGTCGGCACCCATCTCGACGGTGCCGGTGGCGCCGGCGGCCGGGGCCTTCAGGCTGATCGTCGGTGCGGTCGCGGGCTTGGCGAGCTTGCCGGCCGCCTTGTGGACGACCGCCGAACCGGCCGGGACGGTGACGGTGACCTTCTTGTCGGCGTCGCTCCTCAGGGTGGCGCTGCTGCCGTAAATCCCCTTGAAGGTCATGCCGGCCGAACCGGTCGCGAAGGTGGCCGTGCGCGCCTCGTCCGCGTTGTTGAAGGCGACGACGTACTCGGTGCCCGTGCGGGTGTCGGTGCGGGAGAAGGCGTAGATGCCGGCGCCGTCGGCCGCGTAGCGCTCGCTCTGGACGCCGTCGGCGAGGGCCGGGTTGGCCCTGCGGAGCTCGGAGAGGGCGCTGATCTGCCGGTAGAGCGGGGCCTTGGTGTCGTAGGCGTCGCTCGCGTGGGTGCGGTCGGTGCCGAGCTGGTCGTCGTCGAGGTAGTCGGCGGTCTTCGAGGCGAAGAGGGTCTGACGGGCGTCCTTGTCGCCGCCGGCGCCGGTGAAGCCCTGTTCGTCGCCGTAGTAGACGACCGGGTTGCCGCGGCTGAGGAACATCAGCTCGTTGGCGAGCTTCGCCTTCTTCACCAGCTCGGCGTCCGCGGCCTTCGGGTTGTCCTGGTTCAGGAAGTACCCGATGCGGCCCATGTCGTGGTTGCCGAGGAAGGTGACCTGTTCGTAGGCGTTCGCCTTGTCGGTCGTGTACTTGTAGTCGTCGCCGAAGACGCCGGCGAGCTTCTTCGCGCTGCCGCCCTGGGAGGCGTACTGCCGTGCGGCTTCCTGGAAGGGGAAGTCGAGGGTGGCGTCGAGGCGGCCCTGGGTGACGTACGGCGAGGTGATCGACGTGTCGGCGGAGTACACCTCGCCGAACATGAAGAAGTCGTCACGGCCCTGCTTGGCGGCATAGGAGTCGAGGGCGGTGGCCCACTGGGTCCAGAACTCCATGTTGACGTGCTTCACGGTGTCGATCCGGAAGCCGTCGATGTCGAAGTCCCGCACCCAGCGCTGGTAGATCCGCTCCATACCGCTGACGACCTCGGGACGCTCGGTCCACAGGTCGTCGAGGCCGGAGAAGTCGCCGTGGGCGGAGCTCTCACCGGCGAAGGTCGAGTCGCCCCGGTTGTGGTACATCGTCGGGTCGTTGAGCCACGACGGCACCTTGTTGTTCTTGGCGACCTTCGGCGTACGCGGGAAGGAGTCCTCGTCGACGGCCGGGAAGCCGGACTTACCGTCCGCGTAGTCGGCGTCGTCGAACGGCTTGCCGTCCTTGGTCAGGTACGGGAAGGCGCCCTTGGCGAGGTAGTCGTAGGACTTCTCCTCGTAGTCGACGACGTCGGCCGTGTGGTTGGTGATGACGTCGAAGAAGACCTTCATGCCCTTGGCATGCGCCTTGGAGATGAGGGTTTCGAGGTCCTTGTTGGTGCCGAAGTGCGGGTCGACCTGGGTGAAGTCGGTGATCCAGTAACCGTGGTAGGCGGCGGAGGCGTCGCTCCCGGTGCCCTGCACGGGCTGGTTCTTGAAGATCGGGGCCATCCAGATGGCGGTGGTGCCGAGGCCCTTGATGTAGTCGAGGCGCTTGGTCAGGCCCTTGAGGTCGCCGCCCTGGTAGAAGCCCTTGTCGGTGGGGTCGTACCCGGTGGCGAGGCGGGATCCGGTCAGGCCGCCCTTGTCGTTGCCGGTGTCGCCATTGGCGAAACGGTCCGGCAGAACGAAGTAGAACTGGTCGCGGGTGGCGTCGTGCCGGGCCGGCTCGGCGGCGAGCCTGGCGTCGGAGGGAGGTGGGGGCGGGGTGTCGGCCCGCGCCGCGAGTGGCTGGACGAGCGCTGCGGCCAGCGCGGTCACGGTGACCGCAGCGACCCGTCCGGCATGGGCGGTTCGGCGCCTCGACGGCGTCGGCCATCTCGGTATCACAGATGGGCTCCTTGCGATTACGGCTCTTTGGGTCCGACCCCGCGCGACCGTATCGCCGCCGCAACACTTACAGCAAGAGGCTTGAAACCATCGGCAAAAACTTTCAGTCGGCCGCTCAGCAGCTCGACTTGCCGGCGTAGATCGCCAGGGCCGTGTTGGCGCCGAGGGTGGCGGTGAACTGGCCGCCGGAGTTCACGGTCACGGTCGTGTTGTTCTGCACGTTGCAGTACGTCCCGGCGGGCAGGGAGGTCTGGTAGGTGCGGCTCAGGCTGCCCGACTCGTGGTTGATGGCGACGTAGCCCTTGCCGCCCCGCCCGAAGGCGATGGCGTCGCCCCCGTTGTCCCACCAGTTGGTGACCGACTCGCCGCGGGTGGCGTTGCGGAAGGCGACCATCGACTTGATCTCCGGCCAGTTGTGCTGGCACTTCCAGCCGTTCTGCCAGCAGGCGGTCACCGAACCGCCGTTGGGCGGCCCGGCGTCCGTGTCGGAGAACTCGTAGCCGGAGTTGATGTCGGGCGCGCCGTAGGGCCAGGCCAGCATGAAGACATTGGCCAGGGTGTAGTTGGCGTTGTCCTTGTAGCTGAGCGTGGAGCCGTTGCGCTCGGTGTCGTGGTTGTCCACGAAGACACCGGAGACGCCGCTGCTCATATAGCCCCAGCCCTCGCCGTAGTTCTTCAGATAGGCGAGGTTCTCGTTGTTGAAGACGCGCTTGAGGTCGTACGCGTACCGGAACTCCTGGACGTCGCCGTTGCCCGTGTACTCGGTCGGCTGGACGGCCTCGCCGCTGCCGTGGATGACCTCCTGCTTCCAGTACACCGAGGGGTTGCTGAGCCGGGACTTGATGTTGGCGAGGTCGGCGGCGTCCATGTGCTTGGCCGCGTCGATGCGGAAGCCGTCGACGCCGAGCGAGAGCAGGTCGTTCATGTAGCCGGCGATGGCACCGCGGACGTAGGACTCACCGGTGTCCAGGTCGGCGAGGCCGACCAGTTCGCAGTGCTGGACGTTCCAGCGGTCCTGGTAGTTGCTGATCTGGCTGGTGCAGTCGTCGAAGTCGAACGACGAGTACAGGCCCGGGTAGTTGTACTTCGTGTACGACGAGCCGCCGGTGCCGGTGCCGCTGCCCGCCGCCATGTGGTTGATGACCGTGTCGACGACGACCTTGACGCCGGCCGAGTGGCAGGTGTTCACCATGTTCTGGAAGGCCGTACGGTCACCGAGGCGACCGGCGATCCTGTAGCTCACCGGCTGGTACGAGGTCCACCACTGCGCGCCCTGTATGTGCTCGGCGGGCGGGGAGACCTGCACATATCCGTAGCCGGCCGGGCCGAGGGTGTTGGTGCACTCCTTGGCGACCGAGGCGAAGTTCCACTCGAACATCACCGCGGTGACGTCCTTGGTGCCGGGTGGGGAGGCATGGGCGGTGACGGGGGCGGCGACCGCTGCCGCCGCGGCGAGCGCGAGCGCACTCGCCAGTGTCCTGCTGCTGGCCATGTGGGGTCCTTCTCCGTTGAAGGTTCTTGCTGCAATCTTTCAGAAACCTTGCGGTGGCCAGATGTTAAAGGCCCGCCGCCCAAAAGGGCAGCGGGCCGTGCGAAGTTCAACGAAAGAAGTTGTGGAGCGGACGACCGTCAGGTCAGGCCGTCGTCCACCACACCGTGGTGTCGCCGGGCAGTTTCGCCTCGCCGTCCGTCTCGCTGATCTCACCGCTGGCCAGCAGCAGCCGGCCGTACGACGGGGTCGTCACCGACTCGCCGCCGGTGTTCGCGACGCACACGAACTCGCCGCGCCGGAAGGCGAGAACACCCTCGGGTGCCTTCAGCCACTCCACCGCGTCGCCGGCACCCAGGTCCGGCTGGGCGCGGCGGACGGCGAGCGCCGAGCGGTACAGCTCCAGGGTGGAGTCGGCGTCACCGGTCTGCGCCTCGACGCTCAGCTCACCCCAGCCCGCCGGCTGCGGCAGCCAGCTGCCACCGGCGCCGAAGCCGTACGACGACCCCGTACGCGTCCACGGGATCGGCACCCGGCAGCCGTCGCGGAAGCCGTCCTGACCGGCGCCGCGGAAGTAGGCGGGGTCCTGCCTGACCTCGTCCGGCAGGTCGACGACGTCCGGCAGGCCCAGCTCCTCGCCCTGGTAGATGTACGCCGAACCGGGCAGGGCCAGCATCAGCAGGGAGGCGGCGCGGGCACGACGCAGGCCCAGCGCGCGGTCGCCGGCGGTGCGGATCTGGGTGCCGAGGCCGGGCGGGTTGGCGAAGCGGGTGGCGTGCCGGGTGACGTCGTGGTTGGACAGCACCCAGGTGGCGGGGGCGCCGACGGGGCGCATGGCCTCCAGGGTGCGGTCGACGCACTTGCGCAGCTCCTCCGCGTCCCAGTCCGTCGACAGGTACTGGAAGTTGAAGGCCTGGTGCAGCTCGTCCGGGCGGACGTAGTGCGCGGTGCGCTCGACGGTCGGGGTCCACGCCTCGGCGACGAAGATCCGCTCCCCGGCATATTCGTCGAGGATCGTGCGCCACTGGCGGTAGATCGCGTGCACACCGTCCTGGTCGAAGAACGGCATGACATCGTTGCCCAGCAGCTTGAGCTGATCATGGGATCCGAGGTCGGGCAGCCCCTCCGCCTTCACCAGGCCGTGGGCGACGTCGATACGGAAGCCGTCGACGCCCATGTCGAGCCAGAAGCGCAGGATCGAGCGGAACTCGTCGCCGACCGCCGGGTGTTCCCAGTTGAAGTCGGGCTGCTCGGGGGCGAAGAGGTGGAGGTACCACTCGCCGGGGGTGCCGTCGGGCTCGGTGACCCGCGTCCAGGCCGGGCCGCCGAAGATGGACTCCCAGTCGTTGGGCGGCAGTTCACCGTTCGCGCCCTTGCCGGGACGGAAGTGGTAGCGGTCGCGCAGCGGGGAGTCCGGCCCCTCCGCGACGGCACGCTTGAACCACTCGTGCTGGTCGGAGGAGTGGTTGGGGACCAGGTCGACGATGATCCGCAGGCCCAGCTCACGGGCGTCACGGATCAGCGCGTCCGCGTCGAGCAGGTTGCCGAACATCGGGTCGACGGCACGGTAGTCGGCGACGTCGTAGCCGGCGTCGGCCTGCGGCGAGGCGTAGAAGGGGCTCAGCCACACGGCGTCGACGCCGAGGTCGCGCAGGTAAGGGAGTCGGGAGCGTACGCCTTCCAGGTCGCCCATGCCGTCGCCGTTGCTGTCGGCGAAGCTGCGCGGATAGACCTGGTAGATCACCGCGTCCCGCCACCAGTCGCTGCGCCGGGCTTCGGCGGAGCGCGGGGCCGGGGCGATGGCGGAGTGCTGCTGGCTCATGGCGTCCTTGGTGCGGTGGGGAAGGGTCAGGGGGTCAGGTGTGCGTACAACGGTGATGACGAGGCGGCCGCGGTGACAGCGGGGTCGGATGGACACCGCGACCGCCTCGGGTTTCCAGGGGGGTGAGGGGGCAGCGCCCCCTCAAGGGGCGCGGGGAACTGCGCGACCAGCCACGACGGCGCCGCGCACGATCCACTGCCGAGGTCACCCCTTCGTGCCGCCGGCCGTAAGCCCGGTCACCAGGTTCTTCTGCACGAAGTAGAAGAAGGCGGAAACGGGTATGGCGATCAGCACCGCGGTCGCGGCCATCAGGTTGCGCTGCGCGTCATGCTCACTCACGAAGGTCTGGAGCCCGACCGCGAAGGTGTACTTCGTGTCGGACAGCATGAACGTCGACGCGAACGCGACCTCGCCGAAGGCCGTGAGGAAGCTGTAGAACGCGGCGACCGCGAGGCCCGGCTTGGCGAGCGGCAGGATCAGCCGCGCGAAGGTGCCGAAGGGGCTCAGTCCGTCGACGCGTCCCGCCTCGTCGATCTCGAACGGGATCGTGTCGAAGTAGCCCTTCATCAGCCAGGCACAGTACGGCACGGTCGTCGAGCAGTAGACCAGGATCAGGCCGAGGTAGTTGTCGATCAGCTGGACCTCGGACAGGATCTGGTACATCGGCACCATCAGCACGGCCACCGGGAACATCTGGGTCACGAGCAGCACCCACATGAACTTCTTGTAGCCCGGGAAGCGCATCCGTGAGACCGCGTAGCCGGTGGTCGCGGAGATCACGACGCCGATCAGGGTGGTGCCCAGCGTGACGATGAGTGTGCTGGTCAGCCAGTCGAAGAACTTCGTCTCCTGGAGGACGAACGTGTAGTTGTCCAGCGTCATCTTCTTCCAGATGCCGCCGGGGTGCAGGTAGTCGTCCTTGTCCGGGCCGAGCGACAGGAAGACCAGCCAGGCCACCGGGAAGAGCGCGATCAGGCTCGCCACGATCAGCAGGCCGTGGGAGACGACGGACGTCCCGCGGCTGTTCTCACCGCGGCGCACCCGGCGCGGGGCGGCCGGCTTCACGGAGTCCTGCTTGTTCACCGGGTTCTCAACAGTGGTCGTACTCATGGGGACTCCTGCCTCAGATCGCGAGCTGCTGCTCATTGCGGTTCAGCCAGCGGCGGTAGAAGGAGGTGAAGACGATCAGGATGGCCAGCAGCAGCATGCCGTAGGCGGCCGACTGCGCGAAGTCGCGCGGCTGCTGTCCGAAGCCGAGGTAGTAGGCCCAGGTCACCAGGATCTGCGCGTCCGGGGCGGTGTCGCCGAACAGCAGGAAGATGATGGCGAACTGGTTGAAGGTCCAGATGATGCCGAGCAGGACGACGGTGGAGCTGACGGACCGCAGGCCGGGCAGGGTGACGTACCGGAACTGCTGCCACCGGCTCGCGCCGTCCATCTCGGCGGCCTCGTACAGCGAGGAGTCGATGGACTGCAGCCCGCCGAGCAGCGAGAGCATCATGAACGGCACACCGCACCAGGTGTTGACCATGATCGCGGCGAACCGCTGCCAGAAGGTGTCCTCCAGCCACAGCGGCGTCGGCAGGTGCAGTGTCTCCAGGAACGAGTTGATGATGCCGCCGTCGGCGAGCATGAACCGCCAGCCGAAGACGGTGACGAAGGTCGGCACGGCCCACGGCAGGATCAGGACCAGCCGGTACAGGGTGCGCCCGCGCAGCTTCTGGTTGAGCAGCAGGGCCAGGCCGAGGCCGATCGTGTAGTGGAGGGTGACGCAGGCCGCGGTCCAGAAGATCGTCCAGATGAAGTGCGACCAGAAGCGGTCGTACGCCGTGTCGCCCCACAGGATGTCGGCGTAGTTGTCGAAGCCGATGAACTTGTACGTGGCCTCGATCTCGTTGACGCCGATCGTTCGGGCGCTGTTCAGGCTGTTGGCGTCGGTGAGCGTGAGGTAGAAGCCGTACACCAGCGGGTACACGACGAGCACACCGAGGACGACCACCACGGGGGCGATCATCGCGTAGGCGTACCAGTGCTTCTGGTAGCCGTGCTTCAGGCGCTGGCCCAGCCCGGGCCGCGGCGCGCGATCACCGCGGCGCTTGCCGGTCGCGCGGTCGATGGCGACTGTCATGGTTCGACAACCTTCATGAGGATCGACGGATCAGGGTGTACGACGCACAGGCCGGTGGCCGCCGGAACTCTCCCCCCATGATCAGGGAGCTCCGGCGGCCACTCGGGGTCACTTGGTGAAGTCCGGGACCAGCTTGGCGATGGAGGTCTCGGCGGTGCTCAGGCCCTTGTCCAGGGACACCTTGCCACCGGCGATCTTCAGCAGCTCGGCGTCCAGCGGGCCCCACAGGGAGCTGTACTCGGGCAGCGCCGGGCGCGGCTGGGCGGCGGCGAGGACACCCTGGTAGCCGGCGATGCCCGGGTCGGCCTTGACCTCGGCGGTGTAGGCGTCGTCGCGGGTGGGCAGCGTGTTGTTCTTCAGCGCGATGGTCTCCTGGGCCTTCGCCGAGGTCATGAAGTTCACGAACTTCAGCGCGGCCTTCTGGTGGGCCTCGTCGGAGCCGGCGTAGACCGACAGGTTGTGACCACCGGTCGGGGCGCCCGCCTTGCCGGCGGAGCCGGCCGGGACGGTGGCGATGCCGAGGTTGGCCTTGTCCTTGAACGCGGAGCCCTTGTAGAAGTTGGTGATCTCCCACGGGCCCTGCATGATCGAGGCGACCTTGCCGTTGACGAACGCCTCCTGGATGTGGGCGTAGGCGTCGGCGGTGGTGTCGGCCTTGTGCAGGCCCTTGCCGTCGAAGAGGCTCAGCCAGGTGCCGTAGCCCTTCTTGGCCTCGGCGCCGTTGACGGTGATCTTCTTGGCGTCGGCGTCGACGGTGTCGGTGCCCTCGCCGTAGAGGAACGTCTGGGCGTAGTAGGCCTGGGTGGAGCCCCAGTAGCCGTCGACGCCGGTCTTGGCCTTGATCGTGGCGGCGGCCTTCTTCAGGTCGTCCCAGGTCTTGGGGGCCTCGACGCCGGCCTTCTTGAACAGGTCCTTGTTGTAGACGAAGGCGAGGGTGTCCGTGGTGAACGGAACGCCGTAGACCTTGTCCTCGTACTTGGCCTGCTCGATCAGGCTGGGCTGGAACTTGGCCTGGTCGGCGAGGGCCTCGGTGCCGTCCAGCGGCAGGAAGAAGCCCTTCTTGGCGAAGGCGGGGGTCCAGCCGACCTCGGAGCGCAGGATGTCCGGGGCGCCCTTGGAACCGGCGGCGGTGTCGAACTTGTTCTGCGCCTGGTCGAAGGGGACGTTGACGTACTTGACCTTGATGTCCTTGTTGGCGGCCTCGAACTCCTTGACCAAGGCCTGGTACGTCGGCGCCTCATTGGTGGCGTTGGAGGTGTCCCACCAGGTGAGGGTCACCGGCCCGCTCGAGTCGCTGCCACTGTCGTCCCCGCCGCCGCAGGCCGTCGCCGCCAGGGCGAGGGACGCCACCAGCGCGGTGGCCGCTATGCCACGCCGCATGAGTTCTCCTTGAGGGTGAAAGCCCGTGTGATGCAGGGCGGCCCCGTCTGCCGAGCCCTGCTGTCTTGCCGACTGCGCCGATGGAGCGGCCGGGCGACGTGAACGTAACAGCGCTGAAAGACTTGCGAAAGACCTTGCAGAAAAAAAGTGCAAGAGGACACGGAAGTTACCGGGGCGTGACCGCTGTGCGACCGCCATGAGACGCTTCTTTACAGCGGTGGAGCGGTACTCGGGCCACTTGTGCAAGACTCTGCAAGCTCTTGCCATCACTTTCACGAGGGAGCGCGATGACCCAGCAGCCCGGGCGCGGCCGGTCAACAGGTCGCCCACGGCGTCCGATTGGTGTGCAAGGCGACATACGGCCGGTACAGTCCAGTGCCGTGACCACACGGCTTGCGGACATCGCTGCGCAGGCGGGGGTGAGCGAAGCGACCGTCAGCCGCGTCCTCAACGGGAAGCCGGGCGTCGCCGCCACCACCCGCCAGTCCGTGCTGGCCGCACTCGACGTGCTCGGTTATGAGCGCCCGGTGAGACTGCGCCAGCGCAGCGAGGGCCTGGTGGGCCTGATCACGCCGGAGCTGGAGAACCCGATATTCCCGGCCCTGGCCCAGGTCATCGGCCAAGCACTGACCAGGCAGGGCTACACCCCCGTCCTGGCCACCCAGACCCCCGGCGGCTCCACCGAGGACGAGCTCACCGAGATGCTCGTGGACCGCGGAGTGGCCGGCATCATCTACGTCTCCGGTCTGCACGCCGACACCACCGCCGACATGCAGCGCTACGAGCGGCTGCGCGCCCAGGGTGTCCCCTTCGTCCTGGTGGACGGCTTCTCCCCCAAGGTCCAGGCACCGTTCATCTCGCCCGACGACCGCGCGGCGATGACCCTGGCCGTGACGCACCTCGCCTCCCTGGGCCACACCCGCATCGGCCTGGCACTGGGCCCCAAGCGCTTCGTCCCGGTCCAGCGCAAGATCGAGGGCTTCGTCCGCGCGGTCCAGGACCGGCTGAACCTCCCCACCGACGTCATCGAGACCGAGCTGATCCAGCACTCCCTCTACACGCTGGAGGGCGGCCAGGCGGCCGCGACGGCCCTCATCTCCCGTGACTGCACCGCGGTGGTCTGCGCCAGCGACATGATGGCGCTGGGCGCGATACGCGCGGCCCGCCAGCACGGCCTGGACGTCCCCAAGGACATTTCCGTCGTAGGTTTCGACGACTCCCCCTTGATCGCCTTCACGGACCCGCCGCTCACCACGATCCGCAAGCCGGTCCCGGCGATGGGCCAGGCCGCGGTACGCACGCTGCTGGAAGAGATCGGCGGGACCCCCGCGCCGCACAGTGAGTTCGTGTTCATGCCGGAGCTGGTGGTGCGCGGTTCGACCGCTTCGGCACCTGGTGACAGGGTTCGCCCCTAAGTCGTCCGCAGGGCGGAGAATCACCACGCCCGCCCCTGCGTTGGTAGGAGAAGAGGCGCTCCGCGGGCCGTAGAACGTGCGCCCTGAACCCATCGGGAGGATGATCGGTCGGGGAAGTCTTTTCTGGCAGACTCTGTGCCTATGGGTGACACGACCGTGACGACATTGGAGGGCCGGGAAGCGGCCGTTCCGCACCCTGTCGCGGACGAGACGGGGCGGAGCCGCCTGCGCCGCCTGCGCACCCCCCGCCGACCTCGCCTCTGGTTCGAGATCCTGCTGATCGCGGTGAGTTACTGGACGTACTCACTGATCCGCAACGCGGTCCCGGAGCAAAAGGCGGAGGCCCTGCGCAACGCCGACTGGCTCTGGAACCTGGAACACAGCCTCGGCCTCGCGGTGGAGGAGTCGATCAACCACGCCGTGAACTCGGTGACTTGGCTCATCGTCGGCATGAACTACTACTACGCGACGCTGCACTTCATCATCACCCTGGCCGTCCTGGTCTGGCTCTACCGCAGCCACCCGGGCCGCTACGCGGCAACGAGACTGGTCCTCTTCGCCACCACAGGCGTAGCCCTCATCGGTTACTACCTGTACCCACTGGCTCCTCCCCGCCTGATGACCAACACCACCTTCATCGACACGGTCCTGGTCCACGACACCTGGGGCTCGATGGCCTCCGGCGACCTGAAGAACATGTCGAACCAGTACGCCGCGATGCCGTCGATGCACATCGGCTGGTCGCTCTGGAGCGGCCTGACGATCTTCGCGCTGGCACGCATCCCCTGGGTCCGGATCCTGGGCCTGCTCTACCCAGCGGCCACCCTCGTCGTGATCGTCGCGACGGCCAACCACTTCTGGCTGGACGCGGTCGGCGGCCTCATCTGCCTGGCCTTCGGCTACACGGTGGCACGCCTCTGGTACGGAGCGCTGCCGTACTCCCTGCCCCGGACGGTGCCCAAGCCGCGCACGGCGGGCAGGGGACGTGCCGGGGGGTGTCCGCCCGCAGCGGCGGGCGTCAAGAAACAGCACCTCTCTCCCGACGGCAACCGCCCGACCGAGGACGGACACCCCCCGGCGCGGCCCCGACTCACCCCCAAACCGTAGGCGCGAGACGCACCCCCACACACCGCCACGGGCCGCCGCAGGCATCGAGCCGCACCCCACCCCACGGGCGTCATCCCCCGTAGAACAGCTCCTCCACCACACCCCGAGCCCGCCGCGCCGTACGCCGATACGCATCGAGCATGTCCCCCACGTGCCCCGGCTCGTACCCCAGATACCGCCCCACGGCAGCCAGCTCACGCGCATCGGACGGGAAGGTGTCCCCGGCCCGCCCCCGCACCAGCATCACGGCGTTGCGCACCCGCGTGGCCAGCACCCACGCCTCGTCCAGGATCTCCGCCTCCTCGGCCGGAATGAGCCCGGCCGCACAGGCGGCGGCCAGCGCCTCCCGCGTCCGCGTCGTCCGCAGCCCCGGCTCGGCCCACCCGTGCTGGAGCTGGAGCAGTTGCACGGTCCACTCCACGTCGGACAGCCCGCCCGGCCCGAGCTTGGAGTGCAGCTTGGGATCGGCCCCCCGAGGCAACCGCTCGGACTCCATACGGGCCTTCAGCCGCCGGATCTCCCGCACGGCGTCCTCGCCGAGCCCCTCGGCGGGATACCGCAGCGGATCGATCAGCTCCATGAACCGCCCCGCCAGCTCCGCGTCCCCCGCGACCGGCTCGGCCCGCAGCAGCGCCTGCGACTCCCACACCAGCGACCACCGTCGGTAGTACGCCGCGTAAGAGTTCAGCGTGCGCACCAGCGGCCCCGACTTGCCCTCCGGCCGCAGATCGGCGTCGATCAGCAGCGGCGGATCCGCGCTGGGAACCTGGAGCAGCCGCCGCATCTCGCTGACGACCCGGTTGGCCGCGGCGGCGGCCTCATGCTCGTCGACCCCGTCCTGCGGCTCGTGCACGAACAGGACGTCGGCGTCACTGCCGTATCCCAGCTCGTGGCCGCCGAACCGCCCCATGCCGATGATCGCGAACCGGGTCGGCAGGGTGTCGCCCCAGTTCTCCCGGACGACCGCCCGCAAGGTGCCCGCCAGCGTCGCCGCGGTCAGATCGGACACCGCGGCCCCGACCCGGTCCACCAGCGCGCCCTGATCGGCCTCGGCGGGCTTGGTCTCGGTGCCGTAGGAGTCGACGATGTCGGCGGCGGCCGTACGGAACAGCTCCCGGCGGCGCACGCCACGCGCCGCCGTGACAGCCTGGACGCCGCCGTCCGCGCGGCCGACCGCGGCGAGGATCTCCTGCTCCAGGTGCCGGCGCGAGCGGGGCTCCAGCCCGGTGCCGCCGTCGCCGTCGCCGAGCAGCGCGACCGCCTCCGGTGCCCGCATCAGCAGATCGGGGGCGAGACGGCCGGCCGACAGCACCCGGGCGAGGTTCTCGGCGGCGGCGCCCTCGTCCCGCAACAGCCGCAGATACCAAGGGGTCTTGCCGAGCGCGTCCGACACCTTGCGGAAGTTCAGCAGCCCCGCGTCCGGATCGGCGGAGTCGGCGAACCACCCCAGGAGCACCGGCAGCAGCGTGCGTTGGATCGCCGCCTTGCGGGTGACGCCCGAGGCCAGCGCCTCCAGATGCCGCAGGGCCGCGGCGGGATCGGCGTACCCGAGCGCGATCAGCCGCTCCCGGGCCGCACCGGCGCTCAACTTCGCCTCGCCCGGGGCGAGTTGGGCGACCGCGTCGAGCAGCGGCCGGTAGAAGAGCTTCTCGTGCAGCCGTCGTACGACACTCGCGTGCCGTCGCCACTCGCGGTTCAGCTCGGCGACCGGATCGACGCGCAGCCCCAGCGAGCGCCCGATGCGCCGCAGGTCCGCCTCGTCCTCGGGCACCAGGTGGGTGCGCCGCAGCCGGTAGAGCTGGATGCGGTGCTCCATGGAGCGCAGGAAGCGGTAGGCGGTGTCGAGCTGCGCGGCGTCCGCGCGCCCGACGTAGCCGCCCGCGGCGAGCGCCTGCAGGGCGTCCAGGGTGGTGCCGCTGCGCAGCGAGGCGTCGTCGCGGCCGTGCACCAACTGCAGGAGCTGTACGGCGAATTCGACGTCCCGCAGCCCGCCCGGGCCGAGTTTGAGCTGCCGGTCCAGCTCGGAGACCGGGATGTTCTCGACGACCCTGCGCCGCATCTTCTGCACGTCGGGGACGAAGTTGTCCCGCTCGGCGGCCTTCCAGACCAGCGGTTCGAGGGCGGCGACGTACTCCTCGCCGAGCTCGATGTCGCCGGCCACCGGGCGGGCCTTGAGCAGCGCCTGGAACTCCCAGGTCTTGGCCCAGCGCCGGTAGTAGGCGAGATGGCTGCTGAGGGTGCGCACCAGGGGGCCGTTCCTGCCCTCGGGGCGCAGGTTGGCGTCCACGGGCCAGATGGAGCCCTCGACGGTGGTCTCGGAGCAGATCCGCATCATGTGCGAGGCGAGCTTGGTGGCCGAGCGCAGCGCCTTGCCCTCATCGGCTCCGTCGGCCGTCTCCCCTACGAAGATGACGTCGACGTCGGAGACGTAATTGAGTTCGTGGCCCCCGCACTTGCCCATCGCGATCACCGCGAGCCGGCACTGCGAGGCGTCCTCGGGCGCGGCGGCGCGGGCGATGGCGAGGGCGGCGCGCAGGGTCGCGGTGGCGAGGTCGGCGAGCTCGGCGGCGGTCTGGGCGAGGTCGGTGGTGCCGCAGACGTCCCGTGCGGCGATGGACAGCAGGCAGCGCCGGTAGGCGACGCGCAGCGACACCGGGTCGGTGGCCCCGGCGAGGCCCTGCTCGAACTCCTCGACCTCGGGGTGCAGGTCCCGCGGTTCGTACATGACCAGCGCCTGCCAGTCGCCGGGGTGGCGGGCCAGGTGGTCGGCGAGCGCGGCGGAGGCGCCGAGCACGCCGAGCAGCCGGTCGCGCAGCGGCTTGGCCGCTATCACCGTGTCGAGCAGCTCCCGCTGTGCGGTGGCGTCGGGCTGGGCCTCGACGAGCCGGACGAGGCCGCCCAGGGCGAGGTCGGGGTCGGCGGTGCCGCCGAGGGCCTCCAGCAGCACCGGGTCGTTGCGGATCGGCGCGAGCTCGGGGCTCTCCAGGAGCCGCTCGGCGGCCGACGGGTCGGTGAATCCGTGTCGCAGCAGCCGCGTGAAGGTACTGCTCCTGCGCCCCGGCGCCGTCATGCTCGCCCTCCCGTCCGATCGGGGTCGTACGCACCCGATCAAGGTCGTACGCGGTCGAGCCTAGCCGCAGAGCCTGGAAGTGGCGCCGATGAGTTCCGGCGCTCAGGGTGGTCTTCTCTGCAGAGGGAGAGGTCCTGCGACGCATCTGGAGGGCGGCCGATGACCGACAACCAACCACTGACCCGACTGGACACGCGCTACAGCGACGAGACGGCGACCGCGGTCCCCTGGTCGCAGGCGGAGAAGCTGCTGTCCGAGGCCGAGCTGTTCTGGATCTCGACGGTACGGCCGGACGGGCGTCCGCATGTGACCCCGCTGCCGGCGGTGTGGTCGCGGGGCGCGCTGCACTTCTGCACGGGCCCGGAGGAACGCAAGGCGAGGAACCTCGCACAGAACCCGAATCTGGTGCTGACGACCGGCACGAACCTCTGGAACGAGGGCTACGACCTGGTGGTGGAGGGCGTGGCGGAACGGATCACCGACGAAGCCCGGCTGCACGAACTGGCCGTGGCGTGGGAGACGAAATACGGCCCCTTCTGGCACTTCGAGGTGTGGAACGGTTCCTTCCGGCACGGATCGGGACACGCCTACGTGTTTTCAGTGGCGCCACGTACCGTTTTCGGCTTCGGTAAGGGTGAGCCGTTCAGCCAGACCCGCTGGCGATTCCCCAGGGAGGACCACTGATGGACTTCACCCTCGAAGTGATCCCGCTGCCCGTGAGCGACATCGACCGGGCCCGCGACTTCTACCGGGACAAGGTCGGCTTCCACGTCGACATCGACCAGGAGGTCATGCCGGGCATGCGCATCGTCCAGCTGACCCCTCCGGGTTCCGGCTGTTCGATCGCCCTCGGTGACAGCATCTGGGACATGACCAAGGGCGAGACCAGGCCGGAGCCCGGCTCCTATCAGGGCCTCCAGCTCTGCGTGGCCGACATCAAGGCGGCCCACGCCGAGCTGACCGAACGCGGCCTCGACGTCTCCGAGCCGGTCCAGTACACCCCCGACGACGGCGCCACCTTCATGTACTTCACGGACCCGGACGGCAACGGCTGGTCGATCCAGGAGTACCGCCGCCGGGCGACGGAGCCGCTGCACGCGTTCCTGTCGCAGCAGGCGTCGAGCTAGCCGACCCTTCAGGGGCGCGGGGCAGTGTCGAAATGCGGCTCCGCCGCGTGGGCACGACCAGCCCCCGCCGGCCAGCACCCGCCACACAACCCGCGCCCCTCACAACGCTTGGGCACTAAAGAACCGGCAGATTCTTCCGCAGTTCGAAGGCGGTGACCTCCGAGCGGTACTCCTCCCACTCCTGCCGCTTGTTGCGCAGGAAGAAGTCGAAGACGTGTTCGCCCAGGGTCTCGGCGACCAGGTCGCTGTTCTCCATGAGGGTGAGGGCCTCGCCGAGGTTCTGCGGGAGGGGCTCGATGCCCATGGCACGGCGTTCGGCGTTGGAGAGGGCCCACACGTCGTCCTCGGCGCCGGGCGGGAGTTCGTAGCCCTCCTCGATGCCCTTGAGGCCGGCGGCCAGCAGGACGGCGTAGGCCAGGTACGGGTTGGCGCCGGAGTCGAGGGAGCGGACCTCCACGCGCGCGGAGCCGGTCTTGCCGGGCTTGTACATCGGGACCCGGACCAGGGCGCTGCGGTTGTTGTGGCCCCAGCAGATGTAGGAGGGGGCCTCGCCGCCTGCGCCGGCCGTGCGCTCCGAGCCGCCCCAGATGCGCTTGTAGGAGTTCACCCACTGGTTGGTGACCGCGGAGATCTCCGCGGCGTGGCGGAGCAGGCCGGCGATGAAGGAGCGGCCGACCTTGGAGAGCTGGTACTCGGAGCCCGACTCGTAGAACGCGTTGCGGTCGCCCTCGAACAGGGACAGGTGGGTGTGCATACCGGAGCCGGGGTGCTCCGAGAACGGCTTCGGCATGAACGTGGCCTGTACGCCCTGTTCCAGCGCCACCTGCTTCATGACCAGGCGGAACGTCATGATGTTGTCGGCCGTGGAGAGCGCGTCGGCGTAGCGCAGGTCGATCTCCTGCTGGCCCGGGGCGCCCTCGTGGTGGGAGAACTCGACCGAGATGCCCATGGACTCCAGCATGGTGATCGCCTGGCGGCGGAAGTCCATGCCGATGTTCTGCGGGGTGTGGTCGAAGTAGCCGGAGTTGTCGGCCGGGGTCGGGCGGGTGCCGTCCAGCGGGCGGTCCTTCAGCAGGAAGAACTCGATCTCCGGGTGGGTGTAGAAGGTGAAGCCCAGGTCGGAGGTGCGGGCCAGGGCGCGCTTGAGCACGTACCTGGGGTCGGCGAAGGACGGGGAGCCGTCCGGCATGAGGATGTCGCAGAACATGCGGGCCGTGCCGGGGGCCTCCGCGCGCCAGGGCAGGATCTGGAAGGTCGACGGGTCCGGCTTGGCGATCATGTCGGACTCGTATACGCGGGCGAAGCCCTCGATCGCCGAGCCGTCGAAGCCGATGCCTTCGTCGAAGGCCTGCTCCAGTTCGGCGGGGGCCACGGCCACGGACTTGAGGAAGCCCAGCACGTCCGTGAACCACAGCCGTACGAAACGGATGTCGCGCTCCTCCAACGTCCGGAGCACGAACTCCTGCTGCTTGTCCATCTTCCGCTTCCCCATCCTTGCTGGTCAGGCCGCCTGTCTCCGTCCCGCAGAAGGCGGTCGGGCACCTGAGCATCACACCACAACACCGTTTCAGGCGCGTTGCGGACCTTGATCGCCGGAGCGACCTCGGGTCGAACGTACGGCCTACGACAAGTGTCCCGCCGCGGCCCCGGCATGCCGGTGTACTGCTCCGCCGCCCATCTTGCCTGCTCGGACCCCCATTCGTAATGCCCGGCCCCTCAGGACCCACCCCGCTTTAATTTGCATCTCGGATGCAAGTTTTAATGAGGGCACGGCACTCGACCGAGCCTGAGGAGACCTGATGCTGTCCGAGCAGTCCGCCGCCACCGTCCGCGCCACCCTTCCCGTCGTCGGCGGGGCCATCGGTGAGATCACCGAGCGCTTCTACGCCGGGCTCTTCGCCGCCCGCCCCGAACTGCTGCGCGATCTGTTCAACCGCGGCAACCAGGCGGCCGGCACCCAGCGCCAGGCGCTCGCGGGGTCGATCGCCGCGTTCGCGACGCATCTGGTGGCCCACCCCGACGAGCGGCCCGACGCGATGCTGGGCCGGATCGCCCACAAGCACGCCTCCCTGGGCGTCACGGCGGAGCAGTACGAGCTCGTCCACGAGCACCTCTTCGCCGCCATCGTCGAGGTGCTCGGCGAGGCCGTCACGCCCGAGGTCGCGGCAGCCTGGGACGAGGTCTACTGGCTGATGGCGAACGCGCTGATCGCGATCGAGAAGCGGCTTTACGCGGAGCAGGGCGGGAACGAGTGGCGTCCGTGGGAGGTCGTCGCGCGTGTCGAGGAGACCGCCGACGTCGCCACCTTCCGGCTGCGCCCGGCCGACGGCCGCCCGGCACCCGGCTTCCGGGCCGGGCAGTACGTCTCGGTCCAGGTGGAGCTGGCGGACGGGGCCCGGCAGATACGCCAGTACAGCCTGTCCGCCGCCCCCGGCTCACCGGTCCGCCAGTTCAGCGTGAAGCGGGTGCACGGCGAGGCGGGGCCCGACGGTGAGGTCTCGAACCACCTCCACGCGCGCGTGGGGGTCGGCGACCGGCTGCGCCTGTCGGCGCCGTACGGCGATCTCGTGCTCACCGGCCTCGCGGCCGACGCGCCGCTGCTGCTGGCCTCCGCCGGTATCGGTGTGACCCCGATGGTCGCCATGCTGGGTCAGCTCACGGACCAGGGGCACGAGGGCCCGGTGCTGGTCGTGCACGGCGACCGCTCCCCCGCCGAGCATGCCCTGCGCACGGACCACGAGGCGTACGCCGGGAAGCTCGCGGACGCCTCGGTCCACTTCTGGTACGAGACCGGCGCCGAGGCGGTCGTGCCCGCCCACCGCACCGGCCTGGTCGACCTCGCCGGCGTCGACGTACCGCGGGGCACGCGTGCGTACCTGTGCGGTCCGCTGCCCTTCATGCGGGCGGTGCGGGCGCAGCTGATCGGCAAGGGTGTGGCGCCGGCCGACATCCACTACGAGGTGTTCGGGCCCGACCTCTGGCTGGCCCAGGAGGGCTGAGGCCCGGCCGGGATCAAGGCGCGCGGCCGATCTGGAGCAGCAGCGGCCCGGTCGGGTCCGCGGTCACGTCGGCCACCGTCAGCGGGTCCAGCGAGGCGAAGAAAGCCTCCTGGGCCCGCCGCAGCGCGCCGCGCAGCCGGCATCCGGAGTTCAGCGGGCAGGGGTGGTCGCCCTCGCACTCGACGACGTCGCCCTCCCCCTCGAAGGCCCGCACGATCGCGCCGACCGAGGCCGTCCGGCCCTTGTCGCCGAGCGAGAGCCCGCCGCCGCGTCCTCGGCGGGCGTCGACCAGCCCCATGTGCTGGAGCTCGGCGACGACCTTGGCCGCGTGCGTGTACGGCACCTCCATGTCCGCCGCGACCTCGCGGGTCGTCGGCGTGGCGTCCCCGAGGACGGCGAGCCGCATCAGGAGGCGCAGGGCCAGATCGGTGGAGCGCAACAGCCGCATGTCCCGAAGCCTAGATAATGCGCATCCGCGGTTCAAAATATCGGCCGCCCTACTGAAGGTCACACCTTCCCCATTACGATCAGCGGACCCGACCGTCTCTTTCCCCAGAAGGACATGACCTCATGGGCTCCGCCAAGAACAAGAGCAACGCGGCACGCAAGGCTCGGATAGAGGAGATGCGGCGTGCCGAGCGTGCCCGTGAGCGCCGCAACCGCATCCTCACCATCGCGGCGAGCGTGGTGGTCGTCGCCGGTCTCGTCGTCGGCGGAGTCGTTCTGATCCAGTCGCAGTCCGACAAGAAGGACGAGCCTCAGGCCGACAAGAAGACCACCGGGAAGTTCGTCGCCGGCGCGGACGGCGTGAACACCTGGAAGGGCACGCTGGCGAGCACCCACGTCGAGACGGCCGTGAAGTACCCCATGAACCCGCCGGTCGGCGGCAACCACCACCGCGCCTGGATGAACTGCAACGGCGACGTCTACACCAAGGAGCTCCGCAAGGAGAACGCCGTGCACTCGCTGGAGCACGGCGCGGTCTGGGTGACGTACACCAGCAAGGCGTCCAAGTCCGACGTCGAGGCGCTGGCGGCGAAGGTGAAGCAGACGCCGTACACCCTCATGAGCCCCGACGAGAGCCAGAAGGACCCGATCATGCTCAGCGCCTGGGGCCACCAGCGCACGGTGACGAGCGCGAGCGACGCGAACGTCGGCAAGTTCTTCGAGACGTACGTCCAGGGTGAGCAGACGCCCGAGCCGGGCGCGGCGTGCACGGGCGGTCTGCCGGAGTGAAGCGGCACGTCGGCTGGATGGCCGGGACAGCGGCGGCCGTGCTGGTCGCGGTCGGCGCGCTCACCTACTCCGTGGCCGAGGACGGCGGTTCGGCCGATACGCCGGGTGCCGACTCGGCGGACGCGGGGTTCGCACGGGACATGGCGGTGCACCATCAGCAGGCCGTGGAGATGTCGTACATCGTGCGCGACCGCACCGAGGACGAGGAGGTGCGGCGCCTGGCGTACGACATCGCGCAGACGCAGGCCAACCAGCGCGGCATGATGCTGGGCTGGCTGGATCTGTGGAAGCTGCCCAAGGTGTCGTCGAAGGAGCCGATGGCGTGGATGGGCATGAGCGGCATGGCCTCCGGCGAGGACGGCGCGCTGATGCCCGGCATGGCGACCAACACGGAGCTGAAGAAGCTGGGAACCCTCAGCGGCAAGCAGGCCGAGGTGTTGTTCCTCCAGTTGATGACGGCCCATCACAAGGGCGGTATCCATATGGCGGAGGGCTGCCTCGACAGGTGCGAGGTCGGCGTGGAGAAGCGGCTCGCGCGGACCATGGTGAACGGGCAGCGGTCCGAGATCGACCTGATGGCCGACATGCTGAAGGAACGGGGCGCCGAGCCACGGCCGTGAGCCGTTCGGGTGGCCGTTGAAATGGCCTTGTCATTAACGTAGTTGAGACCTTCTTGAGCCGCGCATTCCCCTGGCGTGAACGGTTCGGCGATTGAGTGGCCACCGTCGGGTGATCCACTCGCACACGAATCGCACAGGGGGTTCCATGAGATCTCGACGTGCCGCGCTGCGCGCATCGGTGAGTCTGGCGGCGACACTGCCTCTCCTCACCGGCGCGCTGGCCTTCGGCATACCGGCGGCGCACGCCGCGGACGGGCCGGGCCGTGACCGGCTCGCCGGCACCAAGCCCAGCTGGGCCACGGCTCGGACGGACCAGGGCGCGACCTCGGATAGCGCGCGGGTCTCCGCGCGCGTCTACCTCGCGGGCCGCGACGCGGCCGGCCTCGCCGCATACGCGAAGGCCGTCTCGGACCCGGCCTCGGCGTCCTACGGCAAGTATCTGAATGCCAGGCAGGCGCAGGCCCGCTTCGGCGCGACGAAGGCCCAAGTGGCCGCCGTCCGGGGCTGGTTGAGGGCCGCGGGGCTGAAGGTCACGGGTGTCACGCAGCACTATGTCGCCGTCAGCGGCGATGTGGCCGCCGCGGAGAAGGCGTTCGGCACCCAGCTGCACAACTACACCAAGGGCGCCCGCACCTATCGCGCCCCGGCTACGGCGGCCTCGGTGCCGGACGCGGTGAAGGACGCGGTCCTGACCATCACCGGCCTCGACGACGCGCCGCACCTGGCGAGCCACCGGGACCAGCTCCCGCCGCCGGAGACGGTGTTCCGCAACGCCGGGCCGTTCTCGACGTACCACGGCTCGAACGTGGCGAAGACGCTGCCGGACGCGTACGGCACGAAGGTCCCGTACGCCGTCAAGGGCTACACCGGCAAGCAGCTGCGTGCCGCGTACGGCGCGGGCAAGCGCACCGGCAAGGGCGTGCGCATCGCCATCACCGACGCGTACGCCTCCCCGACCATCGCCTTCGACGCGGCCACCTACGCCAGGCGCAACGGGGACGCGGCCTGGAGCACGGGCCGGTTGCGGCAGGTCCTGCCCGCCAAGTACACACGGACCAAGGAGTGCTCGGCGGCCGGCTGGTACGGCGAGGAGACCCTGGACGTCGAGTCCGCGCACGCGGTCGCGCCGGGCGCGCAGATCACGTACGTGGGCGCCGCGTCCTGCTACGACGAGGACCTGCTCGACTCGCTGAGCAAGATCGTCGACAAGCACCTCGCCGACATCGTCTCCAACTCCTGGGGCGAGACCGAGGACGCGCAGACGCCGGACCTGGCGGCCGCCTACGACCAGGTCTTCCAGTTCGGCGCGGTCGAGGGCATCGGCTTCTACTACTCCTCCGGCGACGACGGCGACGAGGTCGCCGCCAGCGGCGTCAAGCAGACGGACATCCCCGCGAGTTCGGCGTGGGTGACGGCGGTCGGCGGCACCTCGCTGGCGGTCGGCAAGGGCGAGAAGTACCTGTGGGAGACCGGCTGGGGCACGCAGAAGGCGAGCCTGTCGGCGGACGGGAAGAGCTGGACCGACTTCCCCGGCGCGTTCACCTCGGGCGCGGGCGGCGGCACGAGCAGGACGGTCGCCGAGCCGTACTGGCAGAAGGGCGTCGTCCCGGACGCGCCGGCTAAGGCCAACAGTGCCGACGGCAACCGGGTCGTGCCGGACATCGCGGCGATCGCCGACCCGAACACCGGATTCCTGGTGGGCCAGACGCAGACCCTGCCGGACGGCAGGACGCAGGCCTACGACGAGTACCGGCTGGGCGGCACCTCACTGGCCGCGCCGGTCGTCGCGGCCGTGCAGGCCCTCGCGCAGGAGGCGGCCGGCAAGCCCCTCGGCTTCGCCAACCCCGCGATCTACGCCCGCTACGGCTCAAAGGCGTACCACGACGTCACGGACGACCCGACGGGCTCCGGCCTGGCGGTGGCCCGCGTCGACTTCGTCAACGGCTATGACGCGACGGAGGGTCTGAGCACGTCCGTCCGCAGCCTCGGCAAGGACAGCTCGCTGAGCGCCGTGAAGGGCTACGACGACGTGACGGGCGTGGGCACGCCCGCGGGCGGCTACGTGGAGTCCTACCGCCGCCACTGACACCGGCGAAGAGAGGCGCCCCGCCGACGGGGGAAGATCGGCGGGGCGCTTGGTGCCGCAGTGGTTCAGAGGTGGCGGTGGTTCAGCGGTGCCGGCCGGGCCGGCTCGGTGTCAGTGGACCTCGGTCTCAGTGGACGGAGTGCTCGTCCAGCGGGAACGTTCCGCCGACGACGTCGTCCGCGAACGCCTTCGCCGCGTCGCCCATGGCCCGGCGCAGATCGGCGTACTGCTTGACGAACTTGGGGACGCGGCCGCCGGTCAGGCCCATCATGTCCGTCCAGACCAGGACCTGTGCGTCGGTCTCCGGGCCGGCGCCGATGCCGACGGTCGGGATGTGCAGCACGCGGGTGACCTCGGCCGCCAGCTCCGCCGGCACCAGCTCCAGGACGACCGCGAACGCGCCCGCGTCCTGGACCGCCTTGGCGTCCCGCAGCAGCTGCGCGGCCGCCTCCTCGCCGCGGCCCTGGACGCGGTAGCCCATGGCGTTGACGGACTGCGGGGTCAGGCCGATGTGCGCCATGACCGGGATGCCGGACTCGACGAGCAGCTCGATCTGGCGGTGCGAGCGCTCGCCGCCCTCCAGCTTGACCGCCCCGACACCGGCCTCCTTCACCAGCCGGGTCGCCGAGCGCAGCGCCTGCACCGGGCCCTCCTGGTAGGAGCCGAAGGGCAGGTCGCCCACGATCAGGGCGCGGGAGGTGCCGCGTACGACGGCCGCCGAGAGCATGGTCATCTCGTCGAGCGTCACGGGCACCGTGGTCTCGTAGCCGAGGTGGCAGTTGCCCGCGGAGTCGCCGACGAGCATGACCGGGATGCCGGCCTCGTCGAAGACGGACGCGGTCATCGCGTCGTACGCGGTGAGCATGGGCCACTTCTCGCCGCGCTCCTTGGCGGCGGCGATGTCCCGAACAGTGATGCGCCGAGTGCCCTTGCCCCCGTACAGCGCCTTGCTGCCGTCGGAGGTCTTCGCCTGAGGCGTCTGGGCAGCCGAAAGCTGCGTCATTGCAACGGCTCCTTCTGTCATCTCGAGGCGCCCTGACGGCGTCCCCGGATCCCCTCCATGGTGGCACTTCGTGCCGGGCGGGGCCAGGCCCCCCGGTGTGATCCACCCCGCGTAAAGCGGCGGTAAGAAAACCAAAGCCCGAGTAAGAAAAATAAGATACGAGACGGTTCCGTATCGTAAATGCGGTACGTTCGGACGCATGACTTCTCCCGCCGCCCCAGCCACCCCCATACCCGAGGCGGTGCACCGGCGCCGCTGGGCGATCCTCGGTGTGCTGATGCTCAGCCTGCTGATCGTCGTGCTGGACAACTCCATCCTGAACGTCGCCATCAAGACCATCTCGACCCCCGCGCCGACCGGTCTCGGCGCCACACAGAGCGAGCTGGAATGGGCGATCAACGCCTACACCCTCGTCTTCGCGGGCCTGCTGTTCAGCGCGGGCATCCTCGGCGACCGGCTCGGCCGCAAGAAGGTGCTGCTCGGCGGGCTCGCCGTGTTCGGCATCGGCTCCGCGCTCGCCGCGTTCTCCGGCTCCCCCGGCGAGCTGATCGCCTTCCGCGCGGTGATGGGCCTCGGCGCCGCCTTCGTCATGCCGGCCACCCTCGCGGTGCTGATGAACGTCTTCGAGCGGGACGAGCAGCCCAAGGCCATCGGCATCTGGGCGGGCGGTGTCGGGCTCGCCATCGCCATCGGGCCCATCACGGGCGGTGTGCTGCTCGACCACTTCTGGTGGGGCTCGGTCTTCCTCATCAACGTGCCGATCGTGCTGCTCGCGCTCGGGCTGATGCTGTGGCTGGTCCCGGACTCGCGCGACCCGAACCCCGGCCGGATCGACCCGATCGGCGTGGTGCTCTCCGTGGTCGGCCTGGTCCTGCTGGTCTACGGCATCATCAAGGGCGGCCAGCTCGCCGACTTCACGGATGTGACGGTCCTCGCGACCATCGCCGCCGGTCTCGCCGTCCTCGCCGCCTTCGTGGTGTTCGAGAAGCGCAGCGACCATCCGTCCATCGACATCACGTACTTCCGCAACAAGGTCTTCTCGGCCGCGATCGGCGTCATCGCGCTGGTCTTCTTCGCACTGATGGGCGTGACCTTCTTCTCGGTCTTCTACACCCAGAGCGTGCGCGGCTACTCGCCGCTGGAGACCGGCCTGCTGATGCTGCCGCTGGCCGCCGCCCAGATGATCTTCGCGCCGCGCGCCCGGCTCCTGGTCGACCGGTTCGGCAACCGGGCCACGACCACCGGCGCCATGCTGCTGATCGCACTCACGCTGGCCGCGTTCGCGACCTTCGAGGCGGACACGCCGATCTGGCTGCTGGAGGTCGTCTTCTTCTTCATGGGCGCCGCCATGGCCCACATCATGACCCCCATCAGCGTCGTCATCATGCAGGCCCTGCCCCGCGAGAAGGCCGGTTCCGCCTCCGCGCTGAGCAACACCTTCCGCCAGGTCGGCGGCGCCCTCGGCATCGCCGTCCTCGGCTCGGTCCTGTCCACGGCGTACCGCACCGACATCGAGGACCGGCTCACGGCGCTGCCGGCGGGCGTACGGCACACCGCGGGCGAGTCCATCGAGGCCACGCTCGGCATCGCGGACAAGCTCGGCCCGCGCGGCGAGGCCCTCATCGGCCCGGCCCACGACGCGTTCCTGCACGCCATGCACATCACGGCACTGTGGGGCGCGGGCATCGCGGTGCTCGGCGCGGTGGTCGTGGCGCTGTTCCTGCCGGGCAGGCCGAAGGCGACTCAAGAGGGCGAGGAGGAACGGGAGTTGGTGGCGTCCGAGTAGGGCACGCCCTAAGGGGCGGCGAGCGCAACACCCGAGGGGCGCGGGGAACTGCGCGACCAGCCACAACGGCGCCGCAGACGAACGACGGCACACCACGGCGTTTCCAGCGGAGCGCAGTCGTACCCGGGGGACAATCAGCACACCCCACGGAAAGGACCGACCAAGTGAGCCGCGCCGACAGTCATCCCCGGCCGGACGGACCCGGCCGGGGCCGCCCCCGCAGCGAGGCCGTGGAGCGGTCCATCATCGAGGGCGTCATCGGACTGCTGGAGGAGGGCGTGCCGCTCGCGGAGCTGTCCATCGAGCGCATCGCCCGCACCGCCGGCGTCGGCAAGGCCACCATCTACCGCCGCTGGAACGGCAAGGAGGAGCTCTTCGTCGACGTCGTACGCGCCGCCGAGCCCCCGGACCCCGAACTGCCCGGCACCTCCGTGCGCGACGATCTCGTGACGCTGCTGGAGCAGTTGCGCCAACGCGGCCTGATGACCCGGTCCTCGGTGCTCCTGCACAACGTCATCGCCCAGATGAAGCGCAGCCCGAAGATCTGGGACGCCTACCACTCGATCGTCGTCGAGCCGCGGCGCAGGACACAGCACGCGATCCTGCGCCGCGGACAGGAGGGCGGCGAGCTGCGCACGGACATCGACGTCGACGTGATGAACGACATGATCTTCGGCCCGATGCTGGTGCGGGCCGTCATGCGCCCGGACGCCGACCTTCCCGAAGGGCTGTCGGAGCAGATGGTCGACGCGGTGCTCGAAGGTCTACGGCCCGTCAGTTCGCGCACTCCGTAGCACGCATGTGCGCGTTTCGTCACAGAGCGCGCTTTCCCCACCGTCGACCGGAACTCACGAAGCCGACTTGTACGTCCTCGCCCCCGTACGGCCGTCATGAGTACGGCAGGAACGGAGCCGATCATCCCCTAGGGTTTTCCATGGGCGCGGGGGGACGACGGAGTGCACGGCAGGTAGTGAGGCGACGGTATGGCGCAGCAGGCGTACGTGACGGAGACCGACAGCGGCGGCCAGGGGCCCGACCGCAGAGGATCCGGGCTTCGGCGCCTGAACCGCCTGGCCGCGGGCTGGCGCGGGGACCCGCGCATCTGGCGGCGCGGCATCGTGCTGGCGGCCCTCGCGGTGATCCTCGCGCTGGTGATGCTGCTGCACGCGCAGATCCCGAACGTGATCGGCAACCTCGGCAGCCTGACCGAGACCTTCCTGCCCTGGCTGGGCCTGTTCGTCCCGGTGCTGTTCCTGCTGGGCCTGGTGCGCAGGTCCGCGACCGCGCTGATCGCGGTGCTGGTTCCGGCGATCGTCTGGCTGAACCTCTTCGGCGGCCAGCTCACCGACAAGACCGGCTCCGGCGGCGATCTGACGGTGGCCACCCACAACGTCAACGCCGACAACCCCGATCCGGCCGGCACCGCCCAGGACGTGGCCGCGTCCGGCGCGGACGTCGTGGCGCTGGAGGAGCTGACGACCGACGCGGTGCCGACGTACGAGAAGGCGCTGGCCGCGACGTACAAGTACCACTCGGTGCAGGGCACGGTCGGACTGTGGAGCAAGTACCCGCTGAGCGGTGTGCGCTCCGTCGACATCCAGCTGGGCTGGACCCGCGCCATGCGGGCCGCGGTGGCCACGCCTGCCGGGCAGGTCGCCGTGTACGTGGCCCATCTGCCGTCGGTGCGCGTGAAGATGGAGGCCGGGTTCACCGCCCGGCAGCGCGACAAGAGCGCCGACGCCCTCGGTGAGGCCATCGCCGACGAGCCGCTCGACAAGGCCGTCCTGCTCGGCGACCTGAACGGCACGATGAACGACCGCGCGCTGCGGGCGATCACCGCCCAGATGCGCTCCACCCAGGGCGCCTCGGGCAGCGGGATGGGATTCAGCTGGCCGGCGTCGTTCCCGATGGCCCGGATCGACCAGATCATGGTGAAGGGCATCGAGCCGATGAGCTCGTGGACGCTCCCGGAGACCGGGAGCGACCATCTGCCGGTGGCGGCGCGTGTGAAGGTCGACACCACCGCGTCCTGAGTGTCCTTGTAGGTCGTGTCGGCGGGCTGTCGGTGGTTTGTCGGTGTGGCCTGGCACCGTCGTCGTCATGACGCGAATCGACATGAAGCCGGGCGGCGTGAGCAGCGCCGTCTCCGTGCGGGGGTTGGTCAAGCACTACGGCGAGACCAAGGCTCTGGACGGTGTGGACCTGGACGTACCTGAGGGCACCGTCATGGGGGTGCTGGGACCGAACGGGGCGGGCAAGACCACCCTGGTGCGGATCCTGTCGACACTGCTGGCGCCGGACTC
The DNA here is from genome assembly GCF_042657965.1 of Streptomyces coerulescens. Taxonomy (NCBI): domain Bacteria; kingdom Bacillati; phylum Actinomycetota; class Actinomycetes; order Kitasatosporales; family Streptomycetaceae; genus Streptomyces; species Streptomyces coerulescens. The sequence goes on from NZ_JBHSKM010000039.1 coordinate 33,163, forward strand.
CGGGCAGGCGACCGTCGTCGGGTACGACGTCGTGCGCCAGCCGCGGCAGCTGCGCCGGGTGATCGGGCTGACCGGGCAGTACGCCTCCGTGGACGAGAAGCTCCCCGGGTGGGAGAACCTGTATCTGATCGGGCGGCTGCTGGACCTGCCCCGCAAGGAGGCACGCAGGCGTGCCGATGAGCTGCTGGAGCGGTTCTCGCTGACGGAGGCGGCCAAGCGGCCCGCCTCCACCTACTCCGGCGGTATGCGGCGACGGCTCGACCTGGCCGCCTCCATGATCGGACGGCCGGCCGTGCTGTTCCTCGACGAGCCCACCACCGGGCTCGACCCGCGCACCCGCAACGAGGTGTGGGACGAGGTCAAGGCGATGGTCGGGGACGGGGTGACCGTGCTGCTGACCACGCAGTACATGGAGGAGGCCGAGCAGCTCGCCACCGAGCTGACCGTCGTCGACCGGGGAAAGGTCGTCGCCGGCGGCGGCATCGAGGAGCTCAAGGCCAAGGTGGGCGGGCGGACGCTCAGGGTCCGCCCGGTCGACCCGCTCCAGCTGCGCCCGCTCGCCGGGTACCTCGACGAGCTCGGCATCACCGGGCTCGCCGCCACCACCGTGGACACCGCCGGCGGCACCCTGCTGATCCCGATCCTCAGCGACGAGCAGCTGACCGCCGTCGTCGGCGCCATCACCTCCCGCGGCATCACGCTCGCCTCCATCACCACCGAACTGCCCAGCCTCGACGAGGTGTTCCTGTCCCTCACCGGCCACCGCGCCAGTGCCCCGCAGGACACCGTGCCCGTCGACGACCGCGAGGAGGTCGCCGTATGAGCGCCACCACCATGACCGACGCCGGCATCAAGGACGACGCGCGCATCCCGCTGCGCGGGCACCTGCGGCACACCGGCGCGCTCGTGCGCCGCAACCTGCTGTGGATCCGGCAGGACCCGGAGTCGATGGCCGACGCGCTGCTGATGCCGGTCATCTTCACCCTGCTGTTCGTGTTCGTCTTCGGCGGCTCGATCGGACAGGCGCTGGGCGGCGGCCAGGACCAGTACGTCCAGTACGTGATCCCCGGCATGATCGCGATGATGAGCATGACGCTCTCCCAGGGCGTCGGCACCGGCTTCAGCCAGGACTTCAACTCCGGTGTCATGGACCGCTTCCGGTCCCTGCCCATCGGACGCGGCTCGGTGCTCTTCGCGAAGATCTCCGTGGAACTGCTGCGGATGCTGTTCGCCACGGCCGTACTGATGATCGTCGCCGTCCTGGTCGGCTTCGACATCACCAGCTGGCCGGGCCTGTTCGCGACGGTGGCCCTGTCCACCGCGTTCGCCTCGTCGATCATGTGGGTGTTCCTCACCCTGGGCGTGATCATGAAGAACGCGCAGTCCGTGCAGGCGATGGGCTTCCTGGTGCTGTTCCCGCTCCAGTTCGGCTCGTCGATCTTCGCGCCGACGAACTCGATGCCGGGCTGGCTCCAGGGCTTCACCGACTACAACCCGCTGTCCACCCTCGCGGACGCCTCGCGCGGCCTGATGGTGGGCGGTCCGGTCGCCGACGACCTGTGGGTGACGCTCGGCTGGTCGGTGGCCATCACGGCGGTCATGGCGCCGATCGCGATCCACAAGTTCCGCACGAAGAGCTGACGCCGGTCCCGGACGGGGGTCAGACCAGGGCGGCGGCCTCCTGGGGGGAGAGTCCGCCGCCTTGCGCGTACGCGGACTCGAAGGCGGCGTCGCCGAGCACGCCGCGCAGCGCCCGGGTGGCACCGGCGTGTGTCCGGCGTTCCACGGTCGTCGGGGCGTGGTTGTCCGGCAGCAGCGCGTCGCCGGCGGCGAGGCAGCGGGCCCCGTCGCGGGCCCGGCTCCCGCCGTCGACGCCGGCCAGGGCGACCGCGGCGATGTGCAGGTACATCGCGCGCATGTGCGGGGCGATGGCCTGCGACAGCGGGTCCTCGGCCCGCTCCAGGGCGCCGCGGACCTTGTCCAGGCCGGCCTCGTAGTGTTCGTCGGCCACCTCCACGAAGGCTTCCATGCCGAGGATGAAGCCGTCGAAGATGACGAAATGGGCGATCTTGAACTGCTCGCGCAGCAGCCTGATCTGCTCGCGCGACTCGGTGGTCCGGTCGGTCATGGCGAGCCACCCGGCGAGGAAGAGCCGCGCGGCGGGCATCGCCTCGTTGGCCGCGCCCTCCGGCCCCGCGATCACCTCGCGCAGCAGCCGTTCGCCTTCCTCAAGCTCGCCGGTCTCCAGCAGCGCGCTGCCGAGCCGGGCCTTGAGGACCGACTGCTGGGCGCGGGCGCCGAGACGCTCGGCGATCTCGATGGCCTGCCGGTAGTCGGCGGCCGCAAGGTCGTGCCGGCCCGTGCGTTCATGGGCCTCGGCCCGCGCGGAGAACGCCTCGGCGGTGCCCCACAGATCGCCGAGCCGCCGGTAGATCTCCAGCGACTCCTCGGCGTCCCGGGTCGCGTCGCCCGCCCAGTCGCTGCGGTTGGCGTACAGGTTGGCGCGCCAGTGCAGGCCGGCGGCGAGCTCCCACTCGTAGCCGGGTGTCTCCCGGGAGGTGCGGACGGTGGCGTCGGCGATCGTCCGCAGCCGCGCCACGTCGCCGGAGAGCATGACGGCGAAGAACCAGAGCATGCCGGGGACGCGGCAGGTCTGCGGCTGGCCGGGCTCGTAGGTGGCGGCGATGGAGCGCAGCTTCGTCTGCGCCTCGGGGGTCTGCCAGGCGTCCAACTCGGTGTCCATACAGGCGAGATGAACCAGATGCACCCCGCGCCGGGCCTCGGCGAGGACCTCCCCGGTCCACGGCGGCGGGCTGTCCGTGCAGCGTTCCCAGACGGGGGCGGCGGGCCGTGGCGTCTCGGGGAACGGGTCGGGGCCGAGGACCATGACCTCGCGGGACCAGTTACGGGCCTCGGTCTTCAGGTCGCGCATCTGCCAGTACCAGGCCAGGGACAGGATCATGCACATCGCCTCCTGCTCCTCGCGGCCGGCGACGGCGTGGCGAAGGGCGGTGCGCAGGTTCTCGTACTCGCGCTCCAGCCGCGCCACGGCGGCGAGCTGGCCGGGGCCGCGCAGCAACGGGTCGGTGGTGCGGGCGAGTTCGCGGTAGTACGTCAGATGCGCGCGCCCGGCCTCCGCGCGCTGACCGGCCTCGTCGAGCCGTTCGCCCGCGTATTCGGCGACGGTCTCCAGGAGCCGGTAGCGCATCTCGCCGTCGGTGCCCTTGCCGGGCAGCGGCGCCGCGACCACGAGGGACTTGTCGACGAGGGAACCGAGCGCCTCCAGGGCGGACGGCCCGCACACCGCCTCGGCGGCGGCGAGGTCGCAGCCGCCCGCGAAGACCGACAGCCGCCGCAGCACCTCCCGTTCGCCGTCGTCGAGCAGTTCCCAGGACCAGTCGACGACGGCCCGCAGCGTCTGCTGGCGGGGCAGGACGGTACGGCTGCCGGAGGTGAGCAGCCGGAAGCGGTCGTCGAGCCGGTCGGCGATCTGGCGGGGGGTGAGCACGCGCAGCCGGGCGGCGGCGAGTTCGATGGCGAGGGGCAGGCCGTCGAGCCGCCGGCAGATCTCGGCGCACCCTTCCGGGTCGTCCTCGATCCGGAACCCCGGCCGTGCGGCGGCCCCCCGGTCGGCGAGCAGCCGCAGCGCGACCGGCTCGGGCAGCGGGTCCACGGGGCGCAGCAACTCCCCCGGTACGCCGAGGGGTTCGCGGCTGGTGGCCATGACCGTCAGTCTCGGGCAGCGCTCCAGCAGTTCCTCGACGAGGCGGGCGGCGGCCTCGACGACATGTTCGCAGTTGTCGAGGATCAGCAGCATGCGGCGCGTGCCGCAGTGCTCGGCGAGCCGCTCGACGGGGTCGTCGAACCGGTCGGATCCGGCCCGCATGGCCTCGGCACCGGCGCCGTACAGCACGGTCTCGCGGGCACCTACGGCGGTGAGGACGGCCTCCGGTACGGCCACGGGGTCGTCGACCGGCGCGAGCTCGGCCAGCCACACCCCGTCCGGCACACCGTCCCGCACCCGCTCGGCGGCCTCCTGCGACAACCGCGTCTTCCCGGCGCCACCGGGGCCGAGCAGGGTGACGAGACGGGCGCCGCCCAGATCCCCACGGATGGCCTCGATATCGGGTTCACGTCCGACGAAGGAGGTGAGCCGGGCACGGAGATTGCCGGCCGGCGGGGGCGGGGTGGACGGGCCGGTGGGCGCGGGCTGAGTGGCCGAGGCCGGATTGATCCTGCCGGCCGCCGGAGCCTGCGTGGCTGTACCGGCCGGCGGGGGCGGAGCGGTCCTGCCGGCCGGCCCAGGGGTGCCGGGGAGACCATCGCCGGCGGCCCGACGGGCGGCTTCGTCCACGCGGGTCGGGGAGTCGAGGGGGTGGGGGCGAGTGGTACGGCGGACGCCGTGCGCGGGCACACCGGAGCCGTGAGCATGCCCCTCGTGGTACCCGGCCGACGCATGGGCATCGGGGTCGGCGGGCGCACCCGGGCCGACCCGGGATCCGGGAGCGTGCGCCCCGCGGGAACGAGCGGGGGCGCCAGGCTGGGCTGCCGCACCGGGGTCCGCCCAGGAACCGGGAACGGGCGGCTCGCCGGACCCCGCACCAGCACCGGCAGACGCGCCACGCTCCGCCCAGGAACCCGGCGCGTGCACCTCGCCGGGATCGGCGGACAGGCGAGGGTCGACCCACGGGCCCGGAGCGTGCCGCTCACCGGATCCCGGGCGTGGAGCGCCGTGGGTGGAGGCGTTGGAGGGGGGTGTGGGCGGCTTGTGGGAGGTGGTGGGGGCGTTGGGCCCCTTCGGGGCCGGTGGCTGTGGGTGGAGCAACTCCGCGTGCAGGGAGCGTAGTTCCGGGCCCGGGTCCGAGCCGAGGCGGGATGCCAGCAGGCGGCGTACGTCCTCGTAGGCGGCCAGGGCCTCCGCCGTGCGGCCCGTGTCGCGCAGGGCGCGCAGACGCAGGGCCTGGAGGGGTTCGTCCAGGGGGTGGGCGTCGCACAGGGCGGTCAGCTCGGGCAGCGACTGTTCGGCCTGGCCGAGGGCGAGGGCCGCGGTGTGGCGGACGCGCAGGGCGTCCACGCGCCGGGTCTCCCGGCGGGCCGCCTCGGCGGTGTGGTCGGGGAGGTCGGCGAGGGCGGGGCCGTGCCACAGGGCGAGGGCGTCGTCGAGGACGCCGGCCGCCTTCGCGGGGTCGCCGTCGGCCAGCGCGCGCGTGCCCTCGCCGACGAGCCGCTCGAAGCGGTGCAGGTCGACGTCGTCGGGCGCGGCGGCGAGCCGGTAGCCGCCGTCCACCGAGAGGACGGCGTCGGCGCCGAGGGCCCGCCGCAGCCGGCCCACCAGCGCCTGGAGAGCGCCGGTCGCGTCGGCGGGCGGCTCCGCGCCCCACACCTCGTCGACCAGCAGCCCCACCGGCACGGTCCGTCCGACGCGCAGCGCCAGCACGGTGAGCAGGGCACGCAGCCGCGCCCCGCCGACCGGAACGGTCCGGCCGTCGGGGCGTAGTGCCTGGGTGGTGCCGAGAATGCGATAGCGCACGGGGTCCATTGTCTCTGGTGGGCTCGGGGACGGTCACAGGGTTGGGGTCCGAGGCGCGGCGGCCCGGACGGAGCGGGAGCGGCCCGGCCGGTGGTCGACGCGGGCGGGCAGTTCGGCTCCACCCTCTCCGGAACCACTGCCCCACCGCGAGACGTTTTCCCCGTGCGCCCGGTACGGTCGGGCTGGTCCCCACGCGGTCCCGCGTGCACAAGAGCTCAGGGAGCCCCATGACCACCGCCCTCAGCCGCCGCAGCGAGCGGCGGATCAGCCCCGTCTTCGTCGGGATCCTGGCCGTCACCGCCGTGACGGGCTGGGCCACCTGGACCGGGTTCGCCGAGCAGCCCGGGCTGGCCGTGTTCCTGTTCGTGACGGCGGCCTGGATCGTGTCGCTGTGTCTGCACGAGTACGCACACGCGCGTACCGCCCTGCACAGCGGCGACATCTCGGTCGGCGCGAAGGGCTATCTCACGCTCAACCCGCTGAAGTACACGCACGCGCTGCTCAGCATCGTGCTCCCGGTCATCTTCGTGATCATGGGCGGGATCGGTCTGCCGGGCGGTGCGGTCTTCATCGAGCGCGGCCGGATCCGGGGCCGCTGGCGGCACAGTCTGATCTCGGCGGCGGGCCCGCTGACGAACGTGCTGTTCGCCGTGGTGTGCACGGCCCCGTTCTGGCTGGGCGCCCTCGACGACGTCCCGAGGGACTTCCGCTTCGCGCTCGCCTTCCTCGCGCTGCTCCAGGTCACGGCCGCGATCCTGAACTTCCTGCCGGTCCCTGGCCTGGACGGCTACGGCGTGATCGAGCCCTGGCTGTCGCACGACATCAAGCGCCAGGTGGAGCCGTTCGCCCCGTTCGGCCTGCTGTTCGTGTTCGCGCTGCTGTGGGTGCCGTCTATCAACAGCGGGTTCTTCGATGTGATCGACGCGATCCTGCGCGGGCTCGGCATCAGCGACGGCGACACCTACTGCGGCTACGACCTGTTCCGCTTCTGGCGGGACTCCAACGAGTACTGCTCGGTCGGCGGGTGACTCAGCCCGTGGCCGAGCCCCGCCGCTCGTCCCTGGCCCGCTTGAGGTAGTACCAGGTCATGTTCGACGACAGCCCCGCCAGCAGCACCCACACGATCCCCAGCCAGCTGCCCTGCGCGAAGGCGACCACGGCCGCGATCACGGCCAGCACACATACGATCAGGGCATAGACACCAAGGCGGGGCATTTCACTCGGCTCCTTCGGGGGACACTGCTACCGGAACAGTGTCCCCCATCGCCTCATACGTCCGTGACGCGGAGCCCCGCGTGCGCCTTGTAGCGGCGGTTCACCGAGATCAGGTTCGCGACCAGCGCCTCCACCTGGTGGGCATTGCGCAGCCGCCCCGCGAAGATGCCGCGCATGCCGGGGATCCGGCCGGCCAGCGCCTGGACGATCTCCACGTCGGCGCGGACCTCGCCGAGCACCATGACGTCGGTGTCGATCTCCTCGATCTCCGGGTCCTCCAGCAGGACCGCCGACAGATGGTGGAAGGCGGCCGTCACCCGGGAGTCCGGCAGCAGGGCGGCGGCCTGCTCGGCGGCGCTGCCCTCCTCCGGCCGAAGCGCGTAGGCGCCCTTCTTGTCGAAGCCGAGCGGGTTGACGCAGTCGACGACCAGCTTGCCGACGAGGTCCTCGCGCAGCGCCTCCAGCGTCTTGCCGTGGCCCTCCCACGGCACGGCGACGATCACGATGTCGCTGCGGCGGGCGGTCTCGGCGTTGTCGTGGCCCTCGATGCCGTGGCCCAGTTCCTCCGCGGCGGCCCGGGCGCGCTCCGCGGCCCGCGAGCCGATGATCACCTTCTGGCCGGCCCGGGCGAGCCGGTAGGCCAGGCCCTTGCCCTGCGGCCCGGTCCCACCGAGCACGCCGACGACGAGCCCGGAGACGTCCGGGAGGTCCCAGGGGTCCTTGGCGGGGGCCTTCGCGGGCGCGTCGGTGGGCTGCTGTGCACTGTCGGTAGAGGTCATGGGCCGACCTTACGTCCGCCCCGCCCGCGCCGACGGCTCAGGTGAGCCGGTTCACGGGCACCCGTCGGAAGGTGATGCTCTCGTACGGGCCGAAGTCGCCGGTCTCGTAGAGGAGTCCGACCGTGTCCTCGTCGATCCGGACCAGGTCCGAGTACGCGGCGGGCAGTCCGTCGACCGGGTAGGCGGTGCGCCAGGTGACGCCGTGGTCGGTGGAGGCGCGGATCGTCATCAGGGCGCGGGCGCCGGGGTCGGCGGGGGCGGAGAACAGGAGCACGTCGGGGTCGCGGAGCTGGAGCACGCCGGCCTGGCAGATGGGGGCGACGAGGCCGGCCTGTGGGCGGAAGGGCTTCGTCAGGGTCGTGCCGCCGTCCTCGGAGTAGGCGTCGGCGCGGTTGCCGGGGGACACGGAGTCGTTGCGGGTGTTGAAGTAGACGCGGCCGTCGGGGAGTTCGGCGGCGGTGGTCTCGTTGACGTTGATGTAGCCGTCGGTGTTCTCGTCGATGTAGCCGATGCGCCAGCCGCTGCCCCCGTCGTCGCTGAGGAGACAGTGGCCGCTGTTGTATCTGGACTCCGTGCCGATGTCGTCGCCGGCGGGCGGGATCGTGTGATTGGCGGGGACGACGACCCGGCCGGTGCTCAGCTGGATCGCGTGGCCGGGGGTGGTGGCGTACCACCGCCAGCCCGGCCTCTTCACCTGCGCGGTGATCTCCTTGGAGCTCGACCAGGTGACACCCTCGTCGTCGCTGTGCCGCACCCAGATCCGGCGGCCGTCCGCGTCGCTCACCTCGCCGCGCAGAATGCCGGCCTCGGTGGCGGTGACGTGGTTGCGGATGTAGACGAGCAGGATGCGGCCGGTGTCCAGGACGACCGGGGCGGGGTTGCCCGCCAGGTGGTAGTTGTTGTCGGCCACCACCGCCAGGGGCCCCCAGGTGCGTCCGCCGTCCGTCGAACGCTTCAGCACGATGTCGATGTGCCCGTGGTCGGCGGAGGAGTTGACCCGGCCCTCGCAGAAGGCGAGGAGGGTGCCGGTGGAGGTGGCGACGACGGCCGGGATGCGGAAGCTCGCGTAGCCCTCTTGGCCGGCGCGGAAGGGGACGCTGGTCTCTGTCATGGGGGCTCCTCGGATGGCCGGTATCACCACGGCAGGTGGTTGAGCGGGATAACGAAGGCGTCTGCCCAGGTTGGGCGAATTCGTGGTGAACTCCGGGTCACGAGTGGTCGGTTAGGGCAGGATGCGGTCGCATGGATGCCGTACGTGTCGCGTTGCTGCGCGAAGTACTCGCCGGAACCGAGTGGTTGGGGGCGACCCGGCGGTTCGCGGGGGCGCTGCGGGCGTCGGCGGTGGCGCACGGGGGTGGGCTGCTGCTGGTCGGCACCCGGGAGTACGAGCCGTGGCATCTGGCGGCACATCTGGTCGACGAGGCCGCGTGGTCGGGGACGCCGGAGCTGGCGCCCACTCTCGTACGGCATGACGCGCGGGCCTCGGATCCGGCCCATCTGGCGGTCGGCCTGGGGCGGCTCGCGGCGGCCCGGCGCGGCGAGACGCTGCTGGTGGTGTCGCCGGACCGGCCGGGGGCGCCGCTGCTGGAACGGGTGCACGACGCCCGGCGGGCCGGGGCGACGGTGCTGGCGCTGGGCACCGGCGAGGGGGAGCTGACGACCATGGCCCACGAGCGGCTGGTCGTGCCCGAGGGCGCCGAGCTGGACCTGGACACCGTGCAGCACCTGGTCAGCGCGGGGGCGGGCGAGAACACGGTGCCCTCCGGGCGGGGGCGCGGGCGGTTCCGGGACCGTTTGTCGCGGCTGGTGGAGTCCTTGACGGCACCGCCACCGCCGCGGTGGTGAATGCGCCGATGGTGGGGGTGGCTGCTGTTGTCGGGCGGCCATCGGCGTGTGGGGGCAGGTCGCGCAGTTCCCCGCGCCCCTGGGCGGCGTTGCCATCGCGTCGGCTGGACCGCACCCGAAAACCGGTTGCCCCAGCCACCTACCCCGTCCGACCATGACCCCTCGTGACCGCCGAATCCCCCACGTCCGATCCTGCCCGTCCCTCCCGCCTCCGCTCCGTGCTCCCCGATCTCGCGCCCTGGCGGGCCTCCGCCGACTTTCGGCGGCTGTGGCTGGCGGGGCTGGTGACGACCTTCGGCAGTTTTCTGACGTTCGTCGCGCTGCCCGTGCAGATCAAGGAGCTCACCGGGTCCGCCGCGGCCGTGGGGGCGATCGGGGCCGTGGAGCTGGTGCCGCTGATCGTGTTCGGGTTGTACGGGGGTGCGCTCGCCGACGCGCTGGACAAGCGCGGGCTGATCCTGTGGACCGAGGTGGGGCAGGGCGTACTGAGCGCGGCGCTGCTGGTGAACGCGCTGCTGCCGGAGCCCGCCGTCTGGCCGCTGTACGTGGTGGCCGCCCTGTCCTCGGCGCTGGTGTCCGTGCAGCGCCCGGCGCTCGACTCGCTGTGGCCGCGGATCGTGGCCCACGACCATCTCCCGGCCGCGGCCTCGCTGAACGCCCTGCGCTGGACGGTCGGCGGGGTCGCGGGACCGGCGCTGGCAGGTGTCGTGGTGGCGTACGCGGGCCTCGGCTGGGCCTACGCGGCCGATCTGCTGACCTTCGTGGTCTCGGTCGTGCTGATCATTCCGCTGGCCTCCTCCCCCGCCGCGCACGAGGCGGCGAAGCCGTCCCTGAAGGCCATCGCGGAGGGCGCCCGGTACGCCTGGGGCCGCAAGGAGTTGCTCGGCACCTACGCCATCGACCTGGCCGCGATGTTCCTGGCGATGCCGCTGGCGGTGCTGCCGTTCCTGGCGGACGAGTTGGACGCGGAGTGGTCGCTGGGGCTGATGTACGCGGCGGTGCCGTTCGGGTCGCTGCTGGTGAGCGTGAGCAGCGGCTGGACCGGGCGGATCCACCGGCACGGGCGGATGGTGGTGCTGGCGGCGGCCCTGTGGGGGGTGGCCGTCGCGGGCGCGGGTGTCGTGGACAACGTCTGGCTGGTGCTGCTGTTCCTGACGGTGGCCGGGGGCTGCGACATGGTCAGCGGGCTCTTCCGCGGGGTGATGTGGAACCAGACGATCCCGGACGAGCTGCGCGGGCGGCTCGCCGGGATCGAGTTGCTGTCGTACTCCGTCGGACCGACCCTCGGCCAGGTCAGGTCGGGCGGGTTCGCCGCGTGGTGGGGCGTACGGGCGTCCGTGTGGTCGGGCGGGCTGCTGTGCGTGGGTGCGGTGGGGCTGCTGGCGCTGTGCCTGCCGAAGCTGATGACGTACGACGCGCGCACGAACGAGCACGCCGTACGGCTGCGGGAGCAGCGGACGGCGGCGGCCGCCGCACCGCCGCCGCCCGCGGCGGTGCCGGCGGAGGGCTGACCGGCCGGGATCAGTTCTCGTCCGCGGGGCCCGTGGGGGCGTCGTGCCACCTGGGGTCGTTCTCCCACTCCAGGTTGCGTTCGCGCGCCAGGTCCATCGCCTGCTGGGCCTCGGCCCGGGTGGCGTACGGCCCGAAGCGGTCCTTGGCCGGGCACTCCGGGCCCTCCTCGACCTTCTTGTGGACGAGGCAGTAGTACCACTCGCCCGGCTTGCCGACCGTGCGCTTCTTGAACAGGGCCATGACCCGCTCCTTTCACCTGAGCTCGCCATGGTCATGGTCCCCCATGGCCGCTGTCTTAGACTCGCTGGCATGTCTGGCCAGTCGCTGCTCGTACCAGGGGAGCTGTCTCCCACCCGTTCCGTACCCGGAAACATCCGCCGGCCCGAGTACGTCGGCAAGCCCGCACCGACCCCGTACAAGGGTCCTGAGGTGCAGACCCCGGAGACCGTCGAGGCGATGCGGGTCGCCGGCCGTATCGCCGCGCGGGCGATGGCCGAGGCGGCGAAGCTGATCGCGCCCGGCGTGACGACGGACGAGCTGGACAAGGTGGCGCACGAGTACATGTGCGACCACGGCGCCTACCCCTCCACGCTCGGCTACCGCGGCTTCCCGAAGTCGCTGTGCACCAGCCTCAACGAGGTCATCTGCCACGGCATCCCGGACTCCACGGTCCTGCGCGACGGCGACATCATCAACCTGGATGTCACGGCGTACATCGGCGGGGTGCACGGCGACAACAACGCCACGTACCTGGTGGGTGACGTGGACGAGGAGAGCCGCTTGCTGGTGGAGCGCACCCGCGAGTCCCTCAACCGCGCGATCAAGGCGGTCAAGCCGGGTCGCCAGATCAACATCATCGGCCGGGTCATCGAGTCGTACGCCAAGCGCTTCGGCTACGGCGTGGTCCGTGACTTCACCGGCCACGGCATCAACTCGTCGTTCCACTCCGGCCTGATCATCCCGCACTACGACAGCCCGCACGCGACGACGGTCATCCAGCCCGGGATGACGTTCACGATCGAGCCGATGCTGACGCTGGGCACGCACGAGTACGACATGTGGGACGACGGCTGGACGGTCGTCACGAAGGACCGCAGGCGCACCGCGCAGTTCGAGCACACACTGGTGGTGACGGAGACCGGGGCGGAGATCCTCACGCTTCCCTGATCCCGGTGATCGCCCGGAACCCGTCCTCCTGCGGAGGGCGGGTTTTCTCGGTACGCTTTTACCGACACGACGTCGGTAAACCTATTGACTTAGGTAAGCCTAACCTCAGAAAATACTCCCATGGACTCCTTCTCGACAGTCATCCGCACCGCCTCCCACGAAGAGCACGTGCAGGCGGAGACCACGACGTTCATGAGCGACATGCTCGGCGGTCGGCTGGGCGTGGACGCGTACGCGCGGTACACCGAGCAGCTGTGGTTCGTGTACGAGGCGCTGGAGGCCGCCGCCGAGCGGCTGGCGTCGGATCCGGTGGCCGGTCCGTTCATCCGGCCGGAGCTGTTCCGGCTGGCGTCGCTGGAGCGGGACCTGGCGCATCTGCGCGGTCCGCGGTGGCGCGCGGGACTGTCGGCACTCCCGGCGACCCGGGCGTACGCGGAGCGGGTGCGGGAGTGCGCCGACGACTGGCCGGCCGGCTATGTCGCCCACCACTACACCCGCTACCTCGGCGACCTCTCCGGCGGGCAGATCATCCGCGACAAGGCGGAGAAGACGTGGGGCTTCGCCCGCAAGGGCGACGGAGTCCGCTTCTACGTCTTCGATCAGATCTCCAACCCGGCCGCGTTCAAGCGGAGTTACCGCGAACTGCTGGACGCGGTCCGCGCGGACGACCTGGAGAAGCAGCGGATCGTGGCGGAGTGCAAGCGGGCGTTCGCCCTGAACACGGGGGTCTTCCGCGCGCTGGGTGAGGAGTTCCCCCTGTCCGCCTGACCGTCGCCCAGCGGGTCAGCGTTCCAGGAACACCCTGCCGCCGATTTCCACCCAGCCCCCCGGCTGCGGCGCCGTGAGGATCTGGGAACCTGCGCCCTGGGTGATGTTCAGGGCGCGGCCGAGCTGATCGGTCAGTAGCAGCGCCGCCGCTCCCGTGGCCTCGTCCTCCTCGACGCCGTCGCCCCTCCCGGGGAAGCCACGGGCACGCACCCGCCCGCCCGGCTCGTCCTCCCACGCCCAGGCATACACCCACTCCCCGGCGGGGGGCACGGCGAGATCATCGACCTCGGCGGCGCTGCCGTACCGCCGCAGGGTGCGGGGCGGCGCCCACTCCGCCCGGGCCTCGATCCAGCAGAACTCGCCGTCCTGGCGCGCCCCCACCACCCCCGCCGGAGTGATCAGTTCGGGCACGTCGAGCAGCCAGGCCGTGCCGACGCACGGGTGCCCGGCGAACGGCAGCCGCGCGGAGGGCGTGTAGATGTCGATGACCCCGCGCTCGGGGTCGTCCACGAACACGGTCTCGCTGAAGCCGAGCTTCGCCGCGAACGCCTGTCGTTCCGCGGGGTCCGGCAGTACGGATCCCTCGCGGACGACGCCGAGTTCGTTGCCGTATCCGCCGGTCGGCCCGCAGAAGACGCGCAGGACGTCGTAGTCAGTCACGGGGGAATTGAAGCACTTGCCCGCGGCCGGCTGAAAAACCCGCTTACGCCTCGGTACGCCGCCTGCGCATCGCGAACACCACGCCCGCACCGGCCGCCACGGTCACCGCGGCCGCCGTGCCCAGCGCGGCCACCGGCACGTCGGAGCCGGTGCTTGCCAGGCCGCCCGTGATGCCGCCGGTGGTCGATCCCGTGCCCGTGCCGCCGGTGGTCGACCCTGCCGTACCGGATGAGCCGCCGGTCGTCGAACCTGCGCCGCCGGTCGAAGCGCCGCCCGCGCCGCCGTCGTCCGGCAGTTCGGCGTCCGCCGTCAGGGCCACCGCCAGGTCGACCGGGTCGAGTTCGGTGCCGGCGGTGTAGAAGCCGCCGAACGCCTTCGCTCCGGCGTCGGTGAGGGTGGCCGTCACGTCGTCGGCCGTGATGACGTCGTCCCGCGCGGTCAGGTCGGGCTCGTCCGCCTTCAGGTCGGCGAGGACCGCGTCCTCGGTCCTCTCGCCGAGGCTGGTGACGTCGGCGGTGAGTTCGCCGGTGCCCTCGTCGAGGGTGGCGCGGAGGTTGGTCAGCGTGAGGTCGAGACCGTAACCGCCGCCCTCGCCCTGGCCCTTGTGGCCCTTGAAGGTGACCGCGCCCTTGAAGTGCGCGGAGAGGGTGTCGGCGTCGGTGTCGTACTCCCCCGTCGCGTCGGTGAAGGTGAAGACCCCGTTGTCCGCGGCCTGTGAGGCGCCGCCCGACGTCGTGATCTCGCCCTTCGCCACACCGCCCACGACATACGTACGGAAGGACTGCTTGACGCCCCAGTCGAGCGTGCCGTCGGCCATGTCGCCCCGGGCCGGGGCCTCGGGGGCCTGCTCGGAAGGGGCGGCGCTGGTGGAGGGTGAGGCGGACTCCGTGGCGGGAGTGGTGGCGGTGGCGGTGGCGGTCGGGGTGGCCGTCGGGGTCGGGGACTGCGTGGGGGTGGCCGTCGGGGGCGGGGACGAGGGCGCGGTCCTCTGCACCACCGTCAACGGGTCGCCTTCCGCGCCCTCGTAGCCCGGGCTGCCGAAGGTGTCCGCGGCCTCCTTGGTCAGTTTGGTCGTCATGTCGGTCATCGCCCGGGTCACGGTGACGTCGGCGAGCGGCACGTCCTGGGTGGTCGTACCGGACTTGGTGACGTCGGCGGTGATCTCGGCGGCCGCGCTGTCGAACCGCACGTCGGACAGCGTGAGGTCGAAGCCGTGCGCCGTGGAGGCGATCCGCAGGCTGCCCTTGAAGCCGAGGTCGACGGTGTGGGCGGTGGAGTCGTAGGTGCCGGTGCCCTCGGTGAAGGTGAACGCGCCGTTGCCGGCGGCCTGCGAGGCACCGTCCGTCGCGGTGAAGGTGCCGGCCGCCATGCCGGTCACATAGGTCCGGTAGGACTGCTTGATGCCCCACGTCAACTCGTAGCCGCTGAGCGGGACTTCGGCCGCCGAGGCGGGGCCTGCGCCGAGGGTGGCGAGCGCGGTGGCTCCCAGGGTGGCCGCGGTGGCGACGGCGGCGGCGAGTACGACGGGACGGCGTCTGCGGTCGTTGGCAGGCATGGGCGGGGGGCTCCTTGTGATGGGTGGTGGGTCCGCCGTGGCCGATCGCGGCCCAGCGGACGGGGCGTGGAGTTCGGTCAGTCCGCGTCGGACGGGGACGCGGCGGTCTCGGCGGCGGGCCGGGTACGGCGCCGGCGCACGGTGACGAACGCGAAGGCCGCGGCGGCCAGCAGCAGCGACCCGGCCGCGAGGCCGATGGGCAGTGCGGGCACGCTGCCGTCGTCGTCGGAAGCGCTCACGACGGGTTCGGCGGACGGCTCGGCCGATGCCGACGACTTGGCCGGCGTGGGGTCGCTGCCCAGATCGGGCAGGGCGGGCAGTTCGGCGTCGGCGGTGGTGGCGACGGCCAGGGAGACCGGGTCCATCCCCGTGCCCGCCCGGTACATCCCGCCGAAGGCCTTGGTGCCCTGCGCGGTGAGTTCCGCGGGTGCCTCGGTGACCTTCGCCAGGCCGCCCTCGGCCTTCAGGTCCTTGGCCGTGAAGGTGACCAGGGGCACCTCGTCGCCGGTGAAGCCGGCCGCGGTCACATCGGCGGAGAGGGTGCCCTTGCCGTCCTCGACCGTGACGCGGACGCCGCTCAGCCTCAGGTCCAGGCCGTGCGCCCCGGTGAAACGGACCGCCCCCTTGAACGACGCCCGGAGGTCACCGTTCTCGAACGTCCCCCGTCCGTCGGGGAACCGGAACAGCGCGCCGCCGTCCTCGGCGCCCGACGACAGCGCCCACTCGCCCTTGGCGATGTCACCGGTGACGTACTCCCGGAAGGTGCGGCGCACGCCCCAGTCGACGGCGCCGTCCACGAGCTTTCTGCCCGAAGTCTCCTTCTTCGCGGGGGACTTGGTGGCGGTCGGCGTGGGCGAGGGTGTCGGCTCGGTGGTCTTCGCCGCGACGACGTCCGCCGACAGGCTCACCGGGTCGAGGGCGGTCCCGGCGGTGTAGTACCCGGCGAAGGAGCGGGCGCCCTGGGAGGTGAGCGTGGCGGGGACGTTGTCGAGGGCGACCGCCTCGCCGCCGCCGCGCATGTCGATCCCGCTCAGGGAGAGGGCGGCGAAGGGCACCCGACGGGACGTCGTGACCGTCCCGGTGCCCTTCGCCTTGCTGGTGACGTCCACGTAGAGGGTTCCGGTGGAGCCGGAGATGCGGACGGTGGGGCGGCTGAGCGCGAGGTCGAGCTGGTAGGTGCCGGCGTCCGTGCGGTGGCCGACGAAATGGACACCGCCGGAGAAGGAGGCCCGGAAGGCGCCCGTGTCGCCGTCGTACGTCCCCGTCGCCGAATGGAAGCGGAAGCCGCCGCTGCCCACGGTCGCCGCGCCGCCGGTCAGGGAGTAACTCCCTTGCGCGATGGGCCCGGTGACATAGCTCTGGAAGGAGGATTTGACGCCCCAGTCCAGCCTGCCTCCCTGCACGGTTCGGCTCGCGGCGTGCGCGGCCGTGGCCGGGAGCAGGGCACCGAGTACGGCCGCGCAGAGCACGGCGACCAGAGCACGGGCAGGGGCAGGCATGAGAGGCCCTCCGAGACGACGGACACGACGACCGGTAGCGAACGAAGGTAAGGCTAACCTAAGCTTTGCTCTGCCGGAACGGCAGTGGACCGAGAGGAACGGACGGGACCGTGCGACGCTTGCGCACACGACTTACGGGCGCACTGCTGGCGGTGCTCGCCCTCACGACGGCCGGATGCGGGGGCGGGAGCCCGGCGCCGACCGACGCCGAGGGCACCGGCACGAACGTCACCGCCAACCGGGTCGAGCCCCTCGCCGGCCGACCGGACCCCGACCTCCCGGTCACCGTCCGCTCCGCCGACGGCAGGAAGGTGACCGTGCGCAAGGCGGACCGCCTGGTCCCCCTCTCGGGCAGCATCGGCGAGCTCGTCTTCACGCTCGGGCTCGGCGACCGCGTCGTGGCCCGCGACATCACCGCCACCTTCACGCAGGCGGCGAAGCTGCCCGTCGTCACCCGGGGCCATGACGTCTCGGCCGAGAGCGTGCTGTCGCTCAGGCCGGACCTGGTGCTCGCCGAGACCACGACCGGGCCCGCCGAGGCCATGGACCAGATCCGTGCCGCGGGCGTCCCGGTCCTGGTCGTCGCCCCGGCGCGGGGACTCGACGACGTGGGCCCGCGCATCCGGGCCGTCGCCGACGCGCTCGGGGTGCCGGCGGCGGGCCGGCAGCTGACCGAGCGGTCCCAGGACCGAATCTCCGCCGCCCGCAAGGAAGTACCACGGCGCAGCGAGAAGCCGCGGGTCGCCTTCCTCTATCTGCGCGGCTCCGCCTCCGTCTACCTCATCGGCGGCAAGGGCTCCGGCGCCACCTCCCTCATCGAGGCGGCCGGAGGGGTCGACGCCGGGGCCGAGTCGGGGCTCGCGAAGGACTTCACCGCGATCACCAGTGAGGCCCTGGCGAAGGCGGCGCCTGACGCGATCCTCGTGATGAGCAAGGGCCTCGAATCGGTCGGCGGCGTCGAGGGACTGGTGAAAATCCCGGGCGTCGCCGAGACCCCGGCCGGCGCGGACCGCCGGATCGTGTCGATCGAGGACGGTGCGCTGCTGAGCTACGGGCCGCGCACCGACCAGGTGCTGAAGTCGGTCGTGGCACAGCTGTACGAGGGGGACGCGGCATGACCGTGGTGGAGAAGGCCGAGCCGTCCGAGGCCGTGGCCGCGAGACCGCCGCGCGGACGGCACACGGCCGTTCCGCTGCTGACCCTCGGGCTGAGCCTCGGGCTCCTCGTCCTCGTCCCGGTCGCCGCCGGGATCGGTGCCTACCCGATCCCGGTCGGGGACGTCCTCGCCTCCATCCAGCACAAAGTGGGCCTCGGCGGGGGCGAGTTGGACCGGGTCGCCGAGTCGGTGCTGTGGAACGTGCGCTTCCCGCGGATCGTGCTCGCGCTGCTCATCGGGGCGTCGCTGGGGTGTGCCGGGGCGTTGATGCAGGGGGTGTTCGGCAACCCGCTCGCCGAACCGGCCACCATCGGCGTCTCCCTGGGCGCGGCGGTCGGCGCGGTCGCCGCGATCTCGCTGGGGCTGACCTTCCTCGGCAACTGGACGCTGCCCGCGATGGCCTTCGTCGCCGGTCTCGGCACCGTGCTGCTGGTGTACGCGATGTCCCGGGCGGGCGGCCGTACGGAGGTCGTGACCCTGATCCTCATGGGGATCGCGGTCAATGCCTTCGCCGGGGCACTGATCGGCCTGTTCATCTTCCTCGCGGACTCCGCCGCGGTGAACCAGATCACGTTCTGGCAGCTCGGCTCACTCGCCCAGTCCACGTGGCCGAAGGTGACGGCCGTCCTGCCATGTGCGGTCGTGGGGCTGGTGGTGGCACCGCTGTACGCGCGCCGCCTGGACCTGCTCGCGCTCGGCGACCGGCCCGCCCGGCATCTGGGGGTGGACGTGGAGCGGATGCGGGTCGCGCTGATCCTGGTGGTCGCTCTGCTGACGGCGGCGGCGGTCAGTGTCTCGGGGGTCATCGGGTTCATCGGGCTGGTCGTGCCGCACCTGTTGAGGATGGCCGCGGGTCCGGGGCATCGGTTCCTCATTCCGGGCAGTGCGCTGGGCGGGGCGGTGGTCCTGCTCGCGGCGGACCTCGCCGCACGGACGGTGGCGGCACCGGCGGAACTGCCCCTCGGGGTGCTCACGGCCCTGCTGGGCAGTCCGTTCTTCTTCTGGCTGCTGCGGAGGACTCTGCGGCGGCAAGGGGGGTGGGCGTCGACTGCGGGTTGGTGAGGGCATGTGGGTCGTGGGCCGGCTGCGGGTCGGTGGGGGCTGGTCGCGCAGTTCCCCGCGCCCCTGAGGGACGTCCACTGCCCCGGCGACTGCACCAACCGACCGCCACACGGCCCGAGCCCGCCCACGCACCACCGCTGCCACCCACTGCCGCCACCGACCCGCCCCGCCTCTTCCGCCACCACACCGACCCTTCCATCAACCACCCGCACCACCCCCCTTCCGCCGCAACGGCGCTCAACCCCCACGACCTCCTCGGCGGTGCCGAACCGCCCGACCAACCCTTCAAGGAACCCGCGCATGAGACTTCTCCGGCCTCGGCCCGCGTACCCCACCCCCGCCGTACCCGGTGACGTCCTTGCCGAGGCGGTGGGGCTTCGGGTTCGGCTTGGGGCCCGGGAGGTGTTGTGCGGGGTTTCCGTTGTCGCACGGGCCGGTGAAGTGCTCGCGCTCGTCGGGCCCAACGGGGCCGGCAAGTCGACGCTGCTGGGTGCGCTCGCCGCGGATCTGCCGGCCGCCGAGGGGGTCGTGAGGATTCACGGGCGGCCGGCGACGGAGTGGACCGCGCCCGAACTCGCGCTGCGACGCGCGGTGCTCCCGCAGTCGGCGACACTCTCGTTCCCGTTCACGGTCGAGGAGGTCGTACGGATGGGCCGCGCACCCCACGCCTCCTCCCCCGCCGAGGACGACCTCGCTGTCGCCGAGGCGATGGCCGCCACCGAGGTGGGCGACTTCGCGGTGCGGTCGTTCTCCGCGCTGAGCGGCGGCGAGCGAGCGCGCGTCGCCCTCGCCCGGGTGCTGGCGCAGCGAACCCCGCTGCTGCTGCTCGACGAGCCCACCGCCGCACTGGACCTGAAGCACCAGGAGTTGGTGCTGCGGGTGTGCCGGGCGCGGGCACGGGCCGGGGACGCCGTCGTGGTCGTACTCCACGACCTGGGGCTCGCGGCCGCGTACGCGCACCGTGTCGCGATCCTGCGCGCCGGACGGATCGCGGCCGACGGGCCGCCCGCCGAGGTGTTCTCCGAGCGGCTGCTGTCGGAGGTCTACGACCAGCCGGTCGACGTGCTTTCGCATCCTCGGACAGCGGCACTGCTGGTGACCCCGCGACGGAACCTTTGACCATCCTTTGACTTCTCTATGGGGTCGATTTTGGCCACTTAGGTAATCCTTATCTCCGTTAGGCGAGCCTCACCTTGGTATGTGAGGCCCGTCACGGACTTTTTCCGGCCACCTCATGGAGCCTTCATGCGCACCGTCAGACTCCCCGTCACCACCGCCA
This sequence comes from Streptomyces coerulescens, assembly GCF_042657965.1. Lineage (NCBI taxonomy): Bacteria > Bacillati > Actinomycetota > Actinomycetes > Kitasatosporales > Streptomycetaceae > Streptomyces > Streptomyces coerulescens. The sequence continues at coordinate 53,190 of NZ_JBHSKM010000039.1, forward strand.
TCGCCGCCGTGGCGGCTCTGACCGCCGTCACGGGGTGCACCGAGAAGGGGAGCACCGAGGGCGGCGACCGGGTCGTCAACGTGACCTCGACGGACGACAAGTGCGAGGTGTCGAAGAAGGAGTTCCCGGCCGGGCACGTCGAACTCGCCATCGAGAACAAGGGCTCCAAGGTCACCGAGGTCTACATCCTCTTCCCGGACGACCGCATCGTCACCGAGCGCGAGAACATAGGCCCCGGTACCAAGCAGCGGGTCACCGCCGAGGTGAAGGCGGGCGACTACACGATCGCCTGCAAGCCGGGCATGAAGGGCGACGGCATCCGGCAGACCGTCAAGGCCACCGGCAAGGGCGCCGCCGCCAAGCGCGACCCGCGGCTGGACAAGGCCGTCGCCGCCTACCGCACCTACGTCCAGGAACAGGCAGACGAGACGCTGCCGCTCGCGGAGACCTTCGCGAAGGCCGTCAAGGACGGGGACATCGAGGCCGCGAAGAAGGCCTACGCCACCTCCCGTATCGGCTGGGAACGCACCGAGCCCGTCGCCGAGTCCTTCGGTGACATCGACCCGAAGGTCGACGTCCGCGAGGACGGTCTGGAGGACGGCCAGGACCCGGCCACGGACTGGACCGGCTGGCACCGGCTGGAGAAGTCCCTCTGGCAGGACAAGAAGATCGGTAAGCGGGAGAAGCAGCTCGCCGACCAGCTCATCACCGACCTGAAGGACTGGCAGAACCGGGTCGGCAAGGCCGAGATCACCCCGACCTCGATGGCCAACGGCGCCAAGGAACTCCTCGACGAGGTCGCCACCGGCAAGGTCACCGGCGAGGAGGAGCGCTACTCGCACACCGACCTGGTCGACTTCAAGGCCAACGTCGAGGGCGCTGAGAAGGCGTACGAGCTGCTGAAGCCGGTCGCCGAGGAGAACGACCCTGCGCTGGTCACCGAGCTCGACAAGCAGTTCGCCGCGCTGGACACGCTGCTCGACAAGTACCGGGCGGACAAGGCGTCGTACGACTTCACCTCGTACGACAAGGTCGGCAAGGACGACCGCAAGGAGCTGTCGGACGGCGTCAACGCCCTCGCGGAGCCGCTGTCCAAGCTCGCCGCCGCCGTCGTCGTGAAGTAGGGAGGGGCCCTGATGACCGAGGACGCTCAGTCCCCGTCCCGGCGTTCGCTGATCGGCTGGGGCGGTGCCGGGCTCGCGCTCGGCGCCGTCGCGGCCGGCGGTGCGGCCGTGGCGATGACCCGCACCGGTGACGATGTCGATCCGGCCGCCGCCGAGACCGGGGCCGCGATCCCCTTCCACGGCGACCGGCAGGCCGGCATCGCCACCCCGGTGCAGGACCGGCTGCACTTCGCCGCGTTCGACGTGAAGACCGACGACCGCGCCGCGTTCGTGCAGATGCTGAAGGACTGGACGGCGGCGGCACGCCGGATGACCGCCGGGCAGGCCGTCGGCGAGGGCGGGTACGGCGGGCCGGCCGAGGCGCCGCCGGACGACACCGGTGAGGCGCTGGGCCTGAAGCCGTCGCGGCTGACGCTCACCATCGGGTTCGGTCCCTCGCTGTTCGAGAAGTTCGACCTCGCCGAGCAGCGGCCCGAGGCCCTCGTCGAGCTGCCGCACTTCGCCGGCGACAACCTCGACAAGAACCGCAGTGGCGGCGACCTGTGTGTGCAGGCCTGCGCGGACGACCCGCAGGTCGCCGTGCACGCGATCCGCAACCTGGCGCGCATCGGCTTCGGCAAGGTCGTCATCAAGTGGTCCCAGCTCGGCTTCGGGAAGACCTCCTCGACCACCCCCGAGGAGCAGACCCCGCGCAACCTGATGGGCTTCAAGGACGGGACACGGAACATCGCCGGGACGGAGACGGACCGGCTGGAGAAGTTCGTGTGGGTCGGGGAGAAGGACGGCCCCGCCTGGATGGCCGGTGGCTCGTATCTCGTCGCCCGGCGTATCCGCATGCACATCGAGACCTGGGACCGCACCTCGCTCCAGGAGCAGGAGGACATCATCGGCCGCGACAAGGGCGAGGGCGCCCCGGTCGGCAAGGCCAAGGAGCGCGACAAGCCGTTCCTGAAGGCGATGCTGCCCGACGCGCACGTCCGGCTCGCGCACCCCGAGTCCAACGACGGGGCGACGATCCTGCGCCGCGGCTACTCCTTCACCGACGGCACCGACGGCCTGGGCCGCCTGGACGCGGGCCTGTTCTTCCTCGCCTACCAGCGCGACCCGCGCACCGGGTTCATCCGGATCCAGCGCAACCTGGCCATCGACTCGCTCAACGAGTACATCCAGCACGTGGGTTCGGCGCTGTTCGCGGTCCCGCCCGGCGTCCGCGGCAAGGACGACTGGTGGGGCAGCACGCTGTTCGGCAAGGAGGCGTAGCCCGTGTTCTCCAACTATCTGATCGGACTGCGCGAGGGACTTGAGGCCTCGCTCGTCGTCTGCATCCTCATCGCCTATCTGGTGAAGACGGACCGCAGGGACGCCCTCAAGCCGATCTGGATCGGCATCGGTGTCGCCCTCGCCCTCGCGCTCGGCTTCGGCTGCGCCCTCGAATTCGGCTCGCAGGAGCTGACGTTCGAGGCGCAGGAAGCACTCGGCGGGTCCTTGTCGCTGCTCGCCGTCGGGCTGGTGACGTGGATGGTGTTCTGGATGCGGCGCACCGCCCGGCATCTGAAGGACGAGTTGCACGGCAAGCTGGACGCGGCCCTGCAGATGGGCACGGGCGCGCTGGTGGCGACCGCGTTCCTCGCGGTGGGCCGGGAGGGCCTGGAGACGGCCCTGTTCGTGTGGGCGTCGGTGCGCGCCGCCGGTGACGGCACCCCGCGCCCGCTGCTCGGCGCGGCCCTCGGCATCGCCACGGCGGTCGTCCTCGGCTGGCTGTTCTACAGGGGCGCCCTGCGCATCAACCTCGCCAAGTTCTTCACCTGGACCGGCGGCATGCTGGTCGTCGTGGCGGCGGGTGTGCTGGCGTACGGCTTCCACGACCTCCAGGAGGCGCGCTGGCTGCCGGGCCTGAGCGACAAGGCGTTCGACATCAGCGACACCATCGATCCGTCGAGCTGGTACGGCACCCTGCTGAAGGGTGTCTTCAACTTCCAGCCCGATCCGACCGTCCTCCAGGTCACGGTGTGGCTGCTGTACCTGATCCCGACGCTCGCGCTGTTCCTCGCCCCGGTAGGGTTCGCCTCCGGGAAGGCGAAGGTGAAGGGACCTGATGAGCAGGGAACGCGGCCCTCGAAGGCTCCGCAGGCTTGACCGGAGCGTACTGATAGCGGCCGGTGCGACCGCTTTGTCGTTGACGGCGAGCGGATGTGTGGTGGTCCACGGGGAGCGGGAGATCCTTCCCTCGGCGACCAGGGCGGAGGCCGCCGAGGCCCTCAAGGAGTTCACCACCGCGTACAACAAGGCGGACAAGGCGTACGACAACTCGCTGTACGCCGATCACGTCACGGGCGCGCTGAGCGACATCGACGGGGCCCGGCTGAAGGCGGGCAAGGCGCTCAGCCCCCAGGGCAACGCGGCGCACACTCCGCTGGAGTTGTCGGACGCCAAGTTCACGATCCCCAAGAAGGCGGGCTGGCCACGCTGGTTCGTCGCGGACACGGCCGCCAACAAGGGCGGCAGGGCGCGCTGGGTCTTCGTGTTCACCCGCAGCGGCCTGGACGACCCGTGGGAGGCGGCGTATCTGACGCTGATGGCCCCCGGTGACGTGCCGAAGTTCAAGACGGACAAGGACGGCTGGGCCGAGGCCGTGCCCGCGAACTCGACCGAACTGGCCGTACCGCCCGGGGACTTGAGCAAGGACTATGCGGGCTATCTGAAGGACGGCGGCGGCACGTTCGCCCAGGGTCCGCACACCAGCACCTGGCGGGCGGACCGGGACAAGGACGCCAAACGGCCGGGCCTGGTCAGCCAGTTCATCGACGAGCCGCTCACCGACGGGGACTACGCCCCGCTGGCGCTGCGCACGGCGGACGGCGGTGCGCTGGTGTTCTTCACCACCCACTACTACGAGAAGCGGACGGCGTACGCGGGCACCTCGGTCCCCTCGCCGGGCAAGGCGGTGGAGGCGCTGACCCAGGGCGAGATCAAGCAGTCGCTGACGATGGAGTTCGTCTCCAACGAGGTGGCGCTGGATCCGAAGGGCTCCGGGAAGGTGGATGTGCTCGGCCGGATCCAGGGGCTGACGTCGGCGAAGGGCGAGTGAGGTCCGCGTCCGCTCAGTGGCGGCGCAGGGGCCAGGCCGCGGAGGCGTGGTCGGGCTCCTCGCCGGCGTAGCGTGCGCAGGCGTCGGTGAGGACTTCCAGCAGGCTCAGCGGGTCGGGCAGCGGGTGCTCGGGGCCGCGTACCCAGTGCACGGTCCGGTCCTCGCCGGGCAGCTGGGCGGGCGGTACGAGGACGTAGGACCCGCGGCAGTGCCAGCGCAGTCCTGGGTGCTCGTCCATGGTCTCCGGGTGGCAGTCCAGCTCACAGGGCCACCACTCGTCCTCGTCCTCGGGGGTGCCGCGGGTGGCGGTGAAGAACAGCAGCCGGCCGTCGTCGCTCTCGGCGACGGGCCCCACCTCGACGCCCGCGTCGAGCAGCCGCTCCAGGGCCTCGCGTCCGGCCTCGACCGGCACGTCGAGCACGTCGTGGACCATGCCGGTGGCGGTGATGAAGTTGGCCTGCGGCTGGTGCCGGGCCCACCGCTCGATCTGGCCTCGATCGGTCGTGGACTGCGTCTGCCAGGCGAACGACACCGGGTGCCGGGCGGGGGTGGGACAGCCGACCCGGTCGCAGGAGCAGCGGTAGCCGGCCGGGTGCGCGGCGGGCGCCAGCGGCAGTCCCGCCGCCGCGGTGGCGAGCAGCAGGGCCTCACGGCCGCCGTCGTCGGCGGTGTCCTTGGGGCGGCGTCCGCGCAGCCACTGGGTGAGTTTGCCCTGTAGTCCGGTCCGGCCGCCCAACTCCGCGCTCATCTATCCCCTGCCTCGCTGTCGTGCGGAACAGCATGCCCTATGGTCCCACCATCGTGCGCCTTGGGGGGCCGTAGCGGACAACAGGGCCAGGTGGGGCGAGGTGTGCACAGCCCTGCGATCAGGGGTTATGCACCGCTTTGACAGGATTTACGGACTTTCCCGACTTAGCGGGTGCGCGGTGTGAGGCCGTGCAGGGCGTAGTCGACGAGGGTGTCCGTGTACTCGTACGAGATCGGGCCCGTGTACTGGAGCCAGCGCTGGGCGAGCGGCGACACGAAGAGCTCCAGGGCGATGCGCGGGTCGATGTCCGGGCGCATGTCGCCGGCCTCCTGGGCGGTGCGCAGCCGCTCGACGTACAACTGGAGCGAGGGTTCGAGGAGCTTGGTCACGAACTCCCGCCCGAGCTGCTCGTTGACCACGCCCTCGGCGGCGAGGGCACGGGACGGCGCCTCGAAGCGGGGGTCCTTGAGCTCGTCCACGGTGGCCCGCAGGACGGCCTTCAGGTCGGCGGCCAGGTCGCCGGTGTCCGGGATGGCGTACGGCTCGTGCCCCATGGCCTGCGCGGACTGCTCCCCGAGGTCGAGGAACGCCTCCATCAGCACCTCGGCCTTCGACGACCACCACCGGTAGATCGTCTGCTTGCCGACACCGGCCCGGGCGGCGATGCCCTCGATGGTGGTCCTGGGGTAGCCGACCTCCGCGACGAGCGCGAGGGCGGCGTCGTAGATGGCCCGCCGGGACTTCTCACTGCGACGGGTGGAGCTGGGCGCGCGCGGATCGGACTTCTGAGCGGACTTCTGGGCTGCCATGGCTCGAATTTATCAGGTTGACAAGACGGAGCGTCTCGCCGGACTCTGGGAGGGTTCAACCCTGCGAGACGATACGTCTCGTTTGACCTCTGATCCCGAAAGGAGCCTCGCATGTCCCGAGGCGGAAACATGCTCGGAGTCGGCGGCACACGCCGAAACCTCGGCCGCAAGGCGCTGCGCGGCGGCGGACAGAACAGCAACATCGGCGGCGGCCTCGACCCTCAGGCCCAGAAACGGGAGCTGCTGCGCAAGCTCCAGGAGAGGCAAGCTGAAGCGGAGACACAGGACGAGGAGACGTCCTAGCCGGGTACCGCCGGGGGCGTTACGGCGCCTCCGGCGGCCAGGGGTCGCCCCATTCCGTGTCGCGAGCCGCCTTGTAGAGGTCCCCATGACGCTTGGTGATCGTCGTGCGGTGCAGGGACGGTTCGGTCTCGCAGAGGTCTAGGAGGACCTGGCCCTTGCGGATCTGGGGTTTGCGGACCACTCGGGCGGGGGCCGGGGTGGCCGGGAGGCGGGTGGCGGCGACGTAGCTGAACTTCTCGTCCTCGTAGGCGAGGGAGCCGCCCTTGATCCGGCGGTGCAGCGAGGAGCGGCTGACCCGTGCCGAGAAGTGGCACCAGTCGGTGCCGGGGACGATGGGGCAGGCCGCGCTGTGCGGGCAGGGGGCGGCGATACGGAAACCGGCGGCGACGAGGCGGTCGCGGGCCTCGATGACGCGGGTGTAGCCGTCGGGGGTGCCCGGTTCGACGATCACCACGGCCCGGGCGGTGGAGGCGACGGTGTCGACGAGAGCGGCGCGGTCGGGGGCGGTGAGTTCGTTCAGGACGTAGGAGACCGTCACGAGGTCCGCGGGGTCCAGGGTGAGCTCCGCGTCGATGCGGGCGCGTTGCCAGCGGGCTTCGGCCAGCGCCGGGTTGGCGGCCGCGATCTCCTGGCCGATGGCCAGGGCGGGCTCGGCCCAGTCCAGCACGGTGACGCGGCGCTCGCCCGGCCAGGTGGTGGAGACGGCCCAGGTCGCGGCGCCGGTTCCGCCGCCCACGTCGGTGTGGCTCGCGGGGGTCCAGTCCGGGACGGTCTGCGCGAACGCCTCCAGTGCCGCGTGGACCGCCTCGAAGGTGGCGGGCATGCGGTAGGCGGCGTAGGCCGCCACGTCCGCGCGGTCGCGGAGGATGGGGGCGTCGGTGGGGGTGGCGCCGCGGTAGGTGGCGATCAGGCGGTCGACGGCCTGGGCGGCCTGGCGGGGCGGGAGGTCGTCGAGGAGGGTGGCGAGGGCGGTGCGCAGGGTCTCGGCCGACGGGGGGACGGGGGCGTTCACCCGGCGATTCTATGAGGGCGGGTGGGGGTGGTCGCGGCCCCGGCTTTTCCTCGCCCCCGCCGCCCCTACCCGTCCCATCCTTCTGGGGCTCCGCCCCAGACCCCGCTCCTCAAAACGCCGGAGGGGCTGACATACCCAGCCCCTCCGGCGTCAGGAAGGTGCTGTCAGCGGCCCCGTACCGCTCGTGCCACCCGCGTCCCCACCTGCGCCCTCGGCCGGCTGTCCGGCCCCCGCCGCCGCGGATGCACCGTGTTCGCCAGCAGGATCAGGAAAGTGTCCGTGCTCGGGTCCAGCACCAGCGACGTCCCCGTGAAGCCCGTGTGCCCGGCCGCCCCCCGCCCCGCCAGCTCCCCCATGAACCACGGCTGGTCGACCGCGAAGCCGAACCCGGGCGGGGTGAGGAGGAGTTCCACGAAGTCGGGCCCGAGGACGCGGGCGGGGCCGTACGCGCCGCCCGACAGCAGGGCACGGCAGAAGACCGCGAGGTCACGGCCGGTGGAGAACAGGCCCGCGTGGCCCGCGACACCGCCCAGCGCCCACGCGTTCTCGTCGTGGACGACACCCCGCAGCATGCCCCGGTCGGCCTTGGCCCAGGGCCGGCGCTGGTCCTCGGTCGCCGCCGCGCCGGGGCAGGGGCCGAAGTGGGTCGCGGTCATGCCCAGCGGACGCGTGATGCAGTCGTGGATCAGGACGTCCAGGCCGCGGCCGGTGATGCGTTCCAGGACGTGCTGGAGCAGCAGCATGTTCAGGTCGGAGTAGCAGTACGTGCCGGGGACACCGATCGGCGCCTCCCCGCGCAGCATCTCCAGCCGCTCGGCGTCGTCCGCGCAGTCGTACAGCGGCAGTTCGGGCCGCATCCCGGAGGTGTGGGTGAGCAGCTGGCGCACGGTGATGTCGTGCACGGCCGCCGCCCGGAAGTCCGGCAGATACGCCCCGACCCGCGCGTCGATGCCCAGCGTGCCGCGCTCGATCTGCTGCACCGCCGCGACCGAGGTGAAGAGCTTGGTGAGGGAGGCCAGGTCGAAGGGTGTGGTGGGGGTCATCGGGACGCGGGAGCCGGGCGGGAGTTCCTCGCCCGAGTCCTTCTCCACGTCGTAGGAGGCGTACCGCACGGCCCAGCCCATCGCCTCCTCGACGGCGAGGTACGGCCCCCGGCCCACGATCAGCACCGCTCCGGCCGCCCAGGGACGTGGGCCGGTGGTGAGGTCGTGGACCTCGCGGACGAGATGTCGGATCTCCTCGGGGTCGAGTCCGGCCCTTTCCGGCGTGTCCCCGCGCAGTCTCGGCGCGCTCAGCTCTCCGCTCCCTCCGCGACCGGACGTCCATCCGCGCGACCATCCGCACGTCTGTTCCAAGGACGGCACATTCCCATGAAGCAGGCCAGCGCCACCAGTGCCGCGGCCAGTTGGACGACGGCCATCGGGACGGCGGTGTCCTCGCCCGCGATGCCCACGAGGGGGGAGGCGACGGCGCCGATGAGGAAGGAGGACGTGCCGAGGAGCGCGGAGGCGGACCCGGCGGCCTGCTTGGTGCGCTGGAGGGCGAGGGCCTGGGTGTTGGGGAGCGTGATGCCCATCGCGGACATCAGGACGAACAGCGCGGCGGCCACCGGCACCAGTCCGACCTCGCCGAACACGCCGAGGGACATCAGCAGCAGCGCCGTCGCGGCGAGGATGACGATCGCCAGGCCCACGCCCAGCACCCGGTCCAGGGCGACCCGACCGACCAGCACCTTGCCGTTGAGCTGGCCGACCGCCACCAGGCCCACCGAGTTGAGCCCGAACAGCAGGCTGAAGGTCTGCGGGGAGGCGCCGTAGATCTCCTGGATCACGAAGGGAGACGCCGAGATGTAGGCGAAGAGGGCGGCGAAGGCGAAGCCTCCCGCCAGCGTGTATCCGGCGAACGCGCCGTCGGCGAGCAGACCGCGCATGGCGCGCAGCGCCTCGCCCACCCCGCCGGCGTGCCGGTCCTGCGGCGCCAGGGTCTCCGGGAGCCTGCGCCAGACGAGACAGGCCAGCAGCACGCCGACGACCGTCAGCACGACGAACACACCCCGCCAGTCCGTCACCCGCAGGATCTGCCCGCCGATGAGCGGCGCCACGATTGGCGCGACCCCGGAGATCAGCATCAGGGTGGAGAAGAAGCGGGCCATGGCGAGGCCGTCGTAGAGGTCGCGGACGACCGCCCGTGCGATCACGATCGCCGCCGCGCCCGCGAGGCCCTGCGCCAGCCGGAAGGCGACCAGGGACTCGACGGTGGGTGCGAGGGCGCACAGTGCGGTGGCCACGACGTAGACCGCGAGGCCCGCCAGGAGTGGGCGCCTGCGGCCCCAGCGGTCGCTCATCGGGCCGACCACCAGCTGCCCGAACGCCATGCCGGCGAGGCAGGCGGTGAGCGTGAGCTGGACGGTCGCGGCGCCCGCGTGCAGGGAACCGGTGACCTCGGGCAGCGCCGGAAGGTACATGTCCATCGCCAGCGGGGGCGTGGCCGTCAGACCGCCGAGGATGAAGGTGACCAGAAGGCCGGTGACGCGCGGGGTACGGGTGGCTGGTCGGTCCGTCTTCGGTGCCGCCGACTGCGGCACGTCCTGTATCGGCCCCCCATGGTCGCCCATGCGCCCCTCCCTCTCCGACCTCTCCGAGTGATCCGCCCTCTATGCTCTCAGCTCGTACGCAGTGCCTGGGGACACATGAGCGAGGGGCGGGGCCGCGATGGCCGAGCAGAAGGTGCGGTGGGGGATTCTGGCGACCGGCGGGATCGCCGCCGCGTTCACCGCGGATCTCGTCGATCTGCCGGACGCCGAGGTGGTCGCCGTCGCCTCACGGCGGCAGGAGTCCGCGGACGCGTTCGCGGAGCGGTTCGGCATCCCCCGGGCCTACGGCGACTGGGCCGCGCTCGCCGAGGACGGCGACATCGATGTCGTGTACGTCGCCACCCCGCACTCGGCGCATCGCGAGGCCGCGGGGCTGTGCCTGGAGGCCGGGCGCAACGTGCTGTGCGAGAAGGCGTTCACGCTCAACGCCCGCGAGGCCGAGGAGCTCGTCGCGCTGGCGAGTTCGAGGAACCGCTTCCTGATGGAAGCCATGTGGATGTACTGCAACCCGCTGGTCCGGCGGCTGAAGGCCCTGGTGGACGACGGCGTGATCGGCGAAGTGCGCCATGTCCAGGCCGACTTCGGGCTGGCCGGTCCCTTCCCGCCCTCGCATCGGCTGCGTGACCCGGCGCAGGGCGGCGGTGCCCTCCTCGACCTCGGCGTGTACCCGGTGTCCTTCGCGCAGCTGCTGCTCGGGGAGCCGTCGGACGTGACGGCGCGCGCCATGATGTCGCCCGAGGGCGTCGACCTCCAGACGGGGGCGCTGCTCTCCTGGGACAGCGGCGCGCTCGCCTCGCTGCACTGCTCGATCGCCGGCGGTACGGCGACCTCGGCGTCGATCACCGGCTCGGCTGGCCGTATCGACGTACCGAGCGGCTTCTTCTTCCCGGAGAGCTTCGTGCTGCACCGGGACGGCCGGGATCCCGAGGAGTTCACGGCCGACCCGGCGGACGGGCCCCGCAACACCCTGCGGCACGAGGCCGCCGAGGTGATGCGGGCCCTGCGGGCCGGTGAGACGGAGTCGTCTCTGGTTCCGCTGGAGGGCACGCTCGCCGTGATGCGGACGCTCGACGCGATCCGGGACCGCGTCGGCGTCCGCTACCCGGGCGAGGCCCCCGACGCCGCCCCCGACGAGGAGCCCGCACTCACGCCGGCGTGAGCCCCTGCTCCCCCACCTGCGTGACGAAGGACGCGGCCGTCGTGATCGGCGCCCCGGGCGTGGTGACGTACGGCACCGTCTTGAAGTCGGCCCGCGCGAGCTGCTGTCCCAGCGTGACGGTCACGTAGCCACGCCGCCCGTTGTAGAACCGCATGTGCGGGTTGGCCTTCATGTACGTGTCCCAGTTGGCGGGCCGGTCGGAGCCGTCGCGGCCGCTGGCGATCGACGTGGCGACGATCTCCGTGCCGAGGGTGGCGGAGTCGGGGTCGTCGAAGTCGTCCTTGATGTCGAAGCCGTAGCCGACGTGGACGTCACCGGTGAGCACCATCAGGTTCTCGACGCCGGCGGCCTCGGCACCGTCCAGGACGCGGCGGCGGGAGGCGCGGTAGCCGTCCCAGGCGTCCATGGAGACCCGTGACGGGGTGGTCAGGTCGAACTTGCGCTGGGAGAAGGTGACCTGCTGCGGGACGACGTTCCACAGGGCGTCCGAGGCGCGCCAGCCGTCGAGCAGCCACCGCTCCTGGGTCGCGCCGGTCATCGTGCGCGCCGGGTCGTCGACCTCGGGGCCGGGGATCTGGGAGCCGTCGCCGTAGGCCTGGTTGGAGCGGTACTGCCGGGTGTCCAGGACGTCGAACTGGGCGAGCCTGCCCCAGTGCAGCCGGCGGTAGAGCTGCATGTCGGGGCCGGTGGGGCGCTGCGGCAGGCGCAGGGGCTGGTTCTCCCAGTAGGCGCGGTAGGCGGCGGCCCGGCGCAGCAGGAACTCCTCCGGCGGGACGCTGTTCTCCGGGATGTCGTCGGCGTAGTTGTTCTCGGTCTCGTGGTCGTCCCAGGTGACGACGAAGGGATGCGCGGCGTGCGCGGCCCTCAGGTCCGGGTCGGACTTGAACAGGGCGTAGCGCAGCCGGTAGTCCTCCAGGGTCACCGTCTCGCGGTTGAAGAGCGCCGGGAGCGTGCGGTCGGTGTAGTTGCGGTAGCCGCCGACGGCGTTGACCGCGTACTCGTAGAGGTAGTCGCCGAGGTGGAGGACGACGTCCACGTCGTCCTGGGCGAGATGGCGGTACGGCGTGTAGTAGCCGTCGGTGTAGGACTGGCAGGAGACCGCGGCGAGGGTGAGGGAGCTCGCCGCGGCGGTCCGGGCGGGCGCGGTGCGGGTGCGGCCCGTCTCGCTGATCCAGGTGCCCGTGCTGAAGCGGTAGTAGTAGACGCGGTCCGCCTCGAGGGCGGCGACCTCGACGTGGACCGTGTGGTGGAACTCCGGGTAGGCGATGGCCGCGCCGCGTCTGGCGATCCTGGTGAACCCCTCGTCGTGCGCCAGCTCCCAGTGCACCGTGATCCGCTGGGCGGGCAGCCCGCTGTCGGGCTGGTACGGGGCGGGCGCGAGGCGGGTCCACAGCAGGACGGAGTCGGGCAGCGGGTCGCCTGAGGCGACGCCGAGGGTGAAGGGGTTGTCGGTGATCTTGCGGGCGTCGAACTGGGCGGCGCTCGCGGTGCCCGCGGCCGGCACGTTCACGGCGAAGGCGAGCGCGGCGGCCGCGCCGGTGGCGGTCAGGAAGCGGCGGCGCCCGATGTGGCGGGCGGCCGCGCGCAGTTCGGAGCTGTGCTGGGGCAGGTCTGTCGTGGTGGTCATCCGGTCCTCCCCTTGCTGATGGATGCACGAGGCATTGGAGTGGCCGGTGACGACACCAGCTTGGCGCGTACACAACACCCGGATGGCAGACAGATGAGTTCCGAATGGCGGACCGTCGCCTACGCTGCGAGCCCATGACGAACAGGCAAACGGACACGAGGATCGCCGTGGTGACCGGCGCCGGCTCCGGCATCGGCCGGGCGGTCGCGGCGGAACTGCTGCGCGCGGGCTGGTCGGTGGCGCTGGCGGGGCGACGGATGGAGACGCTGGAGGAGACGGCGGGGCTGGTGCCGGAGGGGCCCGCGATCGCCGTACGGACCGATGTCTCGCGCCAGGAGGACGTGGCGGGGCTGTTCAGCGCCACCGTCGAACGGTTCGGGCGGGTCGACCTGCTGTTCAACAACGCGGGGACGTTCGGACCCGGCGGGGTGCCGGTGGAGGAGCTGCCCTACGACGCCTGGCGGCATGTGGTGGACACCAACCTCAACGGGGCGTTCCTGTGCGCGCAGGCCGCGTACCGCCAGATGAAGGAGCAGGACCCGCGCGGCGGCCGGATCATCAACAACGGCTCGATCTCCGCGCACGCGCCCCGCCCGCACTCGGTGGCCTACACGGCGACCAAGCACGCGCTGACCGGCCTGACGAAGGCGCTCTCGCTGGACGGGCGGCCGTACGACATCGCCGTCGGCCAGATCGACATCGGCAACGCGGCCACCGACATGACGGCGCGCATGCAGACCGGCGCGCTGCAGGCGAACGGGTCGGTGGCACCCGAGCCCGTGATGGACGTCGCCGACGTGGCGCGGACCGTGCGGCACATGGCGGAGCTGCCGCTGGAGGCGAACGTGCAGTTCGCGACCGTACTGGCGACGGCGATGCCGTACGTGGGGCGTGGCTGAGATCGGACGGCCGGTAGTTGCCTCCACAACTTGCACAATCGGAATATGAAGTTCCGCTGCGTCGGCGCCGGTAGGCGACTTATGCTCAAGTTCACCTGCACCAGAGCTTCACATTTGGAGCAGGGAGCTTCCGCGGACCAAACCGAGGGGGGACGGCAGCCGTTCCACGACACCGGGTGGGGGTGGATCTCGCGCGGGACCGCGGGATACGCACCGGTGCGTGGAACGGCTGCCGTGCGTTCAGTAGGCGGCGCTCAGCGGCCCAGGATCCGGTCGATCTCCGCCACCTGCCCCGGCGTGAGCGCCCCCATCTCCAGGGCACCCGCGTTCTGCTCGGCCTGGGCGACGGAACGGAACCCCGGGATCGGCACGGTGCGCGGGCTGCGGGCCCACAGCCAGGCGAGGGCGCCCTGACCGGGCGTACGGCCGTCACTGGTGAGGACGTCCTTCAGCGCGTCGACGCGGGCCAGCCACCGCGGATCGGCACCCGACCCGTCCTCGAAGCCCTTCAGCCACTCGGGCGGCCGGCTGCGGATGTCCCCGGCCTCCAGCGCCTGCCCGCTGCGGCGCCTGCCGGTCAGCAGACCCATCGCCAGCGGGCTGCGGTTGACACTGGCCAGCCCCAGCTCCTCGCACAGCGCGAACATCTCGGGCGCGTCCTGGAGCACGTTCGCCATGTGCTGTACGGCCGCACAGTGCTCGCCGCGCGCGAAGACGGCGGCGCGGGCGGGGTCGTCGGTGCTCCACGCGTAGCCGCGGATCAGCCCCTCGCGCACGAACTCCTCGCAGAGATCGCGCAGTTCGGCGGCGCGCGCCGGGTCCGCGTCCGACAGATGCAGCTGGTAGAGGTCGATGTGGTCGGTGTCCAGGCGCTTCAGGGAGGCAGTCAGCGCGCGGCGGGCGTACTCCGGGGAGTCGTCCGCGCCGGTGAGGGTGCGGGTCTCCTCGTCGAAGACGTTGCCCCACTTGGTGGCGACGACGACGTCGGCGCGGCGCTTGCCGAGGGCACGGCCGAGGACACGCTCGCTGTGCCCGGCGCCGTAGGTGTCGGCGGTGTCGAAGAAGGTGACGCCCAGGTCGAGGGCGCGCCGGATCGCCCGTACCGACTCCTCGTCGTCGACCTTGCCCCAGCCCAGGGGCTGCCCGTCGACGGACTGCCACTCACCACCGATGGCCCAGCAGCCGAAGCCGAGAGCGCTTACCCCGATACCGGTATGTCCCAAAGTCCTCTTGGTCTCCATGAGGTGGGACGTTAGGAGTTGGAGCGCACACGAAGGCAAGCCCCCGGGCGCGACTCCCGAAACCGGTTACACCTGACTGGTTACGCCTGACCGGTCTCGAAGCGGGAGATCCGGCCGTCCTCCTCGACCTCGAAGTGCCAGTGGGTGCGCATCTCGCCGTAGGTGTCGTTGCGGTAGCTGGCGAGGAGGTCGCGGCCGTTGTTCGACTCGTTGTCGACCTCCATGTGACCGTTCGAGGAGAAGATCTCCCGGTCGATCCAGTCGGCGAGGTCGCGGTCGCTGCCGTCGTCCGCCATGGTCGCGCCGGGCGCGAGGATGCTCATGAAGCCCTCGCGGTCGTGGGCGTTGACGGCGGTGACGAAGGCACGGACGGTGGGGTCGGTGAGTCTGGACGTCTGAATCGTCATACCGGTCAGCGTCACACCGCGCTCCGCGGCCCGCCACCCGAACGGCGGCGAAGGCAGGCCGGTCGGGTGCCTCCGGTGCGACGGTGGAGAGGCGGGAGGGGATCTGTCCCTGCTGTCTGCTCCGGGAGTCACTGTGAGTGCATACGACCGACGTGATCTGGGCCTGCTGTTGCTCCGGCTGGGTGCCGGCGGGGTGCTGGCCGCGCACGGCACGCAGAAGCTGTTCGGCTGGTTCGGCGGGCACGGCATCGAGGGGACCGGCCAGTTCATGGAGTCGGTCGGCTATCGGCCGGGCAAGGCGAGCGCCACGGCGGCGGGGCTCGCCGAGGCCGGTGGCGGCACGCTGCTGGCGCTGGGCCTGGCCACCCCGCTCGCGGGCGCCGCGGCGGCCGGCGGCATGGCGGGGGCGTCCGCGGTGCACGCCCCGAACGGCTTCTTCGCCCAGGAGGGCGGCTACGAGACCGCGGCGACCCTGGGCCTGGCCGCGGCCGGCCTCGCCGTCACGGGCCCCGGCCGGCTCTCCCTCGACCACACCATGGGCCATCTCTTCGACCGCGGCTGGATGGTCCCCACGGCACTGGCCGCGACGGCCGCGGTCACGGCGCTGGTGGTGGGAGCGCGGCAACGCAGACTCGACCGCCCGGAGAAGGATGAGCGGTTCGACGGGCAGGAGCCGTTGTTCGAGGAGTGACGGGAGCCGTGGTTCGAGGAGTGACGGGAGCCGTTGTTCGAAGAGTGAGCGGGCTCGTCCGATCGGGTCGCGGTCCCTGTGCCAAGCTGCCCGCATGACTGATCAGGCCATGCCCTCCGAGACGACCGCCGACCTGTGGACCTCCATCGACGCCCTGTTGACCTGGCTCGACACCGACCAGCCGGTCGACGGCCGCGAGGGCGTGCTGCTGCGCATCCTGAAACTGTCGGAGGAGGTGGGCGAGGTCGCCGAGGCGGTCATCGGAGCGACCGGCCAGAACCCGCGCAAGGGGGTCACCCACACGTGGGAGGACGTACAGGGCGAACTGTGCGACGTGGTGATCACGGCACTGGTCGCCCTGCGGACTCTGACGCCGGACACACGTGAGGTGTTCGCCCGGCATCTGGAGCGGGTGACGAAGCGGTCCTTGGGAACGGCTCTGACGAAGGACGGTGCGGACAGCGCCCCGTGAGGGGCGCGGGGAACTGCGCGACCAGCCGCGACGACGCCGCAGACGACCTACGACAGATCGCGGCACTCACAGCGGAGCCCTTGGGGTCAGCCGCAACACCGTCCCCTCCCCGTTCCCCGACAGCAGCAGTTCCCCGTCCGGCGTGACCGGCAGCCCCGCGAACCGCCGAGCCATCCCCGGCATCCCCTGGGCGAAGAGGGCGGGTTCCGCACGCGGCAGGGCGGAGAGCGGCTCGGAGGTGCGTGGCTCACCGACGACGAGCAGGACGTCAGGTATCGCCGGGACCGCGTCGGTCGACGGCGGCTTCGGCATACGGCCACTGTACCGGCGGGTTGCCTGAGGCAAGTGAACGCCGACCGGGTCCGGCCACCTCGCTCAGGTCCAGGGCGTGGCGACGAGCCGGATCCTCGCGTCGGGGCCGACGAGCGGGGCGGAGACGGCCGGCAGCGGGATGTGGGCGACCCAGCGGTCGGGGGCGGGGTCCTCGTCGGCGCGAGGCGTGGCGGCCGCGCTGTGGTCGCGGATGGCGCCCTCGATCTCCGAGTTCCAGGCGGCCCGGATCCCCTGGACGTCGGGATCGCCCTCGGGGGTGCCCACGTCGATGACCAGCGTGTCGGCGAAGTCGGCGGACTGCTCCAGATGGTCGAAGAGGTTCAGGATGCCGCCCTCCTCGCGCAGCGAGATCAGCCGTAGATCGAGCGTGAACCGCATGGGCTCGCCCTCGGCGGCCCGCAGACCGCTGTTGAGGAACGTGGTCGCCAGCGGCACCGGCGTCTCCTGCCCGTCCGGGCGTGGGTCGAGCTGGATCGGGCTCCAGTGGGCCGCGAACCGTTCGTGCATCGGGACGGGCAGCCCGCGCACCGAGAGCCGGGTCTCGGCCTGCCAGACCAGGTCGTCGTCGCCGGACAGCCGGTGGCCGACCAGCGAGGCCTCGACCCGGGTGTCCCCGAACAGGAACCGCCGCAGGTTCTGGTAGCCCTCCTCGGAGTTGACCATGCCGTAGCGCCCGCTGTGACTGCGGTGCACGTAGGCCCGGTGGGCGCCCGGCACATACGCCCGCTCGATCTGCACGAGTCCGTCGCTGTGCGGTCCGACGGCGGCGGACGACAGACCGAGGGCGACGTCGTAGTCCGTCGGGTTGGTGCCGACGAGGCAGAAGACGCGCTCCAGCGGCAGGGTCCCCGGCCCCTCGGGCATCGGGCGGGCGTCCCAGCCGTCGGGCGGCCCGTCGGGGTCGGTCAGGGCCTGCGGAGTGAGGAACTCGTACATCCGCCGGGGCCCGAAGATGTCCGCACCCTGGATGCCGACCTTGTCCCGGATCCGCTCCAGCAGTCCGCCGCCGAGGTCGAAGGTGATGCCGCCGTGCGGGGTGCCGTAGGTGAAGAACTTCGCGACACAGTCGGCGGCGGCGCGGCCCCGGTCGGGCAGGATCTTCTGCAGCAGGCACCGGCAGATGAGCCCGCCCATCGAGTGCGCCACGAGGTGGACGGCCGGCGCGCCGGTCTTCTCCCGGAGCCGGTCGATCAGATCGAGCAGGTCGGCGGCGGCGTGCTCCAGCCGGTACTCCTGGGGGCTGCCGCCCCAGGTGGTCGCGGACCGGTCGTAGAACCGGTGGATCCAGATGGTGTTGGCGGGAATCTCCGCGTGCCGGGCGAGGTAGGCGGCCTGATCCCCCTTCACGAGCAGCTCGTACCCCTCTTCCCGGAGCAGGCGCAGCAGGGGGCTCTCGAACTGGTGGAAGAGGGGTTGGTTGTGGGCACCGACACGGACGTGGACGGAGCCTTCGTTGAAGCCGTAGAAGGGGTCGTCGACGGCTTTGTTGATCCCACCGGTCCCGCCGGCGAAGCCTCGGACGTAGACGAGGGGAAGTCTGCGGTTGTTGTCCACGCCTTGCCTCCGAGAGCACCGGGGTCCACTTCTCCTGAGTAGAGGAACCCCGGAGGTCCGGCCTCCAGGAATAGCCCGAAACGGTGATATCCGGCACCCGCCGTAGCGACAGGTGCGGAAAACCGCGCGACGGACGCACCGCCCCGTACACCGACCCCCCGATGCCTCACCGGCCCCGACCGCATCACGGCCGGCCACCGAACCCGGCGAGACGGAGGAACCGCAACTCCCCCTCCCCGAACCGGACATCGAGGTCCCCGGCGAAGACCTGCTGCCCAGCGGCGGCCCGCTGACCAGTAACAGCGCGGACTCGATGCCCGCCGCCCCCTCCACAACAGCCGATACTGGGCGGTAATGTCGCGCCCCGCCGGTCGGAACGACACCGGTGGGTGAGCGCGAAGGGGCCCTCATGGCGACGGACATGCCTGCGGAGACGGAAGACTCCCACGACCGTTGGCAGCACATGTGGAGCCACCGCGAGCAGCTGCTCAAGGTGGCCCGGCGCAGGTCGATGAGTGCCGAGGACGCCGAGGACGCGGTGCACGAGGCGATGCTGCGCGCCGCCGAGCGTCCCGACCTGGACGACGAGCGGCTCGCGGCCTGGCTGACGACGGTCACGATGCGGCTGTGCGTCGACCGCTACCGGCAGGTGAACCGTGAGGCCGAGGTGCGCACCAGCCCGACCCTCGTCGCGCCCGGTCCCGTGCCCGTCGAGGAGGCGGTGTGCGACCGGGCCGAGGCGAAGTGGCTGGCGGTGCGCAGCGGCGAGCTGCCCGCGCGGCAGGCCGAGGCGCTGCGGCTGAAGTCGCAGGACCTCGACGTCGGACAGGTCGCCGTCCGGATGGGCCTCAGTTACCGGACCGTCGAGTCGCTGCTGGCGCGGGCGCGGCGGACGCTGCGGCAGTCGCTGGCCGCGACGCTCGGGTCCGTCCTGTTCGTCATCGGGTGGGGGCGGCCGCGCGGCGGCGGCAAGGTGCAGGCCGCGGCGGTGGCCGGGACAGCGGCGACCTTGGCGGTGGCGGGGTTCGTCATGCCGTACACGCTCGACGGGGGCGGCGACGGAGGCGGTACGGCGCCTCGGCCGGCCGCCGCCACACCGGGCGCCGAGACGCTGCGGCCGGACGGGGCCGGAGAGGGCCGTACGCCTCAGGGGAACGCCCCCGCGGCCACGGCGGCAGAGCGGAAGGCGGTCGAGTCGCGGTCCGGCGAATCGATCCTTCCGCTGTCCGTGCCGCCCCTGCCGCCGCTGCCGGAGCCGTCGGTTCCCGAGGTCCCGGTGTCGCCGCTGCCGGTGCTGTCCGCGCCGGAGGTCGCGCAGGTTACGGAGCTGCCGGAACTGCCCGAGACACCCGACCTGCCGGTCGAGCCCTCGGGCGTACCGTCCGCCTCGCTCCCCCTCCCGACGGCGACCCCGCTGCCGTAAACCCTTGCAAACCCCCCACCCGAAACCCGCCCGAAAAAAATCCGCCACGAAAACGACGGACGCCCGCCCCCTCCCCGTAGAGCAGATGTCAGAGCTGCTCCACGGGCACGGGCGAAGGGTGGGACCGGATGGGTGTCGAGATCTGTGTGGAAGGGCTGACCAAGTCCTTCGGTCACCAGGTCATCTGGCAGGACGTCTCGCTGACGCTGCCCGCCGGGGAGGTCTCGGTCATGCTCGGCCCCTCGGGCACGGGCAAGTCGGTGTTCCTCAAGACGCTCGTCGGACTGCTGAAGCCGGAGCGGGGGTCGGTGAAGGTCGCCGGCCGGGACATCACCAAGCTCCGTGAGCACGACCTGTACGAGGTGCGGAAGCTCTTCGGCGTGCTGTTCCAGGACGGCGCGCTGTTCGGCTCGATGAACCTGTACGACAACATCGCCTTCCCGCTGCGCGAGCACACCCGCAAGTCCGAGAGCGACATCCGGCGCATCGTGCTGGAGAAGATGGACATGGTCGGCCTGATCGGCGCCGAGGGGAAGCTGCCCGGCGAGATCTCGGGAGGCATGCGCAAGCGGGCCGGGCTGGCCCGGGCCCTCGTCCTCGACCCGGAGATCATCCTCTTCGACGAGCCGGACTCGGGCCTCGACCCCGTACGCGTCGCGTATCTCAATCAGCTCATCGTCGACCTCAACGCCCAGATCGACGCGACCTTCCTGATCGTGACGCACGACATCGCCTCGGCCCGCCAGGTCCCGGACAACATCGGGCTGCTGTTCCGCCGCGAACTGGTCATGTTCGGTCCCCGCGAGGAGCTGCTGACCAGCGACGAGCCGGTCGTACGGCAGTTCCTGAACGGCCGGATGCAGGGCCCGATCGGCATGGCGGAGGAGAAGGACGCGGCGCAGGTCGAGCAGGAGCTCGCGGCGCTGGGCGACGGCGAGGGCAGCACCCAGTCTCCCGGCAGTCAGGCCATGACTCCCCGCCTGCTGCCGGGTCCCGGCATTCCGCGCCCGCCCCGCTGGGAGGCGATCGCCCGGCGCGAGGCCGCACTGCACCAGAAGGAGGTGACCGGCGCATGAGCCTGTCACCGATCGGAGCGCTGCGGCACTCGGGGAGCCTGTTCGCGATGGCGCTGGACGTCGTCCGCACCATCCCCCGACGGCCTTTCCAGGCAAGGGAGTTCATCCAGCAGGCGTGGTTCGTCGCAAGCGTCACCATCCTGCCCACCGCCCTCGTCTCCATCCCCTTCGGCGCGGTCATCGCGCTGCAGATCGGCAGCCTGACCCGCCAGCTCGGCGCCCAGTCCTTCTCGGGCGCCGCCTCCGTGCTGGCCGTGCTGCGCGAGGCCTCGCCGATCGTCACCGCGCTGCTCATCGCGGGCGCGGGCGGCACGGCGATCTGCGCCGACCTCGGGGCACGGAAGATCCGCGACGAGATCGACGCGATGCAGGTGCTGGGCATCGACCCCATCCACCGCCTCGTCGTCCCCCGCGTGCTGGCGTCGATGCTGGTGGCGGTGCTGCTCAACGGCCTGGTGTCGGTGGTCGGGGTGGCGGGCGGCTACTTCTTCAACGTCGTCCTGCAGAACGGCACTCCGGGCGCCTACCTCGCCTCCTTCACCACCCTCGCCCAGCTCTCCGACCTGTGGGCGGCCGAGCTCAAGGCACTCGTCTTCGGCGCGATCGCCGCGATCGTCGCCTCGTACAAGGGACTCACGGCGAAAGGCGGCCCGAAGGGCGTGGGCGACGCGGTGAACCAGTCGGTGGTGATCACCTTCATGTTGCTGTTCGTGACGAACTTCGTGATGACCGCGGTGTACTTCCAGGTCGTCCCGCAGAGGGGTTAGCCGATGAGACTGCTGCAACGCCCTTTGCGCTCACTCGAGGAACTGGGCACCCAACTCTCCTTCTACGGCCGCTCGTTGGCCTGGACGGGCCGCACCCTGCGCCGCTACAAGAAGGAGATCCTGCGGCTGCTCGCCGAGGTGAGCTTCGGCCGCGGCGCGCTGGCGGTGGTGGGCGGCACGGTCGGCGTGATCGCCTTCCTGTCCTTCTTCACCGGCACCGAGGTGGGCCTCCAGGGCTACGCGGCCCTCAACCAGCTCGGCACGTCCAACTTCGTGGCGTTCCTGTCCGCGTACTTCAACACCCGCGAGATCGCCCCGCTGGTGGCCGGGCTCGCGCTGTCCGCGACCGTTGGCGCCGGTTTCACGGCACAGCTCGGCGCGATGCGGATCAGCGAGGAGACCGACGCCCTCGAAGTCATGGGCGTCCCCTCGCTGCCGTTCCTGGTGACGACGAGGATGATCGCCGGGTTCGTGGCCGTCATCCCGCTGTATGTGATCGGCCTGCTGTCGTCGTACCTCGCGGCCCGCACGATCACCACCGGCTACTACGGGCAGTCGGCCGGCACCTACGACCACTACTTCCAGCAGTACCTCCCGCCGGTCGACGTGCTGTGGTCCTTCGGCAAGGTGCTCGTCTTCGCCGTCCTGATC
This sequence comes from Streptomyces coerulescens, assembly GCF_042657965.1. NCBI lineage: Bacteria > Bacillati > Actinomycetota > Actinomycetes > Kitasatosporales > Streptomycetaceae > Streptomyces > Streptomyces coerulescens. The sequence goes on from NZ_JBHSKM010000039.1 coordinate 75,167, forward strand.
ATCCTGGTCCACTGCTTCTACGGCTACTACGCGAGCGGCGGCCCGGCGGGCGTCGGCGTGGCGGTCGGCCGCGCGGTGCGGACGTCGATCGTGGCGATCAACGTCCTGGACTTCTTCCTGTCGCTCGCGATCTGGGGCGCCAACACGACCGTACGGATCGCGGGGTGAACCGGGGCATGCGCGTGCTGAGACTGCGGTTGTACGGCGTCGTCTTCATCGCCGTACTCGCAACTCTGCTGGGACTGTCGGTCGCGGTCTATCAGCAGGCGTTCACGCCGGTCGTACGGATCACGCTGGAGGCCGACACCCTCGGCAACCAGCTCGATCCGCGGGCCGACGTCAAGCTGCGCGGGCTGCTGGTCGGCGAGGTGCGCGAGGTACGGGCGGACGGGACGAAGGCGACGCTCGACATCGCGCTCAAGCCGGAGCACGTCCGGTCCATCCCGTCGAACGTGCGGGCGCGGCTGCTGCCCAAGACGCTGTTCGGCGAGAAGTACGTCGACCTGGTGCCGCCCGCCCGTTCGTCCACACGCCCGATCCGCGCCGGTGACGTCATCACCCAGGACCGCACCCGGGCCGGCATCGAGGTGCAGCACCTGCTGAACGACCTGCTGCCCCTCCTGCGAACCGTCCAGCCCGGCAAGCTCAACGCCACCCTTTCCGCCCTCGCCACCGCACTCGAAGGCCGCGGCGACCGGATCGGCGACAACCTCACGCGCCTGGAGGCCTACCTGAGCCGCCTGAACCCCCATCTGCCGTCCCTCACGGAGGACATCGCACGCTTCGCCGAGGTCGCCGAGGTGTACGGCGACGCGGCGCCCGATCTGATGGAGATCCTGCGCAACACCGTCACCACCAGCCGCACGATCGTCGACCAGGAGGACCGGCTGGCAGCGGCGCTGAAGAGCACGGCGACCGTGGCGGGTACGACGGAGGACTTCCTCGCCGTGAACGGCGACCGGTTGATCACCGTCGGCCGCGTGTCCCGCCCGACCCTGGAGCTGTTCGCCCGCTACTCCCCCGAGTACCCGTGCCTGCTGGCCGGGCTGGTCCGCCAGGAGAGGGCCTCGGAGGAGGCGTTCCGGGGCGGCAAAATGCACATCACGCTGGAGGTCGTACGGCCGCAGGGCGCGTACGAACCGGGCGAGGAGCCGCGATACGGCGAGCGGTCGGGGCCCAACTGCCGTGATCTGCCGGGTCCGCCGGTGCCGGCACCCGGGGTCCACCTCAACGACGGCTCGAAGTCCGGGGGTCCGTCGGCGGGCGGCCCGCTCGGGGTCTCCGCCACCCGGGCCGAGCAGCGGGCGGTCGGTTCGCTCGTGGCGCCGGTGCTGGGCGTGCCCGCCGACGAGGTGCCGCCGGTTGCGACGCTGCTGTTCGGGCCGCTGGCACGCGGAGCGGCGGTGAGTGTGGCATGAGGCAGACCGCTGCTCCGCTCATCAAGTTCAGCCTCTTCGCGGTGGTGACCGTACTGGCGACGGCCCTGCTGGCCGCCACGATCGTGAACATCTCCTTCACCCCCGAGCACACGTACCGCGCGGTGTTCAGCGACGTCACCGGCCTGGAGGAGGGCGACGACATCCGGGTGGCCGGGGTCCGGGTCGGCGAGATCGAAGACATCCGCATCAAGGACCGGACGCTGGCCGAGGTCACCTTCACGGTCAGCAGGGACCGGCCGCTGCTCACCGCCACCGGCGCGGTCATCCGGTACCGAAACCTGGTCGGGCAGCGCTACGTCGCGCTGACCGAGGGCGCGGGCGACGGCACCCGGCTGCTGCGGCCCGGCGCGACGATCCCGCTGTCCCGCACGCAGCCCGCGTTGGACCTCAACGCCCTGCTGAACGGCTTCAAGCCGCTGTTCGCCGCGCTCAGCCCGAAGGACGTCAACCAGCTCGCGACGGAGATCATTCGCACGCTCCAGGGCGAGGGCGGCACGATCAACAGCCTGCTCGCGCACACGGCCTCGCTGACCTCGACGCTGGCCGGCCGGGACAAGCTGATCGGCTCGGTGATCGACAACCTCAACACCGTGCTGGAGACGCTGGACAAGCGGGGCACCCGCTTCTCCGGCCTGCTGAAGCAGCTGCGCCGGGTCGTCTCGGGCCTGTCCGCCGACCGCAAGCCCATCGGGGCGTCGCTGGTGAACATCGGCGATCTGACGGAGGCCACCTCGGGCCTGCTGAAGGACGCGCGCCCGCCGCTCAAGGACGACATCGCCGAGCTGACCGAGCTCACCGGAACGCTGAACGACAACGAGAAGACCGTGGAGGGCGTCCTGAAGCGGCTGCCGAACAAGCTCACCGAGCTGACGGGGACGGCGTCCTACGGCTCGTGGTTCAACTTCTACCTGTGCGACTTCGACGGCCGGATCGTGCTCCCGGCGACTCCCGGCTCGAAGTCCGAGCAGGTACTCACACCCGAGCTGCATGTGGCGAGGGCGAGGTGTGGGACATGAGCCGCAAGAAACGCCCGGAGCCGCTGTTCAAGGTGCGGGTGGAGCCGCCGAAGCTGCCGAGAATACGGCTTCTGCCGCGCCGCAGGCCGCGCCCGCGCCGCCCGGAGCCGCTGTTCAAGGTGCGCGTGGAGCCGCCCCGCATACGGCTCCCGCGCATCCGCCGCCCGCGCCTGAGGCCCTTCCGCGAGCGAAACCCCGTCGTCATCGGCGCCGTCGGCCTCACCACCCTCGCGCTGCTGACGGTGGCCGCGTTCAACGCCGACCGCCTGCCGGTGATCGGCGGCGGAGAGACGTACAGCGCGGCCTTCGCCGAGGCGGGCGGCCTCAAGCCGGGCGACGAGGTGCGGATCGCCGGGGTCAAGGTCGGCAAGGTGAAGGAGGTCGACCTGGACGGCGACCACGTCAAGGTCACCTTCAAGATCAAGGGCGAGCCGGCCTTCGGCACCGACACCGGCGCGTCGATCCGGGTCAAGACGATCCTCGGCGCGAAGTACCTGGCCCTGCACCCCAGGGGCCGGGGCCAGTTGGCCCCCGGCAGCGAGATACCGCTCAGGCGCACGGTCCCCGCGTACGACGTCGTACAGGCCTTCAGCGACCTCACCACGACAACGGAGAAGGTCGACACCGACCGTGTGGCGAAGGCGCTGGACACCATCTCCACGACGTTCGAGGACTCGCCGGAAGAGGTACGGGCGTCCATCAAGGGCCTGTCGCAGATCTCGAGGACGGTGGCGTCCCGCGACAAGGCGCTGCGCGAACTGCTCGCCCACGCGAACGGCGTCACGGACGTATTGGCCGACCGGTCGTCGGACTTCACCACCCTGGTCAAGGACGGCGACAAGCTGTTCAAGGAGATCAGCAAGCGGCGCGAGGCGATCCACAACCTGCTGAAGAGCTCCGCCGCGCTCGGCATCCAGCTCTCCGGCCTGGTCCAGGACAACGACAAGGAGATCGGCCCCGCGCTCAAGGGCCTGAACCGAGTCGTGGAGATGCTCGAACGGAACCAATCCGGCCTGGACCGGAGCATCAAGCTCCTCGCGCCCTTCGTCCGGGTCTTCACCAACACCCTCGGCAACGGCCGCTGGTTCGACTCCTACGTCCAGAACCTGGTCGCGGCTCCGGTCGTGCCGCGGACGGGAGGAGCCCAGTGAGCAACCGTTGGAAGAAGCGCGCGGCCCTGCTGCTGGCCCTGGTCCTGGTCGCCGGGCTCACCTACGTTCTGTGGCCGCGCCCCGAACCCGTCCGGGTCACGGCGTACTTCCCGCGCACGGTCGGCATCTACCCGGGCTCGGACGTCCGCGTCCTCGGTGTCCGCATCGGCGAGGTCAAGCAGATCACGCCGGAGGGCGGCCGGGTGCGGGTGGAGCTGGAGTACGACGCGGGCCGCAAGGTCCCGGCGGACGCACAGGCGGCGATCATCAACTCCTCGGTGGTCAGCGACCGTTACGTACAACTGCTCCCGGTGTACCGCGGCAGCGGACCGGTACTGCGGGACGGCGACGAGATCCCCGAGTCCCGCACGGCCGTACCCGTCGAGCTGGACCGTGTCTTCGACAGTCTGCACACCACGGCCGAGGCGCTCGGCCCGGACGGCGCCAACAAGGACGGCGCTCTGTCCCGCCTGCTCGGTGTCAGCGCGGACAACCTGGACGGCCAGGGCAAGAACCTCCACCGGACGGTCGAGGACCTGTCGGCGGCGGTCACCACCCTCTCCGACGGCCGCACGGACCTGTTCGGCACGGTCCGCAACCTCCAGGTGTTCACGGCGGCGCTGGCGGCGGACGACAAGAGCGTGCGGTCGTTCAACAGCAGCCTGGCGAAGGTCGCCGAGCAGCTGGCGGCCGAGCGGAAAGACCTGGCGGCCGCCCTGAAGAACCTCGGAACGGCACTCGGCGACGTGTCCGCCTTCGTGAAGAAGAACAAGAAGTCGCTGACCTCGAACGTGGAGGGCCTCAGCAAGGTGACCAAGGTGCTCGTCACACAACGGGCGGCGCTGGAGGAGCTGCTGGAGGTGGCGCCGACCGGGATGTCGAACCTGAACAACGCCTACAACCCGTCGGCCGGCACCCTCGACACCCGCAACAACCCCAACCAGCCGCAGGACCCGGCGTCCCTGCTGTGCTCGATCCTCAGGACGACCGGAGAGACGGGTGGGCGGAACGACTGCCGGGAACTGAGGGACCTCTTCGACTCCCTGCCGGAGGTGCCGGCGCAGGGCGGCGCGGTCACCGGCACGGTCGACCGCACCCTCGGCGGAATCCTGGGGGCGAGCGCATGAGCGTACGACGCAGAGGTGCCGCGGCCGCGTGGGCGGCGGCCGGTTCGCTGCTGGTGACCGGCTGCGAGTTCAATGGCTTGTACGACGTGCAGTTGCCCGGCGGCGCCGCGGCGGACGGGAAGGCGTACGAAGTCACCGTCGAGTTCCGCGACGTCCTGGACCTGGTGCCGCAGTCGGCGGTGAAGGTCAACAACGTCACGGTCGGCGCGGTGGAGAAGGTCGAGCTGGACGGCTGGCACGCGCGCGTACGGCTGCGGGTCGCCGACTCGGTCGAGCTGCCCGGTAACGCGATCGCGGAACTACGGCAGACCAGCATGCTCGGCGAGAAGTACGTGGCGCTGTCACAGCCCGTGGGCACGGCGCCGGTCGGCCGGCTCGGCGACGGCGATGTGATCCCCCTGTCCCGCAGCGGCCGAAACCCGGAGATCGAGGAGGTGCTGTCCGCACTCTCCGCCCTGCTCAACGGCGGCGGAGTGGCCCAGCTCAAGACGATCACCGTGGAGCTGAACAAGGCGCTGGAGGGCCGGGAGAACCGGGTCAAGTCACTGTTGAAGGAGCTGAACACGTTCCTCGGCGGCCTGGACAGGCAGAAGGACGACATCGTCCGGGCGCTGAAGGCCGTGGACCGCCTCGCCAAGCGGCTGGGCAAGGAGAAGGAGACCATCGCGGACGCGGTGGAGGAGATGCCGCCCGCGCTGAAGGTCCTGGCGGACCAGCGCCGCGACCTGACGAGGATGCTGACGGCCCTGTCGAAGCTCGGCAAGACGGGCACCAGGGTGGTGAACGCCTCGCACGACGACGCTGTGGCCAACCTGAGGGCACTTCGCCCGATCCTGCAACAGCTCAACAAGGCGGGTGACAACCTGCCCAACTCCCTGGAGCTGCTGACGACTTACCCCTTCCCGCGCAATGTGGTGGACGCGATCAAGGGCGACTACGTCAACCTGCACATCACGGCGGACCTCGATCTGGCGGGGATCTACGGCAACTTGACGGAGGAGCGGGGTGGCGAGGACGGGGACAAGGAGGAGGGACCCGAGCTGCCCGGGACCCCCGACCTGCCGGACGTACCGGACCTCCCGGAGCTGCCGGGGGTGCCGACGCCAACGGCGCTGCCGAGCAGCCCGAGCGCACCCTCGGCCCCTTCCGGGGGCGGCGACCTGCTGTGCCCGCCGGTGTGCACGGCCGGCTATGCGCCCGGCGGCGACCGGCCGGAAGGGATCAACCTCGAACTGGCCGAGCTGATGCTGAAGGGGGTTCAGCCGTGATCACCCGTACGGTCAAGATCCAGCTGCTGGCCTTCGCCACGATCACCGCCATGGGTGTGTCGTACGTAGGCGCCGAGTACACGGGCCTGGTGGACGAGGCCCTGGACCGCGGCTACACGGTCCGCGCCGACTTCCCCGACTCCGGGGGCGTATTCCCCGGTGCCGAGGTGACGTACCGCGGGGTGCCGGTGGGGAGGGTGGGCGCCCTGCGCCTGACGGGCGGCAAGGGTGTTTCCGTGGCCCTGAACATCGAGGACGGAGCGCCGCACATCCCGGCGAACACCCTCGCTGTCGTGGCGAACCGCTCGGCGGTGGGCGAGCAATACGTCGACCTGCAGCCGCGCACGTCCAGTGGCCCGTACTTGCTGGACGGCAGCAGCATCCCGCGCCGGAACACCCGCGTACCACTGCCGACGACGGACCTGGTCCTGAGCCTGGACCGCCTGGTCAACTCGGTGGGCAAGGAAGACCTCCGGGTGACGATCGACGAGTTGGGCGAGGCCTTCGCCGGAACCGGCCCGAATCTGAACCGTCTGGTGGACTCGGGAAACGAGCTGGTCGAGTCGGCGTCGGAGGCGCTCCCGGAGACGATCGCGCTGATCGAGGACTCGAGGAAGGTCCTGAAGACCCAGGCGGACCAGGGTTCGTCGATCAAGTCCTTCGCGGGTGATCTGGCCGCGCTGACGGCCCAGTTGAAGGCGAGCGACGGAGACCTGCGCAGGCTGATCGGCAATGCTCGCCCGGCGGCGCAGGAGGTGAACTCGCTGCTGAAGTCGGCGGGGCCCGAGCTGTCGGTCCTGCTGGCGAACCTGATCAGCGGCGGCCAGGTGACGCTGGCGAGGCTGCCCGGCGTTGAGCAGGCCCTGGTCACCTTCCCGGTGATGGTGGCGGGCAGCTACACGGTCGTCCCCGGCGACGGCACGACCCACTTCGGCCTGGTGGTGAACGCCGACGATCCCCCGGCCTGCACGCAGGGCTACGGCACGCCGCGCCGCGACCCGGCGGACACGAGCACCCGCGAGCCGAACACGCAGGCCCGCTGCACGCTGCCGCGCGGGAGCGAGTCGTCGGTGAGGGGCGCGCAGAACGCGCCGGGTGCGTCTGCCGGTTACGGCGGCGCGGACCAGGCGGCATATGTGACGCCGTACGACCCGGAGACCGGCACCGCCACCGGCCCGGACGGAAGTGCCGTCGAGATGGGCTCGACGGGCGGCCAGCAGGCCGTGTTCGGAAAGGAGTCGTGGCAATGGCTGCTCGTTGGCCCGATGGCATGAGGCTGGGGCTGGGGCTGAGGCTGAGGCGACCCAGGCTGCTGACGGCAGGACTCATCGCGGCGACCGTCCTGACCACGGCGCTGTCGATCTGGTTGGCTCTCGGCCTCCACGGCCAACGCGAGGCGGAGGGTCGCCGCCAGGACATCCTGGCCGCGGCCCGCCAGTCCGCCCTGAACTTCACCTCGCTCGACTACCGCCACTACGACCGCGACAGCGCGAACGTCCTGTCCTCCGCGACCGGCGACTTCAAGAAGCAGTTCGCGGCACAGACGAAGCAGCTGACGGAGTTGGTGGCCCAGAACAAGTCGGTCTCGGAGGGCCAGGTCCTGGAGGCGGGCATCGTCCGCTACGACGCGACCTCGGCCCGCGTCCTGGTGGTGGCCGACAGCAAGGTGACCAACACGGCGGTACCGAAGGGCGAGGCACGCACGTACCGACTCCAGCTGGACCTGGTCCACCGGGACGGCCGCTGGCTGACGTCCGACGTCGAGTTCGTCGGCTGACAAGCAAGATTGAGGAGTACGACCATGACGAAGACGCGGTCCATGACAGCGGCCGCTCGCGCGGCGGCCAAGCGAGCGGAACGCGGCCACCGCGAACCGGACCCGGCCCCCACCGTCGCCGGACGCACGGTACTCATCGAAGCCCCGAAGAACGGCTGGGAGGACCCGCCGGAGCCGTCGCCGTCGCCGGAGCCGTTCGAGGAGGACGCGCCGGACGCTGAGGGTCAGCCTCGCCGACGCCGCCTGCTCACGGCGGTCCTCGGCGTCCTCTTGACGGCCGGCGTGGCGGCGACTGCCGTACTGGGCTGGCAGTACCGGGACGGACGCCAGACGGAGAACGCACGCGCCGAGGCGGTCGCGGCCGCGCGGAAGGCGGCGCCGGTCGTCCTGTCGTACGACTACCGCCACCTGGACGAGGACTTCGAGCAGGCCCGCGCCCATCTGACCGGCGACTTCCGCGACGAGTACGGGAAGACCACGAAGACGGTGGTCGGCCCGACGGCCACGAAGTACAAGGGTGTGGTGAAGGCTACGGTCGCCGCGCCCTCCTCCGGCGGCACCCCGGCGGCCTCGGTCGTCTCGGCCTCCCCGGACCGGGTCGTGGTCCTGCTCTTCGTCAACCAGGTCACCGAGAGCACGCAGGTGTCGGGGGCGCGGGTGGACCTGAACCGGGTGCGGATGACGATGACGCGGACGGACGGAGGCTGGAAGGTGAGCGCGGTGGACGCACTCTGACGGCCGACGGAGCGCCTGGCGGGCCGTCAGTACCGGATCTCGATGACGCGCCCTTCCGCGTCCACCTCAGGGACCTCTGGAATCCGGCCCGCGGCGCCCAGCGCGATCCGGTGCGCAGACCAGGCCGCGGCAGCGGCGTCGAGAACGTCGTCGGCAGGAATGCGATCCGCCTCACCGAGCTCGTCGGGCAGCGTGAGCCCGGCTGCGGCGAGCAGGTGGCGGCGCACATTCTGGCCGCGCCATGTCTTCTTGGCGTAGGCAAGTGGCACGCCGTCGGCCAGGGCAAGGAAGGACACCTCGGGATGCACCTCATGGACCCGCTCATCGGCCAGCCAACACGCCCGAGCCTCGAGAAGCTTCGGAGCCAGCGCCCACGCCTGCCGGCTGGGCCGACGACCGGTGAGCTCATGGCACAGATCGCCGGCCGCCACATAGTCCAGCTGCCACCACACCGGCCGCGGCGGCACGAGGAAAACACTGCTGCGTCGCGCCCGTAGCAGCGCCCTCGCCTGGAGATCCGCTGTCCGCCAGCCCTTCTCGACGAGGCCGAGCGGCATGTCCACCGCGATGGCCTCAACCCTGCCGGCACGCTCGATCAACGCCTCGAGCCGGACGTCGACCAGGCTGCCCGCGTAGGCGCCGTCCGTGAGCTTGATCCCGACCCATCCCTGCTTGCCACAGGCGTCGATCCCGAGGACATCCATGCCGCCTTGCCTCTCGCGCCGGGTCCGAGTGGAGGCCCATCGTAGGCGGGGCGCGAGAGCCGGAAAGGCAGACGAGTCGGGCTGTACGCCGGGTTCTGTTCCGGGGGTTCCTCGCGGAGCCCCCGGCGACGGCCATCCATCTAGGGCCGGCGTTGCCACCGGCCTCGTGCGGTCTACCCGCGGACTCGGGCGGGCAGCCCTCGATCGTCCGCGCAGAGCCACGTTTTACCGCGGCCCCTCTTGACCTTGCTCCGGGTGGGGTTTACCTAGCTGCCCAGGTCACCCTGGGCACTGGTGGTCTCTTACACCACCGTTTCACCCTTACCGAGGACCGAGGTCCCCGGCGGTTTGCTTTCTGTGGCACTGTCCCGCGGGTCACCCCGGGTGGCCGTTAGCCACCACCCTGCCCTGTGGAGCCCGGACGTTCCTCGGGAAGCCCCCTGAGGGACTTCACGCGGCCGTCCGCCCGGCTCGTCTGCCGTGTCGACCATGGTACCGGCCTGCGGGGTGCGGACGTCGCCAGTACCGAGCCCGCCAGGATCAGGGCGAACGCCGCAGCGATCCCCGCCGTGAGGCGCTCGTCCAGGAACACGGCCCCTGCCGCCACCGCCACCGCCGGATTGACGTACGTGAACACCGTCGCCCGCGTCGGCCCCACTTCCTTGATCAGCTCCAGGAACGCCACGAAGGCGACCGCCGTGCAGATCACGCCCAGGGCGGCCAGCGCCGTCAGGACCTCGGCCGAGGGGACCGAAGCAGGCCAGGTCACCGCCGCCGCGGGAGCGTAGACCACCGCCGCCAGGGCCAGGCATGGCGCTGTGAGCTGCAGGGACGGTACGTCCTTCAGCCAGCGCGCCGCGATCAGCGGAGCCGTCGCGTAGCCGAGCACCGTCAGCAGCACCTCCGCCAGCGAGCGGGCGTCGCCGCCCGTCAGGTGCGGGACGGTGAGGACCGCCACGCCCGCCAGGCCCAGGCCGAGGCCGGTCAGACGGCGGATGCCCAGGTGTTCTGCCGTGCCGAAGAAGCGGGCGAGCGCGACACCGACTATCGGTACGCCGGCGATCAGCAAGCCTGCCGTGGAGCTGGACAGGTGGCGTTCGGCGTCCGTCAGGGTCCACCAAGGGCCGATGATCTCGATGCACGCGAAGGCCAGCATCGGGCGCCAGTGCCGTCGTACCGTCGGGGTCAGGCCTCCCTGCCGGATCGCGAAAGGCAACAACAGCGCGGCGCCCAGTGCGCAGCGCGTGAACACCACCATGGACGGGGAGACCTCGTCCACCGCCACCTTGATCATCAGATAGGGGACGCCCCAGATCACGCTCATCAGGGCGAACAGGAACCAGCCGCGTGCAGTCATGCGGAGAGTTTCGGCCGCTTCACCGCCCGTCGTCTTGAACGCTGTTGCGGTACGCCGCCGGGGTCACGCCCAGGACGCGGCGGAACCAGCGCGTGAGGTGTGCCTGGTCCGCGAAACCGACCAGGCCGGCTACCTCGGCCGGGCGCAGGCCGGACTCCAGCAACCCGCGGGCCCGGTTCACGCGGTGCTGGGCCAGCCAGGCGTACGGCGGCACCCCCATCGTCGTACGGAAGGCGCGCAGGAGCTGGTAGCGGGAGAGGCCGAGGTCGGTGGCGAGGGACGCGAGGGAGGGTGGTGCCGTGAGCTCGTCGGCGAGGCGGTCGCGGACAGTGCGCGCTATGTGGCCGGCGCCCGCGACCGTGTCCGTCGTCGCCCGGGCGGTGGAGTGGCGGCGGGTCAGGGCCGTCATCAGCCACGGGATACGGGACTCGGCCTCCAGCGGGTCCGGGCAGGCGGCGAGTTCGGCGTGCGTGAGGCGCAGGGCGGTGGAGAGCTGGGGGTCGTCGAGGAGGGGCTCGTGGAAGTGTGGAACGCCGTTGCCCAGGGTGCCGTCGGTCAGGAGGGACGGCTCGGCGTACAGGGCTCGGTAGGCGTAACCACCGGTCGCCGCCGGACCGCCCGTGTGCATCTCTCCCGGTGCCAGTACGACGATGGAGCCCTGTCCTGGACGGATGTGGCCGCCCCGGTAGTCGATGATCTCGCTGCCGCCGACACAGACGCCGATGGTGAATTCGTCATGGGCGTGCGGGGCGTAGACATGGCGGTCGAAGCGGGCGGTGAGCAGGTCGAGGGGCGGACCGTCCCGGCCGAGCCGGGCCCTCGTCCACAGTGCCTGTTCGCGCACTTCACGCCCCCTCTCCCGTAGCGGCTCAACAACGGAGGCTCTGTTTCCATGCCCGGGGCGGCGTCCCGCTACTACCTGCACACCGCCCCCGAGGACCTGACCGACCGCGACCCGGTCGCGCTTGACCTTGCCGCAACGTCAACGTCTCTACTGATCCCATGCGGATCGGAGAACTCGCCGCCGCCGTCGGTGTCACCACCCGGACGGTGCGGCACTACCACCATCAGGGCCTGCTGCCCGAGCCGGAGCGGCGGCCGAACGGCTACCGGGACTACACGCTGCGGCATGCCGTCGTGCTCGCGCGGATCCGGCGGCTGGCCGAGCTGGGGCTGGGGCTCGCGGAGATCCGGGACGTGCTCGCCGAGGACGCCGGGAAGGATCTCGTCGAGGTGCTCAGCGAGCTGGATGAGGATCTGGCCCGGCAGGAGGCCGCCATCCGGGAGCGGCGGGAACGGCTGCGGGTGCTGCTGGAGGCGGAGGGCGGGCTGCCCGCCGAGGGGCCCGTGTCGCCGCAGCTGGCCGCGTTGTTCAAGGACACCGCGCATCTTGTCGCCGACTCCCCCATGGCCGCCAAGGATCGCGAGATGCTCGCGCTGATCGAGACCACGGCCGGTCCCGCGGCGCGGGAGCAGCTCATGGGCGCACTGGGCGATGCGCTCGCCCGGCCGGGTGGCCAGGAGCGGGCCCTCGCCGCCTACGCCCTGCTCGACCGGCTCGCCGACGCAGACCCCGACGACCCGCGCGTGGCCGAGGCGGCCCGCGCCCTCGCCGACTGCCTGCCCCGCGACCTGTTCCCGGAGCCGTTGACCGTCGACCCCGACAACCCGTTCCTGCGCGCCTTCTACGCCGACTTCGCCCCGGCCCAGGCGGAGGCCATCCGCCGCACCCTGCGCATCCTCACCGAAACCGAAACCGAAACCGAAACGGAAACGGAAACGGAAGGAGACGTGCCTTGATGCGGACCTTTTTCCTCCTCGTCCGGCACGAGCTGCGGCTCCTCGTGAGTATCGGGCTGTGGGTGGCCCGACGCCCGAACGGGATCGGTACCGGCACCGGCTTCGGGTACGCGCGCGGCCAGGGCACCATGCTGCTGGGATTCGGGTTCGTGATCGTGATCGAGTCGATCATGATGTCCGTGCTGCTGCGCAACCACCCGGCCGTGCAGCGGGCGTGGTTCACGGTGGACGTCTACACCCTGGTGCTGATCGTCGGGATGCACGCCGCCTCCGTCGTACGACCGCATGTCCTCGATGCCGGCTTCCTGCGCGTGCGGCGTGCCGCGCACGTCGATCTGCGGATACCGCTGGAGAAGATCGCCCGGGCCCGCCGCGAGCTGCGCACCACCCATGAGAAGGCCGAGGGCGAACTGAACCTCGCCATCGGCTCCCAGACCACCGTGACCCTCGAACTCACCGAGCCAGTCGCCCACTTCACCTTCCTCGGGCGGCGTCAGGACATACGGCTCGTGCGCTTCCACGCCGACGACGCCGACAGCCTCGTCAAGGCGATCACACGGGCTCGAACCGCACCTTCGCCGATCCCGGATCCGACCGGGTGAGCCGGACCCGGATCCGTTCCCCCAGCGGCAGCGGTCGACCGTCCGCCCCCTCGACCCGGCCGATGATCGCCGGGGACTCCACCTGCACGGTCCCGACGGCGGGCCGGCGCTCCTCCACCTCCACCACACAGCCGTCGAAGACCTCTCCCACCCGGTCCTTCAGCAGTGCCGCCTCCACGATGTCGAGGCACTCCCGCTCGACCGTGCCCGCGCGCCGGCTGCCCTCGGCCATCCGGGCGGGCAGCGCGTCCAGGGCGGCCGTCACCCACTCGGGCACCGGTCGGCCGGCGGCGGCCGCCAGGCAGATCTCGGACGCGTAGCGGTCGGCGAGGCGGCGCAGCGGGGCCGTGCAGTGGGCGTAGGGGGCGGCCACGGCCGAGTGGGTGGTGATGGGCGGCAGGGCGCCGCCGCGGAAGACCGTGTAGCCGGCGCCGCGCAGCAGGGTCGTGCACTCCTGGAGGAAGGCCGCGTGGTGCGGGCGGCGCGGGTCCAGGGAGCGGATCAGCGACGCGTACGACACGTGGTGCGGCCAGTCGATGTGCAGGGCGTGCGCGGTGTGGCGCAGCCGGCCCACCGCGCCGTCGGGGGCGGCGGGGAGGGTGCGCAGGATGCCGGTGCCGAGGGAGAGCATCATGTCGGCGGCGGCCATGCCGGTGAGCAGGGAGATCTGCGCGTTCCAGCCGTCGGCGGGCAGCGGGGCGCGGTAGACGAGCTCGTAGGTGTGGTCGCGCTCGACGATCTCCTGCTCGGGTACGGCGAGCGAGACCCCGCCCCGCTCCACCTCCAGCTTCTCCCGCAGCCGCCCGATCTGGCGCAGCAGCACCAGCGGCTCCTCGGCGGTCCCGGCCTCGATCTTCGTCTGTACGTCCGCGTAGTCCAGCTTGGCCCGGCTGCGCACCAGGGCCCGGCGGACGTCGACGGCGACCGTACGGCCGTCCCCGTCGAGGTCGATCGTCCACAGCACGGCGGGCCGGTCCCGGCCTGGGAGCAGGCTCGCCGCACCCTCGCTCAGCGACTCGGGGTGCAGCGGGACGCGCAGGTCCGGGAAGTAGAGGGTGGTCACCCGCCGGTGGGCCTCCTGGTCGAGCGGGCCGGACGGTACGACGAAGGCGGCGACGTCGGCGATGGCGTACCGGACGCGGTAGCCGGTGCCGTGCCGGGAGAGGTGCATCGCCTGATCGAGGTCGGTGGAGGCGGGAGGGTCGATGGTGAGGAAGGGGATGTCGGTGGCGTCGTCCGGCGGCAGGGCCGGGGCTTTCGCCGTCTCCTCGGCCTGCGCCAGCGCCTCGGGCGGGAAGCCGGTGGGGACGCCGAGCTCGTGGCGCAGGGCGGTGAGGGCGGCCCGGAGGGGGGCCTCGGGGGCGCCGGTCACCCGGATGTGGCGGCGGGGCATGTGTCGAGCGTAGGGCGAGGGTCGCCGGGCGGCACGCCGTACGCTGTGGCGGAGTTCGAGTGAGGGAGTACGTGTGCTTGTCCTGTTGCCGCCGTCCGAAGGCAAGGCCTCGTCCGGTCGTGGTGCGCCGCTGAAGCTGGAGTCGCTGTCCCTGCCGGGGCTGGGCGAGGCGCGGGAGGCGGTGCTGCGCGAGCTGGTCGAGCTGTGTGCCGGTGACGAGGACAAGGCGCGGGACGTGCTCGGGCTGAGCGAGGGCCTGCGGGGCGAGGTGGCGAAGAACGCCGGGCTGCCGACGGCGGGCGCGCGGCCGGCCGGGGAGATCTACACCGGGGTGCTGTACGACGCCCTGGACCTGGCGTCGCTGGACGCCGCGGCCAAGCGCCGGGCGACCCGGTCGCTGCTGGTGTTCTCGGGGCTGTGGGGCGCGGTGCGCGTCAACGACCGCATCCCCTCCTACCGCTGCTCGATGGGGGTGAAGCTGCCCGGCCTCGGCGCGCTCGGGGCGCACTGGCGGGCGCCGATGGCGGAGGTGCTGCCGGAGGCGGCAGGGGACGGGCTGGTGCTGGACCTGCGCTCGTCGGCGTACGCGGCGGCGTGGAAGCCGAAGGGTGAGGTGGCGGGGCGGACGGCGTCGGTGCGGGTGCTGCACGCGCCGACGCGGAAGGTCGTCAGCCACTTCAACAAGGCGACCAAGGGGCGGATCGTACGGAGCCTGCTGACGGCGGGTGCCGTGCCGCAGGGACCGGCGGAGCTGGTGGAGGCGCTGCGGGACCTCGGGTACGAGGTCGAGGTGGAGGCGCCGGCCAGGGCCGGGAGGGCGTGGACGCTGGATGTGCTGGTGACGGAGATCCACTAACCAGGCCACCCCCATCTCTCTATTGCATCCTGTGCAACGAGCTTTGCGCAGGATGCATCTCGTCGGCAGGATGAGGCCATGACCTCAGTCCTGGATCTCGCGCCCGTCGTCCCCGTGGTCGTGATCGACGACCCCTCCGACGCCGTACCGCTGGCCAGGGCGCTGGTGGATGGCGGGCTGCCCGCGATCGAGGTGACCTTGCGGACGCCGGCCGCCCTGGAGGCGATCGGGGCCATCGCGGACGCGGTGCCCGACGCGGTGGTCGGCGCGGGCACGGTGATCACGCCGGAGCAGGTGACGCGGGCGGTCGAGGCGGGGGCGCGTTTTCTGGTGAGCCCCGGCTGGACGGATCTGCTGCTGGAGGCCATGCGGGCGTCCGGGGTGCCGTATCTGCCGGGGGTGTCGACCACGTCCGAGGTGGTGGCGCTGCTGGAGCGCGGGGTGCGGGAGATGAAGTTCTTCCCGGCCGAGGCGGCGGGCGGCACCGCCTATCTCAAGTCGCTGAACGGACCGCTGCCGCAGGCCCGGTTCTGCCCCACGGGCGGGATCGGTCCGGCGACCGCGCCCGACTATCTCGCGCTGCCCAACGTCGGCTGCGTGGGCGGCAGTTGGATGCTTCCGGCGGACGCGGTCGCCGCGCGGGACTGGGGGCGCGTCGAGGCGCTGGCCCGGGCGGCGGCGGGGCTACGGACGCAGGTGTGAGGTGTCGTTGAAGAGACGGACGCTGGCGTTGCCGTCGGCGTAGTACGCGACCGCGGAGAGGGAGGCCGCCGAGAGTTCCATGCGGAACAGGGACTCGGGCGGGGCGCCCAGGGCGAGCCGTACGAACGTCTTGATCGGTGTGACGTGGCTGACGAGGAGGACCGTGCGGCCCGCGTACGCCGCGACCAGCTTGTCGCGGGTGGCGGCGATCCGGGTCGCGGTCGCCGCGAAGCTCTCGCCGTCGCCGGTGGGGCGGGCCTCGGGGTCGGCGAGCCAGGCGCCCAGGTCGTCGGCGTAGCGTTCGCGGACCTCGCCGAAGGTGAGGCCCTCCCAGGCGCCGAAGTCCGTCTCGCGCAGACCGTCGTCGACGGTGACGTCCAGGCCGAGGTGGGCGGCGACGATACCGGCGGTCTCCCGGGTGCGGGCGAGCGGTGAGGCCACGACGGCCTGGACGGTGCCGCGCCGGGCGAGTGCGGCGCCGACCCGCTCGGCCTGCTCCCGGCCGACGTCGGAGAGGGACGGGTCGGTCCCGCCGCTCCCGGAGAACCGCTTCTGGGGCGTGAGCGGCGTCTCCCCGTGCCGCAACAGCACGAAGGTGGCGGGCGCTCCCATGTCGGCGGGGCCCCAACCGGTGGAGGGCGCGGCCACGGTACGCGCGGCCCTGACATCGGCTTCGGTCTTGGCGCCGGCGGCGGGAACCGAGGGAACCGTCTGCGCGGCGGCCCTGGCCGCCCTCGCGTCAGCCGCCTCCAGCTCTGCCGTGGACGCCGAAGCCGACCACCGCTCCCCCCGCTTCCCGGCATCCATCGCCTCGTTGGCCAGCCGGTCCGCGTGCTTGTTCTGCTCCCGGGGGATCCACTCGTACGTCACCTGAGGGGCCGGGAAGACCTTCGACGCCGCGAAGGCCAGCGGCTTCATGTCGGGGTGCTTGATCTTCCAGCGGCCCGACATCTGCTCGATGACCAGCTTGGAGTCCATGCGGACGTGGACGGTCGCCGTCGGGTCGAGTTCGTGCGCGGTACGCAGGCCCGCGAGCAGGCCGCGGTACTCGGCGACGTTGTTCGTGGCGACGCCGATGTACTCGGCCACCTCGGCCAGCGTCTGCCCCGTCGCCGCGTCGATGACGACGGAGCCGTAGCCCGCGGGCCCCGGGTTGCCCCGTGACCCGCCGTCGGCCTCGACGATGAACTCCCGCACGACCAAAGCCCCTTACCGACCGGGTCCTAGAGACCGGACTCCGCCGTGCGCACCAGGATCCGGCGGCAGTTCTCGCAGCGCACCACCGTGTCGGGCGCGGCCGCGCGGACCTCGCTGAGCTCGGTGATGGCGAGCTCCTGGCGGCAGCCCTGGCAGGTGCGCTGGTACAGCTTGGCCGCGCCGATGCCGCCCTGCTGCGCGCGCAGCTTGTCGTAGAGCTTGAGCAGGTCCGCGGGGACCGAACCGGCCATGACCTCGCGCTCCTTGGTGACCGAGGCGACCTCGCCGTCGATCTCCTCGAAGGAGGCGTCCCGGCGGGCGGTCGCGTCGTCGACCTTGCCCTGGACCGCGCCGACCCGCTCGGTCAGTTCGGCGACCCGCTCCTGTGCGGACTCGCGGCGCTCCATGACCTCCAGGACGACGTCCTCCAGGTCGCCCTGCCGCTTGGCGAGGGAGGCGATCTCGTGCTGGAGGTTCTCCAGGTCCTTCGGGGAGGTGACGGCGCCGGAGTCCAGGCGCTGCTGGTCGCGGGCGGCGCGCTGGCGCACCTGGTCCACGTCCTGCTCGGCCTTGGTCTGCTCGCGGGCGCAGTCGCTCTCCTCGGTCTGCGCGGCCACGAGCAGGTCGCGCAGCTGGGTGTGGTCCTTGGTCAGCGACTCGATCTCGGCGTGCTCGGGCAGCGACTTCCGCTTGTGCGCGAGCTGCTGGAGGCGGACGTCGAGGGCCTGGACGTCGAGGAGTCGGATCTGGTCGGCCGGCGCGGCGTTCAGTTGGGGGCTCCCGTGTTTCTAGTGGGCGGGTTGGACGCCGCGTGGGCGGTCCAGGGGTCGGTGACCGTGTCGGAGACGTGGACGCGCAGTCCCCATCCCTTGCGGTCGGAGATCTCGTCGAGCTGGGCGGCGGCCAGCTCGCACCAGGGCCATTCGGTGGCCCAGTGCGCCGCGTCGAGCAGCGCGAGAGGACTGTGGGAGACGGCCTCGGAGGCCGGGTGGTGGCGCAGGTCCGCGGTGAGGAAGGCGTCCACGCCGGCCGCTCGCACCTGGTCGAAGAGGCTGTCGCCGGAGCCGCCGCTGACGGCGATCGTGCGGACCGTCGCCTCGGGGTCGCCGGCCACGCGGATGCCCTGCGCGGTGGCGGGCAGCCGCTCTGCGGCGCGGGCGGCGAGTTCGCGGACGGTGAGCGGGTGGTCGAGCTCGCAGATCCGGCCGAGGCCGCGGCGCCCGGAGGGGTCCGTCGGGTCCGGCACCAGCGGGCGCACGACGCGCAGGTCCAGCGCGCCGGCCAGGGCGTCGCTGACTCCGGGGTCGGCGGTGTCGGCGTTGGTGTGCGCGACGTGGAGCGCGATGTCGTTCTTGATGAGCGTGTGCACGACCCGGCCCTTGAAGTGGGAGGCCGCGACCGTCGTCGTACCGCGGAGGTAGAGCGGGTGGTGGGTGACCAGCAGGTCGGCGTCGAGCTTGACCGCCTCGTCCACGATCTCCTGGACCGGGTCGACGGCGAACAGGACCCGGGAGACCTCCTGGTCGGGGTCGCCCACGACGGTGCCGACCGCGTCCCAGGACTCGGCCCGTTCGGCGGGCCACAGGTTCTCCAGCGCGGCGATGACTTCAGACAGACGGGGCACGAGGGCAAGGCTACCTGGCTGGTCCCCGGGGATGTACCGGTGCCGGAGCCGCTCGTCCGCCCCGGTGGCCGCCCGCGCGCACGGCCGGCTCCGCTCAGCACATCCACCCCTGTTTCCTCAGGCGAATCGTTCCTCTGCCACACCTTTGTGTGAAGCGGAACTCCCCCGGTCCCACGCCTGTGCGTGCGAAAACTAGCGTCGTCACCGGAGGTGACCGGACCATGACGGCCAGTGCGTCCCCCGAGCTCTCGGCTTCGTTCGAGAAGTCCGGGAAGGAGGGATCCCCACCGCCCGCGGCGGAGCACGCGGGCGGTGACGCGCCCCGGGCGGGGTGCACCATCACGGCGGACGGTTCCTACGCCGCCCGTCTAGCCCTGGACGGCGACTGCTGGTTCCCTGAGCGCTGGACCCTGGACGGCCCCGAGCCGTACGCCGTGCCTTTGCCCGCCCACCAGCCGGAGGAGCCCGGCACCGAGGTGCAGCCGATGGGCGACGGGCGGGTCCTCATCCGCCGCCCCACCGACGGACGGCACGTCTTCTCACTGCTGTATCCGACCGGGCCCGGCACGGGAGAGCTGCCGCTGGGCGCGGTCCAGTGCCCCGAGGAGGGGACCCGGCTGCGGATGCTGCCCCCGGCGCCGGGCGGCGACAAGGCGTACGCCCTCGCGGTGGGCGCGCACTCCAGCGCGGTGTGGCTGGTGGCGGGCGGCGCCTTCGGGCCGGAGCCCGTCGCGCGGATCCCGGGGCGCTGTTCGGGCGGGGTGTGGCTGGACCGGGAGGGGCGGATGCTGGTCCTCGACCGGGAGTCGGAGGGCCGGACCAAGGCCGTGGTGGTCGATCTGGGGCGGGGCGGCGAGGTGTCGCCGCTGTTGCAGATCGCGGACGGCAGCGACGACCGGGTGCTGCTCGCCGACCCGGACAGCGGGCTGCTGCTGATCCGCTCGGACGCGCCCTCGCCCGGGCAGGAACGGTTGGGCTGGGGGGTGTTGGGCAGCACGCTGCCGGTGCGCTTCCCGGAGTGCCTGCGCATGCCGGAGTGCGCGGTGACGCCGTTCGCGATCCAGCCGGGGCAGGTGCTGACGCCGGAGAGCTGCGGCGTGGCGCTGCACATCGAGGGGCCGCTCGCCAGCTGGGTCGGGGTGTGGCGGCCCGCCGAACGGGAGCTACGGCATCTCGCCGCGCCCGAGGGGTGGTTGCCGGGTGCCGGGTGGTGGACGAGGGATGGCGTGCTTCAACTGCCGTACGCGACGGGGGCGGTGCCTTGTGGAGTGGCGCGATGTGAAGCGCCCCAAGGGGGCGCGGGGCTGGATTCGAATTGCGGCTACCGCCGCGCGGGCGCGACAAACCACGACGGCGCCGCACCAGACCACCGACATGACGCGGCACCCACAGATCCCCCCTCGGCCCCCGCGCAGAAGCGCCCCGTGCCGTTGCAGCAAGCCCCATTGGGCGGTCTTGTAACGAAGTAGTGCCGGTTGGCGTGCCCGCCTGGATTCGGCCCGTGGTCGTCCGGTTAAACTCGCCCGGCTGTAAGAAAGATCATGTTGACGGGGTGAGTTTTCCGATGAGCAACGCCAGCACGACCCAGCCGGGGCCGGCCGACGTTCACGACGTTTCCAAGGACGCCGGTCACGGCAGGCACCGGGGCCCGGTGTCGGCCCAGGACGGCGAGACGGCTCCGCGCGGCCGTCACCGCAAGCCGGTCGAGGAGACCGAGACGGCTGCGGCCTGACGCCGCGCACGAGCAACGGCGTACGGCCCCGTTCCCCTTCGGGGGGCGGGGCCGATTCCGTCTCTACGCCCGCTTCAGGCCCAGTACTTCCGCCGCCGCGAAGGTCTCTCCCGACGGCCGCTCCCCGTAGTACGGGGTGAGCAGCGTGTCGAGCTCGTCGTAGGTGAAGGTCTCCTGTTTGCTGTCGAACTTGGCCGCCACCCGCGGCCGTTCGACGATCGCGACCATGCCGCCGTGCACGACGAGCAGCTGCCCGTTGACGCGGGCGGCGGCCGGGGACGCCAAGTAGCCGACGAGCGGGGCGACATGCTCGGGGGCGAGCGGGTCGAGTCCGTCCTCGGGCTGTTCGAGGCCGGCGAAGACGTCCTCGGTCATCCGGGTGCGGGCGCGCGGACAGATGGCGTTGGCGGTGACGCCGTACTTGGCGAGTGCGAGGGCGGTGGAGGTGGTGAGGCCGACGATGCCGCCCTTGGCCGCCGCGTAGTTGGGCTGCCCGGCGGATCCGGCGAGGAACGCCTCCGAGGAGGTGTTCACGATCCGCCCGTACACCGGCCCTCCCGCCGCCTTGGAGCGTTCGCGCCAGTGCGCGGCGGCGAAGTGGGTCGTGTTGAAGTGGCCCTTGAGGTGGACCCGGATCACCGAGTCCCACTCCTCCTCGGTCATGGAGAAGACCATGCGGTCGCGCAGGATGCCCGCGTTGTTGACGAGGACGTCCAGCTTGCCGAACTCGGCGATCGCCAGTCGGACCAGTTCCCCGGCCTGCCGGAAGTCCGCCACGTCGCCGGTGTGCGACAGCGCCTTCCCGCCCGCCGCGCGGATCTCGGCGGCGACCTCCTCCGCGGGAGCGGCGGAGGCATCGCCCGAGCCGTCGCGGCCCGGCTGCCCGAAGTCGTTGACGACGACGGCGGCGCCGAGCCGGGCGAGTTCGAGCGCCTCGCCCCGGCCCAGGCCCCGACCGGCACCGGTGACGACGGCCGACAGCCCCTCAAGTGGCAGTGACATCGGCACCGTCCTCAGATCTCGATGCACGTACGCAGGGCCGTCCCGGTACGCATCTGGTCCAGGGCCTCGTTGATCTCGGCCAGCGGCACCCGGTGGGTGATCAGGCCGTTCAGGTCGATCCGGCCGGCCCGCCACAGCGCGATGGTCCGTTCGTAGGAGCGCAGCACGTCGCCGCCGCCGTACATGGACGGCAGGATGCGCTTCTCGTCGAAGAACAGCTCGAACATGTTGAGCTGGAGGAAGTCGTCCATGGCGCCGGCGCCCACGACGACGAGGGTGCCGCCGCGGCGGGTGTTCTCGTACGCGGTGCGGGCGGTGGCGGACCTGCCGACGACCTCGAAGACGTAGTCGAAGCCCTCGCCGGCGGTGACCTGCTGCTTGGCGTCGGCCAGTTCGTCCGGGGAGACGGCCCTGGTGGCGCCGAACTTCAGCGCGGCCTCGCGGCGGGAGGCGACCGGGTCGACGGCGACTATCTCGGCGGCGCCCCGGAGTTTCGCGCCCTGGATCGCCGAGATGCCGACGCCTCCGCAGCCGATGACGGCGACCGACGAACCTGCCTCAAGGTCGGCGGTGTTGAGGGCCGCGCCCAGCCCGGTGGTGACGCCGCAGCCGATCAGGGCGGCGATGTCGAAGGGCACGTCGTCGGGGATGGGCACCGCGCAGCCCGCGTCGACGACGACCTCCTCGGTGAAGGTACCGGTGCCCGCGAAGCCGAACAGGTCACCGCCGGGGCGCTTGAAGTTGGGGGTCCCGGCGTTCATGAACCCGGCCAGGCACAGCTCGGTCTGGCCGCGCTTGCACGCGGGGCAGGCGCCACAGGCGGGCAGCCAGCACAGTACGACCCGGTCGCCGGGCTTGAGGTTCCGTACGCCCTCCCCGACGTCGAGGATCTCGCCCGCGCCCTCGTGTCCGGGGACGAAGGGCGCGGGCTGGGGCAGGACGCCGTTCATCGCGGACAGGTCGGAGTGGCACAGCCCGGTGGCCCGCACCCGGACCCTGACCTTCCCGGGGCCGAAGCCCACCGCCTCGACGTCGTCGAGGACCTCCAGCTTGTCCTGGCCGATCTCGTGCAATACGGCTGCGCGCATGGTGCGGCTCCCCTCCAGGGCGTACGGACTCAGGTGTGTTCGACGACGGTGTCGGCGAGGACGGGCGCGTCGTCCCGCTCGACCGCGCTCACGGCGACCCGCACGGAGCCCTCGCCGGGCCACATGCGGATCCGCAGGGTCTCCCCCGGGTACACGACCCCGGCGAACCGGGTGACGTAGGAGCGCACCCGGGTCACATCGCCGCCGAGCAGGGTGTCGACGACCGCCTTGAGGGTCATGCCGTAGGTGCACAGGCCGTGCAGGATGGGCCGCTCGAAGCCGGCGACCTTGGCGAACTCCGGGTCGGCGTGCAGCGGGTTCCAGTCGCCGGAGAGGCGGTAGAGCAGGGCCTGGTCCTCGCGGACGGTGCGCTCGACGGTCCGGTCCGGGGCACCGGCGGGGGGTTCGAGACGGGCCGAGGGGCCCCGGTCGCCGCCCCAGCCGCCCTCGCCCTTGATGAAGATCTGGGAGTCGTTCGTCCACAACGGGCCGTCCGCGTCGGCCACTTCGGTGCGCAGTACGAGGACGGCCGCTTTGCCCTTGTCGTAGATCGCGGCGATCCGGTTGGTGGCGGTGGCCGTGCCGGTGGCCGGGATGGGCCGGTGCAGCACGATGCTCTGGCCGCCGTGCAGGACACGGGCGAGGTCGACCTCGATGCCGGGCATGGACAGGCCGCTGATCACACCGGGTGATTCGGAGCCCGCGACGGTGGCGAAGCTCGGCAGGACGTGCAGCCGGGACTCCAGGGTGTAGCGCAGTTCATCGGGGTCGGTGGCGGGCAGACCGGCGCCGATGCCGAGGTGGTAGAGCTGGACGTCCTTGGAGTTCCAGGAGATCTCACCGGTCCGGGGTTCGGCGGCGAGAGCCTTGGCTGCGTCGATGGGCATACGGCTCCTGACATTGGCGGAGGTTCTGCGAGTGGCGGAGCAAGACCTCGGTACGGCCGTCCGCACCGTCGGCCGCACCGAGGTCGTCACGGGCCGTTCTAGAACGCGTTCCAGTCCGGCGACCTCTGTATAGCCGAGCGCACCGCAGTTGTGAAGGCTCCTGACGCGGCATCAGATCCGGTTCGCCGGATCGGCGTGCAGTGACATGCCGTGACATTTGTCCTGCCGTATCGCGTACGGCCGCCACTGCCGCGCGGCGCCCCCGGTCCGTACCGTCGGTGTCATCGGTTCTCATCCGACAGGGGGCAGGCATGGCCTGGTTGCGCAAGACCCGCGGGACCTCGTGCGAGACGTTCAGGGACGAGCGGAGCCCCAACGGCTACAGCCTGCTGCCCTGGCTGCTGATGGGCATGGGCGCCTTCTCCAACCTCTTCCAGGGGGAGACCCCCGACCCGTGGATCGGCGGGCTCGGGCTGCTCACCTTCAACTCGCTCTACATCTACGTCTCCTTCCGCTCCTTCGCACAGGAGACCCGGGAGGCGACCTCCACCCGAGTGGCCCTGGCGCTCCTTGGCCTGGTCACCTGCGCGCTGGCGCTGGCGTACGGCGGCAACTGGCTGCTGTTCTTCCCGCTGCTCGGGCTGGCCACGGGCGCGGCGGTGCGGATGCCGCGGCTGCGCCCGGTCGGCCTGGTCGTGGGTGTGCTGGCCGGGGCGGTCTCCATGTTCCACGACGGCTGGAGCGGCCTGGACATCGCCTACGCCACCTGGATCTCGACGATGGTGACGGCGGCGATCCTGTCCCTGTCGGAGGCGGTACGGCAGCTGCGCACGGCCCGCGAGGAGCTGGCCCGGCGTGCCGTGGAGGAGGAGCGGCTGCGTTTCTCCCGGGATCTGCACGACCTGCTCGGCCACACGCTGTCGGTGATCGTGGTGAAGTCGGAGGCCGCCCGGCGCCTCGCCGCCGGGGACGTGGCGGCGGCCCAGGCACAGCTGAACGACATCGAGGCGGTCGGCCGGCAGGCGCTCACGGAGATCCGCGAGGCTGTCACGGGATACCGGCAGGGCACCTTGCGCGACGAGCTGGACCGCGCGGAGTCGGCCCTGCGGGCCGCCGGCATCGAGCCCGTCGTACGCCGCTCGGGGCCGCCGCTCGTGCCGCAGACCGAGGCCCTGTTGGGGTGGGTGGTGCGGGAGGCGGTCACGAACGTCGTCCGGCACAGTGGCGCGGCGCGGTGCGAGATCGTGGTGGCGGGCAGTGGTGGGGAGCGGGTTCGGCTGACGGTGACGGACGACGGGGGCGGCGGGGGCGGCCGGGGGCAGGCCATGCCGCCGGGGGCCGTCGGTGGGACGGGCCTGAAGGGGCTGACGGAGCGCCTGGCCACGGCCGGGGGCACGCTGACGGCGGGGCGTGGGCCGCGTCAGGGGTTCGTGGTGACGGCCGAATTGCCGGTGGAGGCGCGGGGGTTGGTGGCGGAACGGGTTGAGGTGGGTGTGGCCAGTCCGGTGGGTTGAGCCGGCCGCTGGGGTTGTGCGTCGAAGCCTCGCGGGGTGAGCAGGCGACGCCGGAGCCGACCTCAGGGGCGCGGGGAACCGCGCGACCAGCCCCCACGACCCGCACCCGCCGTCGCTCACGTAGTCCCGACCCCTAGTACTCCAGTGGTACTTCACCATTCCCGCTGGTCAGAGACGGTCTTTCGAGCTTAGCGGGCTGACGGTGCCTCAGGGGCCGGTTCCGGTAAGCCGTCATGGACAGTGGGCGGAGACGTGCAGGCTCG
>NZ_JBHSKM010000040.1:0-139789 GCF_042657965.1 Streptomyces coerulescens
GGTCCCCCCATGATCAACAACCGGCAGCAGGCGTGTCACCAACCTCCCGGCCGAGTACATCTAGGGCACCCGGGCATCCGGGCACCCGGGCATCCGGGCCCGCGGGTCAGGCCAGGGGATGTGCCGCGAGCAGATCCCCCAGCGCCTCCTCGTGTGCCGCCGCCGGGCCGAGCGCCAGTTCCAGGTGCTTGGCCCAGGCGTGGTACCGGTGCAGTGGATAGTCGACGTCGGCGCCGAAGCCGCCGTGCAGATGCTGCGCGGTCTGCACGATCCGCCGTACGCCCTCCGAGGCCCAGATCTTGGCCACGGCCACGTCCCCGGAGGCGGGCAGCGCGCCCGCTGCCCCCGAGGTGATCCGCCAGGCGGCCTGCCACAGGGTGGCCTCCATCGCGCGCAGGTCGATGTAGCGGTCGGCGGACTGCACCGCGACCGCCTGGAACGTGGCGATGGGATGCCCGAACTGCTCCCGCTTGCTCGCGTACTCCGACGTCATCCCCAGCACCCGCTCCCCCAGCCCGAGCGCCAGCGCACACGTCCCCGTGGCCAGCAGCTCGCGCAGCCACTCCCACGCCCCCTCGGTGTCGAGGACATTCCGCGCCGGCAGCCGCACCGACTCCAGCCGAAGCTCCCCCAGCCGCTCCCCGCTGGTCGAGAACTGCTCGGCGAGCGAGACCCCCGCCGTGTCGCGCGGCACCAGCGCCAGGACGGTCAGGTCCGCGTCCGTACGGGCCGGCACGGCGACGAGATCGGCGTCGTAGGCCCAGGGCACCGCGGTCTGCACCCCGTCCAGCACCCACCCGGAGCCGTCTTGCCGGGCGGTCGTGGCGAGCTCGGCCGGGTCGTGGCCGGTGCGGCCGTGCGCGGCGGCCGTCAGCACGAGCTCGCCGCGTCCGGCGCGGGTCAGCAGGTCGGCCTTCAGTTCCGGGCCGCCGTACGACTGGACGGCGGCCGTCGCGGCGCTGTGCTCCAGCAGCGGCACCCGTGCCAGTACCTTGGCCGATTCGCGCAGCACCTGGCACAGGGCGACGGCGTCGAGGCCCGCGCCGCCGTACTCCTCCGCGAGGAGCAGGCTCAGCAGGTCCGCGTCCGCGAGCCGGGCCCACAGCGGGCGGTCGAAGGTGTCGGCGACGGCGCCCGGGGTGAGCGCGGGAGAGGGCACCGCGTCCGGCGCGACCCCCGCGAACACTCCGCGCGCCGCCTCGGCCGCCGCCTGCTGCTCCTCGGTGAAGGTGAAGTCCACGGTCCCTGCCCTTCCACACGCACGGCGATCTGACGGTGCGTCAAGATAGAACAGGTTCTAGAAGAAGGGAATGGTCCCGTCGGCGCCCCCGTAAGGTGTGGGCAACGGCGGCCCGGCAGGGGCTGTGCGCGGCGGGTGAGCCTGAGTACCGTTCCCGTGCGAGCGCTGAGGCAGGACGGACCGGAATCGGGAATCGGGGCAGGATGGACGCGTACGACGCAGGCTCGGCCGCCCGGCACGGGCCGGACCAGGAGCCGCGGCCCGTGCCGCAGCCCGCCCCGCCCGCCGACCCGCCGCTCGCACCCGAACCGGAACCCCGTGCCGGCGTGGCAGCCCTGTCCCTGCGCTACCAGATCTGTGCCGCGCTCGCCGTCGCGGTGGTGGCCATCGCGGTCTGTGTCCACACGGGGATGGTCTTTCTGCATGTCGCCCCGCCCAACACGGTCACCAAGGCGCACGGCCGGGCGATCGACGACTGGATATACCCGGAGTTCGAACAGAACTGGAAGCTGTTCGCTCCCAACCCGCTTCAGCAGAACATCGCGGTGCAGGTCAGGGCCCAGGTCGACACGACAGGCGGTGGCACGCGCACGACCGGCTGGTACGACCTGTCCGCCCAGGACGGCGAGGCCATCGACGGCAATCTGCTGCCCAGCCACACCCAGCAGAACGAGCTGCGCCGGGCCTGGGACTTCTTCGTCGCCACGCATGACACCGAGAACCGGCCCGTGGGCCTTCGGGGCGCCCTGTCCGAGACGTATCTGCGGCGCATAGTGGAGCTGCGGCTCGACCGCGCGGACGCGGCCGGCGAGGGCGGCGTCGTCGAACGGGTCCAGGTCCGCTCGCGCACCACCAATGTGCCGCCGCCGAAGTGGAGCGACGAGAAGATCTCGGACCAGCCGAGCTACCGAGTGCTGCCCTGGTGGTCGGTGCCGGAGGACCGGGCCGCCGCGGCCGAGGCGGCCGGGACCGGCACGGGAGGCGCACGGTGAACCGCTTCGCCCTCGCGGTCTCCGCCGCCATCGCCCGCGTCACGGAGTCCGCTCTCGGCCCGTATCAGACGGCCGTGATCCGCATCGGCTTCAGCGCGACCTGGCTGCTGTTCCTGCTGCGCGAGTTCCCGCACCGCCAGGAGTTGTACGGCCCCGACGGACCCTGGGACTTCGACCTCGCCCAGCAGCTGATCGGGACGAACGGCTCCTTCACCGCGCTGATCTGGTTCGGCGGCGGCATCTGGTTCGAGACGGTGTACGTCTTCGCCGTCCTGACCGCCGTGCTGCTGCTGATCGGCTGGCGTACCCGCGCGATGTCCGCGCTGTTCATGGTGGGCGTGCTCTCGCTCCAGAACCGGTCCATCTTCATGGGCGACGGCGGCGACAACGTCCTGCACCTGATGTGCGTCTATCTCGTCTTCACGCGCTGCGGTCAGGTCTGGTCGCTGGACGAGCGCCGGGCCCGGCTGGCGCGCGGGGCACACGCGCGTGGCGAGCGCCTGGCACCGGACCGGGTGGGCCCGGCCCTGTGGAGCGTGTCCGGGTTCCTGCTGGTCGCGGTCACCGCGGCGGGCCGGCTCGACGGCGACCTGACCGTGCCGGTGATCCTCTGGCTCAGCTGGCTGGCCCCGGCCGTGTGGTGGATCGTGAACCGCCGCGCGCGGACCGCCGAGCCGCGCATCCTGCTGGACGTCATCGGCAACGTCGTGCACAACGGCGCCCTGCTGGTGATCATGGCCGAGGCGTGTCTGATCTACGCGACCGCCGGCTGGTACAAGATCCAGGGCTCGCGCTGGCAGGACGGCACCGCCGTCTACTACCCGCTCCACCTCGACTACTTCTCGCCCTGGCCCGCCCTCGCCGACGTGCTGTCGTCCAGCGGCACCATGGTCATGCTCATCACTTACGGCACGGTCCTGGTGCAGGTCGCCTTCCCGTTCACGCTGTTCAACCGGCGGGTCAAGAACGTCCTGCTCGCGGCCATGATCACCGAGCATGCCGTGATCGCGGTCGTCCTCGGCCTGCCGTTCTTCTCCCTGGCGATGATCGCGGCGGACGCGGTGTTCCTGCCGACGTCGTTCCTGCGGCGCCTGGGCGACCTGGCGGCACGCGCGCGTGGCCGGCTGGCCGGCCTGGTGCGGCGCGGCGACTACCCGGTCAAGCCCCCGGCGGCGCGCACCCCGGAGAACCCCGAGCACGCGCACGTAGGCTCTTCGGCATGACCGTGACCTCCTGGAACCGGCTCGCCGGGACCTCCGTCCTGCTCGACGGCTTCCACGCCCTCAAGCACGCCCTGCGCTTCGGCGCCGAGGTCCCGGTCGCGGTCGCCGTGGACCGTCAGGCCGCGCTGGCCCTCGCGGACGAGCTGGCGCCGGACGTACGGGACGCCCTGGCCGCGCTCCTGACCGAGGTCCCGGAGGCGACGTACACATCCCTGGTGCCGCGCCCGCACCCCACGGCGGTGGCCGCCCTGGCCGTACGACCGCCCCGCGCCGCCGGCCTCGACAAGCTGGCGCACACCCCGCGCACCGCCCCGGTCGTGGTCCTCGACAACCCCCGCAACCTCGGCAACGCGGGCGCCGTGATCCGCCTGGCCGCCGGGTTCGGCGCGACCGGCGTGGTCACCACCGGCACCCTCGACCCCTGGCACCCCACGGTCGTACGCGGCGGTGCGGGCCTGCACTTCGCGACGGTCGTGGAGCGGCTGACGGTGCCCGAGCTGCCCGCCGGCCCGCTGTTCGCCCTCGACCCCGAGGGCGACGACATCCGGGGCGTGAAGCTCCCGGACGACGCCGTCCTCGCCTTCGGCTCGGAACGCAGCGGCCTGTCGCCCGAACTACGCGCGCGCACCGACCACTTGCTGTCCCTGCCGATGCGCCCCCAGGTCTCCAGCTACAACCTGGCGACGAGCGTCGCGATGACGCTGTACCACTGGAGTCTCACCGGGGGCGTCGCGCGGGCCTAGGCCTCCCGGCGCACCTCGACGACGCGGAACCGGTTGGCGACGAACGCCCCGTCGCACAGCGCGGAGTTGGCCGCCGGGTTGCCGCCCGACCCGTGGAAGTCGGAGAACGCGGCCGTCTGGTTGACGTACACGCCGCCCGTGAGGTTCAGCGACAGCTGGGCCGCCTCCTCCAGACACACCTCCTGGATCGCGCCCTCGACCTCGTCGTCGGTGGTGTACGCGCCGACGGTCATCGCGCCCTTCTCGCGCACCGTGCGCCGCAGCAGTTCCACCGCGTCGGCGGCCGAGTCCATCGCCACGGCGAACGAGACCGGCCCGAAGCACTCACTCATGTACGCGGCCTCGTCGTCCGGCTTGGCGCCGTCCAGCTTCACGATCACCGGCGTACGGACGACCGCGTCCGGGAACTCGGGGTTCGTGATCTCCCGGGAGGCGAGGGCGACCTCGCCCAGCCCGGCGGCGGCCTCCAGGCGGGCCTTGACGTCGGGGTTCACGATCGCGCCGAGCAGCGCGTTCGCGCGGGCGTCGTCGCCGAGGAGGCCGTCGACGGAGCGGGCGAGGTCGGCGACGACCTCGTCGAAGGTCTTGGGGCCCTCGTCGGTGCGGATGCCGTCGCGCGGCACCAGCAGGTTCTGCGGGGTGGTGCACATCTGGCCGCTGTACAGGGACAGCGAGAAGGCCAGGTTGGACAGCATCCCCTTGTAGTTGTCGGTGGAGTCGACGATCACCGTGTTGACGCCGGCCTTCTCCGTGTAGACCTGCGCCTGGCGGGCGTTGGCCTCCAGCCAGTCTCCGAACACGGTCGAGCCGGTGTAGTCGATGATCCGGATCTCGGGGCGGGTCGCCAGGGTCTTGGCGATGCCCTCGCCGGGGCGTTCGGCTGCCAGCGCGACGAGGTTCGGGTCGAAGCCCGCCTCGGTGAGGACCTGGCGCGCGACCTGCACGGTGAGCGCGAGCGGCAGCACCGCGCGCGGGTGTGGCTTGACCAGGACCGGGTTGCCGGTGGCGAGGGAGGCGAACAGACCCGGGTAGCCGTTCCAGGTCGGGAAGGTGTTGCAGCCGATGAGCAGGGCGGTCCCGCGCGGGACCGGCGTGAACTGCTTGTTCAGGGCGAGCGGGTCGCGCTTGCCCTGCGGCTTGGTCCACTCCGCGGTGTCGGGGGTGCGGACCTGCTCGACGTAGGCGTACGCCACCGCCTCCAGACCGCGGTCCTGCGCGTGCGGGCCGCCCGCCTGGAACGCCATCATGAACGCCTGGCCGGAGGTGTGCATGACCGCGTGCGCGAACTCATGCGTCCGGTCGCTGATCCGCTTGAGGATCTCCACACACACCACCGCGCGCATCTCCGCGCCCGCGTCGCGCCACGCGCGCCGGCCGGCCTGCATGGCAGGCAGCAGCGTGTCGATGTCCGCGTGCGGATACTCGACGCCCAGCTCGATGCCGTACGGGGACGTCTCGCCGCCCACCCAGCCGTCGGTGCCGGGCTGGCCGAGGTCGAGGCGGTTGCCCAGGAGGGCGTCGAAAGCGGCCCTGCCCGCCGCCGCGTCCAGGCTGCCGTTCTCGCCGTAGGCCTTGGGGTGCTCGGGGTGCGGTGACCAGTACGCACGTGTGCGGATCGCTTCCAGCGCCTGGTCGAGGGTGGGCCGGTGCTTGGCGATCAGCTCGTGGGTGGTCAGTTCGGCGGCCATGCGGGACCAACTCCTCGTTTCCAGAGCTCTCCGTCGAGCTCATGACCTGGGCACAGACATGGGCAGGAACAGCCAGACAGAGTTAGAGTAACCGAACGATCGGTCGGTTCAAGGGGGTCCGCCGCATCTGTGGAAAACCCCGTGCGGGAGGATCGCGCACATGACAGCTCTCGACCTCAGCAGCCCCGTGGCCGTCGTCGGCACCGGCACCATGGGCCAGGGCATCGCCCAGGTCGCGTTGGTCGCCGGCCACCCGGTACGGCTGTACGACACCGTTCCCGGGCGCGCGCAGGCGGCGGCGGACGCCATCGGTGCCCGCCTCGACCGGCTCGTCGCCAAGGACCGGCTGACCGCCGTCGACCGCGACGCGGCCCGCGCCCGGCTGCTGCCCGCCGCGTCCCTCGCCGACCTCGCGGACTGCGCCCTGGTCGCGGAGGCCGTCCTGGAGCGCCTGGACGTCAAACAGGAGCTGTTCCGCGAGCTGGAGGGCGTGGTCGACGAAGACTGCCTGCTCGCCACCAACACCTCGTCCCTTTCGGTCACCGCCATCGGCGGGGCCCTCGCGAACCCGGGCCGTTTCGTCGGGCTGCACTTCTTCAACCCCGCGCCGCTGCTGCCGCTGGTCGAGGTCGTCTCCGGGTTCGCCACCGACGTCACGTACGCCACGCGCGCGTACGAGACGGCACGCGCCTGGGGCAAGACGCCGGTGGCCTGCGCCGACACCCCCGGCTTCATCGTCAACCGCATCGCCCGGCCCTTCTACGCCGAGGCCTTCGCGGTCCACGAGGCGCAAGGGGCGGATCCGGCCACCATCGACGCGGTGCTGCGCGAGTGCGGCGGCTTCAAGATGGGCGCCTTCGAGCTCACCGACCTGATCGGGCAGGACGTCAACGAATCCGTCACGCACTCCGTGTGGCAGGCCTTCTTCAACGACGTGCGCTTCACGCCCTCACTCGCCCAGCGCCGCCTGGTCGAGTCGGGCCGGCTCGGCCGCAAGAGCGGCCACGGCTGGTACGACTACGCGGAGGGTGCCGAGCGGGACGAGCCGCACACCGCGGAGAAGCAGCAGCAGCCCGCCTACGTCGTCGCCGAGGGTGACTTGGGCCCCGCCTCCGAGCTCCTTTCGCTGATCCGCGAGGCGGGCATCCCGGTGCGCGAGGAGGAAGAGGATCACGGCACGCGCCTGGTGCTGCCCAGCGGCGGCCAGTTGGCGCTCGCCGACGGCCAGACGTCGGTGGAGTTCCGGGACGTCGTCTACTTCGACCTCGCCGTCGACTACCGCCGCGCCACCCGGATCGCCCTGTCCGCCTCCCAGGACACCGCGCCGCAGACCCTCACCGAGGCCATCGGGCTGTTCCAGGCGCTCGGCAAGAACGTCAGCGTCATCGGCGACGTCCCCGGCATGATCGTCGCCCGCACGGTCGCCCGGATCGTCGACCTGGCGCACGACGCCGTCGCCAAGGGCGTGGCCACCGTGGAGGACATCGACACCGCGATGCGGCTCGGCGTGAACTACCCCATGGGGCCCTTCGAATGGAGCCGCCGCCTCGGCCGCGGCTGGGCCTACGACCTCCTGGACGAACTGCACGTACGCGAGCCCTCCGGCCGCTACGCGCCGTCCCTCGCGCTGTACCGCCACGCGTACGCCTCCGACAAGCGGGAGGGCAGCACCTCATGACCACCGCCAAGCGCGACACGTACACCCCGGAGACACTGCTCTCCGTCGCCGTGCAGGTCTTCAACGAACGCGGCTACGACGGCACCTCCATGGAGCACCTGTCCAAGGCGGCCGGCATCTCCAAGTCGTCGATCTACCACCACGTCACGGGCAAGGAGGAGCTGCTGCGCCGCGCCGTCAGCCGCGCCCTCGACGGGCTCTTCGGCATCCTCGACGAGGAGCACGCGCGCGTGGGGCACGCCGCCGACCGCCTGGAGTACGTCGTCCGGCGCATGGTCGAGGTGCTCATAGCCGAGCTGCCGTACGTCACGCTGCTGCTGCGGGTGCGCGGCAACACCGACACCGAGCGCTGGGCCCTGGAGCGGCGCCGCGACTTCGACCACCAGGTGGCCGCACTGCTCAAGGCGGCCGCCGCCGACGGCGAGGTCCGCGCGGACGTGGAGGTCCGCCTGGCGACCAGGCTCGTCTTCGGCATGGTCAACTCGATCGTGGAGTGGTACCGCCCGGACGGCCGCGGGATGAACGAGCGTGAGGTGGCCGAGACCGTCGTGCGGCTGGTCTTCGGGGGACTGCGCAAGGCGGGCTGAGGACCGCTCGCAGGCTGACGGCCGCCCGAAGGCTGACACCGCCCGCGTCCTGAGTACGCGCGCGTGGCGGCGCTGAGTACGACGGCGGATGCCGTGGCCGGGCCGCCGGTGGTGGGGTGGGCCGCATGATTGCCGATGATGCGCAGGGCGACGCGTACCACCCGACCTGGTGGAAGGCGCCGCTGGTGGCCACGGTGCCCGGACTGCCGATCCTGGTGTTCGAGTACGTCCTGCTCGGGGCCGAGGACGGCTTGGGGTTCCTCGGCGGCGCGGTCTACTGGGCGTTCGGTCTGCTCGTGCTCTCCTGGGTGCTGCCGCACCGCCGGTCGTTGCAGCCCCTGCGGGTGACGGCGGCCGTCTCCGGGCTGGGGTGCGCGGTGCTCCCCCTGGTGATGCTCGTGCTGCTGGCCATGGTGTGGTCCTCGGCCTGACGCCCGGCACGGACGCTCAGCCCTGCGGTTCCAGGTCCTCCTCCTCGAAGACCAGCAGAGTGCGCGAGCTGAGCACCTCGGGGATCGCCTGGAGGCGGGTGAGGACCAGTTCGCGCAGGGCGCGGTTGTCCGGGGTGTGCACCAGGAGCAGTACGTCGAAGTCGCCGCCCACCAGGGCGATGTGCGAGGCGCCGGGCAGCTGGCGGAGCTGTTCGCGGACCGTGCGCCAGGAGTTCTGGACGATCTTCAGGGTGATGTACGCGGAGGTGCCCTGGCCTGCGCGTTCATGGTTGACGCGGGCGCCGAAACCGCGGATGACGCCGTCCTCGATGAGGCGGTTGATGCGGGCGTAGGCGTTGGCGCGCGAGACATGGACCCGCTCGGCCACCGAGCGTATCGACGCGCGGCCGTCCGCCTGGAGCATCTGGAGGATGTCCTGATCTATGGCGTCGAGCGGCCGGGCCGGCGGCAGGGGGATGCCGTCGTCCGGGCTTTCGGCCATTTGTTCAGGCGTCATGTCCCCCCACCTTCCTTCCGTGGACGTACTGCGTTCATTGGAGGCTGTGGAGAACCGTTTGTCCACAGCCTCGGGGGGCCTGTAGCCAAAATGTGCCGACGACCGAACAATCGGTAGGTGAGGCGCATCACAGGAGCCGCGCCTCCCGTAGCCACTCCCACGAGGAGGTGCCGTCATGACGGTCATGGAGCAGCGAGGCGCGTATCGGCCATCGCCGCCGCCCGCCTGGCAGCCCCGTATGGACCCCGCGCCGCTGCTGCCCGACGCAGAGCCCTACCGCGTCCTCGGGACGGAGGCGGCCGCGAAGGCCGACCCCGACCTGCTGCGCAGGCTCTACGCCGAGCTGGTGCGGGGCCGCAGGTACAACGCGCAGGCGACCGCGCTCACGAAGCAGGGCCGCCTCGCCGTCTACCCGTCCAGCACCGGCCAGGAGGCCTGCGAGGTCGCCGCCGCACTGGCCCTTCGGGAGCGCGATTGGCTCTTCCCGAGCTACCGCGACACCCTCGCGGCCGTCGCACGCGGCGTGGACCCCGTCGAGGCCCTGACACTGCTGCGCGGTGACTGGCACACCGGCTACGACCCGCACGAGCACCGCGTGGCCCCCCTGTGCACGCCGCTCGCCACCCAGCTTCCGCACGCCGTCGGCCTCGCGCACGCCGCCCGCCTCAAGGGCGACGACGTGGTCGCGCTCGCCATGGTCGGCGACGGCGGCACCAGCGAGGGCGACTTCCACGAGGCGCTGAACTTCGCCGCCGTGTGGCAGGCGCCGGTCGTCTTCCTGGTCCAGAACAACGGCTTCGCGATCTCCGTCCCTCTCGCCAAGCAGACCGCGGCCCCGTCGCTGGCCCACAAGGCCGTCGGCTACGGCATGCCCGGCCGCCTCGTCGACGGCAACGACGCGGCCGCCGTGCACGAAGTGCTCGCCGACGCCGTGCGGCAGGCCCGCGCGGGCGGCGGTCCCACTCTGATCGAGGCGATCACCTACCGCATCGACGCCCACACCAACGCCGACGACGCCACCCGCTACCGCGGTGACACCGAGGTGGACACCTGGCGCGGGCACGACCCGATCGCCCTGCTGGAGCACGAGCTGACCGAGCGCGGTCTGCTCGACGACGCCGGAAAGCAGGCCGCCCGCGACGCCGCCGAGACGATGGCCGCCGACCTGCGCGACCGCATGAACCAGGACCCGGCGCTCGACCCGATGGACCTGTTCGACCACGTCTACGCCGAGCCCACCCAGCAACTGCGCGAACAGCGAGCCCAGTTGCAGGCGGAGCTGCACGCCGAGTCCGAAGGACCGCACCGATGACCACCGTCGCCGTCAAGCCGGCCACCATGGCGCAGGCCCTCACACGCGCGCTGCGCGACGCCATGGCCGCCGACCCGTCCGTGCACGTCATGGGTGAGGACGTCGGCACCCTCGGTGGCGTCTTCCGCGTCACCGACGGACTCGCCAAGGAGTTCGGCGAGGACCGCTGTACCGACACCCCGCTGGCCGAGGCCGGCATCCTCGGCACTGCCGTCGGCATGGCCATGTACGGGCTGCGCCCGGTCGTGGAGATGCAGTTCGACGCCTTCGCCTACCCGGCGTTCGAGCAGCTGATCTCGCACGTCGCGCGCATGCGCAACCGCACCCGCGGCAGGATGCCGCTCCCGATCACGATCCGCGTCCCCTACGGCGGCGGCATCGGCGGCGTCGAGCACCACAGCGACTCGTCCGAGGCGTACTACATGGCGACTCCGGGGCTCCATGTCGTCACGCCCGCGACCGTCGCCGACGCCTACGGGCTGCTGCGCGCCTCCATAGCCTCCGACGACCCGGTCGTCTTCCTGGAGCCCAAGCGTCTGTACTGGTCGAAGGACTCCTGGAACCCGGAGGACCCGCGGACCGTTGAACCGATCGGCCGCGCGGTGGTGCGGCGCTCCGGCCGGAGCGCCACGCTCATCACGTACGGACCGTCCGTACCCGTCTGCCTCGAAGCCGCCGAGGCGGCGCGGGAGGAGGGCTGGGACCTGGAGGTCGTCGACCTGCGCTCGCTGGTGCCGTTCGACGACGAGACGGTCACCGCCTCGGTACGGCGGACCGGACGGGCGGTCGTCGTACACGAGTCGGGCGGGTTCGGCGGACCGGGAGGGGAGATCGCGGCCCGGGTCACGGAGCGCTGCTTCCACCATCTGGAGGCGCCGGTGCTGCGGGTGGCCGGGTTCGACATCCCCTATCCGCCGCCGATGGTGGAGCGTCACCACCTGCCCGGCGTGGACCGGATCCTGGACGCCGTGGGGCGTCTGCAGTGGGAGGCCGAGAGCTGATGGCACAGGTGCTCGAGTTCAAGCTCCCCGACCTCGGGGAGGGGCTCACCGAGGCGGAGATCGTGCGCTGGCTGGTGCAGGTCGGCGACGTGGTCGCGATCGACCAGCCGGTCGTCGAGGTCGAGACGGCCAAGGCGATGGTCGAGGTCCCCTGCCCCTACGGCGGCGTCGTCACGGCCCGCTTCGGCGAGGAGGGCACCGAACTGCCCGTCGGGGCGCCGTTGATAACGGTGGCCGTCGGCGCGCCGGCCACCGACGGCGAGAGCGAGGGCTCCGGGAACGTCCTGGTGGGATACGGCACCTCGGAGGCACCCGCGCGCCGCAGAAGGGTGCGCCCGGGGGAGCCGGTGTCCGCCAACGGGGACGCCGTCGCCAGGGAAGTGGCGGAGGGACCGGTACCGGTCATCTCCCCGCTGGTGCGCCGCCTCGCCCGTCAGAACGGCCTGGACCTGCGGGAGCTGCACGGCTCCGGTCCGGACGGACTGATCCTGCGGGCCGACGTCGAGTACGCGCTGCGGGCCGCCCAGGTGCACGGGCGGACCGTGCAGCCGGTGGCCGAGCCGCGCACCCAGGTGGCACCGCCGGCCCCGGCGCCCGCCGCCGTCCCGGCCGCGCCGGCTCCGGTCCGCTCCTCCGCCCCCGCCGGCGGTATGCGCACGCCCCTCAAGGGCGTCCGCGGTGCCGTCGCCGACAAGCTCTCCCGCAGCCGCCGGGAGATCCCGGACGCGACCTGCTGGGTGGACGCCGACGCGACGGAGCTCATGCGGGCACGGGCCGCGATGAACGCCGCCGGGGGACCGAAGATCTCCCTGCTCGCCCTGCTGGCCCGCATCTGCACCGCGGCCCTGGCCCGCTTCCCCGAGCTCAACTCCACCGTCGACATGGAGGCCCGGGAGGTCGTCCAGCTCGACCAGGTGCACCTCGGGTTCGCCGCGCAGACCGAGCGGGGACTGGTCGTTCCGGTGGTGCGGGACGCGCACGCGCGGGACGCGGAGTCGCTGACCGCGGAGTTCGCCCGGCTCACCGAGGCGGCCCGCACGGGCACCCTCACCCCGGCCGAACTCACCGGCGGCACCTTCACGTTGAACAACTACGGAGTGTTCGGCGTCGACGGCTCCACCCCGATCATCAACCACCCCGAGGCCGCCATGCTCGGCGTCGGCCGCATCATCCCCAAGCCGTGGGTGCACGAGGGCGAACTGGCCGTGCGCCGGCTCGTCGAGCTCTCGCTCACCTTCGACCACCGGGTCTGCGACGGCGGCACGGCGGGCGGCTTCCTGCGGTACGTGGCGGACTGCGTCGAACAGCCGGCGGTGCTCGTGCGCACACTCTGACCCGGCCGCCGCGGTCCGCTGCTTCCCCCACGTTCCCTGTGATCGCCGAGGCACGCATACTCGGGGGATGACCGCGTACGAACCGACGGGCGCGCCGGGCGCCGCCGCTGCCGGGCACGGCGTCATGTACGACGCCGTCGTCCTCGCCGGCGGTGCCGCGCGGCGGCTCGGCGGTGTGGACAAGCCCGGCGTCAGCGTCGGCGGGCGCCCGCTGCTCGACCGGGTGCTCGCCGCCTGCGCCGACGCGCGCACGACCGTCGTCGTCGCCGGCCCCCGGCCCACCGCGCGGCCGGTGACCTGGGCGCGCGAGGACCCGCCCGGCGGCGGCCCCCTGGCGGCCCTCGGCGCCGGCCTGCGGCACACCTCGGCGGAGTCGGTCGTCGTCCTCTCGGCCGATCTGCCGTTCCTCGACGAGGCCACGGTCCTGCGCCTGCTCGCCGCCCTGCGCGACGGCGACGCCGACGGCGCGCTGCTCACCGACGCCGACGGCCGCGACCAGCCGCTCGTCGCCGCGTACCGCGCGTCCGCGCTGCGCCGCGAGCTGGACGCGCTCGCCGAGCAGCACGACGGCCTCACCGGCCTCCCCCTGCGCCGGCTGACCGGCGCGCTCGACCTCACCCGCGTCCCCGACCCCGTCGCGTCCTTCGACTGCGACACCTGGGACGACATCGCCACCGCCAGGGCACGGATCAGGGAGCATGGGCACGTGTTGGATGAATGGATTTCCGCAGTCAAGGACGAACTCGGCATCGACCTCGACGTCGACATCAAGGTGCTGCTGGACCTCGCCCGCGACGCCGCCCACGGCGTGGCCCGGCCCGCGGCCCCGCTGACCACATTTCTCGTCGGGTACGCGGCGGCACAGGCCAAGGGCGGCGAAGGCGGTCCCGAAGCCGTTGCCGAGGCCGCCCGCAAGGCCGCCGCGCTCGCCCTGCGCTGGGCCGAGGAGGCCGCCGCGGCCAAGTCCGACGCCGCCCCCGACGACACCCCCCGCACCGGCCCGGACGCCGGATGACCGCCCGCGGCATCCGCATGGACGGCGACGCCGAGGACCTCGATGTCGAGGAGGTGCTCGCCCTCGTGAACGAAGACCACGGTCACCGCGCTTCCGGCGACCACATGCCCGCACCCACCCCGCAGACCCGGGGCGCGCGCAAGCCGGACCGCGACGGCTCCGACCGCCGGCACGGCGACAACCCCGACCGCCACCACCGGGCCACCCCCTGGCCCGAGGCCCGCGAGATCGCCGCCCACGCCGCCCGCGGCGCCACCCGCCGCGCTCCGGTCTCCGTCCCTCTCGACGCCGCCCTCGGCCTCACCCTGGCCGCCCCGCTCACCGCCCTGACCGACCTGCCCTCCTTCGACACCTCGGCCATGGACGGCTGGGCGGTCGCGGGCCCCGGCCCCTGGGCCGTACGGGAAGAGGGCGTCCTGGCCGGGCACGGCGAGTCCGAACCGCTCACCGACGGCGAGGCCGTGCGGATCGCGACCGGTGCCCGTATCCCCCTGGACACCACCGCCGTCCTGCGCAGCGAACACGGCCGCACGGACGGCAAGGGCCAGCTGCACGCCACCCGGGAGATCCAGCACGGCCAGGACATCCGTCCACGCGGCCAGGAGTGCCGCAACGGCGACCAACTCCTCGCCGTGGGCACCCTGGTGACCCCGGCCGTGCTCGGACTGGCGGCCGCCGCCGGATACGACACCGTCACCGCCGTGCCCCGCCCCCGCGTCGAAGTTCTCGTCCTCGGCGACGAGTTGCTCACCGAGGGGCTCCCGCATGACGGGCTCATTCGTGATGCCCTCGGCCCGATGCTGCCGCCCTGGCTGCGCGCGCTCGGCGCCGAAGTCACCGCGGTGCGCAGGCTCGGTGACGACGCCAAGGCCCTGCACAAGGCCCTCACCAAGTCCGCCGCCGACCTCGTCGTCACCACCGGCGGCACCGCGGCCGGCCCCGTCGACCACGTCCACCCCACCCTGGAGCGCATCGGCGCCGAACTCCTGGTGGACGGCGTCAAGGTGCGTCCCGGACACCCCATGCTGCTGGCCCGGACCAAGGAGGACCAGCACCTCGTCGGTCTGCCCGGCAACCCGCTCGCCGCCGTCTCCGGCCTGCTCACGCTCGCCGAGCCCCTGCTGCGTACCCTCGCGGCCCGCCCGGCCCCGGAGCCGTACACGATGCCCCTGAAGGACGCGGCGCACGGGCATCCGTACGACACCCGGCTCATCCCCGTGGTGCTGCGCGGTGACCACGCCGTGCCGCTGCACTACCAGGGGCCGGCCATGTTGCGGGGAATGGCGGCGGCCGATGCCGTCGCCGTCGTGCCGCCGGGCGGTGCACGCGCCGGCCAGGAGACCGAACTGCTCGATCTGCCCTGGGCGAGCGCCGGTATCGAGGTGTGTTTCACGTGAAACTTCCGGGCCAGGACGCCATAGCGCGTGAGGCTGACGAACGGGTCGCCACCTATCGGGTGAAGCTCCCGAAGAAGATGGTCGAGCATCCGTTCCGGCAGGTCGCCAAGCGGGTGCTGATCGCCCTGTCGCTGCTCGTGGCGGCCGCCCTGATCGTCTACGCCGACCACGACGGCTACAACGACAGCTCCGACGGGTCCGTCGACCTCCTCGACGCCTTCTACTACGCCACCGTCAGCCTCTCCACCACCGGGTACGGCGACATCACCCCGGTCAGCGACGGCGCCCGGCTGACCAATATCTTCGTCATCACACCGATGCGTGTGCTGTTCCTGATCATCCTCGTCGGCACCACGCTCGAGGTCCTCACCGAACGGACCCGTGAGGAATGGCGTCTGAACCGCTGGAGGTCCACCTTGCGTGACCACACCGTCGTCGTCGGCTTCGGCACGAAGGGCCGTTCGGCGATCCAGACCGTCTGTGCGACGGGTCTGAGGAAGGACCAGGTCGTGGTGGTCGACCCGAGTTCCAAGGTGATCGATTCGGCCGTCGCGGACGGATTCGCGGGGGTCACGGGGGACGCGACCCGCAGCGAGGTCCTCAAGCGTGCCGAGGTGCACAAGGCGAGGAAGATCATCATCGCGACCCAGCGGGACGACACGGCGGTGCTGGTGACGCTGACGGCCCGGCAGCTCAACCGTGGCGCCAAGATCGTGGCCGCGGTCCGCGAGGAGGAGAACGCGCCGCTGCTGAAGCAGTCCGGCGCCGACGCGGTCATCACCAGCGCCAGCGCGGCCGGGCGGCTGCTGGGCCTGTCCGTGCTCAGCCCCGCCGCCGGCATGGTGCTCGAAGACCTGATCCACCAGGGCAGCGGGCTCGACATCATCGAACGGCCCGTCATAAAGGCCGAGGTGGGCAAGACCCCACGGCAGGTCGACGACCTGGTGATCAGTGTCATCCGTGGGCACCGGGTGCTCGGATACGACGATTCGGCCGTCGGGACACTGGAGTTGACGGACCGTCTCATCACCATCATGCGGGCCACGCCGGTCACTCAGGTCACACCCGATGACCGGCGCCTGCCCCCAGGGATGAAGCCCATCTGACGGTCGGCCCGACTACTTGCGGTTGTACAGCCGCATCGTGATCGGCCCGAAGACCAGCACGAACAGGGCCGCCCAGCCCACCGACCAGGCGATCTCGTCGGCCGGCCAGTCACCCGCCATCAACCCGCGCACGGCCGAGGCCAGATGGGTGATCGGGCTGTTGTTCACGAACGCCTGGAGCCAGCCCGGCATGGTCTTCGGGTCGACGAACACGTTGGACAGGAAGGTCAGCGGGAAGATCACCATCATGCTGACGCCCATCACCGACTTCTCGGAGCGCAGCATCAGCCCGAACATCGTCCAGATCCACGAGAACGCGAACGAGAAGGCCACCAGCAGCGCGATCCCGGCGAGCACTCCGGCCACCCCGCCGTCCGGGCGGTAGCCCAGGATGATGCCGACGGTGAGCATCACGACGGACGCGATGGTGTAGCGCAGGGCGTCGCCCAGCAGATAGCCGACCATCGTCGACGGCCGCCAGATCGGCAGCGAACGGAACCGGTCGAAGACGCCCTTCTCGATGTCGGTGTTCACCGAGACGCCCGTGTACATCGTGATCATCACGACCGACATCACGAGGATGCCCGGCAGCAGGAACTGGATGTACTCCTTCGGGGAGCCGGCCAGGGCGCCCCCGAACAGGTACGTGTACATCAGCACCATCATGATCGGGAACGCGGTGACGTCGAAGAGCTGCTCCGGCACATGCTTGATCTTCAGGATCGCGCGCCAGCCGAAGGTCATGGAGGCCGAGAAGGCACTCGGCCGAGGCGGGCGCTCCTTGGCCACAAGCAGCGCGGCGAGCGACTCGGCGCTGACGGGGGCGAGGTCCTTGCTCTCGGTCTGCGTCACGGTGCTCATGCCGTCACCTCGTCCTTGTCGGCGGCCGTCTTGTGGGCGTCGTGGGTGTCGTGTCCGGTGAGGGCGAGGAACACCTCGTCCAGGCTGGGCTGGCCCAGCGAGAAGTTGTCGACGGTGATGCCGGTGCGGGCCAGCTCCGCGAGCGCACGGCCCGCCTGTTCCGCGGCGCCCCGGCCGTTGGCGGTCCCGGAACCGACGCGGGCGGTCAGCGCCACCGGGTCGGGCTCCAACTGCACGTCCGCGTCCAGGGCGAGACGCAGCACCCGCTCGGCCTCCGGCCGTTGCTCCGGATCACGCAACCGCAGATGCACGGAGCCGGCGCCCACGGACGCCTTCAGCTCGCCCTTGGTCCCCTCCGCGATCACCTTGCCACGGTCGATGACGGCGATCCGGGACGCCAGTTGGTCGGCCTCGTCGAGGTACTGCGTGGTCAGCATCACGGTGGTGCCCTGGGCGACGACCGCGCGCACGATGTCCCACACCTGGTTGCGGCTGCGCGGGTCGAGCCCGGTCGTCGGCTCGTCGAGGAAGAGCAGGTCGGGGGTGTTGAGGATGGATGCGGCGATGTCGATACGGCGCCGCATGCCGCCGGAGTAGTTCTTGACCTGCTTCCCGGCCGCGTCCGTCAGTCCGAAGGCCTCCAGCAGCTGCGCGGCACGCTCCCGTGCGGCCTGCTTGCCGTGCCCGAGGAGCCGGCCCAGCAGGACCAGGTTCTCGGTGCCGGTGAGGTCCTCGTCGACGGAGGCGTACTGCCCGGTCAGGCTCACCCGGCCGCGCACCGCGTCGGCCTCGCGGACGACATCGTGCCCGAAGACATGGGCCTCCCCGCCGTCGGGTCGTAGCAGGGTGGCGAGCATCTTCACCGTGGTGGTCTTGCCGGCGCCGTTCGGGCCGAGGACGCCGTAGACCGTGCCGGCCGGAACCGCGAGGTCCACGCCGTCGACGGCCCGTGTCTCGCCGAATGTCTTCACCAGGCCCGCGGTCTCGATCGCGAGACCGGACGTCGTCTGCGTGCTCATGCTTTCGGGGTCCTTCCGGGTGGTCCTTCCGAGTTCTTGGACTACGCATGGGGAGACCTTTACGGTCGCGCAAACT
The DNA here is from genome assembly GCF_042657965.1 of Streptomyces coerulescens. Taxonomy (NCBI): domain Bacteria; kingdom Bacillati; phylum Actinomycetota; class Actinomycetes; order Kitasatosporales; family Streptomycetaceae; genus Streptomyces; species Streptomyces coerulescens. Next base: position 18,221 of record NZ_JBHSKM010000040.1, read on the forward strand.
CATCGGTGGCGCACAGGGATTTTCGAAGGACCCGTCGAACGACCGAGGGGATACGCCGAAGGACCGAGGGGATACGGGGACGAGGTCCTAGGGATACAGGGACAAGGTCCCAGGGATACGGGGACGAGGTCCTCGGCGCAGCGGCAACGAGGCCGGGGAGTAGCGTCCGTCCCATGCATGCGATCACGATTCCCGAACCTGGTGGGCCCGAGGCGCTGGTGTGGGACGAGGTCCCCGATCCGGTGGCCGGTGAGGGCGAGGTGCTGGTCGAAGTGGTGGCCGGAGCCGTCAACCGCGCCGACATCCTGCAACGGCAGGGCTTCTACAACCCGCCGCCCGGCAGCTCCCCCTACCCCGGCCTGGAGTGCTCCGGCCGGATCGCCGAGGTCGGCCCCGGCGTCTCCGGCTGGGCGGTCGGCGACGAGGTGTGCGCGCTGCTCGCGGGCGGCGGTTACGCCGAGAAGGTCGCCGTGCCGGCCGGTCAGCTGCTGCCCCTGCCCAAGGGCGTCAGTCTGACGCGGGCCGCCGCACTGCCCGAGGTGGTCTGCACGGTGTGGTCCAACGTCTTCATGGTCGCCCACCTGCGCCCCGGCGAGACGCTGCTCGTGCACGGCGGCTCCAGCGGCATCGGCACCATGGCCATCCAGCTCGCCAAGGCCGTCGGGGCCAAGGTCGCCGTCACGGCGGGGAGCAAGGAGAAGCTGGACCGGTGCGCCGAGCTGGGCGCGGACATCCTGGTCAACTACCGGGAACAGGACTTCGTCGAGGAGGTCGGGAAGGCCACCGACGGGGCGGGCGCCGACGTCATCCTCGACAACATGGGCGCCAAGTACCTCGACCGCAACGTCCGGGCCCTCGCCGTCAACGGCCGTCTGGCCATCATCGGCATGCAGGGCGGCATCAAGGGCGAGCTCAACATCGGGACGCTGCTGGGCAAGCGCGGCGCGATCAGCGCGACCTCGCTGCGGGCCCGCCCGCTCGCCGAGAAGGCGGCGATCGTCGCGGCCGTACGCGAACACGTCTGGCCCCTGCTGGACGCCGGGCATGTGCGACCGGTCGTCGACCGTGAGCTGCCGATGAGCGAGGCGGCCGAGGCCCACCGGGTGGTGGAGGAGAGCGGGCACGTGGGGAAGGTGCTCCTCGTCGCGCGGTAGGCGGGCCGCACGGCGGAGCGGGACGGCGCGGCGCGGACCGGGTCCAGGCTCCGTGGGTTCCCGCTCGCCGCGCCGGAGTCGCGGACTCACGCCGCGTGGACGGTGTCCAGGTTCCGTGGGTTCCCGTTAGCCGCGCCGGAGTCGCGGACTCACGCCGCGTGAACGGTGTCCAGGTTCCGTGGGTTCCCGTTAGCCGCGCCGGAGTCGCGGACTCACGCCGCGTGGACGGTGTCCAGGTTCCGTAGGTTCCCGTTAGCCGCGCCGGAGTCGCGGACTCACGCCGCGTGGACCGGGGCCACGCTCCGTGGGCACCCGCTAGCCGCGCCGCAGCCGTAGACCCACGAAGGCGAGGCCCAGGCCCAGGCCGATGAGCACGAGCCCGGCGCCGAGCGGCAGCACTTCGAGTACGGGTTCGGCGGGCCCGTCGGCGTGCGGGGCGGCCGGGCGCGCGTGAGGGGTCGGTGGGGTGGTGGGCAACGGGTCCTGGGTGAGGGTGTCGGCGGCGTCCGAGCTCTCGGGCACGGTGCCGCCGTCGTCGTCCCCATCCCGCTCACGCTCCGCCTCCGGGGCCCCGGAGCGTTCGCGCTCATCGGCCCGCTTCCCGCCGTCGAGCCTGTCCCGCGCCGCCTCCTGGTCCTCCAGCGGCCCCTTCTCCCGACCGGGCCGCTGCCGCCCCTCTCCCGCCCGGCTGCCGGCCCGGGACGGCTGGTCGGAGGGGTCGGCGGAGGACGCGGCGGGACCGTGAGCGGTGGGCGTGGACGATTCCCCGGGCCGGGGCCGCTTCCCCGGCTTCTCGGACCATCCGTCGGACCCCTCGGACTCCTGCGCATCCTCGGCCTCGTCCGACGCCTCCTCCGCGCTCTCCTCGGACGTCCCGCCGGCCGAGGGAGCGGTCACCGAGGGCTTCTCGTCCCGCGGCGGCGAACCGGCGGACGACTCGGCCCCGGTCCTGCCCGCGGAGCCCTGAGAGGCCCCCGAGGCGGGCGTGGGCCAACCCGACGGCTTCGAGGGCGACCGGGAGGACCCGGATGGCCCGGACGCCCTGGACGACCCGGAGGACCCGGAGGACCCGGACGGCCGGGACGACCCGGACGACCAGGACGCGGCCGCGGAGCCGGAGGACGAGCCGGACGGGACCGCACCGCGCGGATCATCGATGCCGTACGACACACCGGCCCCCGACAGTGCGACGGCCAGCCCCGCCACCAGCACGGTCAGCGTCCCCGCAGGCCACGACAGGGCGCGCGAACGACCGGACGCCGCTCGCGTACGCCCCCGCACCAACCCCGGCGATGAAGTCATGGAACAACCCTCACAGCACCTACCGGACCCGGCATTCCGGACACCGCCACCCGACCCCACCCGACCCCATCCGGCGCACAATCCGGGGCTGCCGACACGACGCGTGCTGTCGGCACCCCTGGAACCCGTCTCCCGCCACGGGTTCCGCCACGGCTCCCGCCCGGCCACGCCGCCCGGCCCCTGACGAAAACCGTGGGGGCGTAAACGGTGGATCACCCCACACCGGGGGCACCACGATGATGAGCTGTACGGGTGCGAGAGAATGGCGGCATGGAGATGCCGAGGAACGAAAGGTCGCCCGAGAACCCCCAGATCCTGGTCGTGGGCCAGGACGGGATGGCGCTCACCGGCGGCAACGGAGACGAGGACTCCCGCGAGATCCCGGTGACGGAGCAGGTCGAGCAACCGGCGAAGGTCATGCGCATCGGCAGCATGATCAAGCAGCTGCTCGAAGAGGTGCGCGCCGCTCCCCTCGACGAGGCGAGCCGGGTCCGGCTGAAGGAGATCCACGCCAGTTCGGTGAAGGAACTGGAGGACGGCCTGGCACCGGAGCTCGTGGAGGAGCTGGAGCGGCTCTCCCTGCCCTTCACGGACGAAGGGACGCCGTCCGACGCGGAACTGCGCATCGCGCAGGCCCAGTTGGTCGGCTGGCTGGAGGGCCTTTTCCACGGCATCCAGACCACGCTCTTCGCCCAGCAGATGGCCGCACGCGCCCAGTTGGAGCAGATGCGCCGCGCCCTCCCGCCGGGAGTCGGCGGCCACGAGGACGGCGAGCAGCACCCGGGGGGCCGTGCGGGCGGGCCCTACCTGTAGCACCCCCAGCCCACGACGACAGGAGCCCGGCACCCAGGTGCCGGGCTCCTTCATGGCCGCCTCATGCCGATCCACGGCCGTCACATACCGATCTACGGCCGCCTCATACCGATCTACGGCCGTCACATACCGACTACGGCCGCCTCATACCGGTCCCGATCGGGTCAGTAGTAGATGTTGCCGTCCCACGCCGACTCGTCGCAGCCCAGGGCCGTGTCCCCCTCGAAGACGCAGGCCTGGACGCGCAGCGCCCAGATGCCGCGGGTGTCCTTGAGCGAGGTCAGCCACGTGCCGACGGTTCCGGCACCTGTGGTCACCGAACGCCAGGAGTAGCTGGTCACCTCACGGTTCGGAGTCAGGGACTGCACTCTGATGCGGACGTGGTGTCCGTCGGCCGCACGGTCGAGCACCTCGAGGTAGATGTTGTCCGCGTAGGTCTTGCTCGCGTAGTGGAAATCTCCACTGCCGCTCACCCCGGCGTTCGAGGCGCCGACCGTCCCGGCGGACGCCGGGCTCGCAGTGAAGGCGAGCGCCCCGAGGACGGCGGCCCCCACGGCGAGGGTACGGCTGAGCTTGTTCTTCATAGGGATCCCCCTGTTTCCAAGATCGGTCACGGTGACCGGAGCGGGATCATATGACGGACATGCCCATGCCAGGTACGCCGGGCCCGGCCCTGGCCGCGTGCTAGGAGGGGTTACCGGTGGAGACGTCGAACACCATCTCCGGCGGGTCCTCCGGGTCGAAGTCCGTTCCTGACTTGGGGGACTGGCTCATGACCGTTCCGTCGCCGAACGTGTTCTCGTCGACCGGCGTCAGCTTGTAGTCCCAGTCGGCGGCCTTCAGGCACGCGACCACCGAGTCCCAGTCCTTGTACGTGAAGTTCGGCATCTGCACCTTGTCGGGGTCGAGGTTCGACTCCCACGGCTCCGTGCACTTGCTCGTCTCGATCGTGCGGCTCTTGTCTCCGGCGCGGTATCCCGGCTCATGGGACGTCGCCGTCGCGTCGCCGCCCCCGCCCTCGTCGTCCTTCGAGCCGTCGCCGTTCAGTGCCAGCGCGGCGATCAGGCCGACCACCGCGACGATGGACACGACGATCGAGCCGATGATGACGGGCCGGTTGTTCCTGCCGCCGCCCGAAGTGCTCTGTGTCTGGGGCGAGATGGAGTACGGCGGCGGCGTCGCGAGGCCGGGCTGCGGGGAGTACGCCGCCGGCGCGGGCGTCTGGAAGCCGGGCTGCTGCTGCGGGTAGCCGTACGCCGGGGAGGGCGCCGACGGCGGCGGCGTGCCGTACGGGTTCGGGGCCGGGGTCGGCTGCTGGTACGGGGTCTGGACGGGGCCACCGGGTGGCGGGGTCTGGCCGACCGGCGGGAACACCGAGGCGCCGACGCCCTGCCCGCTCTGCGTGTGCGCGCCCGGCACGATGCTCGGCGGCGCCGCCTGGAAGGACGCGGCCACGCGCAGGCACTCGTCGCGCATGGCCTCCGCGCTGGGGAAACGCTCGTTCGGGTTCTTCTTCAGCGCGCGGGCGACCAGCGCGTCCACGGCCGGCGGCAGCGCACGGTTGATGGAGGACGGAGCCACCGGCTCCTCCTGCACATGCGCGTACGCGATCGCCAGCGGGGAGTCCGCGTCGAACGGCAGCCGCCCGGTGACGAGTTGGAACAGCATGATGCCGACCGAGTACAGGTCGGAGCGGGCGTCCACGGCCCGGCCGAGCGCCTGCTCCGGCGAGAGGTACTGCGGGGTGCCGACCACCATGCCGGTCTGCGTCATCGACGTCACACCGGACTGCATGGCGCGCGCGATGCCGAAGTCCATGACCTTGACCACGCCACGCTTGTTCAGCATCACGTTGCCCGGCTTGATGTCCCGGTGGACCAGACCCATCTCGTGGCTGATCTCCAGGGCCGCCAGCACATCGGCGGTGATCTTCAGCGCCTTGTCGGCGGGCACGGCGCCCAACTGCCGTACGTCCTCGTCGAAGACCGAGCTGAGCGGACGGCCCTCGATGTACTCCATGACGATGTACGGCGTCGTCATGCCGTCGACGGTGTCCTCGCCCGTGTCGAAGACCGAGACGATATTGGTGTGCGTGAGCTTGGCCACTGCCTGGGCCTCGCGGCGGAAGCGCTCGCGGAACGCCTGCTCGCGGCCGAGCTCGGTGTGCAGGGTCTTGACCGCGACCTGCCGGTCGAGCACGGAGTCGTACGCGAGATGCACCGCGGCCATGCCGCCCTGGCCGAGCAGGTCGCGCAGCTGATACCGGCCGCCGGCCAGCGCCCGCCCCGCGCCTGTGCCCTGTGCGCCGTCCTGGCTCATGTTCTGCGTCCCCCGTGCCTCTTGGGCGCCTGCGACCCCGTGGACCGGGTGGTCCCGAGTGATCCAATGTGCTATTCCCGGCCAAGTCTGCCCCACGGCACTGACAGGTCAAGCGCGGTGCCCGTTCCGTGACCGTACGCGAAGGGAGCGTCGCGGAAGCGTTACAGGGGCCGTACGGTCGGTGCACAGAATTTGCACGAGGAGACGGGGTACCGGTTTCATGGCCGGTCCGCCTTCGTCCGGCCCGGGCCACCGTCTCGGACCGACGGCTTGCGCCGAGGCTGTAGCGTGGCCGACGGAGACCGTAACAACACCGCGCGCACCGCGGGCAGAAACGACGGCGAGGACTGATGGAGCAGCAGCAGCGCGCTCAGGGCCCGTCCGACCCCGAGGCGGCTGGCGGCGGTATGTCAGACGCGCCGGAAATGTGGGGTAATGGCGGACTTGTCGGGGACGGCCGTTACCGGCTGACCCGCAGACTCGGCCGGGGCGGCATGGCCGAGGTGTTCGCGGCCGAGGACGTGCGTCTCGGGCGCACCGTGGCGGTCAAGCTGCTGCGTTCCGACCTCGCCGAGGACCCGGTGTCCAAGGCCCGCTTCACGCGCGAGGCCCAGTCCGTGGCCGGCCTCAACCACCACGCGATCGTCGCCGTGTACGACTCCGGTGAGGATGTCGTGGGCGCGCACAGCGTGCCGTACATCGTGATGGAGATCGTCGAGGGCCGCACGATCCGCGACCTCCTCCTCAACGCCGAGGCACCCGGCCCCGAGCAGGCGCTGATCATCGTCTCCGGTGTCCTGGAGGCCCTCGCCTATTCGCACCAGCACGGCATCGTGCACCGCGACATCAAGCCCGCCAACGTCATCATCACCAACAACGGCGCCGTGAAGGTGATGGACTTCGGCATCGCGCGTGCCCTGCACGGCGCGCAGTCGACGATGACGCAGACCGGCATGGTCATGGGCACCCCGCAGTACCTCTCCCCGGAGCAGGCGCTCGGCAAGGCGGTCGACCACCGCTCCGACCTGTACGCGACCGGCTGCCTCCTGTACGAACTCCTCGCGCTGCGGCCCCCGTTCACCGGCGAGACCCCGCTGTCGGTGGTCTACCAGCACGTCCAGGACATCCCGACCCCGCCGTCCGAGGTCTCCGACGCCACGCCGCCGGAGCTCGACGGCCTGGTCATGCGCTCGCTCGCCAAGGAGCCGGACGACCGGTTCCAGACGGCCGAGGAGATGCGCGGCCTCGTCCAGTACGGCCTGCAGATGCTGTACGACCAGGGCGGCCACACCGGCACCTGGAACACCGGCCCGGTCGCCGTTCACGAGGGTCGGAACACCCCGGCGTCGGGCTTCGCGAACACGACCGTCATGGGGCACCCGGGAGACCCGGCCTCCGGCACGACGCAGATCCCGCAGCCGATCCTGCCCAACAGGTACGGGGGCGGCGACGACGGCGGCTTCGAGGGACACGGAAACAGGGGCGGCGGCGGCCGCGGCAAGCTGTGGATCCTCGCCGTCCTCGCGGTGATCGCCATCGCGGCCGGTGTCGCGCTGGCGCTGAACAACGGCGGCGGTGGCGGTGGTGGCGGGGGCACCAAGGAGACGCCGACCACGTCGCAGACCACCGACGAGGACAAGGCGACCGACGAGGCGACCGAGGAGCCCACGGAGGAGCCGACCGAAGAGGTCACGGACGACGGTTCCGGCACGGGCACCGACCCGGACTACACGGAGACGTCCGAGCCGACGGAGGAGCCCACCGAGGAGCCCACGCAGGAGCCGACGGAGGAGCCGACCACGGCCGAGCCGACGGAGGAGCCGACGGAGGAGCCCACCGAGGAGCCGACGGAGGAGCCCACCGAGGAGCCGACGCTGCCGACCACGCCGCCCGCCACGGGCTGACAGGCCGGCGGCCGACAGCGGATCGGCACTCGACACCCCACGCGCGCGTGGAGCCCGGAAACGGGCTCCACGCGCGCGTGCCGTTTCAGGGCACCCGAAGAAAGGGCAGGCGCCGGGCTCAGCCGGTGAAGGCGTCCCGGACCGCCGCGTACTCCCGCGTCCACCACACCGCCAGTGCCGAGACCGCCGGGAACTGTGCGTCCGCGCGGGTGTCGCCGCGCTCGTAGTGCCAGCGCAGCATCCAGAAGTCGTTCAGCCGCTCCCACCACACGCGGTGCACGGCCGCCGCGAGCTCGTCGGGGGAGGCGCCGGCTATGTGCCGGTACGCGCGCGTGTAGGCGGCCGCCTTCGTGAGGTCGAGGGTTCCGGTGGGCCGTACGAAGAAGATCGCGGCGGCGCGGACGGCCTCCTCCGCGCGGGGCTGCACGCCGAGCCGGTCCCAGTCGACGATCGCGGCCGGCGCGTCGCCCCGGTAGAGCAGGTTGAAGGGGTGGAAGTCGCCGTGCACCCAGCCGACCGCGGCGGCGTGCGGGGGGCGCCGCCAGGCGTGCCGCTCCAGGAGGTCGCGGCGTTCCAGGAGACGGTGGCGGGCGAGCTCGTCGAAGCGGTCGGCGGGGCGGTGGCGGCGGATCCGGGCGAGCAGGTCGTCGATGAGGGCGAAGGTGTGGGCGGGGTCGGCGCTCTCGGCCGGCGTCCGCCCCGCCAGCGGCATCACGCGCTCCAGGCCCGCGTGCACGACGCCCAGCAGCGCCCCCAGCCGCTCGCACTGCCCGCGCGTGAGCTGCCCGCCGTGGCGGTGCCGCCCGTCGATCCAGGGGTGCAGGGCGAACGCCTGGCCGCCGACGACGGCGACCGTGCGTCCCTCGCGGTCGGCCAGCGGCGGGGCCACCGGGACGCCGAGGTCGGCCAGGCGCCGGGTGGCCAGGTGCTGGCGGGCGATGGCGGCCGGGTCGGCGGTGTCGGGATCGTGGTGGTGCTTGAGGAAGAAGCGGCCGCGGGTCGTGCGCAGTCGGTAGCCGCGGTTCAGCAGGCCCTGGTCGACGGGGTCGCAGGCGAGGGCGGAACCGGCGGAGTACTGGCGGAGAAGGGGGCCCAGAGGGGGCGCGTGAGGCACAAGCGGTGGTACACAGGAGCGCGGCACGCGCCGATGCTAGGGCAACGGCGGATCCCGTGAGCTGGGCGTTGTCGCAGTCAGTCGTAGCCAGTCGCCGTCAGTCACTTCTGGTCGCGGGAACGGTCAGCGGCACTCCTCGATTCTTGATCGTTTTTCGGCCAGGGGTGATACCCGGACATTTCCTTCTTCGTCCATGAGGGCGATGTCACACCGGTCCGGTGATCTGCCCCTCGGTGACTCTTCCCGTGACCTGGCTCACCGATATAACGTGCCGTTGTTCCGGCCCCCTGCAAGGCTGTGACCAGGAGTTGTTCCCGACTTTCGCGATTTACTTGGAAATCCAAGCAAAATCGCAGGTCAGGAGGGGTTTCACAGAAATGTGGAGCACTGGGTAACGTGCTTTTTGCAGGGCGCTCGCCGGGGCACCTGTCACGCCTGTTCCCGTACGAGCGCTCCCACCCTGTGCGCCCCGAGGGTTGCAGGTGAGCCGCACTGGCACCCGGCGAACCCGGGTAGCCGGACCGACGGAGGAGCACACGTGACCGTGGAGAGCACTGCCGCGCGAAAGTCGCGACGCAGCGCCGGTACCAAGAGCACGGCCGGCAAGACCACAACCGCAAGGAAAACGACGAGTACGGACCCCGAACTCGTTCAGTTGCTGACGCCCGAGGGCAAGCGCGTCAAGAACGCCGAGTACGACAAGTACGTCGCCGGCATCACCCCCGAAGAGCTCCGCGGCCTCTACCGCGACATGGTCCTCACCCGACGCTTCGACGCCGAGGCCACCTCCCTGCAGCGCCAGGGCGAGCTGGGCCTGTGGGCGTCGCTGCTCGGCCAGGAGGCCGCCCAGATCGGCTCCGGCCGGGCCACCCGCGAGGACGACTACGTCTTCCCGACCTACCGCGAGCACGGCGTCGCATGGTGCCGCGGGGTCGACCCGACCAACCTGCTCGGCATGTTCCGCGGCGTGAACAACGGCGGCTGGGACCCCAACAGCAACAACTTCCAGCTCTACACGATCGTCATCGGCTCCCAGACGCTGCACGCCACCGGCTACGCCATGGGCATCGCCAAGGACGGCGCCGACAGCGCGGTCATCGCCTACTTCGGCGACGGCGCCTCCAGCCAGGGCGACGTGGCCGAGTCCTTCACCTTCTCCGCGGTCTACAACGCGCCCGTGGTGTTCTTCTGCCAGAACAACCAGTGGGCGATCTCCGAGCCGACCGAGAAGCAGACCCGCGTGCCGCTCTACCAGCGCGCCCAGGGCTACGGCTTCCCCGGCGTCCGCGTCGACGGCAACGACGTCCTGGCCTGTCTGGCCGTGACGAAGTGGGCGCTCGAGCGCGCCCGCAGCGGCGAGGGACCGACGCTGGTCGAGGCGTACACCTACCGCATGGGCGCCCACACCACCTCCGACGACCCGACGAAGTACCGTGCCGACGAGGAGCGCGAGGCCTGGGAGGCCAAGGACCCGATCCTGCGCGTTCGCCGGTACCTCGAGGCTTCAAACCACGCGGACGAGGGATTCTTCGCGGAACTGGAGACCGAGAGCGAGGCGTTGGGCAAGCGAGTGCGCGAAGCGGTCCGCGCCATGCCGGACCCGGACCACTTCGCCATCTTCGAGAACGTGTACGCGGACGGGCATGCGCTCGTCGACGAGGAGCGCGCCCAGTTCGCCGCCTACCAGGCGTCGTTCGCGGACGTAGAGGGGGCCTGACATGGCGGAGACCGTGACCAAGAACATGGCCCTGGCCAAGGCGATCAACGAATCGCTGCGCCGCGCCCTGGACTCGGACCCCAAGGTCCTCATCATGGGCGAGGACGTCGGCAAGCTCGGCGGTGTCTTCCGGGTGACGGACGGCCTGCAGAAGGACTTCGGCGAGAGCCGTGTCATCGACACCCCGCTGGCCGAGTCGGGCATCGTCGGCACGGCGATCGGCCTCGCCCTGCGCGGCTACCGCCCCGTGGTGGAGATCCAGTTCGACGGCTTCGTCTTCCCGGCCTACGACCAGATCGTCACCCAGCTCGCCAAGATGCACGCGCGCTCGCTGGGCAAGGTCAAGCTGCCGGTCGTCGTCCGTATCCCCTACGGCGGCGGCATCGGCGCGGTCGAGCACCACTCCGAGTCCCCCGAGGCGCTCTTCGCGCACGTGGCGGGCCTGAAGATCGTCTCGCCGTCCAACGCGTCGGACGCCTACTGGATGATGCAGCAGGCCATCCAGAGCGACGACCCGGTGATCTTCTTCGAGCCCAAGCGGCGCTACTGGGACAAGGGCGAGGTCAACACCGAGGCCATCCCGGGCCCGCTGCACAAGGCGCGGGTCGTCCGCGAGGGCACCGACCTCACCCTGGCCGCGTACGGCCCGATGGTGAAGCTGTGCCGGGAGGTCGCCGACGCGGCCGCCGAGGAGGGCCGCAGCCTGGAGGTCCTGGACCTGCGCTCGGTCTCCCCGCTGGACTTCGACGCCATCCAGGCGTCCGTGGAGAAGACCCGCCGTCTGGTCGTGGTCCACGAGGCTCCCGTGTTCTTCGGTTCGGGCGCGGAGATCGCCGCCCGGATCACGGAGCGCTGCTTCTACCATCTGGAGGCCCCGGTGCTGCGGGTGGGCGGCTATCACGCCCCGTATCCGCCGGCGCGTCTGGAGGAGGAGTACCTGCCGGGCCTGGACCGGGTGCTCGACGCCGTCGACCGTGCCCTGGCGTACTGAGGAGAGGGTCGTGACGACGATGACTGAAGCGTCCGTGCGCGAGTTCAAGATGCCCGACGTGGGCGAGGGACTCACCGAGGCGGAGATCCTCAAGTGGTACGTCCAGCCGGGCGACACGGTCACCGACGGCCAGGTGGTGTGCGAGGTCGAGACGGCCAAGGCGGCCGTCGAACTGCCCATCCCGTACGACGGGGTGGTCCGTGAACTGCACTTCCCCGAGGGCACGACGGTGGACGTCGGTACGGCGATCATCGCCGTGGACGTCGCCGGTGGAGCGGCACCCGTCGCCGAGGCGCCCGCCGCCCAGCCGGAGGCCCCGGCTCCGGCTCCGGCCGCCGAGGAGGAACCCAAGCCGGAGGGCCGCCAGCCGGTGCTGGTCGGCTACGGCGTGGCCCAGACCTCGACCAAGCGCCGCCCGCGCAAGGGCGCGGACGTTCCGCGTCAGGAGCCCGCGGCGCAGGCCCTGCAGTCCGAACTGAACGGCCATGGGCCCGCTGCCGCCGCGGCGGTGGTCCCGCCCCGGCCGCTGGCCAAGCCCCCGGTGCGCAAGCTGGCGAAGGACCTGGGCGTGGACCTGGCCACGGTGACGCCCACCGGCCCGGACGGCATCATCACCCGCGAGGACGTCCACGCGGCGGTGGCGGCCGCGGCCCCGGCCGCCGAACCGGTGCCGCAGGCCGCCCCCGTGGCCCCGGCCGCGGCGCCCGCCGCCGCTCCGGCGACACCGGCCGGCTACGACACGGCGCGCGAGACCCGGATCCCGGTGAAGGGCGTCCGCAAGGCGACGGCGGCGGCGATGGTCGGCTCGGCGTTCACGGCCCCGCATGTCACGGAGTTCGTGACGGTGGACGTGACGCGCACGATGAAGCTGGTCGAGGAGCTCAAGCAGGACAAGGAGTTCGCGGGCCTGCGCGTGAACCCCTTGCTGCTGATCGCCAAGGCCCTGCTGGTCGCGATCAAGCGCAACCCCGATGTCAACGCGTCCTGGGACGAGGCCAACCAGGAGATCGTGCAGAAGCACTACGTCAACCTGGGCATCGCGGCGGCGACCCCCCGCGGCCTCATCGTCCCGAACATCAAGGACGCCCACGCCCGGACGCTTCCGCAGCTGGCCGAGGCACTGGGCGAGCTGGTGGCGACGGCGCGGGAGGGCAGGACCACCCCGGCCGCGATGCAGGGCGGCACGGTCACCATCACCAACGTCGGCGTCTTCGGCGTCGACACCGGCACGCCGATCCTGAACCCCGGCGAGTCCGCGATCCTCGCGGTCGGCGCGATCAAGCTGCAGCCGTGGGTCCACAAGGGCAAGGTCAAGCCCCGTCAGGTCACCACCCTGGCGCTCAGCTTCGACCACCGTCTGGTCGACGGCGAGCTGGGCTCCAAGGTGCTGGCGGACGTCGCGGCGATCCTGGAGCAGCCGAAGCGGCTGATCACCTGGGCGTGAGCCACACGGAAGGGGCAGCCACCGTCGAGTGGCCGCCCCTTCGCATGTGAGGTGACGCGTCAGCTGATGCGGGCGTAGCCGTAGGTGATCAGCTTCTTGACGTCGGCCGTGCGGTTGGCCTCCGAGGAGGAGGTCAGCACCGCGCCCATCACCTGCTCCCCGTTGAGCGTGGCGGCGAAGACCAGGCAGTACTTGGCCTCGGTGCCGGAGCCGGTCTTGATGCCGAGCGTGCCGTTCCAGCCGAGCAGGGCGTTGGTGTTGGTCCAGGGCGCCATGGTCCGGGTGGCCCCGGTCTTGGTGATCGTCTTGGCCGTGTAGGACTTCGTCTTCACGACCGCCTTGAACGTGGTGCTCTTCATCGCGCTGCGGGCGAGCTTCGTCAGGTCGCGCGGCGTCGAGTAGTTCGAACCATTGCTTATGCCGTCGAACGAGTCGAAGTGCGTGTTGGTCATGCCCAGGCTCTTGGCCATGGTGTTCATCTTGCCGATGAAGTTGGCCGTGCGGGCCTTGACCGTCGTACCGGAGCCGAACTTGTCGGCGAGGGTCATCGCGGCGTCACAGCCGGACGGCAGCATCATCCCGTAGAGCAGCTGACGCACGGTGACCTTGTCGCCGACGATCAGCCGGGCCGACGAGGCGCCCTTGGAGACGATGTAGTCGCTGACCTCCTTGCGGATGGTGACCTTGGTGTCCAGGTTCAGGTTCGACTGCGAGAGCACGACCTTGGCGGTCATGATCTTCGTCGTCGACGCGGTCAGCCTCTTCGTGTCCGCGGACTTGGTGAAGAGGGTCGCGCCGGTCGCGCCGTTCATCACGTACCCGCCCTTGGCGGTGATGGTGGGCGCCGTCACGGCCTGCGCGGGAACCGCGGTGAGGGCTCCGGTGGCGAGCACGGCACCGGTCGTCACGGCGACGGCTGCGGCTCTGCGGACACGGAAGCCCTTGGTGGCGATTATCAACTGAAATACCCCGATTGCGTCGAATGCCCCGAATATGCGGCCGAATTGGAGGGGAAAGAAAGTGGGGCCGCACGTGTGTGACACGTAACTAGCACAGAAGGTTGTGCAACAACCGGCGCCAATGTGGCTTCTTTGCCGGAGGATTCCGATGTGGTCCGCATGATGGACGAATCCCGCCATGCGTACGTGTTGTATCTATGCTGTGGGCATGCCTTCCGCCCCGCCCGCACCCCTCAAGCAGCCGCCCGCCGCCGACCGCGTCTACACCCACGTCAAACAGGGCGTCCTGGACCGCCGTTACGAAGGCGGCACGCTGCTCACCGAGGGCGAGCTGGCCGAGGCCGTCGGCGTCTCCCGCACCCCGGTGCGCGAGGCGCTGCTGCGCCTGGAGGTCGAAGGGCTGATCAAGCTCTACCCGAAGAAGGGCGCCCTGGTCCTGCCGGTCTCCGCGCAGGAGATCAAGGACGTCGTGGAGACGCGGATCCTCGTCGAGGAGCACGCGGCGCGCAAGGCCGTCCCCGCGCCGCCCGGACTCATCGAGCGCCTGGAGGAACTGCTCGCCCGGCAGAAGGAACAGGCAGCCGCGGGCGATCTCGCGGCGGCCGCCGTCACCGACCGCTGCTTCCACGCGGAGATCGTCCGCAGCGGCGGCAACGAGATCCTCTCCCGGCTCTACGACCAGCTCCGCGACCGGCAACTGCGTATGGGCGTCGCGGTCATGTACTCCCACCCCGACCGGATCGCCAAGACCCTCGTCGAGCACGAGGAGATCCTTCAGGCGCTGCGCTCGGGCGACACCGAGGCCGCCGTCGGCCTGGTCCACCGGCACATCGACTGGTTCTCGCACCTCGCGCGGGGTGAGGAGCGATGAGGTCCGCCGCACTGCCGGGCGACCCTCCCGGCGGCCGCCGCGCCGTCGCCGTCTGGGGCATAGGCGTCTCGGTCTACTTCGTCGCCGTCATCTTCCGTACGTCGCTGGGGGTCGCCGGCCTCGACGCCGCGGACCGCTTCGACGTGAACGCCTCGGCCCTGTCGACGTTCTCGATCCTCCAGCTGCTCGTGTACGCGGGCATGCAGATACCCGTCGGCCTGCTCGTCGACCGGCTCGGCACCAAGAAGGTGCTGGCCATCGGCACGGTGCTGTTCACCGTGGGCCAACTCGGCTTCGCCTTCTCGCCGTCGTACGGCATGGCCCTCGCCTCCCGCGCGCTGCTGGGCTGCGGCGACGCGATGACGTTCATCAGCGTGCTGCGGCTCGGCACCCGCTGGTTCCCGGCCCGGCGCGGCCCGCTCATCGCCCAGCTCGCGGGCCTCGCGGGCATGGCGGGCAACCTGGTCTCCACCCTGGTGCTGGCGCGGCTGCTGCACGGCGTGGGCTGGACCGCGGCGTTCGCGGGCAGCGCCGGCGCGGGCGCCGTGGTGCTCGTGCTGACCCTGCTGTTCCTGAAGGACCACCCCGAGGGACACGAGCCGGAATCCCTGCCGCACCAGGGATCGGCGTACGTACGACGCCAGATCGCCGCGTCCTGGCGGGAGCCGGGCACCCGCCTTGGCCTGTGGGTGCACTTCACGACGCAGTTCCCGGCGATGGTCTTCCTGCTGCTGTGGGGGATGCCCTTCCTGGTGGAGGCGCAGGGGCTGTCCCGGGCCACGGCCGGCGAACTGCTCACCCTCGTCGTCCTGTCCAACATGGTCGTCGGCCTGGTCTACGGCCAGGTCGTGGCCCGGCACCACGAGGCGCGCCTCCCGCTGGCGCTCGGCACCGTCGCGGCGACGGCGGTGATGTGGGCGACGACGCTGCTCTGGCCCGGCGAGACGGCGCCGATGTGGCTGCTGATCGTGCTGTGCACGGTGCTCGGGGCATGTGGGCCCGCCTCGATGCTCGGCTTCGACTTCGCCCGCCCGGCGAATCCGCCGGAGCGTCAGGGCACGGCGTCCGGCATCACCAACATGGGCGGTTTCGTGGCCTCGATGACGACGCTGTTCGCGATCGGCGTGCTGCTGGACGCGACCGGGGACGACTACACCGTCGCCTTCTCGTTCGTCTTCGTCCTCCAGGCCCTGGGGATCAGCCAGATCCTGCGGCTGCGCAAGCGGGCCGCGCGCCGGGAGCGGGAACGGCTGGTCGCCAGCAGGGTGGAGACGGTGCACGTTCCCGCGTGAGCGGATCGGCCTGCGAGGTCAGAGGGCCGGGACGAGCGTGAGATACGCGAGCCCCAGCACCCCGCGGTAGCTCATCCACTGGCCGCGGTGGCGGTCGAGGCGCTCACGGGTCTCGGCCGCCAGCGGATGCCCGGGGTTCCGCGCCAGCCACACCTCGACGTCCGCCTGGTACGCCGACTCGAACTCCTCCCACTCGTCGAGGTTCGCCGTCTCCGTCCACTCCGGGCGGAACCCGGCGGCGACCACGGCGTCGAGAAGGCCGGCGAGGTCGGGGTGGTCGGTCGCCGCGGCCTGCGGCCACATGCCGGCGAGTTCGGCCGGGGTCGGAGACCGCTGCCAGAAGCCCTCGCCGAGCAGCACACGGCCGTCGTCGCTGACCAGTCGGCGCAGCTCGCGCAGGGCTTCGGCGAGGTGCCCGGGCGGCTCTGCCGTGCCGAGGGCCTGGCTCGATCCGACACACAGGACCAGGTCGGCGGGGCCGCGTGAGGTTCCGGTCGCGGACTCCTCGACGAACTCGGCCCGTTCGGCCAGCCCTCTGGCCTGCGCGGTGCGCCGGCCGCGGGCGAGGTCCTCGGTGTTGAGGTCCAACCCGACGCCGGTGGCCCGCGGCGCGGCGGCGAGGACCCGGAGCATCAACTCGCCCCAGCCGCAGCCGATGTCGAGGACGGTACGGGGATCCGTGCGCGTCAGCCGCCGCACCAGACCCTGCGCCCGTGCCTCGGACAGCGGGCCGTGGAAGGTCAGTCGGGTCAGACGCGGTGGCCCGGCGGGGGTGGACGTGGACGCGGGCGTGGTGGGTGTCTCGGTGTCGGTCACGCCGGGACGTTAGCCGCGGCCGGGCCGGGGGCGACACCGGTTTTCGTGCCCGCCGCCCCTGCCCGTCCCACGTGGCGGTGCCCTACTGCGTGACCGTGAAGTTCCGCAGGATCGCCGCCGTCAGATGTGGGTCGCCCTCCGTCTTCAACCGGTCCGCCACCGACTCCGGCGTGATACGGCCGCAGGCGAGGCGGACGTAGGTCTCCCAGTCGAGCGTGAGGGTGGCGGCGGGGCCGAGCGCGGGGGCCGTTTCGAGGGCGCCGCGGCCCTGGATGTCGATGCGGATCGTGCGCAGGAACTCGATCGGGCCGTGCACATCGAGGACGATCGCCGAGCTGCGCGGGGCGTCGGCCTTGGTGGCGACGATGTCGGGCAGCTTGGCCAGCAGGACGTCACGGGCCACGTGCGCGCCGGGGGAGTCGAGATTGCCGGGCCGGCCGAGCGCGGCACGCAGGTCCTGCTCGTGCACCCATACGTCGAAGGCGTGGCCGCGCATCGACTCCTCCAGGGTGAGCTCCGCGCCGAGCGGACCGCGCACCTTGGTGCCGGGGTCACGGGACTCGTTCCGCAGCTGCCGGTTGCGGCGGATGATCGTGTACTCGAGCTCGGAGGTCATCTCCGGCGCCGTGTGGTGACGGCGGACGTCGACCTGCATCTCCATGTACCGCTGCTGGTCGTTGGTGACGTGGAAGAGGTCGCGCGGGAGCGTGTGGATGGGGCGCGGGTCGCCGAGCATCTCGCAGTCCAGGCCGATGACATGCGAGACCACATCGCGCACCGACCAGCCGGGGCAGGGCGTTCGCCGGTTCCACTCGCCCTCGACAAGCGGCGTCACCAGCTCGGATATCGCTTCGATGGAGTGGGTCCAGGCGTCGGCGTAGGGCTGGAGGGTGGGATGCAGACTCACGGAACGGGACCCCTCGGCGGTTGGTACGTCGGTACGCGGGCAGGTTGTGGCGGCGGTGCCAGTGGGAGGTGGCGGCTGTCGGCGGGTGGGTGTCTTGGAACGCTAAGTTACGCTGCTGTGAGGCACCCCGGCAGTGCTTTCGTGTGACGATCGTAGGCCCGTATGGACGGCTCGAATGCCAGGACGGTGGTAGTGTGCGCGCCTCTCTGCTCCAGATCGACGTCAACGAGGGCGAATCAGTCGAATCCCGCCGGCGCCGCGTAGCCGCACTCGTGCGGGAACAGGCCGGGGCCGATCTGGTCGTGCTGCCGGAGCTGTGGACCACCGGGGCGTTCGCCTACGACGGGTTCGCCGACGAGGCCGAGCCGCTGGAAGGCCCGACGTACGAGGCGATGGCGAAGGCGGCGAGCGACGCGGGCGTATGGCTGCACGCGGGCTCGATCCCCGAGCGAGACCCTGAAGGACCGCTCTACAACACCTCTCTCGTCTTCTCCCCCTCCGGTGAGCCGGTCGCCGCCTACCGGAAGATCCACCGGTTCGGCTTCGACAAGGGCGAGGCGGTGCTGATGGCCGCGGGCGAGGACCTCGTGACGGTCCGGCTGCCCGAGACCACGCTGGGCGTGGCCACCTGCTACGACCTCCGTTTCCCCGAACTCTTCCGCGGTCTCGTCGACGCCGGCGCCGAGACCCTGGTCGTCCCGGCGGGCTGGCCGGAGCGCCGCCGGGCGCACTGGACGCTGCTGGCTCAGGCGCGGGCGGTGGAGAACCAGGCGTTCGTGCTCGCCTGTGGAACGGCCGGGACGCACGCCGGGGTTCCGCAGGCCGGTCACTCGATCGTGGTCGATCCGTGGGGCGAGGTGCTGGCGCAGGCCGGTGCGGGGGAGCAGGTCCTGACGGTGGAGTTCGACCCGGGGAAGGTCGCGGTGACACGGGATCAGTTCCCGGCGCTCAAGGACCGCATGCTGGGACTGGCGGCGCCGCGCCGCTGACCCGGACCGCGTCGGCACCGCACGCGCGGGCCGGCCTCAGTCGTCCTTCCGCTCCTTCTCCGCCAGGTGGATCACACACACCGCGACCGCGATCAGCAGCGCCGGATCGGCGTCGTCCCGGACGACGTCCACGCCGTAGGTGTCACGGATGTGCAGGTAGCGCCGGGAGATCACGGCCAGCAGCTCCCCGTCGTACTCGACGGCGAACTCGCGGTCCAGGATCCTGCCGCTGACGTCGAGTTCGGTGCTGCCGTCGGCAAGGGCCACCCGGTAGTGGTTGCGCAGCAGCGACATCCGTTTCCGGCGGATCGTGGCCAGGGGCGCCCCGCCGCGCTCGATCACCATCGTGTCGCGCAGGGCGAACATCTTCTGGTGGATGTCGATGACGACGTTTCCCTGTGTGTCCTTCAGCTCGAAGGTGTCCCGCAGCCGCATCGCCTTGCCGTCGACGAGGAACACCTTGTTGCCCCGGTCGTCCTCGATCCAGTAGTCGTCACCGAAGCCGAGGAGCCGGTCGCGTACGAGGAATCTCATGACACCAGGGGTTCCCCGCCGCCCGGCCCGAAACGCCGTCTGTAGGCCGACGGGCTGAGCCCGGTCTCGCGCCGCACGAGCACGCGCAGGTTGGCCGCGGTGCCCAGTCCGCTGCGGGCGGCCACCACGTCCAGCCGCTCCTCGCCCCGCTCGATCAGCCGGCACGCCAGCGTCACCCGCTCCCCCGTCAGCCACGCCAGCGGTGTCGTCCCGAGCTGCGAGCGGAAGCGCCGGTGCAGGGTGGCCGGCGACACCGCCGCCCGCGCGGCCAGGTCCGCCACGGTCAGCGGCTCCCCCAGCCGTGCCTGCGCCCACGCCAGCAGCGGGGCCAGCGACTCGTCGGGCACATCCGGCAGCGGCCGCTCCACGAACTGCTTCTGGCCGCCGTCCCGGTGCGCGGCGAACACCAGCCTGCGGGAGACCGCGTTGGCGACCTCGGCGCCATGGTCCCGCCGTACGACATGCAGGCACAGGTCGAGCGCGGCGGCGCTGCCCGCCGCGGTCAGGATGTCGCCGTCGTCGACGAACAGCACGTCCGGTTCCAGCAGGACCCCCGGATGCAGCGCCCGGAAGATGTCGGCCCAACGCCAGTGCGTGGTGGCCCGGCGTCCCTCCAGCAGCCCCGCCTCGGCGAGCGCGAAGCTTCCCGTGCACAGGCTCATCACGCGCGCCCCACGCGCGTGCGTGCGGCGGATCGCGTCCAGCACGGCGGCCCCGCGCGGGACGACGTTGTCCGGCCGGCCGGGCACGACGAGGGTGTCCGCGCCGTCGACCGCGTCCAGCGCGGCCAGGCCGGTCATCGTGAAGAAGCCGTGGTTCATCCGCACCTCGCGCGTGGGCGCGCACAGCGTCACGTCGTACAGTGCCCCGGCGAGCCCCAGCTCGGGCCGGGGCAGCCCGAACAACTCGGTGGCGACCCCGACCTCGAACGGGTTGGTGCCCTCGTCGACGATCACGGCCACCCGATGCCTCGCCGGCGCCTGAGAGGATCCTTGCGCCATATGCGATTCCTAGCACTCGCGGGCCGCCGGGACCACCCCGCACGATGAGCGCATGGAACCCATCTCGCTCGACGCGGCCCTCGCCTCCTTCACCGAGACCTGGAGCCCGCGCATCGTCACGACCGTCAACGACTACGACGTCCGCGTGGCCAAGGTCGACGGCGAACACCTCTGGCACGTCCACGACCACACCGACGAGTTCTTCCTGGTCCTCGACGGCGAACTGCACATCTCCCTGCGCGAACCGGCGGGTGAGCGCACGGTCGTCCTCCCGAAGGGCTCGGTCTTCACGGTCCCCCGAGGCACCGAACACAAGCCGTACGCCCCTGCCCCCGCCGCCATCCTGCTCCTCGAACCCACCGGCACCCTGACCGTCGGCGACCACCACGACGAGATCCCGGACCATGTGGACGCCACGACGGGGCATGCGCTGGCCTGACCCGCTCAGACTCCGGCTTCCACCGGGGCGTCCTCGTCGTCCGGGCCGGTCTCCTCGGCGTGGGTGATCTTCCGTCGAAGGTTCTCGACGTCCGTCTGCAGACCGATGAGCACCTTGTGGAGATCGTCGAGGACGGGAAGCGGGACGATCGGAGTGTGGGCGCCCACCTCGGGTTCGAGCAGGTGCAGCCGGTCCAGGGCGTCCCGGGCGGCCGTCACGCTGTGGCGCAGCACCTGTCGCTGTTCGGCGGCGAGCTGGCTGGGTGGCCGGGGTGCCGGCGCGGCGGCCTGCCGGTCGGCCAGGTATCCGGGTCCGTCCTGGGCCGGCTCGACAGCCTCCGCCTCGCCCGCCGCTTCGCCGAGGCCGGTTCCTGGACCCTCGCTCTGCACAGCGGCCTCCGTGTCGTCCGGCAGCGCTGTCGACGTCCCGGTAGGGAACGTCTGGTGGGGGATGGGGACGACGGGTGCTTTCGGAGGGTGGGCCTTGAGTGCGCGTTCAGGGCTGGAGGCCCACACGACGTCCCACTGGTGCAGCGTCACCGGCACGCCGTCCGCGTCGCGCTCGATCCTGTCGTCGCTGTCGAGGTCGACCTTGAAGTGGACGTAGGGGGATCCCGGGACGTCCCCCGTCCGCTCCTGGCGGATGAGCTGGCGTGCGGTCACGGCGTTCTCCGGGAGGGCGTCGCTGCGGAACCGGTTCGCGGCCAGCGCGAGGGTCCACAGGCCCAGCTCGTTGTGCTGCTGCGAGAGGTCCTCGATGACCTGGTTGACGTCGGCGCGGAAGGGGACGCCCCCCTTTTCCTTGGCGGCCATCAGGGCCGAACCGACGTTCCGGGTGAGCAGCTTGTCGGCGATCAGTGCCACACCACCGGCCACGGCCAGGGTGCAGCGGGCATCGATGTCGCCCGCCATGGCAGGCGTCACGAGGTCGGTGAAGTCCTCCGTCGGGCAGGGGGTCCACTCCTGCAGGACGTCGGAGGTGAGGACGCCGCCGTTGTTCCAGGCGTTGCGGGCCTGCGTCGTGACCTGCTTCTTGTGCGAACGCCACGGAAGGTCGATCAACGGACCGAGGAGCTCGGCGAACCCCTTGAGACCCATGCGTTTGCCCCCCTTGATGGCCTTGGCCTGGTCCTTGAGGTGGTCCAACAGTTCCGGTCTGGTCAGCCAGTAGACGAGGTAGACGCTGCGCCACAGCGCTGTGCCGGGCGGGGGCGTGTCCCCCGGGACCATGTCGGGGAGTTCGGCCACCGGGATACGTCCCACGGCCACGCCGTACACCACCTGGAGGTCGTCCTTGCGGACCTCCGAACTTCCCAGCTGGATCACGCGCTTGAGGGCGCGGGTGGCGACCTCGACGTTCTGTGCGGCCGCGTCCCACTGCTTGAACTCGACGTGGACCGAGGCCAGTACGGAGCGGATGGCGTCGTCGAAGATGTCCTCGGCGGCGAGGAGGTGGCCCGGGTGGCCTTCCGCGGCGACGGCCGTCTGGGTCGGCAGGACATAGGTCTGTGCGATCTGGGCCGCACGCAGCCCCGGTTCCTCGACGCCGATCTCCTGGGCGAACTCCTCCGCGAGCGTCCGGCGCCACTTCTCCCTGGCCGCGGCCAGCTGCAGCCCGAGCGGGAGGGCACCGGCGGAGGTTCGGACGGTCCCGGTCCTGCCGAACAGCGAGTCCACCGCGAGCGTCGCTGCCTCCGCGGCCTCGGCACCGGGTCCGGCGAGCACGGCCCAGGCGCTCGCGAGCCTGGTGATGCCGTCCCGGACGATCAGGGCGTGGAAGGACTCGGTGCCGTCCTCGAAGGCGATCTCGGCCGGGTGCGTGATGAGGTTGCGGGTGACCTTGCGGGAGAGGACGGAGGGCGCGTAGCTGTTGAGCGAGAGCGTGCCGTGGATGGTCTGCCACACATGGTCCCTCAGGTGCGTGAGGCTCTGGTACCGGTAGCGGACGATCGCACAGGGCCGGCCCTCGTCGGTGACCCCCTGCACCTGGGGGTCGGGGATCTCCATCACCTCCATTCCGGTACGGGGCTGGATACCGGGCAGCAGCTCGCTCAGATGGACCCGGGTGACAACCGAGCGCAGCGTCGCGCCGTCGACGTTCTCCACCATCAGCAGTCCGGCGGGTTCCTCGCTGGTGGGACGCAGTTGTACGGCAACCGCGTCGGGGGCGGTCGTGGCACGGGCGATGGCCTGCCAGGCGGCTTCCGGCAGCAGCGCCATGGGGTTGGCGCCGCCCGCGTCGACCACCTTGGTGATGTCGGCGTCCGAGGAGGTGGAGGGCAGAACGGGATCGACGTTGGACACGAGTACGGACTCGGTGCCCCATTGCACGGGGAAGGAGCGGGGGGCCTGGGAAGGCATGGACGTCCTCCGGGGGACGAGTGAGGCGGGAGAGGGCAGAGCGGGGCGAGGGGACGAAGAAGCGGGTGGGGAGTGCGGAGCGGCCGGAGGGCGGCACGGCGAGGGGGGCCGCCCTTGGACCCGGCCGCTCGGCGGGCCGGTGACCTGAGGTCAGAGCGGAAGGGGGCCTTCGGCGCCGGGGTGCAGCTCCGCGAACCAGTCGGCCAGGAAACGGCGGTTGTGCGGGCGCGCATGGTGCTGATACGCGCAGTACGCGACGAACTCCGCCGCCTCCAGAAGGCCGTCCGTGGCGTCCGCGGCGCAGGGCAGGCTCTCGGGAGGCGCGGGCGCCGGGGCGGCGGCGAGGTCGTACCAGACGGCGGCGGTGTTCATCCGGATGACCGCGAGCGCGGATGTGCCGTCCGCCGTGTGACGGGCCGACAGCCGCTCGATGAGGGCACTGGCAGCCGCTCTGCCGGTGGTGTGCGGTCCATGGGCGGTGCCGACGGTGGTGTCGGGCAGGTCGGCGACGGTCGCCAGTCCGCGCCGGAGGACCTGCCGGTATCTGCTCTGCTCGGCCCTGTTGGGTCCGCGCCTGGCCGAGTGGGAGAGCGGCCTGCCCTGCCCGGCCGCGAGTTTCCGGGCGCGAAGGGTGTCGCCACGCCGGATGTTCAGCGTGGGGTCCGCGTACAGCTGCTCGCGGAACTCGGCCCAGGCGGCGGTGACCGCCTTGGACTCGAAGGCGTCGAAGTCGATACGCAGCCATCCGGCCATGGTCAGGCTCCGGTCCCCGGAGAGGGCGGCGGCATAGACGGCGACCGGTCGAATATTCGCACCAGTAAATATCGGTGGGGTGTCGCCGCCGGCGGCATGGGCAAGGGGCTGGTTCGCGAAAGTGTTCATGGCGTACTCCATGGCACAGCAAGAGATGTGATGGAGCGTCCGCGGCAACGGCGGTGCTCGCGCGTTGCAGGAACCCCTCGCGTCACGCAGTCACGACGTTACCGTCCGCGACTTCGTCCGAAGAAAGGAATTTCGCGATCGGGTCTGACTTGATCAGAATCAAGCCTCATTCGATCCGGCCTGGTCGCGATCGAATCAAGAGGAATATTCGCAACTAGATCAAGTTGCCCCGCGCTTCGGGGTAGTTGTCGAAAAGCTGCGGCAGCGGGCTCTGGCCCAGCTTGTCGAGCAGGGCGACGGCCGTCGCGACGGCCACGGTCTGCCCGAGGAGGCTGTCCTTCTCGATGACGAACACGAACTCGTTCTCCGACGTCGGCAGCCGTCTTGGCAGCGTGATGAGGCCGAGCTTCTCGAACTCGTTCGTGATCTCCTCGCACAACTCCGCGCTCAACCGCTGGCGTTCCGGTGCGGCGTACTTCTTGATGAAGCGCATCGACAGCCGCTTGATTCCGTGGTCGACCTCGACGGCGTGCGCGATAACGGTGAAGTCCATAACTCAGTACGTTACTGAGTTAGTTGGAGAGATGTAGGGGAAATCACCTGGCCCCTCAGACGCCGTAGCCGTCGCTGTACCCGTCTCGCCGATGGCGGTGGTGGGGCTCGTCCTCGACGACCGGAGTCGTCGGTGGCACCACCACCCGCTTGCGCCGCGCGATGCTGCTGAACGTCGTGGTGCCGATCAGCCCCACGACCATCAGGATGACTCCGACGAGGTCGAGATTGACCCCTTCCATCTCCCAGTCGGTCGCGAACGTGAGGATGGCTCCCACGGCGATGAGGATGATGCACCCGCCGAGGCCCATGTGTGTCGCCTCCCTGTCCGGTGGTTCCGGTCGGAGGCGAGTACCCCACGTCTTGCGAACTACCCCTCCAGGAACGCCACCAGCGAGTTCGCCAGCAGCCACGGGTCGTCCGCGCCGCACAGCTCCCGCACGCTGTGCATCGAGAGGATCGCCACGCCGATGTCGACGGTCTTGATGCCGTGCCGGGCCGCGGTGATCGGGCCGATGGTGGTACCGCAGGGCATCGAGTTGTTGGAGACGAAGGACTGGAACGGGACTTGCGCCTTCTCGCAGGCCGCCGCCCACACCGCCCGGCCCGAACCGTCGGTCGCGTAGCGGTTGTTGACGTTGACCTTCAGGATCGGCCCGCCGTTGACGCGCGGGTGGTGCGTCGGGTCGTGGCGCTCGGCGTAGTTGGGGTGGACCGCGTGGCCCGTGTCGGAGGACAGACAGACGGTGCCCGCGAAGGCGCGCGCCCGGTCCTCGTACGACCCGCCGCGCGCGAACACCGAGCGCTCCAGGACGCTGCCCAGCAGCGGCCCGTCGGCACCGGTGTCGCTCTGCGAGCCGTTCTCCTCGTGGTCGAAGGCGGCCAGCACCGGGATGCACGGCAGGTCGGCGCCGGAGCCGGCCACCGCGGCCAGCGCCGCCGCACCGGCGTGCACCGACAGCAGGTTGTCCATGCGGGGACCCGCGACGAGCTCCTTGTCCCGGCCCAGATACGCGGGCGCCTCGATCGAGTGGACCATCAGGTCCCAGCCCGTGACCTCGCCCGCCGCCAGCCCGGCGCTCTCCTCCAGGAAGGCGATCAGGTCGCCGTCGCGCACCTCGCCGAGGCCCCAGACGGGCTGGAGGTGGCGCTGCTTGTCGAGCTTGAGCCCCTCCGCCGAGACCGAGCGGTCCAGGTGGATGGCGAGCTGGGGGACGCGCAGCAGCGGACGGTCCACGTTCACCAGCCGGGTCGAGCCGTCCCGCAGCGTCAGCCGGCCCGCGAGGCCCAGGTCGCGGTCGAGCCAGGAGTTGAGCAGCGGTCCGCCGTAGATCTCCACGGCCACCTGACGCCAGCCGTGCCCACCGGTGTCGGGCAGCGGCTTCACCCGCAGGTTGGGCGAGTCC
Source organism: Streptomyces coerulescens (assembly GCF_042657965.1). Lineage (NCBI taxonomy): Bacteria > Bacillati > Actinomycetota > Actinomycetes > Kitasatosporales > Streptomycetaceae > Streptomyces > Streptomyces coerulescens. The sequence goes on from NZ_JBHSKM010000040.1 coordinate 43,987, forward strand.
GTGTGCGCGCCGAGGATCCGGAACGGCGTGTGGGGCGCCGCTCCCTCGGGGACGTACCAGGCCACGATCGCGCCACCGCGCAGCACGTACTTGCCACCGCTCGTCCCGTCCCAGGCGTCCGTCTCGGCGACCTGCCGGAATCCGGCCTTCTCCAGCCGCTCGGCGGCGTTCGCCACGGCGTGGTACGGCGTGGGGCTCGCCGCCAGGAAGGACATGAGGTCGTCGGTGTGGCCGCGGTCGAAGCGGGGGGGTTCGCTCATGGGGTTCACCTTAACGACGTACGAGGGCCCGCTCCCGGAGAAGGGGAGCGGGCCCTCGTAAGGGCGATGTGGAATGTCCGTGAGTGACTGGAACGACCCGGTGGAGGTAGCCGTTCCGGCGTCCTCCCGTTCGGTCAGAAGGCCGCTTCGTCCAGCTCCATCAGGTCCAGGTCGACGCCCTCGGCGATCTTGCGCGCACCGGTGACGCCCGGCAGGACGTTGGCCGCGAAGAACTTGGCCGCCGCGATCTTGCCCTGGTAGAACGCCTTGTCCTTGGCGGAGGCGGTCGCCACCTTCTCGGCGGCCACGGCCGCGCCCTTGAGCAGCAGGTAGCCGACGACCACGTCACCGGAGGCCAGCAGCAGCCGGGTGGTGTTGAGGCCCACCTTGTAGATGTTCTTGACGTCCTGCTCGGTGGCCGCGAGGTCGGTCAGCATCAGGCCGACGATCGCCTCCAGCTCCACGGCCGCCTTGGCGAGCTGCTCGCGGGCCGTACCCAGCTCCTCGCCGCCCTCGCCCAGCGCCAGGAACTTCTTGATGTCCTCGGCGAGGGAGTTCAGCGCCGCGCCCTGGTTGCGGACGATCTTCCGGAAGAAGTAGTCCTGGCCCTGGATCGCGGTCGTGCCCTCGTACAGGGTGTCGATCTTGGCGTCGCGGATGTACTGCTCGATCGGGTACTCCTGGAGGAACCCGGAGCCGCCGAAGGTCTGGAGCGACTGCGCGAGCTGCTCGTAGCCCTTCTCGGAGCCGTAGCCCTTCACGATCGGCAGGAGCAGGTCGTTCAGCGCGTGCTCGGCCTTGGCGTCCTCACCGGCGGCCTCCTTGACGGCGATCGCGTCCTGGATGGAGGCGGTGTAGAGCACCAGGGCGCGCATGCCCTCCGCGTACGCCTTCTGCGTCATCAGCGAGCGGCGCACGTCGGGGTGGTGGGTGACGGTGACCTTGGGCGCGGTCTTGTCCATGAAGTTCGCGAGGTCGGGGCCCTGGACGCGCTCCTTGGCGTACTCGAGGGCGTTCAGGTAACCCGTCGACAGCGTGGAGATCGCCTTCGTGCCGACCATCATGCGGGCGAACTCGATGATGCGGAACATCTGGCGGATGCCCTCGTGCTTGTCACCGATCAGCCAGCCCTTGGCGGGGTGCCGGTCGCCGAAGGTCATCTCGCAGGTGTTGGAGGCCTTCAGGCCCATCTTGTGCTCGACGTTGGTGGCGTAGACGCCGTTGCGCTCGCCCAGCTCGCCGGTCTCGAAGTCGAAGAGGTACTTCGGGACCAGGAACAGGGACAGGCCCTTGGTGCCCGGACCGGCACCTTCCGGCCGCGCGAGCACGTAGTGAAGGATGTTCTCCTCCATGTCGTGCTCACCGGAGGTGATGAAGCGCTTCACGCCCTCGATGTGCCAGGAGCCGTCCTCCTGCTGGACCGCCTTGGTGCGGCTGGCGCCGACGTCCGAGCCGGCGTCCGGCTCGGTGAGCACCATGGTGGAGCCCCAGGTCCGCTCGACGGCGATCTGCGCGATCTTCTTCTGGACGTCGTTGCCCTCGTCGTAGAGGATGCCGGCGAACGCCGGGCCGGAGGAGTACATCCACACGGCCGGGTTCGAGCCGAGGATCAGCTCCGCGTACGACCAGATCAGGGACGGCGGAGCGGTGGTGCCGCCGATGGCCTCCGGGAGTCCGAGCCGCCAGTACTCGGAGTCCATGAAGGCCTTGTAGCTCTTCTTGAAGGACGCCGGGACCGGCGCGGTGTTCGTCTCGGGGTCGAAGACCGGCGGGTTGCGGTCGGCGTCCGCGTAGGACTCCGCCAGCTCGTTCTCGGAGAGGCGGGTCAGCTCCTCCAGGATGCTCTTGGCGGTCTCGACGTCCATCTCCTCGAAGGGACCCGTGCCGTACAGCTTGTCGCGGCCCAGGACTTCGAAGAGGTTGAACTCGATGTCGCGGAGGTTCGACTTGTAGTGCCCCATGGTGACGACTCCGTAGCGGGATCGGCGAGGCACTTGGATCCTCGCGCCAGTTCACTTACCAACAAGTAGCTACGATGATGCTACCCGTCAGTAATAAGACGCAACCCCGATCCGCAATCTGTGACAGGTCACACCGGAACCGTCAGTGTCGCCGTGTATCCCCGCGCCACACTTCCCTCCATCGCGGCCAGCTGCCGGTCGTGGCCGTCGCTGAAGATCCCGTCGGTCTCCAGGGAGAGGCCGCTCAGGTTGTCCACGCTGCTCTCGTAGCCCTCCGAGGCGTACACCGTCTCGCAGACGTCCTTCGGGAAGGCCAGCTGAGAGGTGTTCGTGATGGCCGTCGCCGCGGTGGCGTCCGCGAGGCTGCCGTACACCTCGAAGTGGATGTGCGGCCAGCGGCCCTGGTAGCAGCCCGGGAAGACGCTCCTGAAGGTGACCCGGCCCTTGTCGTCGGTCTCCTGCACGCCGCGCAGGTAGTTCTCCTCGGTGATGCCGTCCGAGTACAGGGAGTAGCCGCCCTCCCGGTCGCAGTGCCAGATGTAGACGGCGGCGCCCTTCTTCGGCGTCCCGCAGCCGGAGGCGGCGTCCACGACGGTCAGCGTGACGGTCAGGGGCACGCCCTCGGCGGTGCCGCCCGCGGAGTCGCCGAAGCTGCCGGTGATGTCGCTGCGCACGACACCGCTCTCCTTCAGGACGTTCACGCCGTTCGAGCCGTCGCCGGGGAAGGGCCCCGCGGTCTCGTCCGGGATGGGCCGGCACTCTGCGGATGAGGCGGAGGCGGAGTCGCCGGAGCCCTTGGAGGAGGCGCCGGCCGAGGTCTCGTCCTCGGACGTGCAGCCCACCAGCGGGATCAGGCCCGCCCCCGCCATCAGCCGGATCATGCGGCGGCGGGCGAGGACCGGGAGGTCGTACGCGAGCCCGCGGTCGTGCTCGTGGATCTCGGCGTCGTCGTGTCGGTGCATGGCTGTCCCCTTGCCGGTGCGGTGCCGTGCGCGGCACTTCTCGCGTTGCGGCCGACGCTATGAGCGCTCGGGGCGCGAAACCAGCGCGGTGACTGTCGAGTCGCTGTCAAGTCGCTGTCGGTTTGCCGCAGCCCCCGTACCGGTCCGCAGCCCGGCCGCGCTCGGTACGCTTGCGCTCATGTACGGCTACGACCAGAACGTCGGTGCACAGCAGCAGTACGCCCCGCCGCAGCAGCCCATGGCCGGTGGCGTCGGCGGATACGGCCAGCAGCCGCCGCTCTATCCCGAGCCGTCCCCGCCCTCGCTCGCGGACGCGGTGCGGGCCTTCACCACCGGGCAGATGTCCGCCGAGGACTTCCAGCAGGTCTTCGCGACGTCGAAGGTCTACTGCCCGCGCGGCGACAACCCGGGCTTCCTCGCCCTGCACAACACCCAGCAGCCGGTGATCCCGATGTTCACCTCGCTGAAGGAACTGCGCAGGTACGCGGGCAAGGAGTCCAAGTACTTCGTCATCACCGGTTCCGAGGTGATCGACCTGCTGCCCACCGGCTACGGCTTCGTCGTCGACATGGAGGGCGAGCACCGGATGGTCTTCGACGCGAAGGCCGTGGAGCAGATGGTCGAGTTCGCGATGCGCCGGATGTACGGGTAGCGCTTCGCGAGGTCCGTTCGGCGTCCGCGGGCCCGTTGTGGCTGGTCGCGCCCACGCGGCGGAGCCGCATATTGATACGGCCCCGCGCCCCTGGGTACGTTCAGGATGCCGGTGTTTCCAGACGCAGCGCCAGGCCGTCCAGGACGACCTCCAGGCCGTAGGCGAACTTCTCGTCGCGCAGGGCCACCGGGTCCGTCGTGGCGGTCACGGCCTCCGCGTAGCCCTCCGCGAGGTGCTCGTGGGCCGCGGCCGCCTGCTGGGCCGCGGGCATCAGCCGGGCGATGAAGTCGGCCTCCGTCTCGCCGGAGCGGGCGACCGTGGTGAGCCAGGCGGCCTCCGTGGTGCTCATCCCGATCACGTAGGACAGCAGGGTGTCGATCGGACCGGACGGCTTCGTGAATCCGGCGGTCGTGAACAGGGCCGCCAGCCGCTCGGAGAACGCCATCAGATTCGGGCCGAGATAGGCGAGGCCCGCCTGCCCGAGCACCGACGACAGCCACGGGTGCCGTAGGGCCGTGGCGCGGAACGCTCCCGCCGCCTCGGCGGCCGCCGCGCGCCAGTCGGCGCTCTGCGCGGGCGGTACGTGGATCTCGGCGGCGACCTCGTCGACGGCCAGCTCCATGAGCTCGTCCTTGGTCGCGACGTGCCGGTACAGGGAGGCCGCGCCCGCGTTCAGCCTGGTGGCGAGCTTGCGCATGCTCAGCGCCTCCACGCCCTCCGCGTCCAGCATGACGATCGCCTCGCGCACGATCATGGCGCGGCTGAGCGTGGGCTGGTCGGCCTCGCGCTGGGGGCGGGCCCACACGGAGGGGATGGAGCTCTGCTTCGTCGTCCTGGCGGCCATCGGCACTCCTTCGCATCTCTGCGTACATCGTTCGCATCGAGCGTACAGGAATGAGGTGTTGCGAACACTGTTCCGCCATGCGTACAGTGTTCGCATCGCAGGAACGGTGTTCACGAACCGGAGGGGAACGTCATGGACGTCAAGGGAACGCGTGATCCACGCCGCTGGTGGATCCTGATCGTGCTCTGCCTGAGCACGCTGGTGCTGGTCGTCGACAGCATGGCGCTGACCGTCGCGGTGCCGGTGATGACCGGCGAGCTCGGGGCGAGCGCGCAGGAGACCCAGTGGATCCTGGACTCCTACATCCTGGTGTTCGCGGGTCTGCTGCTCACCTCCGGCAGCCTCGGCGACCGGTTCGGGCGCCGCAAGGTGATGCTGATCGGGCTGCTGCTCTTCGGGGCGGCGTCACTGGCCGCGACCTGGTGCACGAACCCCGGTGAGGTGATCGCCGTCCGTATCGCGATGGGTGTCGGCGGGGCGCTGATCATGCCGTCCACCCTGTCGATCCTCATCACCGTCTTCGACGAGGAGGAGCGCGGCAGGGCGATGGCGGCCTGGAGCTCGGTGTCGATGCTGGGCCTGGTCGGCAGCCCGGTGCTGGGCGGCGTCCTGATCGAGCACTTCTCCTGGCAGTCGATCTTCTTCATCAATGTGCCGATCGTCGCGCTCGCCGTCGTCGCCGGTCTGACGCTGATGCCGGAGTCCAGGGCGCCCTGGCAGAAGCCGGACCCGCTCGGCGCGGTGCTGTCGGCGGTCGGGATGACGGCCCTGGTCTGGTGGATCATCGAGCTCCCGCAGCACGGGGTGTGGACCGCGGCCCTGCCCGTGGCCCTCGTGTCCCTGGCCGGCTTTGTGATCTGGGAGAACGTCACCAAGTCCCCGATGGTCCCGCTGGTCCTGTTCAAGCACCGCAACTTCAGCGGCGGCTCGCTGTCCCTGGCGCTGGTCCAGATCGGCAACGGCGGTCTGCTGCTGGTCCTGACCCAGTACCTGCAGTTCGTGCTCGGCTACTCGCCCATCAAGGCGGGCCTCGCCTTCCTGCCGCTGGCGATCACGGCCCTCGTCGGCAACGGCGTCGGCGTCAAGCTCGCCGCGAAGTACGGCAACCGGTGGGTGATCCTCGCGGGGATGCTGGTGATGGTGGCCTGCTTCGCCCTGCTGACCACGGTCTCGGCGGACTCCGGCTTCACCGTCCCGGCGGTGGCGCTCGGTCTGCTCGGCCTCGGCGCGGGCCTGGCGATGCCGGCCGCGGTCGGTGCGCTGATGGGCACGATCCCCGAGGACAAGGCGGGCGTCGGCTCGGCCCTGAACGACACCATCCAGCAGGCCGGCACCGCCCTCGGCATCGCGATCCTGGGCTCGCTGCTCTCCAGCGGCTTCGCGGACCGGATGCCCGAGGGGGCGCCGGAGGGGGCGAAGCACTCGATCGCCGGTGCCGTCGCCGGCGGCGACGCCGGGATCATCGCCGCCGCCCGTGAGGCCTTCACCGCCTCGATGTCCACCACCTTCACGGTCAGCGCGATCGGTGTTCTCGCCGCCGCGCTGCTGGCGACCCTGGTCATGCGCGACGACCGGAGCGCGCCGCAGCAGGGGGCCGGCGCCCCCGAGGAGCAGCCCGAACCGGCCGTCTGACCCCCTCGGACCGGCTCTTCCTGACACACTGAGCCGCCGCCGAAGCACCGGGTCCTCGTGACGAAGGCCGGCGCCCGCACCGGGTGTCGGCCTTCGGCGTGCCCGGCGGGAATGGCTGCAGCGCTCGTCCCGTTAGGGGTAGCAAGAAGTTCAATGCTCAACTAAACTGGCCGCACAAGGAGGTACCGACATGCCTGCAGTGACCGTCGAGAACCCGCTGACGCTGCCCCGCGTCGCCGCGCCCGCGGAAGCGGTGGCCCGTCCCGTGCTCGCCGTCACGACCGCGCCGAGCGGTTTCGAGGGCGAGGGCTTCCCGGTGCGCCGTGCGTTCGCCGGGATCAACTACCGCCACCTGGACCCGTTCATCATGATGGACCAGATGGGCGAGGTGGAGTACGCGCCGGGCGAGCCCAAGGGCACCCCCTGGCACCCGCACCGCGGCTTCGAGACCGTCACCTACATCATCGACGGGATCTTCGACCACCAGGACTCCAACGGCGGCGGTGGCACCATCACCAACGGCGACACCCAGTGGATGACGGCCGGCTCCGGCCTGCTGCACATCGAGGCTCCGCCGGAGTCGCTGGTCATGTCCGGCGGTCTCTTCCACGGCCTCCAGCTGTGGGTGAACCTCCCGGCCGAGGACAAGATGATGGCGCCGCGCTACCAGGACATCCGCGGCGGCAACGTCCAGTTGCTGACCACGCCCGACGGCGGCGCGCTGCTGCGCGTGATCGCCGGTGAGCTGGACGGCCACGCCGGTCCCGGCATCACGCACACCCCGATCACGATGATCCACGCGACCCTCGCCCCGGGCGCGGAGATCACCCTGCCGTGGCGCGAGGACTTCAACGGCCTCGCGTACGTGCTCGCGGGCCGCGGCAGCGTGGGTGCCGAGCGCCGTCCGATCCATCTGGGCCAGACGGCTGTCTTCGGCGAGGGAGGCTCGCTGACCGTCCGCGCCGACGAGCAGCAGGACTCGCACACCCCGGACCTGGAGGTCGTCCTCCTCGGCGGCCGGCCGATACGGGAGCCGATGGCCCACTACGGCCCGTTCGTCATGAACACCAAGGACGAACTCATGCAGGCCTTCGAGGACTTCCAGAAGGGCCGACTCGGCACGATCCCGGCGGTGCACGGCATGACCGGTGAAGGCCCGCAGTCCTGACATCCGGAAACGACAACACCCCGTCCACTTCCCGTGGGCGGGGTGTTGTCGCAAGTGGGTTTCAGGGCAAGGTAGTTGGGGCTACGCTTGTCCGACACTCCGGCGTTTTCCACGCTTGAGGGAAATGGGGGATCAAGTGGCCAAGTACATCGAAAAAGATGTCAAAAAGCTCTACACCTACCTCAAGCGGAACGAGCCCTCGCTGGCGTCCCAACTGCGGCGCATGATCATGCAGGGCGCCGCACGGCAGCTGGGCCGGCGGCTGGTCGACGACGTGCTCGACGAACTCGACGACTACGCCCGCAGTCACCATGTGACGGCATCCGACCTGGAAGACCTCGACATCGACGTGGACGTCGACGGCGGCGACGTCGACATCGACTGGGACTTCGACATCAGCGACCTCTTCTACTGACCGAGGTGCCGATCAACTGACGTCGTGTCACCCGACCGGTCCGCCTGCACAGGACAGTTCGCTCCAGTGCGTGATCGGCTGGAACCGTGCAGGCCCCCACCCCGCCGCTCCCCGACCCCGTGCGCCGTCTCGCCGCCTGGTGTGTGGTTGTGCTGCTGGTCGCCGGAGTGGTCTATGTCGGGATCCGGCTGGCCGTGGAGTTCAGTACGGCCGTGGTGCCCGTGCTGCTCGCGCTGCTGGGGACGGCGCTGCTCGGGCCGCTGCACCGGCGGCTGGTGAAGGCCAGGGTCAACCGGTCGGTTGCCGCCGGACTCACCTGCGTCGCCGTGGTCGCCGTCGTCGGCGGGGCCGTGTACATCGTCGTCGCCGCGATCGTGGACAGCGGCGACCAGATCGTCGCGTCGCTCAAACAGGCGGGCCGGGATCTCGCCGACCACTTCGGGGCCGCCGGGACCTCGCTGGACGACGTCGCCGCCAACGCCAGGGAGTTGCTCACCAAGTTCGGCGGGACGGCGGCCTCCGGGGTGATCAGCGGGGTGAGCGTCGTGGGCGAGACCATCGCCATCGCCGTGCTCGCCCTGCTGCTGGTCTTCTTCTTCCTTCGGGACTCCGACCGGGCGGCCGGCGCTCTGCGGTCCCTCGTGCCGGGAAGCGGCGGGGAGCTCATGGAGGCCATGGCCCGGCGGGCGTTCCAGGGCGTGGAGGGGTTCATGCGGGGAACCACCTTCATCGCCTTCATCGACGCGCTCTGCATCACCATCGGGCTGATCGTCCTCGATGTGCCGGGCGCGGTCGGGCTGGGCGCACTCGTCTTCGTCGGCGCCTACATCCCCTATCTGGGCGCGGTCATCTCGGGGGCGGTGGCGGTGCTGGTCGCCCTCGCGGACCGGGGGTTCGTCATCGCGCTGTGGGTGCTGGGGATCGTGCTCGCCGTGCAGGTGCTGGAGGGACATGTGCTGACGCCCGCGATCCAGAGCCGGACCGTGCAGATGCACCCGGCCGTCGTCATGGTGACGATCACCGCGGGGGCCTCCGTGGCCGGCATCCTCGGCATGCTGCTCGCCGTACCGCTCACCGCCGCCGCGTTCGGCGTCGCACACGAACTGAGAGAGCGCTACGGCAGCTCGACCTCGACGACCTCGACGACCTCGACGTCGACCGGGCCCGAGCCGCCCCCGGAACCGTCGGAGCCCTCGGACTCGTAGAGCTCGAACCAGATGCTCTTGCCCTCGCCACGAGGGTCGACGCCCCATGCCTGGGCCAGCAGCTCGATCAGCATCAGGCCCCGCCCGGACGAGGCCAGTTCCCCGGGGCTGCGCCGGTGCGGCAGGTCGTCGCTGGTGTCGGTGACCTCGACGCGCACCCGGCGCTCGCCCGGCTCGCCCCGCACCTCCGCCACCAGCAGCGCGTCGGCGTCGGTGTGCACGAGGACGTTCGTCAGCGTCTCCGACAGCAGCAGCACCGCCGAGTCGACCTGATCCGCGGAGGCCCAGTCGTGCAGCAGCTCCCGCAACTGCTGCCGGGCCACCCCGACCCGCTCCGGCTCGGCCTGCGCGACCGACAGCACGGTGCGCCGGACCGTCGGCCGCGGGGTCGCGGGGTCACCGGAGCCGTCCCCCTCCCGGTGCAGCAGCAGTACCGCTATGTCGTCCTCGCGCCGATCGGCGAGCGGGCCGGTGGTGTGGTGGGAGGACGGGCCGTGCACGGCCTGGACCAGGGCGTCGGCGAGCCCCTCCAGGTCGCCGTCGTGCTCCTCCAGGATCGTGCGGATGCGCTTCCAGCCGGTCTCCAGGTCGTGGCCGCCGGTCTCGATCAGCCCGTCCGTGCAGATCAGCATGGTCTCGCCGGGTTCCAGGGTGATCCTGGTCGTCGGATAGTCGGCGTCCGGGTCGATGCCCAGCGGCAGACCGCCGGCCGTCGGACGCGCCAGCACCGTGCCGTCGGTCATCCGGATCGCCGGGTCCGGATGCCCGGCGCGGGCGATGTCCAGCAGTCCGGACGCGGGGTCGACCTCGACATACAGGCAGGTCGCGAAGCGCAGGTCGGACGGGTCCTCGTCGAGGGCGCCGAACGTCATCCCGTGCAGGAAGCGCGAGGCGCGGGAGAGGACGGCATCGGGGCGGTGGCCCTCGGAGGCGTAGGCGCGCAACGCGATCCGCAGCTGGCCCATCAGGCCCGCCGCCCGCACGTCATGGCCCTGGACGTCGCCGATGACGAGGGCGAAGCGGCCTCCCCCGAACTCCGTACGGGAGGTGCCCCCGGGCAGCGGGATCATGTCGTACCAGTCGCCGCCGACCTGGAGACCCCCGCCGGTCGGGACATAGCGCGCGGCGACGCCCATGCCCGGTATCTCGGGGCCCAGCTTGGGCAGCATCGAGCGCTGGAGGCCGTCCGTCAGCTCACGGGCGGACTCGGCGGCCTCGGCGCGCGAGAGGGCCTGGGCGAGCATACGGGCCACCGTCGTCAGCACGGACCGCTCGTCGGGGGTGAAGGCGACCGGATAGGTGAACGCCGCCATCCAGGCGCCCATCGTGCGCCCGGCCACGGTCAGCGGCAGGAACGCCCAGGACTGCCGGTCGAAGTGCGCGGCGAGCGGCCAGGTGACCGGGTAGCGGTCCTTGTACTTCTCGGGCGAGGAGAGATAGACGGCCCGGCCGGTGCGGACCACCTCCGCGGCCGGATAGTCCGTGTCCAGGGCCATATGTGTGAAGGGGTCCTCGTCCCCGGGCTGATGGCCGTGGTGCCCGATGATCGTCAGGCGATCGCCCGTCACCCCGAAGACCGCCAGCCCGTCCGGAGAGAAGCCCGGCATCGACAGACCGGCCGCGACCCGCAGCACCTCGGCCGTCGATCTCGCCTCGGCCAGCGCCCGGCCCGCGTCCAGCAGGAACGCCTCCCGCGAGCGCCGCCAGTCGCCGGTGACCGCCGTACGCCCGGCGGAGGTACCCGGCACCGGCTCGGTGACCTCCTGGAGGGAACCGGTGACCTCGTACGACCGCTTCTTGTGGTCGTAGGACGCCTGGAAGCGGCTGCGGCCGACCCGGACGACCCGGCCCCGGTCGTCCATGATCCGCACCCGCACCTCGCCGAGCGTGCCCTCGGCGACGGCCAGCTGGATCACCCCGCTGATCTCGTTCCAGTCCACCGGGTGCAGGCGGGCGCGCACCTGGGCCTGGCTGAGCGTGGTCCGTTCGGAGGGCAGGCCCAGCAACCGTGCCGCCTCCGCGTCGACCGTGACCAGTCCCGTGGCGGTGTTCCAGTGCCACAGTCCGGTCGCGAGGGCGGCCAGAACCTCCCCCACGGCGGGCAGGGGCTCACCAGTGCGCATTGCCCCACTCTAAGAAGAGGTGATCGCACGCTGCCACCGAAGCTGTACGGGGCATCCGGTCCCCAGGCCCCGGGACCACGGGGAAATGGTGGGGAGGCGATCTTGGGGTGCCCGGTAGGCTTGGGGGAGTTTCACGTGAAACAAAGCCCCTGATTCACGGGAACAAAGCCCCCGATCCGCGAAGACTGGATGAACGACGATGCATCGGTACAGGTCCCACACCTGCGGCGAGCTCCGCTCCTCTGACGTCGGCACCGACGTCCGGCTGAGTGGCTGGCTGCACAATCGGCGCGACCTGGGCGGCATCCTCTTCATCGATCTGCGCGACCACTACGGCATCACGCAGCTCGTGGCCCGTCCCGGCACCCCCGCGTACGAGGCCCTGGACAAGCTGTCCAAGGAGTCCACGGTCCGGATCGACGGCAAGGTCGTCTCCCGAGGCGCGGAGAACATCAACTCCGAGCTGCCCACCGGCGAGATCGAGGTCGAGGTCGGCGAGGTCGAGCTGCTCGGCGCCGCCGCCCCGCTCCCCTTCACGATCAACACCGAGGACGGGGTCAACGAGGAGCGGCGTCTGGAGTACCGCTTCCTGGACCTGCGCCGCGAGCGCATGCACAAGAACATCCTGCTGCGTACGTCGGTCATCTCGGCGATCCGTCACAAGATGACGGCGCTGGGCTTCAACGAGATGGCGACGCCGATCCTGTCCGCGACCTCCCCCGAGGGCGCCCGTGACTTCGTCGTCCCCTCCCGTCTGAACCCGGGCAAGTTCTACGCCCTGCCGCAGGCCCCGCAGCAGTTCAAGCAGCTGCTGATGATCTCCGGCTTCGACCGCTACTTCCAGATCGCGCCCTGCTTCCGCGACGAGGACGCGCGCGCCGACCGCTCGCCGGGCGAGTTCTACCAGCTCGACATCGAGATGAGCTTCGTCGAGCAGGAGGACGTCTTCCAGCCGGTCGAGAAGCTGATGACCGAGCTGTTCGAGGAGTTCGGCGGCGGCCGCCACGTCACCTCGCCGTTCCCGCGGATCCCGTTCCGCGAGGCGATGCTGAAGTACGGCTCCGACAAGCCGGACCTGCGCGCCCAGCTGGAGCTCGTCGACATCACCGACATCTTCGAGGGCTCGGAGTTCAAGGCCTTCGCCGGCAAGCATGTGCGTGCGCTGCCGGTGCCGGACGTCTCCGCGCAGCCCCGGAAGTTCTTCGACCAGCTCGGTGACTTCGCGGTCTCGCAGGGCGCCAAGGGCCTGGCCTGGGTGCGTGTGGCCGAGGACGGCTCGCTGTCCGGCCCGATCGCCAAGTTCCTCACCGAGGAGAACGTCGCCGAGCTGACCAAGCGTCTGTCGCTGGCCGCCGGGCACGCCGTGTTCTTCGGCGCGGGCGAGTTCGACGAGGTCTCCAAGATCATGGGCGCGGTCCGCGTCGAGGCCGCCAAGCGTGCCGGGCACTTCGAGGAGGGCGTCTTCCGGTTCTGCTGGATCGTCGACTTCCCGATGTACGAGAAGGACGAGGAGACCGGCACGATCGACTTCTCGCACAACCCCTTCTCCATGCCGCAGGGCGGTCTTGAGGCACTCCAGACCCAGGACCCGCTGGACATCCTGGGCTGGCAGTACGACATCGTCTGCAACGGCGTCGAGCTGTCCTCCGGCGCGATCCGGAACCACGAGCCCGAGATCATGCTGAAGGCCTTCGAGATCGCGGGCTACGACCGCGAGACCGTCGAGGAGAAGTTCGCCGGCATGCTGCGCGCCTTCCGCTTCGGCGCCCCGCCGCACGGCGGTATCGCGCCCGGCGTGGACCGTATCGTCATGCTCCTCGCCGACGAGCCCAACATCCGCGAGACCATCGCCTTCCCGCTCAACGGCAACGCCCAGGACCTGATGATGGGCGCGCCGACGGAGCTGGAGGAGGCCCGGCTCAGGGAGCTGCACCTCTCGGTGCGCAAGCCGCAGCCGAAGTAGACGGCAGGTCGTGAGGTGGCTCGGAACCGGCGTCGGTTCCGAGCCACCTTTCTTTGTGCGGCGCATGCAGGGCTCTCACCCAGGTCGTACCTAACCTCCTGACAGGCGCGGTCCCTAACTTCCCTGCACATGACGGGAAACCACACGGCCGAAGGGCCGAAACACAAGCGGGACCTCACACGTCGCAAGGTCGTCGTCGCCGGTGCGGGAGCCGCCGCCGCGGTGGGCGTGGGCGGCACCCTCGCCGCGGGCGCCTTCGCGGGCGAGAAGAGCGCGCAGAGCACCAGGGCCTCGGCGAGCAGCAGCGCCGGAGAGGCCTGCTACAAGCTGACCTCCGAGACCACCGAGGGCCCGTACTACATCGACGCGGACAAGCTCCGCAAGGACATCACCGAGGACCAGGAGGGCATCCCGCTCACCCTCCGTCTCAAGGTGATCGACGCCGAGACGTGCAAGCCCATCAGGAACGCCGCGGTCGACATCTGGCACTGCAACGCGCTGGGCGTGTACTCGGGCTACGAGGACATGGGCAGCGGCGGTGGCGGCGGGGGCGGCACCCCGCCGTCCGGTGAGCCGACGGGCGAGCCCCCGTCCGGTGAGCCCTCGGGCGGGCCCGGCGGCGGAGGCGGCGTCCACCAGGAGCCGACGGACGACGAGCGCTATCTGCGCGGCACCTGGCGGACGGACCGCAACGGCACGGTGGAGTTCAAGACGGTCTTCCCCGGCTGGTACCAGGGCCGTTGCGTCCACATCCACACCAAGGTCCATGTGAGCGGCACCTGGACGGACGGCGGGTACGAGGGCGGCAACACCTGCCACACCGGTCAGTTCTTCTTCGACGAGGAGAGCGTGCTGGCCTCCGCGGAGGTGGCGCCGTACTCCACCAACACCACCACCCGCACCACACTCGACGAGGACACCATCTACCCGGACAACGGGACCGAGGGCGGTCTGCTGAAGCTGAAGTACCGCAAGAACGACATCGCCAAGGGCGTCGTCGCCACGATCACGATGGGCGTCGACCCCGAGGCCACGCACGACGGCACGGATGACGCGGTCCAGCCCGGAGCGTCGGCGTCCGCGAGCTGACGCGGACCTGAAGACCTGTGGGGGCGGGAGGCGACGTCGGTTGCTCCTCCGGGCGGCGTCACTCCTCCGTGGGCGGCGCCAGCGCCTCCTGCTCCAGCAGCCGCTCCGCGATGTCGTCCGCCCACGCCCGCACCCAGCGGCGCAGCTCCGGCACCGCCTCCGGGTCCAGGCCCCGGGCGGTGAACTCCCGGTCGTCCAGCATCTCCGTCGCCTCCAGACGGGACTGGAGGTCGGCCGGGTCGAACTCGTCCCAGGCGTGGCGGCGGCCCTGCTCCTCCAGGTCGGGGAAGCTCCAGTGGGCCGCGGCGGCATAGACGTCGGTCAGGTCGCGGGCGGTGCCCCGGTCGGCCAGGGCGCGGACCTCGGTGCCGATGAGGTCCTCCAGGGAGAGGGCCGGGCCCAGGTCGGTCGTCACGGGCCGCTGCCAGAGTGTTTCCTTCAGCAGGTCGACCGGGTGTTCCCGCGCACCTGCCACACCGGTGACCAGGAGTCGGGCGGAGAGCGGGTCGACCTCCAGGGGGCGCACCAGCCAGCCGCGCTCCGTCAGTCCCGTGCGGACGGCCGCCGCGACCCCCTCCATCGGCTCGGGGCTCTCGGTGGCCACCTCCAGCGGCCCTTCCACGGAGGCCTCCGGCATCAGGCCATGGGCCCGGACCGCGTACCCGCCGGCCAGCACGAGCGGGTAAGGGGCGCCGATCGCAAGGACGTCGGCCATCAGGTGGTGGCGGAGCGGGATCATCGTGGGCCGATTATGGCGGCCCCGCCGAGACGGCTGACCTCGGCGGGGCCGGACGCACGGGCTACTTCGCCACGAACTGCGTAAGGATCGCCTGCACCTCGTAGATGTCGACGCCCTTGGTGAACGTCTTCTCGATCGGCGTCGGCGTCCCCGAGACCCAGATCTTCAGCTCGGCGTCCAGGTCGAAGGTGCCGGCGGTCTCGACGGCGAAGTGCGTGATGCTGCGGTACGGGATGGAGTGGTACTCCACCTTCTTGCCGGTGATGCCCTGCTTGTCGACCAGGATCAGACGGCGGTCGGTGAACAGGATGGTGTCGCGTATCAGCAGGTAGGCGGCGTGCACCTGCTCACCGTGACCCAGCAGCCGGGCGAAGTCCTGCTGCGCCTGGCCGGAGTCGATGGTGTGCGCGTTACCGAAGAGCGCCATGAATGGATCCCCCCACGTGATGGCTCTACATGATCTTCGCAATGTATAGCGCCTCGGAGGGGTCCAGGCATAGAGGGCTAAACGATCAGGTGTCGTACGAACCGTCCCAGGGCGCGCCGAAGCCCAGGTTGTCGGGATGGAGCTCGGCCCACGCCTCCTCGTCGTCCTCGTCGGCGACCAGGCCGAACAGCACGCCCTCGACGGTGAGCTGGAAGGGACGTATCGCGATGTCCGTGTACGTCCTCCTGGGCAGGCTGCGCAGCAGGGTCGCGAGATGGGCGCGGGCACGGGCCAGCGGCGAATCGGGGCCCTGCGGGGCACGCTGCTGCTCGGCCCAGGTGCCGGCACACCAGATCTCCGAATCGCGGTACCTGCCCTCGGGATCGAAGGTGTGCAGGACCGCGTAGAGGCGTTTGTGCTCTTCCCAGCCGGTGTCGAGTTCGAAGCCCTTGGGGAAGGCGTAGGTCACCGACCCCATGAACTGCCCGTCCTCGTAAAAGCCGATCGCCTCAGTACGGCCGTGCGGCTCGTACGCGATCGGGATGACCTCAGGGACTGCCATGGCGGAAACCATACGGTCGTGCGGGGGGACATGGTGCCCCCGGGGTGGGATCGATGCCAACCGGATGGACAACATCCGCGTGATGTCCCCGAGTTGGCCACGGATCGGTCAAGAAATTCACGAGAGCCGTGGGAAGAGAACAGCACCCTTCGTGACCGCGGCGCCCGCCGGGAGCCTGCCCCACTCGCCGGCCTCCTGGATCCGCTGGTCCTCCAGAGCCCCGAGGGACGCCTCGGCGCCCAGGGAGTCCCAGAGCTTGCCGGAGGTCTCCGGCATCACCGGGGCCAGCAGCACCGCCACGGCACGCAGGGACTCCGCGGCCGTGTAGAGGATCGTGGCGAGCCGGGCCCGGGCTTGCTCGGAGCTGTCCTTGGCGACCTTCCACGGCTGCTGCTCGGTGAGGTAGCCGTTGACCTGCTTCACGAAGTCGAAGACGGCCAGGATGCCGCCCTGGAAGTCCAGTTCCTCACCGATCCGGCGGTCGGCTTCCGCGACGGCCTTCGCCAGCACCTCCCGGATCGCCCGCTCGGCCGCGCCGTCGGCCGTGGACGCGGGCAGCTCGCCGCCGAAGTACCTGCCGACCATCGCGGTGACGCGGGAGGCGAGATTGCCGTAGTCGTTGGCCAGCTCGCTGGTGTAGCGGGCGGAGAAGTCCTCCCAGGAGAACGAGCCGTCCTGGCCGAAGGCGATCGCGCGCAGGAAGTACCAGCGGTAGGCGTCCACGCCGAAGTGAGCGGTCAGGGCCCGCGGCTCGATGCCGGTCAGGTTGGACTTGCTCATCTTCTCGCCGCCGACCAGCAGCCAGCCGTTGGCGGCGATCCGGCCGGGCAGCGGCAGGCCGTTCGCCATCAGCATGGCCGGCCAGATGACGGCGTGGAAGCGGAGGATGTCCTTGCCGACGAGGTGGACGTCGGCGGGGAAGGTCGACCCGAACTTCTCCGGGTTCTCGTTGTAGCCGACGGCCGTGGCGTAGTTGAGGAGGGCGTCCGCCCAGACATAGAAGACGTGGCCGTCGTCCCAGGGGACCTTGACCCCCCAGTCGAACGACGAGCGGGAGATGGAGAGGTCCTGGAGGCCGCCCCGGACGAAGTTCATCACCTCGTTGCGGGCCGACTCCGGCTGGATGAAGTCGGGGTTGGCCTCGTAGTGGGCGAGGAGGCGCTCACCGTACTCGCTGAGCCTGAAGAAGTAGTTCTCCTCTTTGAGGAGTTCCACCGGGCGTTTGTGGATCGCACAGAGAAGAGTGCCGTCGTCCGCCTCGATCAGTTCGCCGGGGAGCTTGTACTCCTCGCAGGCGACGCAGTACGGACCCTCATAGACGCCCTTGCGGATCCGGCCGTTGTCGTAGAGATCCTGGTAGAACTCCCGCACCCGGTCCGTATGCCGCTTCTGCGTCGTACGGAGGAAGTCGTCGTGGGAGATCTCCAGGTGCCGCCAGAGGGGCTTCCAGGACTCCTCGGCCAGCCGGTCGGCCCAGACCTGCGGCGGCACGCCGTTCGCCTCGGCCGCCCGCAGGATCTTCTGGCCGTGCTCGTCGGTCCCCGTGAGGAACCACACGTCCTCGCCCCGCGCGCGGTGCCAGCGGGCGAGGACGTCGGCCGCCACCGTCGTGTAGGCGTGGCCCAGGTGCGGGGCGTCGTTGACGTAGTAGATGGGGGTCGTGACGTAGTACGGCATGACTCACTGCATCACACGCGGACGACGGCCCTCACCTGCTTTTACGCGGTCTCGCCGCCGAAGCGCTCCTTGTACGCCTGAAGGTCCTCGTCCGTGAGCTTGGCGAACAGGACCGGCGGGACGGTGAAGGGGGTGCCGACCGGGACGGCCGTGAGGGACTTGGCCTCCTCCTGGGTCACCCAGGTCGCACGCTCTTGATCAGACGCAGTGTCGGCCAGGGCGAACGCCTGGCGCATGGCGGCCGAGGACGCCGGGATGAAGGGCTCCGAGACCACCGCGTAGAGGTGGATCAGGTTCATCGCCGTGCGCAGGGTGAGGGCCGCGCCGTCCTTGTCGGTCTTGATCTCCAGCCAGGGGGCCTTCTCCTCCAGGTAGGAGTTGCCGGCCGACCACAGGGCGCGCAGGGCGGCGGCCGCCTTGCGGAACTGGAGGGCCTCCATCTGCGACTCGTACTCGGCGAGGAGTTCGGCGATCTGCTCGCCGAGCTTGGCCTCGGCCTCACCGGGCTCGCCGCCCGCCGGGACCTCCTCGCCGAAGCGCTTCTTGGAGAAGGACAGGACGCGGTTGACGAAGTTGCCGAGGGTGTCGGCCAGGTCCTTGTTCACCGTGGCCGTGAAGTGCTCCCAGGTGAAGGACGAGTCGTCGGACTCGGGGGCGTTGGCGATCAGGAAGTAGCGCCAGTAGTCCGCGGGCAGGATCTCCAGGGCCTGGTCGGTGAAGACACCGCGCTTCTGGGACGTGGAGAACTTTCCGCCGTAGTACGTCAGCCAGTTGAAGGCCTTGACGAAGTCGACCTTCTTCCACGGCTCGCGGATGCCGAGCTCGGTGGCCGGGAACATCACGGTGTGGAAGGGGACGTTGTCCTTCGCCATGAACTCCGTGTAGCGGACGGTGTCGTCGGCCTCGTACCACCAGGACTTCCAGTCGCGGGTCTCCCCGGCGGGTGCCGCGTCCGACCACTCCTTCGTCGCGCCGATGTACTCGATCGGGGCGTCGAACCAGACGTAGAAGACCTTGCCCTCGGCCGCCAGCTCCGGCCAGGTGTCCGCCGGGACGGGCACGCCCCAGTCCAGGTCACGGGTGATCGCGCGGTCGTGCAGGCCCTCGGTCAGCCACTTGTGGGCGATGGAGGACGCCAGGTGCGGCCAGACGCCGTCGTGGCGGGCGACCCACTCCTGGACCTCGTTCTGCAGCTTGGACTGCAGCAGGAAGAGGTGCTTGGTCTCGCGGACCTCCAGGTCCGTGGAGCCGGAGATCGCGGAGCGCGGGTTGATCAGGTCGGTGGGGTCGAGTACGCGGGTGCAGTTCTCGCACTGGTCGCCGCGGGCCTTGTCGTAGCCGCAGTGGGGGCAGGTGCCCTCGACATAGCGGTCCGGGAGGAAGCGGCCGTCGGCAGGGCTGTAGACCTGGCGGATCGCGCGCTCTTCGATGAAGCCGTTCTCGTGCAGCTTGCGAGCGAAGTGCTGGGTGATCTCGACGTTCTGCGGGCTGGAGCTGCGGCCGAAGTAGTCGAAGGCCAGCGCGAAGCCGTCGTAGACCGCCTTCTGGGCGTCGTGCGCCTGTGCGCAGAATTCGTCCACGGGGAGGCCCTGCTCCTTCGCCGCCAGCTCGGCGGGGGTGCCGTGCTCGTCGGTGGCGCAGATGTACAGGACGTCGTGGCCACGCTGGCGGAGGTACCGGGAGTACACGTCCGCCGGGAGCATGGACCCCACCATGTTGCCCAGGTGCTTGATTCCGTTGATGTACGGAAGGGCGCTGGTGATGAGGTGTCGAGCCATCGGGGGCTGCTCCCAGGTCGGTCTTCTTGCGTGTTTGCGAACCTTGAAATCGTAGCCGACATGGGTGGGCCGCCCGCTTCCCGTTTTGAGGGGTGGGAAGGGGCGGCCCGGGTGATCTTCGGTGGTGTTCTCCGGTGATGATCTCTGGGCGTTACGGGCGCCAGTCGATCAGTACCCCGTCGTAGAGCTCCGCGTCCGTGAGTTCCAGGGGGGTCGGGCCCGCGTGGAAGAAGGCCGTGTTGTCGGTCTTCAGTTTGCGGAGGTAGTCGAAGGCCTTGTTGTCGTGGTCGCCGAAGGCGATGAAGGAGAAGAAGACGGCGGGGTGGGACTTCGCGGCGTCCGTGAGGGACTTGGTGGCGGGGGTCTTCGCGTCGGGGGCGCCGTCGGTCTGGAAGACGACGAGGGCGGGGGTGCCGGGGGCGGCGTTCTTGTCGTAGTGGGCGAGTACGGCTTCCACGGCGGCGTGGTAGCTGGTACGGCCCATGCGGCCGAGGCCGGCGTGGGCGTCGTCGACGGCGGTCTCGGAGGAGGCCGGGGTGAGGTCGGTGGTGCCGTCGACCTCGGTGGAGAAGAAGACGACGTGGAGGGAGTGGTTCGGGGCGTCGGGGTCCAGGTGCTCGGCGAGGGCGAGGGTCTGGTCGGCGAGGGCCTGGGCGGAGCCGTCCTTGTAGTACGGGCGCATGCTCGCGGAGCGGTCGAGGACGAGGTAGACCTTGGCGCGGGCGGATTCCAGGCCGGCCTTTGCGAGGGCGGTGGCCGGGGCGGCCTCGGCTTCGCCTTCGGCCGGGTTGTTCCCACCCGCACCACCCGTGCGGGTTTCGTCGTCGGCTGCGAGTGGCCCCTGTGCGGCGTCCTCGCCGTCGGCGACCGCGGCTCCGTCCTCGACGGCCTCGACGGCCTCGACCGGGGTGGCCTCGACCGGGGCGGCCTCGGCCTGTGCGACCTCGGCGGCTGCCGGCTCGGGCTTCTCCACGACCGGCTCCGGCTCCGGCTCCGGCGTCGACTCCTCGGCAACCGGCTCTGCGGCGACCCCGGTCTCCTCCACGGTGGTCTCTTCGGCGACGGGCGTCTCAGCGACCGGCGCCGCCTCGGCGACCACCGGCTCTTCCACCGCCACGGGCTCTTCCACCGCCGTCGGCTCTTCCGTAACCGGCGCAGCCTCGGCAATCACCGGCTCCTCGGCAACGGCAACCGGCTCCTCGGCCACCGGCGATTCCGCCACGGCCTCCTCGACCGCCACCGTCTCCACCGGCTCCGGCGTCTCCACCGGCTCTGTCGGCTTCGGGACCGTTACGTTGTCGAAAGCTGCTGAGACCAGTTCGTGTTCTTCGTCGTCCTGAATGTCCTGGTCGGTCTGGTCGGTCTGGTCGGTCTGGTTGGTCTTCGGCTCGGTGGGCTCCGGTGCCGGGCGGTCCGCGTTGCGTGGCTCCGGGACCTGGGCAGCCGCGGTCGGCTGGGGTTCCGGGGACGGGGACGGGACCGTCGGCCGGGGTTCCGGCGAAGGCGTCGTCGCACCCTCTGCTTCGGCGGTACGCCCCTTGCGTGACCGGCCGAACGCGTTCCGCAGGAGAGTGAGAATGCCCATGTGCGCAACCCTTCGCATGAGTTGATGCCCGTAGATCCCTGGCCAGGACGGACACGTAAGGTTAGCGGCCCCGGATGGCGATCTTGGGGAGGGGCGGGCACGTAGGCTCCCCAGGCGTCAAGGGCCACATCGAGTCGATCAGCAGCGGTGCATCAACTGCCGTACATCCACCTCTGGTTCACCCTTCGTTCATTCAAACGCCCCGCTCCCGCACAAACGTGCCCCTACCGTCCCCCACGCTGCATTCAAGGGGAAGCAAGGGGAGTACCAAGAGCCATGCGTATTCAGTTGCCGATCGTCAGCGTCAACAACGACTCGCATCATGGTGGCAGAGCAGCCCTGACCTGCCGTTTCCGGTGTGGTGACGCCTGTTTCCACGAGGTGCCCAACACCACCACCAACCCGTACGTCGGTGACGTCATCGCCGACGCCCTCAGCCGCCGTACCGTGATGCGCGCCGCCGCCGTCGTCACCGCGGCCACCGCGGTCGGCGCCTCCGCCACCGTCGCCGCCCCGAAGGCGAGCGCCGCCGAGACGGCCGCCGCCACCGCCGCGACCAGCACCCGCCATGCCTCCCGCGGCGCGCGCGGCCTGCGCTTCAGCCCCGTCGCGCCGAACACCGCCGACACCGTGACCGTCCCGGACGGCTACGCGCAGAACGTCGTCATCCGCTGGGGCGAGCCCATCCTGCGTGGCGCGCCCGCGTTCGACCCGGAGAACCAGACCGCCGAGTCGCAGTCGAAGCAGTTCGGGTACAACAACGACTTCCTCGCTCTTCTGCCGCTGCCGGGCGAGCGCAATCGGCAGATTCTCGTCGCCAACCACGAGTACACCGATGAAGTGCTCATGTTCCGTGGCTACGACGCCGCCAACCCGACCAAGCAGCAGGTCGAGGTTGCCTGGGCCGCGCACGGCCTGTCCGCCGTCGTCGTCGAGGGGGACCGGCGCAGCGGCAAGCTCACGCCCGTTCCGCGGCACCCGCTCAACCGGCGTGTGACCGCCACCAGCGAGTTCAAGGTCACCGGCCCGGCGGCCGGCTCGGACCTGCTGAAGACCTCCACCGACCCGACCGGCACCAAGGTCCTGGGGACTCTCAACAACTGCTCCGGTGGTGTCACCCCGTGGGGTACCACGCTGCACGGCGAGGAGAACTTCAACCAGTACTTCGCCAACGCCACCCGGGCGACGGACAAGCGGTACGGGCTCGGGACGGGTGCGACCGAGCGCAAGTGGGAGCGGTTCGACAAGCGGTTCGACGTGGCCCAGGAGCCGAACGAGCCGCACCGCTTCGGCTTCGTCGTCGAGCTCGACCCGTACGACCCCACGGCCAAGCCCCGCAAGCGCACCGCGCTCGGCCGGTTCAAGCACGAGGGCGCCACCGTCCGGCTGACCGACGACGGGCGTCCGGTCGTGTACTCCGGTGACGACGAGCGGTTCGACTACTTCTACAAGTTCATCGGCAGCAAGCGGATGAAGAAGGGGTCGAGCCGGGCGGTGCGGGAGCACAATCTCTCGCTGCTCGACGAGGGGACGCTCTACGTCGCCAAGCTCAGCGGTGACTCCCCGGCCATCGAGATCGACGGAAGCGGCAAGCTTCCCGCCGACGGTGAGTTCGACGGCAGCGGTGAGTGGATTCCGCTGGCCACCGCCACCGCCAAGGGTGCCGTCTCGCACGTCGAGGGGATGACCGCGGACGAGGTGTTCGTGTTCACGCGTCTCGCCGGTGACAAGGTCGGCGCGACGAAGATGGACCGGCCCGAGGACATCGAGCCCAACCCGCACACCGGCAAGGTGTACGTCGCGCTCACCAACAACACCAACCGCGGCGTCGGCTCGAACGCCAAGGCCGACGAGGCCAACCCGCGCAACGCCAACAAGCACGGCCAGATCCTGGAGCTCACCGAGCGCTGGAACCGCGCCGACAGCAAGAAGTTCGCCTGGTCGCTGTTCCTCGTGGCCGGTGACCCGAACGATCCGGCCACCTACTTCGCCGGGTTCCCGAAGGACGACGTCTCCCCGATCTCCTGCCCGGACAACGTCGCCTTCGACTCCTACGGCAACCTGTGGATCTCCACCGACGGCAACGCCCTCGGCAACCACGACGGCCTCTTCGGCGTCGCCACCCGCGGTGACCGCCGCGGTGAGCTGAAGCAGTTCCTGACGATGCCGAACGGCGCGGAGACCTGCGGCCCGGTCATCCAGGACCGCCGCGTGCTCGTCGCCGTGCAGCACCCGGGCGAGATCGACGGCGCGACGGCCGAGAAGCCGCTGAGCGCCTGGCCCGACGGGGCGGGGAAGATCAACCGGCCCGCCGTCGTGGCGGTCTGGCGCAAGGACGGCTGCGACATCGGCGTCTGAGCCGGTGGCCTTACGCCCTACGGGAGTGCTGGGACCGGCGGCTGCGGTTCGCCGTCGTGTTCCAGCCACTCCCGGTACGCGGGCGCCTGCCGCGCCGCCTCCCAGTACGCCTCCGCCAGCGCGGGATACACCCCGTCGAGGTCCGTCTCCGTGCGGGCCGCGAGCAGGAGGCGTACGCCGAGCGGATCGCCGTGCAGGCGCCGTACCGCCATCGTGGGGCTGTCGGCGTGGGTCGGCTGGCAGACGGTGACCACCTCGCCGGTGGCGACCAGGGCGTCGGCCGTGTAGTAGTCGCCGTGCAGGACGTGCGGATTGACGCCGGCCGCGCGGAACATCCGCTGCACGGCGTCCCACTCCCCGTCGACCGTCGGGTCGACCATCCAGCGGTCGTCGGCCAGGTCGAGGAGCGTGACCTCCGACTTCTTCGCCCCGGGGTGGTCGGTCGGGAGCGACACGAACTGCGGCTCGCGCTCCATCAGCACGCGCAGCCGTAGCTCGGGCGGGATGCGCAGCGGTGAGCCCTCGACCTCGTGCACGAAGGCGACGTCGAGCTGTCCCTCGGCGACCATGCGCAGCAGGGCGTTCGGGGAGACGTTCATATGGAGCGTCGGGTCCTGGCCCTGTCCGCGCAGCCGGCGCAGCCAGCCCGCGAGGGCCTTGCTCGCGGTGGAGCCGACCCGCAGCTCCGGTCCGCCGGCCGCGGCGGCCCGCGCCTCGGCGACGAGGGCACGCATATCGGCCACCAGCGGCCGGGCGCGGCTGAGCACCAGGCGACCGAGCGGTGTGGGGCGGCAGCCGGTCCGCGCGCGCAGGAACAGCGCGCCGCCCAGCTCCTGCTCGATCCGGCGCAGTTGTGTGCTGAGTGACGGCTGGGCGACGCCCAGCTGGCGGGCGGCCCGGTGCAGACTGCCGGTGTCGGCTATGGCGCACAGTGCGCGGAGGTGCCTCACCTCGAGCTCCATGCCCTGGGACATTAAAACGGAATCAAAGCTTTCACCAGCCGCACAAATCCCCTCCGATCCTTGCTAATTGGGGTCCTGATAGGGCAGCGCTATCACCGATTGCCATCATCACAGCGGCCACGCGGAAGCAGACACTCGCCTTGACGACTCACCCCCCACCTAGGAGTCATCGATGCGTATGTCCTTTTCCCTGTCCGCGCGTTCGGCGGTCGCGGTCGGTCTCGGAGTGGCGGCCCTCGGGTTCGGCACCATCGCTCCGGCGTCGGCTGCGCCGGCCCCCGACCACGCGGGCTACGTCGCCACGTCCTCGGACTCCGACGCCAGTAAGGCCTTCTTCCAGGCCGTGCTGAAGTCGGTCGCCGAGAAGCGTGCCGAGAACCCGAGCGCCGCGGCCGTCACCGTCACCTACGACGCCTCCGGGGCGCCGGCGTTCAGCGCGCAGATAGCCCGCAGCACCGAGATATGGAACGGCTCGGTGTCGAACGTGAAGCTCCAGGAGGGCTCGAACGCCGACTTCACGTACCGCGAGGGCAACGACCCGCGCGGCTCGTACGCCTCGACCGACGGTCACGGCAACGGCTACATCTTCCTCGACTACCAGCAGAACCAGGAGTACGACTCCACCCGCGTCACGGCGCACGAGACGGGGCACGTCCTCGGCCTGCCGGACCACTATGAGGGTCCGTGCAGTGAGCTGATGTCGGGCGGCGGCCCCGGCCCGTCCTGCACCAACTCGCAGCCGGACGCCAACGAGCGGGCCAAGGTCGAGCAGCTGTGGGCCAACGGGTTCGCCGCCGCGATGGACAAGGCCCTGCACAAGGCACACCGCTAGTAAGGCACACCGCTAGTAAGGCACACCGCCGGTAAGGCCAGACCCACCCCCCACATGGCGCGGTCGCCCTCCTGCACGGGGCGGCCGCGCCGGTTTTGTGCGTGCGCATGGCTCGCGGGGCTTCGCGGATACCGGTGTTCAGGTCATCGTCGCCGGTGGAGCGTGACGTCCGTGACCAGGGCACGGTGGTCGGTGTCGGGCAGGTCGAGGAAGCGGGCGGAGCGGACGGAGAAGTCCTCGGAGAGCAGGACGTGGTCGATCTGCGCGCCGAACATCGGTGCCGTGCGGGCCGGCCAGCTGGGTGTGCGGTCGTGGCCGTCGAGCCGGGCGGCGTCGTGCAGGCCGGTGTCCAGGATGCGGCGGAAGGCGGCGTGGTCCTGGGAGGCGTTGAAGTCCCCGGCGACGACGAGGGGCGTGCGGTGGTCCTCGGCGGCGAAGTCCCGCAGCTCGCCGAGCTCCCGCCGCCACAGGTCGGTCCGGCCGGGCAGCGGCGGCATGGGGTGCGCGAGCTGGAGCCGTACGGCGTGTCCGCGTACGTCGGCGACGGCGCCGGGCATGGCCATGGTGCCGGTGACGGGGGCGGTGGGGTCGAGCGGGAAGCGGCTGAGGACGACCGAGCCCTTCGAACCGGCGGCCACCTGCGCCGTCCGGTGCGGATAGTCGCCGCCGAGGGCCTTGCCGAGCGTGTCGTCGCAGGTGAACTCGCATTCCTGGACGAACACGAGGTCCGGCTTCTCACGGCGGACGGCGGTGACCAGGGCGTCGGTCGCCTGCCCGAACTCGAGGTTCGAGGTCAGCACCCGGAAGGAGACCAGCGGGGGTCCGTCCGGCCGGGTCGTCCTGCCGTACGGCTCGATGAACCAGGCCAGCGCGCCGAGCAGCGCGAGGGCCCACACGACGCCGAACCACCAGCGCGCCAGCACGGCGAGCAGCAGTCCGAAGCCGGCCGGCACGAGCAGCCACGGCAGGAACGCGAGGAACTGCGGGACGGGCGTGATGCCGTCGGTGTCGGCGATCCGGCAGCCGACGACCACGCTGACCAGGAGGAACAGCAGCCCGGCGACCCAGGCGCCGAACCGCCGCCGACCGCGCCGTGCGGGCTCGCCGTCCGGTGGTGCCGCCCATTCGGCAGCCGCAGTGTCCACGTCCCGGCCTTCCGCTCGCGGGTGCGATGCCCGAATCCTCCCTCAAAGACGGGGCCCGTGGGGCGAAGGTTGCGAGGAGGCGTCGACGTGCCCCAGGAACGCCGCCAGTGCCTCGTCGAACTCCTCCGGCCGCTCCAGGTTCGGCATGTGCGCCGCTCCCCCGATCACCCGGAGTGTCGAGTGCGGGAGTGCCTTGTGCATGGCCTCGGCGTCCGGCACCGGGGTGTAGGTGTCGTCGGCGCCCACGACGACCAGGGCGGGGACCGTGACCCGGGTCAGCAGCTCGCGGTAGTCGGGGCGTTCGGCGCGGCCGCGCAGGGCCGCCGCGGCGCCCTCGGGCGGGGCCGCCGTCATCATGCGGTGGACATGGGCCTTGACCTCGGCGGACGCGTACGGCGCGACCATCCGCTCCAGCACCTCGTCGGCGTATCCGCGCATGCCCTCGCGCAGCAGCCGGTCCGCCATGGCGCCGCGGACGCGCCTGCCCTCCTCGGTCTCGGCCGCCGGGAAGGTGTCGGCGAGGACCAGTCCCCGGATCCGGCCGGGGAAACGGGCGTAGCACTCCATGACGATCTGGCCGCCCATCGACAGACCGCCCAGCACGAAGGTCTCCACCTCCAGGTCGTCCAGCAGGGCCTCGATGTCCGCGGCGAAGTCGGAGAGCGGGGTGATGCCGGGTACGACGGGGGAGGCGCCGTAGCCGCGCAGGTCGGGGGCGATGACCCGGCGGGCCGCGGAGAACGTCTCGATCTGCGGGGCCCACATCGTGCGGTCGAAGGGATGGCCGTGGACGAGGACGAGGGGAATCGATGAACGATCGGCGCCTTTGTCCACGTATGCGAGGAAAGGGGTCATGTGAACGACCCTAGATCGTCTCAACTCCTCGGTGCAATAAGATCTTTGCCCTCGGTGCAATGTCAGGGGAGGGCACATGGACGACTACCGGCGCATCGCCGACCGCCTGGCCGACGAGATCACCGCCGGACGGCTGAAGCCGGGCGAACGACTGCCTCCGCAGCGGCTGTTCGCGCGCCGGCGCGGGATCGCCGGGTCGACGGCGGGGCGGGTGTACGCCGAACTCGTACGGCGCGGACTGGTCGTCGGCGAGGTAGGCCGCGGCACCTTCGTACGGGCCGCCCCCGAGGCCACCGGCCGGGCCCTCGTCGAGGCCGCGACCGCGGCGCCGGTCAACCTGGAGCTCAACTACCCCTCCGCGCCGGGCCAGTCGGAGCTGCTCGCCCCGGCCCTCGCACCGCTCCAGCGCCCCGACGTCCTCACCGAGGCACTGCGCCCGTCCCCCGCGACCGGCACCCCCGCGGCACGCGCGGCGGCGGCCGCGCTGCTCGCCACCCCAGACTGGCACCCCGCCCCCGAGCGGATCCTGTTCACCGGCAACGCCCGCCAGGCCGTCGCCGCCACCCTCGCCTCCCTGGTCCGGCCCGGCGGCCGGGTCGGCGTCGAGGCGCTGACCTACCCAGTGGTCAAGGAGATCGCCGCCCGGCTCGGCATCACCCTGGTGCCGCTGGCCACGGACGAGCAGGGCCCGCGCCCGGAGTCCGTCGCCGCCGCCCACCGCGGCGCTCCCCTGGCCGCGCTCTACCTCCAGCCCACCCTGCACAACCCGACCTCGCTGACGACCGGCCCCGCACGCCGGCGGCTGCTCGCCCGCACCGCCCTCGACCTGGACATCCCCGTGGTGGAGGACCGGATCTGGTCCTTCCTGACGGACGACGACCCCCTCGCCGCCCACGCGCCCGGCCTCACCCATGTCGTCGACGGCCTCTCCAAGCGCGTCGCCCCCGGGCTCACCGTCGGCTTCGTCGCCGTCCCCGAGGGGCGCGTCGAGACGGTGGCGGCGGCCGTACGGTCCGGAGGCTGGAGCGCGGGCCGGTTCGCGCTGGAGGCGGCCGTGCGCTGGATCGAGGAGGGCACCGTGCGGCGGCTGGTCACGGCGAAGCGGGCGGACGCGGCGCGCAGACAGCGGGTGGTCGCCGAGGAGCTGCGGGACTTCACCGTACGCTCCGATCCGAACGCCTATTTCGTCTGGTGGGAGCTGCCCGCGCCGTGGCGGGCCGACACCTTCACGGCCGCCGCGGCCGCGCACGGCATCGCGGTCACGCCGGGTCCCGCCTTCGCCGTCGACCCCCACCGCACCCCGGACGCCGTCAGACTCGGGCTCGCGTCGGCTCCTGAGCCGGATCTGCGGCGGGCGCTGCGGACGCTCGCCGGCGTCGCGCGAGGTACCCCGTGAGCCGGCACACCAGGGCCACGGTCAGACCGAGGACGACCAGCGCCCAGGACACCGTGCGCAGGGTGTGGGTCAGGGCGTCGTAGACCGCGCCGGCGGCCGGGCGGTGAGCCGCTTCCCGGATGTCGGCCAGGGTGAGCCTGCGGCCGATCGCCACCGCCAGTGCGAGGAGCGCGCCGCCCAGCGCCGTGCCCAGGGCGGTCGCGGTGACCGCGCGGCGGCGGCACGCGGCGACGGCGATACCGGCCGCGGCCAGGACGGCCGCCGAGACCGGCAGCCAGAATCCGGCGACTTCGAGCACGTCGTACCCCTTCCTGAGCCGCGCGAGGTCGTCCGCCGGGAGCACCGGGACCTCGGTGTGCTCGACCGGGATGTGCCGGGCGAGCGGTACCTGCTCGTCGGCGAGCCGGCGTTTGACCTGGGCGGTGATCGGGGCCAGATCGACGGTGACCGCGCGCTCGCTCCCGTCCCGCAGGGCCCGCAGCACCGCGTCGTGGACCTCCCGGTTGCCCGCGTCCCACGCCGTGTGGAAGGCCGCGGTCCGGGTGAACGAGCGCACCGCGTCGTCCATGAAGGGCCGCACGCTGCCGGGCTCGGACGTCGCCGTCTCCGCTCGGCCGTCGGCCTCGTCCAGGATCCCGGCCTCGACGGTGTCGGCGACCGCGCCCTGCACCGCCGGATCCGCGGCGAGCGGCGCCATCGTCGTGACGTACCGGCCGGTGTCGGTCAGCCCGTACGTCACCCAGGCCGCCAGTACGCCGAACGGCACGAGCAGGCACGACAGGGCGATCAGCGCTGCCGACAGGGCGTTCCGCACACGGAGGGGCACACCTTCAGGCAAGGGTCACGGGGGCGGGTGCGCCAGGCGGATGCCTGCATACGGGCGCACGGCACCGCTCTCCGGTGGAGGGTTCACCCGAACGGGTGTCTCATGGATCAGGGGAGAGGACCGGGTTCGTGGGTGGATGAAGGGGAAACGGGCCGGCCCGGCCGCGCTGTCGGTGCGTGGCGGGGCCGGCCCGTGCGCTGCTCAGCCGATGTGGTGGCCCGCGGCGTCCTCGTGCGTGTAGTAGCGGTAGAACATCACCACGAAGGTGACCGCTCCGATCGCGAGCCCCATCACCGAGGACCTCAGGACCGACGCGTCGGTCTGGCTGTAGAGGAAGCCGAACGCGCCGCCCACGAACGCCGCCCACAGGACGGCGTGCAGCTCACGCCTCAGGTGCGGGGCGAGGGCGCGGACACCGACGTAGACGATGATGAAAGCGATCGTCGTCATGAAGCCGAAGAGCAGGTTCCAGCCGGTGATCTCGCCGCCGGAGCGCCGGTTCGCCGCGGCCCAGTAGCCGTAGATCAGCCCGAGGACCACCGGGGTCACGATGCCCGCGATGCGGTGCGTCCGGGCACTGAAGACATCGGGCAGCGGGGTGAGCGCCGCCGGGGTCCGTGCCCCGGGCGCGGGTGCCGCGTGAGCCATGAGAGCACTCCTCTCTCCTCGCCCCCGCCCTCCAGCGCACACCTGGGGCGGTCGGCTGGCAAGTCGAATGACGTGCCGGTCTTTCCGGCGGCGGCACGGGTACCCGGATGCGGCGCGTCGAACGTCGTGCTTGTCTGAGGCGCATGAGGGCCGTCAGCGACGGTGCGACCGGGCTGAAGGGCGACGCGCGCCGGCCGGAGCTGCTGCGCGTGCGGGGCCGCAGCGTCGCCTGGCTGCCGCCGCTGCTGCTCCTCATCGGCATCGTCGTGGTCGACTTCCACACCAGCAGCGACTTCCGGATCCTGTCCTGGATCGTGCTGGTGCCCGGTATCGCCGCCGCGATCTGCGGGGTGTGGGGGACGGCCGCGTTCGCGGTCCTCGCGCCCGCCACCTACCTCGCCGCGGACGCCGTCCTGCCGCACGAGTACCAGGCCGGGCTGCCCGACCTCGTCCTCGCCGGCATCGGTGGTGTCCTCGCCACGGCGGCCTGTGTGGTCCGGGTGCGCGGCGAGCGCCGCATGGTGCACATCCAGGACGTCGCCGCCACCATCCGCCGCACCGTGCTGCGCCCGCTGCCACCGGACTGGGGCGGCCTGGAGCACGCGGCCGTCTATCTCGCCGCCGACAGCGAGGCCAGGGTCGGCGGCGACTTCTACGACATCCAGATCGGCCTGCACGGCACCCGCGTCATCCTCGGCGACGTCCAGGGCAAGGGGCTGGGCGCGGTCGAGACGGCGGCCGCGCTGCTCGGCACGTTCCGGGAGGTCGGGTACCAGGAGCCGGACCTGGCGACGATCGCCCTGCGCCTGGAGGAGCGGCTGCAGCGGCACATCCTCATGCGGGAGGCCCTCGGCCGGGAGGACCGGGACCGGTTCGCCACCGCCGTGCTGATCGGCTTCCCCGACCTGGATCCGGGAGCGGTGGACGCCGTCGTCCTCGGCCACGACCGCCCGCTCGTCGTCGGCCCCCACGGCGTACGGCACCTGCCGCCCGGCCACGGTCTGCCCCTAGGCATGGCCGAACTCGACCCCCGCGGCGAGGGGCCGCCCCTGCTGCATGTGCCGCTGCGTCCCGGCGAGACCCTGCTGCTGACCACGGACGGGGTGACCGAGGCCCGGGACGGCGACGGCGCCTTCTACCCGCTCGCCGACGACCTCACCGAGGCCGTCGCCGCGGACCCGGGCATCGCCCTGCCCCGGCGGCTGGTGGCCTTCGTGCGGGAACGCACGCTGCGGCACTGCGGCGGGCATCTGGCCGACGACACCACGGTGTTCGCGGTACGACGAAGTGAGGGCACCGGGAAGGGTGGGGGGAATGGGGACGGAAATGGACGTTTGCGGGCTTGAGATCCCTTCTTTGCACCCGCAGCGGTTACGGTGCTGCCGTACGTGATCGACGGGGGATGGGGAGGGACCGATGCCCGGAACCGTGCTGCTGCTCGCCGCCTCACCTGCGGGCAAGGGCTGTCTGGTGGACGCCGCCTCCGTGCTTCCCGTCCTCGCCGCGGTGCCGCCCCCGGTGCTCTCGGGCACCGACACCGCGAACGTCGTCGAGCTCGCCGACCCGCTGGAGCCGCAGGCCGTCCTGACCCGGCTGCGCGCCGCGGCGGCGGCCCCCGGCCCGCTCACCGTCTTCGTCGCCGGCCAGCTCCAGCTGGACCGCCGCCAGCACCTTCCGCACCTCGCGCTGGCCCGTTCCACCCCGGCGACCGTCCGCTACACCGGGTTCCCCTGGCACTGGTTCCGTGAGGAACTGCGGCTGCGCGCTCCGGGTTCGACCTCGCTCGTCGTCGACCTGCACGCCGACGCGGAGACCTGGGAGTGGCTGCTGGCCAACCCCCTCGACTCGGGGCGCACCAGTGCCGTGTACGGCCGTGTCGCCCCGCCGCCGAACCGCCGTACGGTGGCGGGCCCGGCGTACATGAAGGCGGTCGCGACGCTCCTGCGCAGCGGACACCGGCCGCCCCTGGACCAACTGCACCAGCAGGCCCTCGCCCGTATCGCGCCGGAGGCGGGCGTGGGCACGGACATCGTGCTGACGGCGCAGGGCCCCGCGCAGGCGCCCGTGCCGCCCTACGTCCAGCACCCCGCACCGGCACCGGCACCGGCACCGGCACCCGCGCCGGCGCCCGTGGCGCCCGCTCTGCCCGCAGCGGCTCCCGTGCTCGCGGCGCCGGCGGCGCCACCCCCTCCGCCGAGCAGCCCCGAACCGGCCTGCATGCCCAGCGCTCCGCCGACCCTGGTCCTGACCCCCGTCCCGGGCCCGCCGCCCCCACCCGCGCAGCGCCCCACCCCCGTGGACCCGCACGCCGCCATCACGGCCGCCGTGCAGTCCGGGCAGCACGACGACGCCGACGCGTTGGCGGCCCTGGAGGAGCACGGGGCGATGCGGGCGCACGGGCCCGCCTCGCCGGAGGCCCTGCACTGGAGCGAGGTGCGGGCCGACCTGGCGATGCTGGCGGGGGACCCGGTGCGCAGCTGCCGTACCTGGCTGACCGTCGCCTCCGCCCGGCTCGGCGCGGGGCAGAACCCCGAGACGCCCGCGGTGGAGGCCGCGGTGGACCGGGCCCATCATCAGTGGGGCCAGATCCGCGACACGATGCTCGCGCGCGAACTGGGCTCCGCCCTGGCCGAGTTGCGCGGCCGGGTGCCGGGGCGCCGCAGCGGCGCCCTGGAGAACATCCACCGGCGACTGCGGGAGTTGCAGGTCAGCGGGTGAGGGGTCAGCGGATGAGCGTCCAGCGGGTGAAGGTGCGGTAGATCAGCGCGACCGAGCTGAACACACGGTCTCGCGATGTTCCTCCGGGCGGCGCCGGAACATCACCCGGACGGCTCGGCGCGCTGGTGGTCGTCCTCCCGGGGTGGTGCCTTATGAAGACGTGCCGATCTTGGGCGCGTCCTAGACACCAGCTCAGGAGGCCCGCGATGCCCCGTCCCCCGGCCCGTGCCGTCATCGCCCCGGCGCTCTTCGCGGGCGCGTTGCTGACCGTGTCCGCGTGCTCCGTCTCGTGGCCGGACCGGGCGGCCTCGGCCGGGCCCGCCTCCCCCGCGGTGTCGAGCGGCGGGACGCGGGCCCCGGTGGCCGCCCCGACGCTGACCGAGGACCAGGCGCGGTCGGCGCTGATCACGGACGCCGACCTCGGTGAACCCTGGGTGCCCACCGAGGGGTTCGCCACCTGGCGGGACACCATGCTGAAGGCGACCACCGACTCGATCGAGTGCCGGCGGCTGCTCGACGCCCTGTACGCGGAGGACCTCTTCGGGCCGGAGGCCCGCACCCGTGCCTCGACGGGTCTCGACGACCCGTGGGACGGGGCCCAGCTGCGCTATCAGATCGTGGCCCACCGGCCCGCGGACGTCGACGCGACGCTGGCGTGGCTCGGCAGCCTGCCGGACGAGTGCGGGCAGTTCACGGCGACCGCGCGTGGCGGACAGCTGGAGGTGGAGGTCGGTGAGGCCGAGATGCCCCAGGTCGGGGAGGCCCGTCAGGGTCTGCGGATCGTCCTGCACGGTGTCTCTGAGTCCGGCGACGCGCCCACGCTCACCCTGCACGTCGCCGCCGTCCGGGTCGGCGACGACGCGATCACCGTCATCAACGGCGGCCTCGCCGACGTACCGGCCGACGCCACCTGGGCCGCCGTCGAACTCGGCGCCCACCGTCTGACGGAGGTCAGAAAGCGGGGCAGGCAGGACGTCTAGAACGTGAAGGACGTGAAGACGTGAAGGACGTTCAGGCCATGCGCTCGACCGCGTCTGCGGCCTCCTTCAGGCCGGCCCCGGTGATCTCCCGGTAGGCCTTGATCGCCTGGATCTTCTTGTCGCTCCGCAGCAACGCGACGACCTCGTCCATGCGCGGGTCGGCGGGCTCGCCCACCCCCAAGTGGTGCATGATCAGGTCGAGTTTGCGCTCGACCCGGGCAACTCGCTTGTCGGTCTGGGAGATCCGGCTCTGGACGCTCATGACGACCAGGACACCGACCACGATGAAGAAGAGCCCCGCTATTTCCATGGTCGACGATCCTAGGCGGTCTTGTCCCTGGGCGGTCTTGACCCTAGGGGTCCTCGTCGAACCGCAGTTGGTGTGTCACCACATCCCGTGCCGTGTCCAGTGCCGTACGCCCGTGCGCGAACGCGTGCGCCCGCAGCCGGGCCAGCGCCTCGTTCGTGCCGATGTGCAGCTGGGCCATGATCATGCCGGTGGCCTGGTAGACCTGGTCATGGTCGGTGGCGAGGCCGCTCAGCCACCGCTTGTCGCCCGGCCGGCCGGCCTCCTCCACGTGCGGCAGCGCCATCAGGGCCACCGTCATCATCCCGGCCACCGTGCGTGCGGTGCGCAGCTCTTGGTCGGAGAGGTCACCGGGGGCCTCGCGATAGAGGTCGAGCGTGCCCACGCACACCGTCTCGCTGCCGAGCGGCATCGAGTACACCGCGCGGACCCCGGCGGCGGTCGCCTGCTGGGCGAACACCGGCCAGCGCTGTACGTCCTGCCCCGCCGTCAGGTCGCGGGCCAGCACGGGTGCGCCGCTCTCCGCGGCCGACTGGCAGGGACCGTCGCCCAAAGTGGCCTGGATCTCGGTCACATACGCCGCCTGCGCGTTGCTCGCGCCCAGTTGCACGGGCAGCCCGTCGCTGTACAGCGACACGCTCGCGCCGCTCACGGGCAGCAGGTCCACGGCCACGTCGCACAGCCGCCCCGGTATCTCACCCGGCCCCACCCCGCGCACGCCTTCAGCGACGGCGTCCGCGGCGCCGGGCGACTCCCGGCTCCGTTCTCGCTCTCGCTCGTCTTTGGGCCGCACGGCAGCCTCCTCGTTCCCGAGCGCGGCCTCCTGGTCTCGCCTCCGACCCCGCCCGACTACCCGAAGCGGCCCCCACGAAACCCGCCGGACCACCCTGCCGAGGGGGCGCGGAAACCCGGCCGGACCACCATGCCCAGGGGCGCGGAAAACCGGCCGGCTGCCGCGCCCTGAAGAGGTGCGGGCTTATCGATGTGCGGCTCCGCCGCGTGGGCGCGATCAACCCCACCGGCCCGCGGTCGACCACCGGCCCGCCCCGGCACTCACCGCTTCTCGTAAGGGTTCGCCGGCTCCCCGATCCGCCGCACCGACCCCGCGTCCAGCACCGGCGGCCACGCCGAGTCGGTGCCGAGCCGGCCCTCGGGGCGCCACGTCCCGGTGACCGTGACCCACGAGTCGACCGGCGGCGCCTCCCCACCCCGTACCTCCACCTTGCTGGTGGTGGCGTCGGCGGCACAGCAGGCGACCAGGAGCCGGGTGACGTACCAGCTGCCGTCGTCGCCGTGGGTGACGAACCCGGTCAGCCGGACCGTGCGCCCCGCGAGCGAGCGTCCGCTGTCGTAGACCGCCCGGGAACCGAACTCGGCGAGCGTCAGCTCCACCGGGTCCCCGGCCGGCAGCGCCGGGAAGCGCCCGACGCCCTGGGCCGCCCGCGCCGCCGCCTCGCGTTCGGCGCTGTAGGAGCCGAGGGCGGGCGGCGGGAAGAGGAGAAGGGCGAGGGCGGGCAGGGTGAGAAGCCAGGCGACGCGGGGGCTATGGTGGCCGCCGTGCTGATCGTGGGCGTGGGAATCGTCGCCGGACTCATCGTGCTCGCCGTGCTCGCGTTGCTGATCGCGGCCGGCGTGTTCGCCGTGCTCTGCGTGCTGGCCCTGCTCGGCGTGCGGTTCATGTTCCGGTCGCCCGACGACCGCCGCGGCCACCGCCAGCAGCACCAGCAGGCACCCGGACACGACCAGGTACGGCCGTAGTCCCGCCTGCACGTACCGCAGATACAGCTCGCTGAACAGCGAGACGCGCAGGATCGCCGCCCCCGTCAGAAGCAGCAGCACCGCCGGCCCGTACCGCCTCACAGCAGCCACCACCCCCCCAGCACGCTGCACACCACGGCCACCACCCACGTCGCGGACGAGAACCGCAGCGCGAAGGACCGTCCGAACGTGCCCGCCTGCAGAGCGATCAGCTTCAGGTCCACCATCGGGCCGACCACCATGAACGCCAGCCGTGCGGTCGGCGAGAAGCCGCTCAGCGAGGCGGCCACGAACGCGTCCGCCTCGCTGCACACGCACAGCACGACCGCCAGCAGCGCGAGCAGCAGTACCGACACCCACACCGACCCGGTGAAGAGATCGAGCACGGACCTCGGCACCGCGATGTTGAAGGTCGCCGCGGCCGCCGCGCCGAGGACGAGGAAGCCGCCCGCGTGCAGGAAGTCGTGCTGGAGCCCCGCGGCGAAGGCGCGCGGCCCGCCGGCCGCCGGCTCCCCGTGCCGCTTCGGCGGACGCAGCCACTCCTCGCGGCCGAACCGCGCCCACAGCCAGCCCATCACCACCGCCGTGACCAGCGAGGCGAGCAGCCGGGCGAGAACCATCCGCGGCTGCCCGGGGAAGGCGACGGAGGTGGCGACGAGCACGACCGGGTTGATGGCGGGCGCGGAGAGCAGGAACGCGAGGGCGGCGGCCGGGGCGACCCCGCGGCGCATCAGGCTCCCGGCCACCGGCACGGACGCGCACTCGCACCCGGGGAGCACGACACCGGCCGCCCCCGCGACGGGCACGGCGAGGGCCTGGTGGCGCGGCAGCAGCCGGCTGAACACCCTCTCCGGTACGAAGGCCCCGATCGCCGCCGAGACGACCGTGCCGAGCAGCAGGAAGGGCACGCCCTGCACCGCGATGGCCGTGAACACGGTCCACCAGGCGGCGACGGGCGGGGTGTACAGGTCGAGGGCGAGCAGCGGTCCGAGGACCGAGGCGACCGTGGCGATGGCGATGAGCGCGGCGCCGCCGAGCACGGCGTACACGAGCGTGCGTACGACGAGCCGCAGCCCGTCCACCACGGTCCGCTGGTTCTCCACCGTGTCCTGTCCGTCCCCACCTGTTCGAATAGCTGCGCGAAGGGTAACCGGTGGGGGCTGTGGACAGGCTGGGGTTCCTCACAGAGGAGGCTGTGCGGGGGCGGGCCCCAGGGTGGTGGTGCCCGGTGCCGTACGGTGCCCGAGCCCCGTCCGGTACGCGTCGAGCGCCGCCTCCACCCGGCCGGTGCGGCGCAGCAGGTCGCCGAGCAGCCGGCACAGGTCGGCCAGGTCGCCGGCCGCGCCCGCGCGCTCCAGCAGGCTCAGGGCGCGGACGTAGTGCTCCTCGGCGGTCTCGGTGTCCCGGGAGTCCTCGGCGATGATGCCGAGCAGACGGTGCGCGGCGGCCGCGTGCAGGGCGCCGCGCTCGGGGCTGAGGTCGCTGAGCACCGCGTGCAGCAGGGCGGCGGCCTCGTCGGACTTGCCGCGCCGGCGCAGTACGTCGGCGAGTTCGACGGCGACCTGGCTGGTGTACAGCGCGGCGCGCTGGGCGGTGAGCATCGTCTGCGCCTCGCGCATCTCCGCCTCGGCGCGCTCCAGGTCGCCGTTCTGGGCGTAGACGTAGCCGCGCATCCAGTGGCAGTTGGCGAGTTCGGTACGGATCTGCAGCCGGCGGTACAGCTCGGCGGCCTTGGCCAGCGAGGCGTCGGCCTCGGCGACGCGCCCCTCGGCGAGCAGGGTGCGGGCGACCGACCGGTGCATCCGCGCGACCAGCGCCGGGTCACCGGCCTGCGGGGCCAGCGCGAGGGCGTACTCGGCGGCCTGCGCGGCCCGAGCGTGGGCGCCCATGTCCATGTACGGGCCGATGACGCTGGCGTAGAGCAGCAGCAGGGCGTCCGGGTCGTGCAGTCCGCCCCGGTTCAGCTCGTCGAGGGAGGACTCCAGCAGGTAGACCGCGTAGCGCAGTTCACCGCTCAGATAGTGCGACACGGCCCGCCCGCGCAGGGCCGGGATCCGGGCCGGCAGCGGCGCGCCGGCCTCCGTGAGGACCTGCTCCGCCTGCTCGAAGTGATGCCGTGCGGTGGTGAGTTCACCGGCGTCGATCCCGCACTCGCCGAGCCCGAGCAGCGCCGCCGCCCGTTCCTCCGCGAACCCGTTGCCCTCCGCCTCCGCGAGCAGCGCGGTGTACTGCGCGGCCGCGGCCTCGGTGTCACCCGTGGCCAGTATCCGCTGCGCCTCGGTCAGCCTCAGCCGCAGGTCCGTGACCAGGTGCGCGGCCCGCCCGGTGGCCAGCTCCTCGAAGGCGACGCCGAGACGGTCGGCGATGTGCCGCAGCGCGTCGTCGGAGGCGCGCACCCGGCCGGCCTCCAGGGTGGAGATGTACGCGGGGGTGTAGGCCGGCTCGGCCAGCTGCTTCTGCGTCAGCCCGCGGTCGGCCCGCAGCTGCTGCACTCTGCGCCCGATCGTCCCGGGATCATCACGGTCGGACATTGTTCAACGCCCCCAACTCGCCCTGTGCCTCTTGCCGTTCGAGTCTGACAGCGCTTAGGTTAAACCGCGTATTAAACGTGGTTAACCCATGGCTGTTGCGAGGTCGCCATGCAGGAACGCACCAGCACCACCGAGCGCTACACGCGGGGCGTGGCCGCTGCGCTGGTCGCTGTGGCGACGCTGATCCTGGCGGCGAACGCGGGCCCGGCGCGGGCGGTGGATCTTCCCGGTCAGGACGCGGAGCGGCCTCAGAACTCGGCGGTGTCCAGTTCGAAACCGAGCGGATCGGGGAGCGGAACGGCGAGGCCGAGCTTGAACTTGGGGTTCTGGGTGTATTCGTCGCCGGACGGCTCGGAGTAGACGATGATCTCCGCCTTCTCGCGGTCGATCAGCAGATAGACGGGGATGCCGGCGCGGGCGTAGCCGTGGATCTTCTTCTCGCGGTCGCGCTCAGCGGTGCTCTTGGAGGTGATCTCGGCGACGAGGAGGACGGCGGACGGGTCGTGCCATTGCTCCTGATCGTCGAAGGTGCCCTTCGGGGCGATGACCAGGTCCGGCTCGACGTGACCGGTCTCGGAGCCGCCGGGGATGTTCAGGCCGATGCCCGTGTAGCGGCCCAGTCCCTTGTCGTGGTCCCGGACCTGGCCACTGACTTCCGACACGATTTCCTCATGCTCCCCGTTGGCGGGCGGCGTCACGTAGATCTCTCCTTCGATCAGCTCCACGCGCCAGCCCATCGGGACTGCCGCGCTGATGCGCTCGAAGGTCGCCTCTACGCTCGTGTGCGAGTTGTCGGGCACGTCGCTGTCCGCGTCACTGTCAGAGTCGTCGTACGGCCCATGAATGGCCTCGCCCTGATACCCCGGCATGATGATCGGCTCCGCCACCGCCATGACAGACCTCCTTCGCTCGACGCGACGCTCTCAGGGTAGACGCGGAGAGCGTACAAAGAATCGGGAGCTGTTCACTCGAACGAGCGTGCTGTTACGTTTCGGCAGCAAGCCCGCAGATGCCGGGCACCGAGAAATCGCCGCGACATCCCGCCCACCCCTTGTTACGGTCCCCCCATGCAGCGCGCCAACCCGTCTCTCACGACGACGCCGGATCCCGTCCCGGCGCCGCGCTGACCGCTGAGCGATTCCGAAGCCCCGGGGCGAGTGCCCCGGGGCTTTGTCGTGGGTGCTCGTCCCTTCATCCGAAGGACACGCCTTCATCCGAAGGATCTGAAGGAGCAGCCATGCACGACCACCGCCGCCTCGGCCGCGAACTGGACCTCTTCGACACCGATCCCCTCATGGGCGCCGGCCTGCCCTACTGGCTGCCCGACGGGGCCACCCTCCGCCACGTCCTGGAGGAGTACATCCGGGAGGTGGAGCGTGAGGCCGGCTACCGGCACGTGTACTCGCCGGTGCTCGGCAAGCGCGAGCTGTACGAGATCTCCGGGCACTGGGCGCACTACAGCGACGACATGTTCCCGCCGATGCAGCTGGGTGCCGAGCAGGTCGTGCTGCGTCCCAGCCTGTGCCCGCACCACGCGCTGATCTACCGCTCCCGGTCGCACAGCTACCGGGAACTACCCCTGCGGATGGCCGAGTTGGGCGGCATGTACCGCTCGGAGCTGTCCGGCGTTCTGGGCGGCCTCACCCGTGTGCGCGCGATCCACCTCAACGACGCCCATGTTTTCTGCACCCTGGACCAGGCGGTGGC
This sequence comes from Streptomyces coerulescens, assembly GCF_042657965.1. Classification (NCBI taxonomy): domain Bacteria; kingdom Bacillati; phylum Actinomycetota; class Actinomycetes; order Kitasatosporales; family Streptomycetaceae; genus Streptomyces; species Streptomyces coerulescens. The sequence continues at coordinate 84,052 of NZ_JBHSKM010000040.1, forward strand.
GGAGGCCGGGGCCGCCCTGCACCTCATCGCCCGCGCTTACGCCGATCTGGGGATCAGGGCCGTTCGCCACCGTCTGTCGCTCCCCGGCGACGGCGGGAAGTACGTCGCCGACCCGGAGCTGTGGGCACGCGCGACCGCCCTGCTCCGGGAGGTTCTCGACGGCTCCGGTCTGCCGTACGAGGCCGTCGAGGGCGAGGCGGCGTTCTACGGCCCCAAGATCGACGTCCAGATCGCCGACCCGGCGGGCCGCGAGGCGACCCTGTCGACCGTTCAGATCGACTTCCACCAGCCCGAACGCTTCGACCTGCACTACATCGGGCCCGATGGCGCGAAGCACCGGCCGGTCATGGTCCACCGCAGCGTCATCGGCAGCGTGGAGCGGGCGGTGGCCCATCTGCTCGAAGAGCACGGGGGCGCGTTTCCGGCCTGGCTGGCGCCCGTGCAGCTGCTGATCCTGCCGGTGGCGGAGGCGCAGACCGAACAGGCGCGAAAAATTCTGGACCGGGCCCGCCGAATGGGTCTGCGCGCGGAACTGGCCGGTCCCGAGCAGGGCACCCTGGGCGCCCGGATCCGCGGGGCACGCCTTGTGCCGTACGTGGCGGTCATCGGTGAGCGGGAGGCGGCGTACGGCGACCTCGTGGCCGTACGGCTGCGGGACGGGCGCAGGCCGGGGGCCGTACCGGCAGGGGAGCTGATCACCCGGATCGCCGCCCGCGTGGCGGCACGCGGCGCGCAGCTGTGGGAGGCGTCGTAGAGCGAGGGACGAGGAGGGAAGACGCCGTATGGCGCCGCGCGTACGTACCCGCACGGCGGCGCCATACGACGACGCACTCCACCTGTACGACACCGTAAGGTCGCTCTCGTAGGGGCGCCACCGCACCCGTGACGAGGGGAGCCACTCGTGCCGAACGACGGCCGGCCCATTCCGGTGATCATCGACTGCGACACGGGCGTGGACGACGCCCTGGCGCTTTTGTTCGCGGTACGCCATCCGGGGCTCGACCTGCGCGCGGTCACCTGCGTGGCGGGCAACACGGACGTGGACGGCGTCGTACACAACACCCTGACCGTGCTGGAGCAGGCCGGTGCGCCCGAGATCCCCGTGGCCCGGGGCGCCGACCGCCCGCTGATCGAGTTCTCGCGCTCGGCGCGGCACGTGCACGGCGAGGACGGCATGGGCGACCTCGGCCTGCCGGTCCCGCGGCGCGCCCCCGCCGACGTGGACGCGGTGACGCTGCTGCGCCGCGAGATCCTCGCGTCGTCGCGCCCGGTCACCCTGATCCCGACGGCGCCCCTGACCAACATCGCCCTGCTGCTGCGCACGCACCCCGAGGTCACCCGCAACATCGAGCGGATCGTCTTCATGGGCGGCGCGGTGGCCTGCGGGAACGCCACGCCGGTCGCGGAGTTCAACGTGTGGCACGACCCGGAGGCGGCGGCGATCCTGCTCACGGCGGGGGTGCCGATCACCATGTACGGCCTGGACGTCTTCCAGCGGGTCGTGATCCCGGGCGCGGACGTACGGCGCCTGCGCGAGAACGTCGAACCCGGCACCCGGCTCGCCGGCGAGCTCCTCGCCCACCGTCCCTCAGCGCCGGACATCACCGCCGACCCCGAGGCGGGCGGCATCGGCGACGCGGGCGCGGTCTGCGCGGTCGTCGACCCGGCGGGCATCACCACCCGCCTCCTCCCCGTGGAGGTCTCCCTGGCCCCCGGCCCCACCCGAGGCCAGACCCTCGTAGACCGCCGCCCCCGCCCCGGCGAATCAGAACTCCACACGGGCATCCGCGAACAGTCCCTGGTGGACGTCGCGCTGGACGTGGACGTGGAACGCTTCGCGAAGTTGTACCTCACTACAGTGGAGCGTGCCTGACCAGCACGAACGAGGGAACAGCGCCCCGCTGGGCGGGATGGCCCTGTTCACCGTGCTCTTCGGCATCGGCAAGGGCTTCCCCTGGGTCTGACGGTCCGTCGGCGGTCCATCGGACGAAAAGGGGCCCGGGGATCACCCCGGGCCCCTTCGTGCGTCCTCGGTCAGGAGCGGGCCGTGCGGCGGCGCTTGGAGGCCACCACGAAGGCCGCTCCGCCCGCGACGAGGACCACCGCGCCGATCGCGATCGGGCCCGTCGCGCTGCTGCCGCCGGTCTGGGCGAGGTCGTCGTCACCGCCGTTGGGGGACGGGGCGGGGGCCGACGGGGAGTCGGAGGGCTGCGGGGACGGGGGCTCGGTCGACGGGGTGTCCGAGGCGGGCGGGGAGGTTTCCTCGGCCGGGGTCGACGGCTCGTCGGTGGCCGGCTCCGAGGGCTCGGCCGGCGGGGTCGTCGGGGGCTCCTCGGTCGCCGGAGGTTCGGTCGTGCAGTCCTTCGAGCCGCCGTTCCAGGCCGCGATCAGCTTGTCCTTGATGACCGGGCGGTCCGGCCCCTTGGGCAGGTCACCGTGCTCGAAGCCGTCGTTCGCGTCGAGCTTGCCGTCGAACTTCACCGCACCGCGGTACAGGTCGATCTGCGCGAAGCAGCCCGCGTCCGGCACGGCGATGTCGAGGCTGTCGGTGCCGCCCGGCTTGACCGTGACCGTGTCGAAGTCGACGAAGACCTGCTCGCCGGAGGTCGCGAAGGTCGCCCCGTGGGCGAGGTAGGAGGCGAGCGAGGCGGTGCAGGTCGTGGCGTCGGCGGCGGCGCGGACCGTGATGTGCGCCTTGCCGTCGTCGGTGACCTTCAGGTTCTGGTCGTCGACCTTGACCGAGTCGTAGAAGTTCGTGCCGTCCAGCGAGAACTGGCAGCGGTCGGTGGCGGTCTCGGTGCCCGCACCGGTGCCGGGCTTGTAGGTACCGCCGGACTTCCAGCCGTCACCGCCGGGCGTTCCGTGGGCCCAGGCGCCGGAGGCGGAGGCGACGGTGGCCGCGCACAGGGCGAGCGACGCGGCGCCCGTCCCCAGCAGGCGCCGCGCGATGACACGTCTCGCTATGGACATGCGTATCCCCTCATGGGGTGAGTGGTCGAAGAAAGAAACACTGGGCCCATTGGTCACATGCGCCACAGCGTGAGCACATCGTCGGGTGAGGGAACACCCCTGTCAACCTGCGGGAACACAAAGGAAGTTCAAGCCGCAATCACAATATCGTCACACGGGGAATGATCCGATCCGCTCTTCGCGGTGTTCGCTTTTCCGGCCAACTGGACAGAGTTCCCGGTGTCGCCCGTACCCGCCCCCGAGGAGACCGCGTGAGCGTCCGCACCACCACGCCCGACCTCTCGTCCAGCAACCCCGACTGGTGGCGCCAGGCCGTCATCTACCAGGTCTACCCCCGCAGTTTCGCCGACGCCGACGGCGACGGTCTCGGCGACCTGAAGGGCGTCGCCCAGCGCCTCACCCATCTGTCCGCCCTCGGCGTGGACGCCCTGTGGCTCAGCCCCTTCTACCCCTCCGAACTGGCCGACGGCGGCTACGACGTCGCCGACTACCGCGACGTCGACCCGCGCCTGGGCACCCTCGACGACTTCGACGCCCTGGTCGCCGAGGCCCACCGCCTCGGCCTGAAGGTGATCGTCGACCTGGTTCCCAACCACACCTCCCACCAGCACGTCTGGTTCCAGGAGGCACTGCGCGCCGGCCCCGGCTCAGCCGCCCGCGAACGCTACGTCTTCCGCGACGGCCGCGGCCCGCACGGCGAACTCCCGCCCAGCGACTGGCAGTCCGTCTTCGGCGGCAGTGCCTGGCGCCGCGTTCCCGACGGCCAGTGGTACCTCCATCTGTTCACCCCGCAGCAGCCCGACCTCAACTGGGCGCACGAGGAGGTCCGCGCCGACTTCCGCACCACCCTGCGCTTCTGGTGCGACCGCGGCGTCGACGGCTTCCGCGTCGACGTGGCCCACGCCCTCGCCAAGGACCTGAGCGAGCCGCTGCGCGACCTGGGCGCACCCGAGCTGAGCCGCGAGGACGCCCTCCCGGACCTGCCGCCCGGCACCCACCCCTTCTACGACCGCGACGAGGTCCACGAGATCTACCGCGACTGGCGCAAGATCCTCGACTCCTACCGCCCGCCGCGCATGGCCGTCGCCGAGGCGTGGGTCGACCCGAGCGAGCGCCGCGCGCTGTACGCCCGCCCCGACGAACTGGGCCAGGCATTCAACTTCGAATATCTGCAAGGGAGTTGGAACGCCGAGGAACTCAAGCTGATCATCACCGACTCCCTCGCCACGGCCCGCGCGGCCGGCGCCTCCGCCACCTGGGTCCTGTCCAACCACGACGTCGTACGCCACACCTCACGCCTGATGCTCCCGCCCGGCACCGACGACAACGCCTGGCTGCTGTCCGGCGGCCACGCCCCGGCCGTCGACGAGGCGGCCGGCCTGCGCCGCGCCCGCGCCGCGACCCTCCTCATGCTGGCGCTGCCCGGCTCGTCGTACATCTACCAGGGCGAGGAAATCGGCCTGCCCGAGGTCGCCGACCTGCCCTTCGAGGTCCTTCAGGACCCGATCTGGGAACAGACGGGACGGGTGCGCAAGGGCCGGGACGGCTGCCGGGTGCCGCTGCCGTGGACGACGACCGGGCCGTCGTACGGCTTCGGTGCGGGCGGGTCCTGGCTGCCGCAGCCGTCGGGATTCGCGGCGTACGCCGTCCAGGCCCAGGACGGGGTGGAGGGCTCCACCCTGGAGCTGTACCGCAGGGCCCTGCGGCTGCGCCGCAAGCTGCTGGACGGCGAGGAACTGACCTGGGCGCCCGACACCCCGCCCGGCGTCCTGCACTTCGCGCGCTCGGACGGCTGGCGCTGCGTGGCCAACCTCTCCGATGCGCCGGTGGAGTTGCCGCCGGGCGAGGTGCTCCTCACCAGCGGGCCGCTCCAGGACGGGCTGCTGGGCCCGGACACCACGGCCTGGCTGACGTAGCGCCCGTGGAGCCGGGTTCCAGGGCGTCAGCGTCACCTCCTGGAACAGGCCCGGTCGAAGTCGACCAGCCGCCCGGTAGCCCGAGGGCCCGCCCCCACGGTGGGGACGGGCCGGGTCGGTCGTACGGGGGGGGCGGGATCGCGTGGCACCGGAAGCCTTTTGGCTTGGCATCGGCTCCGTAAAGCCGTGCCCGGGCGGCTCAGCGCTCGGCGCCCTTGCGGAAGGTCGAGCGGGCCCACAGGTAGCCCGTCAGGCCGAGGCCGGCGCACCAGGCCAGGGCGATCCAGGCGTCGTTGCCGATCTCCGTGCCGAGCAGCAGGCCGCGCAGGGTCTCGTTGATGGGGGAGAAGGGCTGGTACTCGGCGAACCAGCGCAGTCCGGTGGGCATCGAGTCGGGGGTGACGAAGGCGCTGCTCAGGAAGGGCAGGTAGATCAGCGGCATCGGGGCGTTGCTCGCGGCCTCGATCGTCTTCGAGTTCAGGCCCATCGCGGCCGACAACCAGCTCAGGCCGAAGGCGAGGAACAGCAGCAGACCGAGGGCGGCGGCCCATTCGACGGCGGTGGCGTCGGGGCGGAAACCGATCGCGTACGCCACCCCGGTCACCAGGGCGAGGATGAACGCGATCTGGATCATGTTGCCCAGCACATGCCCGGTGAGCACGGAACTGCGCCAGATCGCCATCGTGCGGAAGCGGTTGATGATGCCCTCGGTCATATCGGTGCACACGGTCACCGCGACCGTGATCGTGCCGGAGGTCACCGCCATCACGATGATGCCGGGGACGAGGTAGTTGATGTAGGCATCGCGGTCGCCGACGCCGATTCCCTCGCCGATGGCGCCTCCGAAGACGTACACGAACAGCAGCAGCATCAGCACGGGCAAGGTGACGATCTGCACCGTCAGGGACGGATAGCGCAGCATGTGCCTGACGTTGCGGCGCAGCATCGTCATCGAGTCGCGGAAGGCGTAGGAGCGGGCGCGCGCCGGGGTGGTGGCGGTGGTCATCGGGGAAGTCCTTTCGGGACCGGGACGGAGCGGGACGGGACGAAGCCGGATGAAGCCGGATGAAGCCGGACGGAGCCGGACGGGACGGGCGGGGGGTTGGGCGGCGGGTCGGGCGGCGGTCAGGCGGCAGTGGTGGTGGTGCTGGTCTGGCGGGTCTCGGTCAGCGCGAGGAACACGTCGTCCAGATCGGGTGTGTGCACGGTCAGCGACTCGGCCTCGACCGCCGCGGCCTCCAGCAGGTCGAGGACCGCGCGCACGGTGGCGGGGGTGCCGTCGCCCGGGACCTGAAGTGCGAGGTTCTCGGGATCGCTCTGGGCGACCTCGAAGGCCCGGGCGGCGGCGTCGAGTTGCCGCACGTCGGCGAACCGGAGCCGGATGTGCCCGCCGGGAATGCGGCGCTTGAGCTCGTCGGCGGTGCCCTGGGCGACGAGCCGCCCGCCGTGCAGCACGGCGATACGGTCGGCGAGCTGGTCGGCCTCCTCCAGGTACTGCGTGGTGAGGAAGATCGTGATGCCCAGGTCGGCGACCAGGCCGCGGACCAGCTCCCACACGGCGCGGCGGCTGCGCGGGTCGAGACCGGTGGTCGGCTCGTCGAGGAAGATGATCCGCGGGTTGCCGACCAGGGTCATCGCGAGGTCGAGCTTGCGGCGCATACCGCCGGAGAACGTGGAGGCCTGCGTCTTCGCCTCCTGCGCCAGGTCGAAGCGCTCCAGCAGCTCGGCGGCGATCCGGCGGCCCTCGGAGCGGCTCAGATGGTGCAGGTCGGCCATCAGCAGCAGGTTCTCCTCCGCCGTCAGCAGCCCGTCGACCGCGGCGAACTGGCCGGTCACGCCGATGGACCGGCGGACGTCGTCGGCCTGCCGCACGAGCTCGTACCCGTTGACGTGGGCCGTTCCGCCGTCGGCGCCGATCAGCGTGGACAGGATCTGGACGGTGGTGGTCTTGCCGGCGCCGTTCGGGCCGAGCAGGGCGAAGACCGAGGCCTCGGGGATCCGCAGATCGATGCCGTCGAGCACCAACTTCTCCCCGTACGACTTGCGCAGGCCCTCTGCGTGGATGGCGGTCATGACTCTCCCCGGTGACTTGAACGGTGTGCAACTCGAAGACTTGAACACCGTAAAACCAGACTTGCACAGTGTGCAAGTCCTTTCGGCGAAGAACTTTTACGGTGTGCAAGTGGCGGTTACGCTGGTCCCATGGCGCGAGAGACCTTGAACCGAGAACAGATCGTCCGGGCGGCGATCGAGCTGCTGGACGCCGAGGGCATCGACGGCCTGAGCATGCGCAAGCTCGGCCAGAAGCTGGGCTCGGCGGCGACGGCGATGTACTGGCACGTCGGCAACAAGGAGAACCTGCTGGTGCTCGCGGCCGACGAGGTGTGGCGCGAGATCACCCTGCCGGACGTCCCGACGGTGGGATGGCGGACGGCGGCGCGCGAGCTGATGTACGCCGCGCGTGAGCTGTGCGACCGGCACCGCTGGCTGGTGCGCGTGATCACCACGTACGTCGGCTACAGCGACGGCATGGCCTCCTTCCAGGAGCGTGCGTACGAGACCTTCGAGGCGGCCGGGTTCCGCGACGCGGACCTCGACTGGGCCGTGAGCACCCCCTTCATGTTCGTGACGGGGCTGGCGTTCATGACCTCGACCGAGGCCGCCGAGGTCAAGGAACGAGCGTCGCGGGACGGGGCCGAGCAGCCCGAGCACGAGGCCGCGGCCGTCGCCCAGGCCCAGGCGATCGCGGCGAAGTACCCACGGCTGGCTGCCAGCGGGGAGGCGCAGGCGCGCCGGGGGCAGAGTTTCGGGGAGCAGGTGGAGGAGGTCTTCGCGTTCGGCGTGGAGACGATCCTCGACGGTCTGCAGGCGCGGTTGACGGCGCGGTCCGCCGCCGGCTGAGCGAGATCCGCGCGAGCGGCGTTCCTCGGCCACTTGCGCAAGAGGGCTGTGCACTTCTCGACAGGGCCTGGACTCGGCGGCGGAGCTGGTGCGCCGCCTGTTCGACCCCTTGATCGAGAAGGCCCGCGGCATCCGGCCTCGCGCCCGGACGGGTGGTGCTCCCCGCCCCGTCGGCCCGTACGGCCGAACAGTGCATGTCATCGCGGGGCCCGGCCGTGAGAATCGCGGGTGAGGGTGGGGTGCCGCCGACGTGTGTGAGGAGCTCCGCCGACGATGAGCCGGTCCCCCAGGTCTTGGAAGACGACGGTGCTCGGGTCGCTCGCGGTGGCGGTCGCGGTGGTCGTGCCGGGGACGGCATACGGCGGTGAGGGTCCGGGTGGGCCGAGCGGACCGGTCGGGTCGGGCGGACCGGTCGGACCGGTCGGGTCGGGCGGGCCTGGCGGGTCTGGCGGACCGGTCGGGTCGGGCGGGCCTGGCGGGTCTGGCGGGTCGGGCGGACCGGTCGGACCGGTCGGGTCGGGCGGGCCTGGCGGGTCTGGCGGGTCTGGCGGACCGGTCGGGTCGGGCGGGTCTGGCGGGCCGGGCGGACCGGTCGGGTCGGGCGGACCGGTCGGGTCGGGCGGGCCTGGCGGGTCGGGCGGGCCGGGCGGTCAGGGGCTGTGGGCGGCCTCCGCGACCATCGAACCCGGGCGGGAGGGAATCGTCGAGGTCCGGGGCCACGAGGGCGAGCCGCTCGGCGCAGGATCGGCCCTGACGCTGACCGCGCCGGCCGGCGCGCGGGTGACGGGTGCGCCGTTCTCCGGGCTCGGACACCGGGGTGCCGTGGCGCGGGGCGGGGGCAGCGGGACGTACACCTTCGACGGGACGTACACCGCCGATGGGGCGTACGCCGCCGATGGGGCGTACGCCTTCGACGGGACGGCGCCGTCCGTCGGCCCGTCCGGGTCGGTGAGGGAGCCGTCGGCCGGACCGTCCGCGTCAGGGCGGGAGGGGTCCGCCTTTCCCTTCGTCCTGTCCGTTCCCCCGGACGCCGAACCCGGCACCCGTCTCCCCGACTGCACCCTCGCCCTGAAGGACGCCGACGGCACCGTGCGTCTGCGCGGCACCTGCTCCGTGACGGTCGGACTGCCCGCCCCGACCCTCTCCCGCCCCGCGTCGGGGACCCCGCTGAGCGCGTTTCCCGAGGCGTCCGGCACGGCCTACCCGGGCGCCCAGATCACGGTCCGCGACGCGCTGGAGGCGGAGGTCTGCGCGACGACGGCACCGGACGGCACCTGGTCCTGCGTCCCCGGCCTGGCCCTTCCCGCCGGCCCGGGCCGTCTCCAGGCGACGGCCACTCTGAACGGCGTCAGCGCGACGAGCGAGCAGGTCGACATCACGGTGAGCGGGTCGGCACAGGAGCAGCACGACACGGTGTCGGACGGTGGGGGCGGGCGGCTGTAGAACGGCCTCGTGGCCCGGCCTCGTGGCGTGGCGTCGTGGCCCGGTCTCGTGGCGCGGCCTCGTTGCTCCGCTGCCCGGCGAGGGCCGTGGCCGGCTCTGCCCGGCGAGGGCCACGGTTGGCTCTGCCCCGCCGGGGCCGTGGCTAGTAGCGCACCGCCCGTTCCACCTCCGCCCGCACGTCCCCGCTCAGGTCGCGGGTGCTGCGGACGGTGGCCTTGCCGGACTTGTTCGCCGCGACGTCCGACACCGTCACCACGGACGCGTCGAGCAGATTGCCGTTCTCGTCCTTGAAGTTGACCTGGACGGCGAAGGACTTCGTCGAGTCGGTCGTGTTCTCGGCCGTGACCTCCACCGACGCACGGCCGTCCGAGTCGGTCGTGGGGTCGCCGAGCCGCACCGAGCTCTTGGCGTCGATGCCGCCCTTGATCTCGTCGAGTTGGCGGCCCGCCTCCGCCGTGGCCGAGGCGTAGGCCGATGCCGCCTTGGTGGCCACCGAGGCGGGCGTGTCGTCGTCCGAGCAGGAGGTCAGGGCCGTGACCGCCAGGATGGCGGTCACCAGGAGGGGCGTGGTCGTGCGCCGGCGGGGGCGGTGAGCGGGCATGCGGGGCTCCAAGGGTGCGTTCCAGTCCCTTCAGTGAAGATCGGCACCGCCCCCTCCGCACTCCGGACGTCACCCGATCGGCGTCTCCCCCGTGGTGGGCACCCCCTGGCCGGTCGATCGTCGTACCGACCGCAGAGCCCGACCGTGGGACACGCGAGAAGTGGGGTACGGCAGCCATGAGCCAGCAGCAGTCGCAGCCGCAGTCGCATGCCAGCGATGCCGCCCATAGCCCTCCGGGGAACCGGGCGGCCGGCGGACCCGGTGGATCCGGAGGTTCGGACACGTCCCGGGCGACCTGGCCCTCCGCCCGAGCGGGCACCACGCCGGGCACCGCACCCGGCGGCGCCCCCAGCTCCGACTGGATGACCGGCGGACTCGTCTTCGCCGGTGTGCTGATGCTGGTCAACGGGCTGCTGGCGATCCTCCAGGGCATCTCCGCCATCGCCGAGGACGACGTGTACGCCCGGATCGGAGACTATGTCTTCGAGGCCAACCTCACGGCCTGGGGCTGGATCCTGCTCAGCCTCGGCGTCCTCGCCGTCGGTGTCGGCGCCGGCATCCTCCAGGGAGCTTGGTGGGCCCGGATCACCGGTATCTTCCTGGCGTCCCTGAGTATGGTCGCCCACTTCCTGTTCCTGCCGTACACCCCGGTCTGGTCGGTGATCATGGTGGGGATCGACTTCTTCGTGATCCTCGCACTCGCCCTGGCCCCGGACGCCTCCGACCGGACTAGCGCTTCAAACCGCGGTAACGCCTCAGCAGCTCGCTGATCCTGGCCGGGTCCTTCCGGCCGTTCAGCTCGGTCAGCAGATCGTCGGGGCAGAGTTCGTAGAGGTCGCCCCAGAAACGGCGGCCGTGGTTGTCCCAGATGCGATAGCCGCCGGGCACACCCCTGGCCACGAAGCGTCGCCTGCTCAACGGCCCCCAGCCCCCTGTTCCGACATCAGTACTCAGGACGAGGACAGGGTGGCATCGGGGCATGGCCCCCGTCGCCCCCATTACGGCTACGGCCCCCCATTACGGCCACGGCTCAGGCGTGTCCTATCCCGCCGCCGCCGAAGGAGCCGCTCTTGCCGGGCAGCCAGCGTTTGCGGTGCTGGTCCTCGCTCCTTCTGCTGCCCGCATGGTGCAGGTCGTGCGGCAGCAGGCGTTCTCTGCCCTCCGCGTGCGGGACCTCGTCGGGCTCGCGCACCTCCCGGAGCTCATGGACCGGGCCGGTGTCGGGCAGATGTGTCTGTTCCTCCGGAGTGGGCCGTGGCAGCTCCCGGTCACGGACCCGCATGCCGAACTGCACGGCCCAGACCAGTGCGCCGGCGATGACCATTCCACCAACGAAGGCGGCGATCACGTTGAGTACTTCGCTCGACGTGGCCGCTAGTTCAAGCGTCGCCGTACTCATGCCCCAATTATCACCGAAACGGATGAATAAGCGCCCCGAGGAACCAAGGGTTCCGCGGCACCGGCGGGTCTGTCCGCGGGTCTACGCGCGTTCCTCCGGCTCGCCCAGCTCCTCCGGCTTCTCCGGTCCGTCCGGCTCCCCCAGCTCCGTGAACAGCGTCAGCTGCAGGGCGCCCGGTGCTTCGAGGCGTGAGTTGAGGGAGTTCCACGGCGTGCGGGTCGGCTCCGCCAGGACCTCGGCCCCGGCCGCCGCCAGCCTCGCGGTGGTCGCCGTGGAGTCGTCCACCTGGAAGGCGACCCTGATGTGGCCGGCCACCCGGCTGCCGACCTCCACCTCGTCGATGAAGTCGGCGTGCCGGGGATCGGTCAGCTCCAGGGTGGCCCGCCCCGCCTCCAGGATGGTCACCCGCCCGTCGGGCGAGGAGAACGCGGCACGCTCCGGGAGACCGAGCTCGTCCCGGTAGAAGCGCAGCGCCTCGTCGTAGTCGGCGGCGGTCACCACCAGGCGGAGCTCGTGGACGCGGGCGTGGCGTTCGGCCGGTGCTGCGGACTCGGACATGAACGGCTCCTCTTCGAGGCTTCGAGGCTTCGAGCTTCGAGGCATCGAGGCTTCGGATCTTCGACTCTTCGACGTATCGACTCTTCGACGGTCGTGCTTCGTCAACCCGACCGCGAAGGCGGATGATTCCCCCGGGGCCGTACGCCCCGCACCGCCCAGGCCCGTGCCATGAGCGGGACGGAACCGTCCGGCGCGATGGGCAGCAGCGCGTGCAGGGCGTCGCGCAGACGGTCGCGGGCGGCCGGGGTGAGCGTGGTGACGTAGCCCGGGGCGGGGCCCTGGCCGGTGAGGAAGGGGGACCACAGGTCGGTGAAGTCCGCGAAGACCGTGGGGATGTCTACCGGGATCGTCGAGACGTCGGTGAGGCCCGCGTCGGTCCACAGGCTGTGGAGAGTCTCCGGGCCCCAGCCGGGGAAGCGGCGGGCCTCGTCCAGCGCGGCGGCGGCCGGGTCGGTCGCGGCGGCGGCCGTCCAGAACGCGTGCAGGAAGCCCATGCCGTCGCCGTAGTCCCAGACGTACGCCGCGACCAGGCCACCGGGGTGGACGGCTCGCGTCAACTCCCGTACGGCGGCGGCCGGTTCGGGCAGGAAGTTGAGCGTCAGACCGCTGATCGCAACGTCGAACACACCGTCGTGGACGGGCAGCGCCAGGGCGTCCCCCACGACGAAGCGCGGTGCCTCGGCCGGTGCCGTGGTACGGGCGGCCGTCGTCACGAAAGCCTCGGAACGGTCGCACCCCAGCACCCGGCGCGGGCCGTACCGCTCCGTCACCAGCGCCGACAACGCACCCGTGCCGCAGCCCACGTCCAGCCAGCGCAGGCCGGCCGGGCGGTCGAGCCAGGTCAGGAAGTCCCGTGCGACGGTACGGCTCCACCGGCCCATGTACCGCTCGTAGGCGGCTCCCGACGACCACACGTCGAAGCGCTGCTCTGCCATGCCCGTAACGATCCTCCGTGCCGCCGGGGACCGAAACCTCCGTAGGACGCGACAGCTACCAAAGAGGCACCGCGAGCGACGATCGGCCGACGCGCGCGGCCCCGCCCCCGCCCGACCATGGACACGACCGGCGAACGGGAGGAGCGGGAACATGGCGTACCTGCGGGTCGGGGCGGTCGTGTCGGTGATGGCGGTGGCGCTGTCCGTTGGGACCTGGGCGGCCCCGCCCGCGGTGCCGGCGCAGAACACCCGGCCGGACGCGCGGCAGCTGTACGTGGCGACCTGGGGGAACGACCGATGGCCGGGCACCTACGAGCGTCCGTTCGCGACACCGGCGCGTGCCCAGCAGGCGGTGCGGGCCGGCACGGCCACGATGACCTCGGACATCGTGGTGAACCTGCGCGGCGGGACGTACCGGCTGACCGCTCCGCTGCGCATGTCGGAGGCGGCCGGCGACTCCGGCCGGGGCGGTCACCGGGTGGTCTACCAGGCGTACGGCCACGGCACCGCGCGGCAGGAACCGGTGACCCTCAGCGGTGGCCGGGAGATCGGGGGCTGGCGGCCCGATCCGCGGCGGCGGGGCGTGTGGCGGGCGGACGTCGGCGCGCTGGAGACCCGGCAGCTGTACGTGGCGGGCCGGCGCGCCGACCGGGCGAGTCTCGGCGACGGGATCCCCGGCAGACTCAAGGTGACCGGCACCGGCCTCACCACCACCAGCGCCGTCCCCCGCACCTGGCGGACGCCCCGCGACATGGAGCTGCGGTTCCGCTTCGACTACCTGGAGGGCCGCTGCGGCATCGCGGACATCTCGCGCGGCCCCGGCGGCGGATCGACGATCACCATGGACCAGCCGTGCTGGCGGATGGCCCGCGAACTGTACGGGCCGGAGCTGCTCGCCCTGCCGTCCGACGTCGAGAACTCCCCCGGCTTCCTGGACCGGCGCGGGAGCTGGTACCTCGACCGCTCCCGTCCCGGTCACCACCGGCTGCTGTACCGGCCGAGGACGGGTGAGGACATGCGGCGCACGGACGTGACGGCGCCGGTGCTCCGGACACTGGTCGGCGGGAGCGGCAGCGCGGGCCGGCCGGTGCACGACATCGCCTTCAAGGGGCTGACGTTCGCGCACGCCGGCTGGACGGCGCCCAGCGAGCCCGCCGGATTCGCCGCCGCGTGGAGCATGTATCTGCGGCCGGGGGAGGGTGACGAGCCCAGGCTGCTCACCGTGCCCGGGAACGTCGCCTTCCACGGCGCCGAACGCATCACCTTCCAGGGCAACCGGTTCGTCCATCTCGGCGCCCAGGGGCTGCGGTTCTCCGGGTACAGCGCGCACAACACGGTGGACGGCAACCTCTTCACCGACATCTCCGACGGCGGCATCGCGCTCGGCGTCCTGCCGCCCCACACCAAGGGCACCAGCCGCGGCAACCGCGTCAGCAACAACTGGATCCACCACACCGGGGCCGACTACAGCGCCTCCTCCGGTATCTGGGACGGCGGCAGCCGGCGGACGACCATCGCGCACAACCAGGTCGACCATCTGCCCTACAGCGGCATCCTCTCCGGCCCCGCCGAGGACGTGCGCGGTCTGATGAGCGGCAACCGCATCGTCGGCAACAGGGTGTTCGCGACCAACCGGCTCCTTGCCGACGGCGGTGGCGTCTATCTGCGCGGCGAGCAGGGCACGTCGTACGCGGACGGCGCGCTGGTCAGCGCAAACGCGGTCTCGGACAGTGCCTGGGGCATCTGGAACGTCGGCATCTACACCGACGACAGCAGCCGGTGGATGACCGTGCGCGACAACGCCGTGCACGGCTACCGGGCCTCGATCGGCGGGTGCAGCGAGGACTGGGGCGGCCGGCCCGTGCGCGACGTCCGCTTCCACGGCAACTTCTGGGACGACACCGTCCCCGACTGGCTGCCGCGCCGCGACTACCCCGGCGGCTGGCCGCCCGCACCGGACTGCGGCGACCCGAAGAACCTGGAGTTCAGGGGCAACACCCTGCTGCGCCCGGCCGGCCCCGCCGCGGACTGCGCGGCGCGTCCGGCGTGCGCGGCGATCGTGGACCGGGCGGGCCCTGGGGAGCCGTACCGGCGGTCGCTGGGGCTGGAGTGAGGGGGCGGCGGCCCGGGACGGGGGTCCGGGCCGCCGCCCGGCGGGGCGTCAGCCCCCGGTCTTGCCGAGCAGCTTGTTCATCTCCTTGATCTCGGCCGTCTGGGCGGTGACGACGGCGTCCGCCAGCTCGGTCGCCGGGCCGTAGCGGCCCTCGGCCTTCTCGGTCCCGGCCATCTCCACGGCGCCCTCGTGGTGTTCGACCATGAGGGTGAGGAACAGGGAGTCGAAGGCATTGCCGGACGCCTTCATGAGCCCGTCCATGTCCTTCGCGTCCATCATCCCGGCCATCCCGGAGCCACCGGAATGACCGGAGCCATCGGAGCCACCGGAATGACCGGAGCCATCGGAGCCACCGGAGTGACCTGAGCCACCGGAGTGGTCCATGCCGGGCGCGGCCGAAGGCACGTCCTCACCCCAGGACTTCAGCCAGCCGGACATGGTCCGGATCTCCGGGTCCTGGGCCGTGCGGATCCGCTCGGCGAGGTCCTTGACCTCGGCGGACGAGGCGCGGTCGGCGGCCATCTCCGCCATCTGCACCGCCTGCTGGTGGTGCGGGATCATGCCCTGCGCGAAGGTGACGTCCTGGTCGTTGTGCGCGTCGGCGCTCGCGGAGGACGAGGCGGGCGCGTCGGCCGCGGCGTCCGAGCCGCCGTCGCCGTCGCCGCCGCACGCGGCGAGGACGAGGGCCGCTGTGACGGCCGTCGCGGCCAGGGCGGTCCGCCGGACGAGCCTCCGGGTCGTCCGGGTCGTGCTGTTTGTGCGCGTCGTACGCGTCGTACGCGTCGTACGCGTCGTGCTGTTCGTGCGGTTGGTGCTGGTCATGCTGAGGACTCCTGCGGTGTGCGGGGGATGCCGCGCCCTCGCGGGGGCGTGGCACGGACATGGCTGAGCGCCGTGCGCCCCGTCAGTGGCGGGGGACGGCTCGGCCTTGTCCTACGTCCGCAGGATCTGCAGTTCGGCCAGTGAGGGAGGCGCGCGTTCGCCGTCCGGCACCGCGGCCGGGGAGCGGCGGTCGAGGGCGCCCGTGACGCCGGCCCCGGCCGGGTCGGGCACCAGGGCCGGGAGCGCGGGGCCGGTGCCGACGGCACCGGAGGCGCAGGTCGGGTCGGCGTGCTGGGCGTGTCCGCCGCTCGTGCCGTCGCCGTGGCAGACGGCCTCGTCGGTCATGGCCGTCGTGGGGCCGCTCATGGCGAGGGCGTGCCCGTGCCCCGGTGCGGAGTGCGCCGCGACCACGTCGCCGGGTCCGAGTCCGTGCATCCCGAACAAACCGGCGAGCAGCCCGAGCAGCAGAAGCATGCGCCACGGTCCCGGGATCGGGAGCCGCGGCGCACGGTGGTGCGGTGCACGGGCTGTCACGCCCTCATCGTACGTATGCCGCGCCCGAGCGACTCATCGGCCACGGGGAGGTGACCCCACGGGTGACTTTGCCATCTCTTTACAACCTGCCCCATCGCTGCCTCGTCTCTCCGCTCGACCCGTCACCCAGCCCGCCGGGTACGGCAGTACCGGCGGACCGACGAAAGAGAGCGAGTCCATGCGCCGCACCACGTTCAGCGCCCTGGCACTGACCTGCACGGCCCTACTGGCGGCCGGCACGCCCGCGTTCGCCGACTCTTCCACCCCGAGCCCCGTCCCCAGCCCGACCCGGGTCCCCTCGGCCACGGCCTCGCCGACCCCCACCGCCGAACCGACCCGGCACCCGTCCCCCGTCCCCACGGCACCGTCGGCCGAGCCGACCCGCGCGCCGGGCGGCGGACAGGTCTCCGTCCGGCCGTCCGGGGCGCCCGACACCGGCGTGACGCCGGCCTCGGACACCGGCAGCGGGAACGGCGGACTGATCGGCGGTGGCGCCGCCGCGCTGCTCCTCGCCGGGGGCGCGACGACGTTCGTCGTACGGCGGCGGAGGGCGACCGGGGCATGACGGGCCTGACCAGGCGGGCGTTCACCACGGCGGCCACGGCGTCGCTGCTGGTGGGCTGCGCCGGGCAGGCCACGGAGCAGGACGCGAACGCGAGCGCGAGCGCCAGAAGGACCAGGGGGCGGGAAGGGGCGGGCGACGGCTCGTCCTCCGGCTCCTCGTCCGCCGCGAACTCCAAGCGCGCGATGGGCCGTTCGGCCCCGGTCCGGCTGCGGATCCCCGCGATCGGCGTCGACACCCCCGTCATGGGGCTCGGCCTGGCGCGGGACGGCACCGTGGAGGTGCCGCCGATCACCGCCGACGACCGGGCGGGCTGGTACCGGCACTCCCCGACGCCGGGCCAGGTCGGCCCGTCGGTGATCCTCGGCCATGTCACGGTCGGTGCCTACGGCGACGGGGTCTTCCGCCGCCTGGGGGAACTGCGGCGCGGCGACCGGATCGTGGCGCGCCGGGAGGACGGCTCCTCGGCGGAGTTCGCGGTCGGCGCCGTACGGACCGTGGCCAAGGCGGACTTCCCGGCCGAGCAGGTCTACGGGGACGTCGACCGCCCGGAGCTGCGGCTGATCACCTGCGGCGGCCCGCGCGAGGGTGAGGAGTACCGCGACAACGTGATCGTGTTCGCGTCGCTGAGCTCGGCGGCCCCTTGACCGAAGGAGGGGGATCCGGGCCGGGCGGCCGAGGGAACGCGAGCCGACGGCCCGGCATCCTCCCCTACGAGCCCGCAGGCGCCGGCGCCACGAACGTCGTTCCGCCGTCCCGACCATGGAGAGCGTTGAAACGGTCCCGAGACAAGGCAGCGTCCGAGCTGTTCGCTGCCCTGTATCCGCGCCTGGCCGGCTGGTGCCGCCGTCTCGTCGACGACGACGAGACGGCCCACGAGATCGCCTCCGAGGCCTTCACCAGGCTGTGGGCCCGCTGGAGCCGCGTGGAGGAACCGCGCGGCTTCCTCTACGTCACCGCCGCGAACCTCGTCCGGGACCACTGGCGCAAGCTGGAGCGCGAGCGCAGGGCGATGCGCCGGGCCACCACCGAGGCGGCCGTCAACGCGCACACGGAACAGGCGGATCCGTCGGTGCGCCTGCTGGTCCAGTCCCTCCCCGAACGACTGCGCACCCCGATCCTCCTCCACTACTACGCTGACATGCCGATCCGGGAGGTGTCCGTGCTGACCGGACGCAAGGAAGGGACCGTCAAGGCCGACCTGCACGCGGCCCGTGAACTGCTCCGCGTCCATCTGAGGAGAAGCCTTGACCACACGCTTTGACGAGGACGACGTGGACGGCCCGCAGTTCGCCCCCGACGACCCCCTCGCGGTCATCCTCCGCCCGCCCGCGGACCACCTCGCCCCACCGCCCGGCCACTACGAGACGCTGCGCCGCAAGGCGACCCGCCGGCGCCTGGTGCGTACGGCGACCGGGGTGGGCGTGACCTGTGCCCTGGCGCTGCTGGTCGCGCTGCCGTTCACCACGAGCGGCCCGGACGTGCCCACCAACCCCACGCCCCCGCTCGCGCCCCCGCCCACGAGCGACCGCACGACACCGCCCACCCCCTCGCCCTCCACCCCGGCCCCCTCGGCGTCCCCGACCCGCACCCCGCCCTCGGGCCGGACGGCGTCACCGACACCGACCCCGCGGCCCGGGACACCGACCTCGGTGCCCACCCGCGATCCACAGGCTGTGGGTTCGCGGACGCCGGACGCGACGGTGACTCCCACGGCCCGCCCGTCGGTGGAGCCGACGCGCGGGGCCGGCGACGGGGCGACACCGTCCGCCGGGTAGTCAGGTGGTGGCGGGTCAGTGCGCCGCGAACTGGACCCCGGTCGGCTGCGCCACGTCCGGTCGTATCGCGAGCCCGTCGACCGTCAGCGTCTCTCCGTAGATGTCCGTGAGCCGGATCGCCGCCCCGCAGCCCGCGCCCTGTTCGGACAGGAAGTGGTTGTACTCGGTGCGCGGCAGCCGCTGCCAGCCGCCGGCCGTCCGCACCTCCAGGCGGGCCAGGGGGTTTCTGTGGCCCACCGCCTGGATCTCGCACCAGTAGCGGCTGGAGCCGGTCTTGTAGCGGACCGAGATCTTCTCGGAGACGGCCGGGCTCAGCAGCCGCCAGGTGATCGGGATCTGCCCCGTGACGGGCGCGGCCAGCCTGGCGAAGGCCTGGGCGCTGAGGTCGAGTTGGCCGGGGGCGCAGGGCAGGGGGCACTCGTTGGTGATCCGGACCGTGACGGTGGCGCCGCTCGCCGCACGGACCTGGACGTACGCCCCGCAGGCCTTGGAGGTCTCGTAGTCCGTGGTGTTCATCGCCGCGGTCAAGACGTCGTCGGTCGGGCCGTACAGGCAGGCGCCGTCGCCGTCTCCGGCGTCGTAGAAGGTGGCGGTTCCCCGGTAGTCGACACCTGGGCGGATCCGCCCCGCCAACGGGGCGGAGGCCGAGGCGGGTCGAGGTGTCGCCGTGGCGGCCGCCTTGGAGGGCTCGGGCGCCGGTCTCTTCGTGGTGGGGGTCGGCTCGGGTGTCGGCTTCGGGGTGGGTGCCGAGCGCGGGGTCGCCGTTGCCGAGCGGGCGGTGGACGCGGCCGGCGCGGCCGGTGACTCGACCGCCGTGGTCTCACCGTCGGGGCGCAGGGCCATGACCAGGGATACGGCCACGGCGACGGTCGCGACGAGGGCGGCGGCGACGAGGGCGGTACGCCGCTTCCCCGGGGACCGGCGATGGGGACGGGAACGGGAACGGGAACTGGATGCCACAGCTGGGTCCTTGGGCGGTTCGGTGAGAGCTGGCCATGTGTCAGTGGCCGCTGGTGCCGGAAAGGTTGCCGTGGTGTTCGGAGAAGGGTGCCGTGGATTCGGGTGCGCGGAAAATCCCTCGCGGTGTTCGCGCGCTGGGCGCTACGCTCGCCGCGATGACGACTCACTCTGTTGACAGATTGGGGGACCCGTCCGCGCAAGGTGAGTGCTGATGGGCACTCCGAACGCGAACGAGGAACCCCGGGTTTCCTTCTGGCCGCGCGTGCGCGAGTTCGCCGTGCCGGCCTCCATGATCGAGACCGCGACCGCCCGCCGGCTCGTCGGCGACTGGGCGGGGGCCTGTGCCGCCGCGGGAATCGACGTCGATCTCAATCTGCGGTCCCTGGCACGGGAGTACGGGCGGGAAGCAGCCGCCCGGGTCCGTGCCGATCTGCGTGCTCTGGCCCCCGATCTGCTGCGCTGGCACATGCCCCGGATCGCTCCCGACGGGCTGCTGCGCCCGGGGCTGACCCTGGCGCTCGCCCGGTACGGCGACACGGGCCGCGGACGCCGGCAGCCGCTGCAACTCGTGGTGCGGACTCCGCCCGCGTGGGCGGACGCCGGCCAGCGGATCAGCCTGGCGCTGTGGGACGGGGGACGCGGGCAGGGCGGCGGCGGTGCCCCACCGAACGCACCCCTCGATCCCGACCCCGATCCGGATCTCCATCCCGATCCTCACCCCGATCCCCATCCCCACCCGCACCCCCGGCCCAGCCGCCGGTTCCGGCTCGATCTGCACCGGCACCTCTGGGACGCCGGCCGTGCCGGTGAGCTGCGGAGCCGGGCCGGTTGTGGCGCCGGGGCGGGTCCTGAACCGCCGGGTGACGGCGTTCCGTACGGGCCCCTCTGTGCCGTCGACCGGTGGGCCGACGAGGCGTCGCTGCTGCTGCGTGCCGAGGGGCGGTCCTCCGGTGCCGTGGTCGTGCGGTTGGGGGACCGGCAGCGGCTGCTGCTGGAGGTGACCGATGACGGTCGTGGCGGTGCGGGTGGGCTGCGGATCGTGGAGTCCGCCGGGCGCGGCGCCCGCGCCTCGTCCGCCCTGCCCGTGCTGCCCGACGCCGCGACCTGGGTCCTGCCCGACCTGGAGTTGCTGCGGGCCGGTGCGATCGACGCCGGCCGGCTGCATCCGCTGGTCGCCGCCGCACTCGTACCGGAGCACTCCGGGGCGGGGCGTGCCGCGGGGCCGGAGCGGGCCGGGTCGGTGCGGGTCGTGCGGTGCCGGGGCGACCGGCATCGGATCGGGCTGGTCGACGGGGTTTTGGCGCCCCTGGACCACGCGCCCGACGAGATCCGGCGCGAGGAACTCCTCGCCGCGCTGACCGGCACCCCGCTGCCCTGTCTCCAGGCCATCGACGACGCGCACCGCCGTCCCGAGTGCCTGCCCGACGTGCGTGAACGCCTCTGGCACGGCGACATCGCGGGCGCGCTGGCCGTCGTCGAGGGGCTGTTGGGGCCGGACGCGATGCTGCGTGACGGTGCGTTGCGGGACGAGCTGGAGTCGATCGCTCGGCGGCGGGTGACGTACGGACTCTTCCGGGCCGGGCTGGCCGGTCCCCGCCCCGGACCCGCCCGCTACGACGAGCACGTCCCCCGACGGCCCGGTTCCCGGCGCTCGCGCCCACGGCACGCGACCTTCTCCTGAGCCGCGCGCCCCCCACCTTCTTCCTCAGCCTCCCTCACGAGACCCATGGTGATGACACATGCCCGTTCGCACCCTGCCCTCTTCTCCCTCCACACCTTCCCTCTCCGCACCTTCCTCCTCCCCGCCTTCCCCCTCCCAACTCGACGTGGCAGCAGACCTGTTGGTGCTGCTGCGGGACACCACGACCGAACCCCGGCCCGACCCCCGGCTCGAAGCGCTCACGCTGGCCGTGGCCGCCGATCTGCCCGTCCTGCTGTGGGGTGAGCCGGGGATCGGCAAGACCGCCGCGCTCACCCAGCTCGCCGTCGAACTCGACCTGCCGCTGACCACGGTGATCGCCAGCGTCCACGAACCGTCCGACTTCTCCGGGCTGCCCGTCGTCGGGGACGACCCGGCCGAGCAGGGCGTGCCGATGGCGCCGCCGGACTGGGCCGTACGGCTGGTGAAGGCCGGGCGGGGGCTGCTGTTCCTGGACGAGTTGTCGACCGCGCCGCCCGCCGTACAGGCCGCGCTGCTACGGCTGGTGCTGGAGCGCAGGGTCGGGGCGTTGCGGCTGCCGGCCGGGGTGCGGATCGTGGCCGCCGCCAACCCGCGCTCCTCGGCCGCCGACGGCTGGGAACTGAGCGCGCCGCTGGCCAACCGGTTCGTGCATCTGCAGTGGGCCCACGACCACGAGGTCGTCGTACGCGGACTCGGTGGGACCTGGCCCCGGGCGACCCTGCCCCGGCTCGACCCCGAAAGGCTGGCCGACGCCGTGGACTTCGCGCGGCGCGCGGTGGGCGGGCTGCTGTCGGGGCGTCCGGCGCTCGTGCACCGGCTGCCGAGCGGGGAGGCACGACGGGGTGGGGCCTGGCCGTCGCCGCGCAGCTGGGAGATGACCCAGTCACTGGTCGCCTTCGCCACCGCCGCCGGGTCCTCGCGGGAGGTGCTGTCGATGCTGGTGCGGGGCACCGTGGGGGACGGGCCCGGCCTTGAACTGCTGGCGTGCGTCGACCGGATGGACCTGCCGGACCCGGAGCTGCTGCTCGCCGACCCGTCGGGTGCCGAGCTGCCCGAACGCGGGGATCTGCGGCAGGCCGCGCTGGACGGTGTGGTGGAAGCGGTACGGGCCCGTCCGGACAAGGCCCGCTGGGACGCGGCCTGGGCCCTGCTGGTCCGCGCCCTGGAGACCGGCGCCCCGGACCTGATCGTCGTCCCCGCAAGCACCCTCGCCTCCCTGCGCCGGGAGGACTGGGACGTCCCGACGTCGATCGAACGCCTCTCCGGCGTCGTGACCCTGTCCCACCGAGCGGACCGGGCGGCGGCCGGAACGGCGGAGACCGCGGCGAGGCGGAAGGCGGGACGCCGATGACCCACGACGGACACCCGGCCCAGGCCCCAGCCCCGGCCCCAGCCCAGACCCCAGCCCCTGCCCCAGCCCCGGCCCCTGCCCCAGCCCCTGCCCCAGCCCCTGCCCCAGCCCCTGCCCCAGCCCCTGCACCGGACCGCAGCCGTCACGGGGACCATGGCCCGGTCCCGCCCGTCGCCCCGGTTGCGGCCCTCACCCCCGCCCCGGATCGCGACCGCGACCGTGGCCCAGACCGGGACCGGTACAGGGACCTCGACGGAGACCTCGACCGGGGCCCGGACCGAGACCGGGACCGGGACCATGGCCAGGACCGGGACCATGGCCCAGACCGGGACCATGGCCCAGACCGGGACCATGGCCCAGACCGGGACCATGGCCAGGACCGGGACCATGGCCAGGACCGATGGCGGCGGGACGTCCTGCCCGGGGGGCGGGGTGGGGCGGTCCTGCCTCTCGATCGGGACAAGCTCTTCTCCGCCCGGCTGCACGCCGCACGAGTCCGGCCCTATCTCGCGACCGCCCTCTTCGCTCTGCATGTCGTCGAGTCGCGGTCGGTGCCGACGATGGCGGTCGATCGGCACTGGCGGTGCTATGTGTCGCCGGGGTTCGTGAGGAGCACTCCGGTGGAGGAGCTGGCCGGGGTGTGGGTGCACGAGGTGTCGCATCTGCTGCGGGACCATCACGGGCGCAGCGACCGGGTGGCGCGGGAGCGCGGGCTGACCGGGCCGGGGGAGCGGCTGCGGATGAACATCGCCGCGGACTGCGAGATCAACGACGACGTGTACGGGGACGGCCTTGCCCGGCCCGAGGGCGCCGTCGACCCGGCGAGCCTGATGCTGCGCGACGGCGAGCTGATGGAGGACTATCTGCGCCAGTTCCGGCTGGGCCCGCGCATGCAGGACCTGGCCTGGCTGGACTGCGGCAGCGGCGCCGACGGCCTGGAGCGGGGCTGGGATCTGGGGCCGGACGGCGCGCACGGGCTGAGCCCTCAGGAACGGGACGCCGTCCGGTTCCGGGTGGCGCAGGGCATCACCGGCCGCCCGGGCAGCGCCCCCGACGGCTGGCAGCGGTGGGCGGAGGAGGCCTTCCATCCGCCGCAGCCCTGGAGGCAGTTGCTCGGCGCGGCGGTACGGTCGGCCGCTTCCGCCCCCGGCGCGGGCGAGGACTACACCTACGGCCGGCTCTCGCGCCGCTCCACCTCCGTGCCCGGCGCGGTCCTGCCGAGCCTGCGGCGCCGGCCGCCGCACGTCTGTGTCGTCGTCGACACCTCCGGCTCGGTCAGCGACGCCGAACTGGGCAGTGCCCTGCTGGAGGTCGCCGCGAT
Organism: Streptomyces coerulescens; assembly: GCF_042657965.1. Classification (NCBI taxonomy): domain Bacteria; kingdom Bacillati; phylum Actinomycetota; class Actinomycetes; order Kitasatosporales; family Streptomycetaceae; genus Streptomyces; species Streptomyces coerulescens. The sequence goes on from NZ_JBHSKM010000040.1 coordinate 107,897, forward strand.
CTCCCGTGCCGTGGGCGGGCGTTCCGACCTGGTCAGCGTGGTGTCGTGCGACGCGGCGGCCGGCGATGTGCACCGGGTGTGCCGCGCCGAGGGGATTCCGCTGGTCGGGGGCGGCGGCACGGATCTGCGCGCGGGCTTCGCGACCGCGCTGCGGGCCCGGCCCCGGCCCGATGTCGTCGTCGCCCTGACGGACGGTCAGACCCCGTGGCCGAGCACCCGGCCGCCGTGCCGGACGGTGGTCGGGCTGTTTCCCCGCCTCCCGCGCTCACGCGGCGGAGCGGGCGACGAGGAAGACCCCGACTACGTGCCGGACACCCCACCGGCCTGGGCGCGGGTGGTCGAGATCGGGTCGGGTGCCAGGGGGAGGTGAGACCAGGGTCCTACCGGGCGGTCGTACTCCCGGCGGACCCGCCCCCCTCCCGTACTGCGTTCTCAGTACCGGCGATTGTCGGCATCCGCACGACGACACGGCACCCCCCTCCCCGAGAGCCTGGGCACACGTTCGAGTCCCAGATGTGGAGACCCCTTGCCGTGGCTACTTTCCTGTATCGACTGGGCCGTCTGGCCTTCCGGCGGCGCTGGTACGTCGCTCTGGTCTGGGCGGCCGTCCTGGCCGCCGTCGGCCTGGGCGCGCTGAAGGCCCCGGGCGCCGCCGACGAGGGCTTCTCCATGCCGGGGATCGAGTCCCAGAAGGCGTACGACCTGATGGAGGAGCGGTTCCCGGGGGCGACGGCCGACAGCGCCACCGCGCGGGTCGTCTTCGTCGCGCCGGACGGCGAGAAGGTCACCGCCGCCGCCCACAAGAAGGCCGTCGAGGAGGCCGTGGCCGAGCTGGGCGACGGCTCGCAGGTGGCGTCCGTCGTCGATCCGTTCCGGGCGAAGACCGTGAGCAGGGACGGCACCACCGCCTACGCGACCGTCACCTACAAGGTCGCCTCCGACGACCTCACCGACGCCGGCCGCACCCACCTGGAGAAGGCGCTCGACGACGCCCGCGACAGCGGACTGACCGTCGAGGCCGGCGGGAGCGCGATGGACGACGGCGGTGGCGCGGGCGGCGCCGCCGAGGTGATCGGCATGGCGATAGCCGCCGTGGTGCTGCTCGTGACGTTCGGTTCGCTGGCCGCAGCCGGGCTGCCGCTGCTGACCGCGGTCGTGGGCGTCGGCGTCAGCATGGCCACGATCCTCGTCCTGTCCCAGGCGCTCGGCCTGTCCACCACCACCGGCACGCTCGCGATGATGCTGGGCCTCGCGGTCGGCATCGACTACGCCCTGTTCGTCGTCTCGCGCTACCGCGAGGAACGCGCCAAGGGCCGCACTCCCCAGGAGGCCGCCGGACTCGCCGCCGGTACGGCCGGATCCGCGGTCGTCTTCGCCGGGCTCACCGTCGTCATCGCGCTCGCCGGACTCTCGGTCGTCGGCATTCCGATGCTCACCAAGATGGGCCTGGCCGCGGCGGGCGCGGTCGTCGTCGCCGTACTCGTGGCGCTGACGCTCGTGCCCGCGTTCCTCGGCTTCTGGCCCAACGCCGTGCTCCCGCGGCGGGCCCGCAAAAGCGGCCGTATGGAGGAGAGCGGCAACGACAACGGCGGCACGCGGTGGGCGCGGTTCGTGCTGCGGCGGCCCCTTCCCGTGCTGCTCCTCGGCGTCGTGGGCCTCGGCGCGCTCGCCGTGCCGATGACGCAGCTCCAGCTGGGCATGCCCGGCGACGAGGCCAAGGCGACGTCCACCACCGAGCGGCGGGCCTACGACGCGCTCGCCGAGGCGTTCGGGCCGGGCTTCAACGGGCCGCTGACCGTCGTCGTGGACGCCAAGGGCGACAGCGACGCGAAGGGCGCCGTCACCACCGTCTCCCGGGAGATCGCCGGCACCGAGGGCGTCGTGTCCGTCTCCCCCGCCCGCTTCAACGAGGCCGGCGACACCGCCGTGTTCTCCGTCGTGCCGGCCACCGCGCCGACCGACGAGAGGACCAAGGACCTGGTGACCACCATCCGCGGCGGGCGCCCGGGGACGGAGGCCGAGACCGGGGCGACCTTCGAGGTCACCGGCACCACCGCGATGAACATCGACATCGCCGACAAGGTGCAGGCCGCGCTGGTGCCGTATCTGGTCGTCGTGGTCGGCCTCGCGGTCGTGCTGCTGCTGGTGGTCTTCCGTTCGCTGCTCGTCCCGCTGAAGGCGGCCGCCGGCTTCCTGCTGTCGGTGCTGGCCTCCCTCGGCGCGGTCGTCGTGGTCTTCCAGCAGGGCCACGGCGCCGAACTGCTGGGCGTGGAGCAGACCGGGCCGATCATGAGCCTGATGCCGATCTTCCTGGTCGGCATCGTCTTCGGACTCGCCATGGACTACGAGGTCTTCCTCGTCTCGCGGATGCGGGAGGCGTACGTCCACGGCGAGTCGGCGTCCGAGGCCGTCACGTCCGGCTTCCGGCACAGCGCCCGTGTGGTCGTGGCCGCCGCCCTGATCATGATCGCGGTGTTCGCCGGGTTCATCGGGGAGAGCGACTCCATGATCAAGATGATCGGGTTCGGGCTCGCCTCCGCCGTGCTGCTGGACGCGTTCGTCGTCCGGATGGCGATCGTGCCCGCCGTGCTCGCGCTGCTCGGCGACCGGGCCTGGTGGCTGCCGAAGTGGCTGGACCGGATCCTGCCCCGGGTCGACGTGGAGGGCGAGGCGCTCGGCCGCCGGGCCGGGACACCGGATCGGGTCCCGGCCGACCTGGAACCGGCGCGCACCTGATCCGGCCGCTCCACCCCGGGACCGCCCGTGACCGAGGACACGGGCGGTCCCGGGGTCCGTTCGCACCCGGAGGCGTCCACCATGGACCCAGCCCACCGACCGGAGAGCACCATGATCACCACCCCGGAGCGGCGCTACGCGGACCGCCTGGAGAGTTTCTCGGGCCGCAACCCCGTCGTCGTCGACGTGGTCCTGGCCGCGGCGCTGATGGGTTCCGCGACCCTCGGCAGCATGCTCACCCTGCCCGGCGCCGAACCGCCGGACCAGGACACGACCGCCTCCGTCCTGCTGGGCGTGGCCTGTCTCGCCCTGCTCAGGCACCGCCGCCATCCGCGGACCGCGGTCGCGGTGACCGCCGTGTGCACGGTCGTCGTGATCGCGCTGGGCTACCTCCTCACCCCCCTGCTGCTGGCACCCGTCATGGCGGCGCTCTACTGGCTGGCGACCCACACCGACCGCGGGACCACCCGTGTCTACGGCATCGCCACCATGGTCGCGGTGACGGCCGCGGCGGCGATGTCCGACTCCATGGACCACGTCTCGCTGCTGCTGCGGACCATCGGCCCGTTCTTCTGGCTGCTGCTGCCGCTGGCCGCAGGCAACATGACCCGGCTGCGGCGCGCCTACCTGGCGGCGGTGCAGGCCCGTGCCGAGCACGCCGAACGCACCCGCGAGGAGGAGGCGCGGCTGCGGGTCACAGAGGAGCGCATGCGCATCGCCCGTGAGCTGCACGACGTCGTCGCCCACCACATGGCCCTGGCCAACGCCCAGGCCGGCACGGCCGCGCACCTGGCGCTGACCGACCCGGAGCAGACGCAGAAGATCCTCACCGATCTCAACGGCACCACCTCCGCCGCGCTGCGCGAGCTGAAGGCGACGCTGGGGCTGCTGCGGCAGAGCGGCGACCCGGACTCCCCGCCGCTGGAGCCGTCGCCCGGACTGGCCCGGCTGCCCGAGCTGGTCGCGGCCTGCGCGTCCGTGGGGGTGAGCGTCGTCGTCGCCACGGAGGGGGAGCCGCAGCCGCTGTCCCCTGGTGTGGACCTGACCGCGTTCCGGATCGTGCAGGAGGCCCTGACCAACGTCACCAAGCACGCCACCACGGAGGCGGCCTGCGTACGGCTCGCCTACTCCGGCTCCCGCCTGCGCATCACCGTCACCAACGACGGCCCCGCCACCACCCGGGCCCTCCTCGCCGGGACGGTGCAGAGCCATGGCTTCGGCGTCATGGGCATGCGTGAACGCGCCCAGTCCATCGGCGGCGAACTCCGGGCGGGTCCTCGCCCCGAGGGAGGCTTCGAGGTCACGACCGCCCTGCCGTTGCAGGCGCACGGCGCCGGGCCGGAGGCGACGACCGTCTGAGGGGGGCGGGGCCCACGTGCGAGGCGGGGCCCACGTGCGAGAATCCGCGTACGCCCCGTCCGTATCCGATCCATCGAGGTTCCCGTGACCAAGCCCGTCGTCCGCGAGCCGTTGCGGCGCAATTCGCGGGCCAACCGGGAGCGCATCCTGGCCACGGCCCGCCAGGAGCTCGGCCGGAACCCGGACGCCACGCTGGAGGAGCTGGCACGGGCCGCGGGTGTCGTACGACGCACCCTGTTCGGCCACTTCCCGGGCCGTGAGGCGCTCCTCGAAGCCCTCGCGCAGGAGGCGTCCGAGGCGTTGCGCAGTGCGCTGGCGGAAGGCGCGGCGTTCGCGGAGTCCGAGCCGGCCGAGCGGGCGTTCGCCGGGTTCGTGTTCTCGCTGTGGCCGGTCGGCGACCGCTACCGGCTGCTGCTGTCGCTGGCCAGGCGCGATCTGGGCGCGCAGCGGGTGGCCGAGGTGCTGGCCCCGGCCCGCGCGACGGCCACGGCGATCCTGGAGCGGGGCCGGCGCGAGGGCGTCTTCCACGCCCACCTGCCGGCCGAGGCGCTGAGCGCGGGCCTCGAAGCGATGACGGTCGCCCTGCTGGAGTCGGTCAACGACGGCCTGCTGGAGGACGACGGAACCCGCGTCGCCACCGCCCTGCTGATCGCGACCGGCGTGCCGGAGGAGCGGGCGAAGTCGGTGGTCGAGGCGGTCGCCCCTGAGCCGGCCCGGGGCACCACCGACGCCTGATCGGGCCGGTGTGTCCCCGCGGCGCGGTCCGGACCGGGTGCCCGCTGCGGCTGTCCTTCCCAGGCCGAGCCGGCCTAGCGGGCGACGGCGCTGGTCGGAGCGGCACGGCCGGCGGCTGATCGGAGCCGGCACATGAAGAGGACGGTGCCGGGCGTCCCCTCCCGGCACCGTCCGGGGCCGTGCGCCGCTCAAGGCACGGCCCGTCCGGGGTGGCCGGCGCTCAGGCGGTGCCCGAGCGGGCCTCCCGCGGTTCGGTCGCTTCCGTCGACTTCTCTGCTTCCTCTGACTCCCGCGGCTGCCGGGACTCATCGGTCGTGCCGGGTTCGATGTCGCGCGGCTCCGCCGCCCGGCGGCCCGGCAGGACCGCGAGGACGATCAGCGTGCCGGCGGCCATGATGATCCCGCCGATGAGGCTGGTTTGGGCGACGCCGTGGGCGAAGGCCTCGTGGACCGCGTCGAGCAGGGCCTGGGCCTGCTGAGGACCGCCCGCCGGGTTCTTCGCGACCTCACCGGCGACCGCCAGCCCGGCGCCCACCGAGTCCTTGGCCGTGTCCAGCGCGGCCTGCGGCAACTGGCCGCCGACCAGGGCGGTGAGCTTGTCGCGGTACGCGGTGCCCAGCAGTGAACCGAGGATCGCGATGCCCAGGGCACCGCCCAGCTCCAGCGAGGTGTCGTTGGCGCCGCCGCCGACGCCCAGCTCCGACTCGGGGAAGGAGCCCATGATCGTGTCGGTGGCCGGGGACACGCTCAGCCCGATCGCGAAGCCCAGCATGACCAGCGGGGCCAGGAAGTCGGTGTACGTCGAGCCCGACTCGATCCGGGTGAGCAGGAACACCCCGGCGGTGCCGATCAGCATGCCGGTGACGACCATCGCCTTCACCCCGAGCTTCGGCGTCAGCCGCCCGGTCACCGCGGCGCCGACGAACACGGCACCGGCCAGCGGCAGCAGCCGTACACCGGTCTCCAGCGCGCCGTAGCCGAGCACGAACTGGAGGTACTGGGTGGCGTAGTAGAGCGCGCCGAAGGTGCCGAAGAAGAAGAACAGCACCGCGAGCATCGAGCCGCTGAACGGCCGCCGGCCGAACCTGCGCACGTCCAGCATGGGGTGCGGGTGGCGCAGCTCCCAGGCGACGAAGGCGACCAGTCCGGCCCCGGCGGCCACGGCCGCGGCGATCGGGCCGGTGCCCCAGCCGAAGTGCGGGCCCTCGATGGCCGCGTAGACCAGCGAGCCCACGGAGACGATGGACAGCAGACCGCCCACGTAGTCGATCCGCCCCATGCCCTGTGCCTTCGACGGCGGCACGAGCGCCAGCGCGCCGACGGCGGCGACGAGCGCGATGGGGACGTTGATCAGGAAGGTCGAACCCCAGGCGTGGTCCTCCAGGAGCCAGCCGGCGACCAGGGGGCCCACGGCGATGGCGAGGCCCGAGGTGGCGGTCCAGCCGGTGATGGCTTTCGCCCGTTCCTCGCGCGGGAAGATCGCGACCAGCAGGGACAGGGTGGCCGGCATGACGACGGCGGCGCCGACGCCCATGACCGCGCGGGCGGTGATGACCAGGCCGGTCTCGTCGACGAGGCTGCCCATCACCGAGCCGCCCGCGAAGATCAGCAGGCCGGTGATGAGCGCGCCGCGGCGGCTGTACTTGTCGCCGAGCGCGCCCAGCACGAGCATCAGCGCGGCGTACGGGACGGTGTAGCCGTCGATGACCCACTGGAGGTCGCTGCTGCTCAGGTCCAGATCGCGGGTCATGTCGGGCGCGGCCACGATCAGCGACGTGTTGGCCATGACGACGATCAGCAGGCTCAGGCAGAGCACGAGCAGGGCCCACCAGCGCCGGGTGTACGGCCCGGTCATCTTCTCGACGGGTGTGTTGGCAAGGAAGGGCACGGGGACTCCCAGGGGGCCGCGAGTTAATTGCACATTGATGAGCAGACTAGTTTCTTGCTCGTCGATGTGCAAATATCTCGGTCAGCCCTCCTGCCCCCTCCCCTTCGCACCGAGGTGCCGCCGTGAGCAGCCCGAACGACCGGCCAGCAGTGCCACAGCGCCGCAGGACGCGTGCCACCCGGGCCCGGATCCTGGACGCCGCCCTGAGGGAACTGGGCCGCAACCCCGACAGCAGCCTCGGCGACATCGCCGAGGCCGCCGGGGTGGCACGGCGCACCCTGTACACCCACTTCGCGGGACGGGCGGCACTGGTGGAGGGCCTCACCGAGGACGCGGTCCGGGCGATACGGCACGCGGTGGCCGACGCGAGCGCGCCCTGCGCCGGCTCGGGTCGCGGCCCCGCGAGTGCCCTGGCCCGCTTCGTCCTCACCCTCTGGCCGGTCGGTGACGCCTACCGCACGCTGATCGGCCTCGCCCGCCAGGACCTGGGCCCCGACGAGGTGAGCGAACTCCTCGACCCGGCCCGCGAGACCGTCGCCGGCATCCTCGCCGAGGGCCAGCGCCGGGGCGACTTCCACACCGTCGTCCCGCCCGGGCCGCTCAGCGCCGCCATCGAGGCCCATCTGCTCGCGCTCCTCGGCACCGTCAACGCCGGGAACTGGGCCGACGACGGCTCGGGCGCCGCCACCTCCGCGCTGATCGCCGCCGGGGTCGACAGCGCCGCCGCCACCGCCACGGTGCGCCGACTGCACGACCCGGGCCAACTCCCGTCAACCCCCGGGTGACCCCCGACCACCGACACCGACCACCCCACCGAAAGGGCCATTCCCATGCGCCGGATGCAGCACGGACACGACGACCACGCCTACGACTTCGAGAACGCGTACGCGTACGAGAACGAGCCTGCGCACGATGAGCTCGACGAGCCGTACCTCCCCGGGCCCCGGCCCCGGCTCCGCCGCCGACGATCGCTCGCCCTCGCCACCGCCGCCCTCGTCGCCCTGGCCCTCGTCCCCGTCGCCGTCGACCGGGTGGTCGCCGCGCGCATCGAGTCCCGTACGGCGAAGGCGTTCCAGCAGGGCATGGGCACGCCCGAGCCGCCGGAGGTCGAGGTGCGCGGCTTCCCGGTCCTCACCCAGGCCGCCTCCGGCACGCTCCGCCACGTCGACATCACCGCCCACGACATACCGGCGCACGGCAGCGCCCGCCCGCTGCCGGTGTCCGAACTCGCCCTCCGGCTGGACGGGTTGACGAAGGCCGACGACGACAGCGAGGCCCGGGCCCGCAGCGCGCGGGCGAGCGCGTTCCTGTCGTACCCGGACGTCTCCGGAGCTCTCGGCCTGGAGATCTCGCAGGGCGACCGCCCGGGCGGGGTGAGCGCGGTCGTCCTGCTGCCGCCGGGGCAGCGGGTCACCGTGACCACGACCGTCTCGGCGGTCTCCGGAAACCGGATCGCCTTCAAGGACTTCGCGGTCACCGGCGGTTCGCTGCCCGCCGTCGCGAGCGCGGTCCTCGACCAGGTCTTCGAGCAGCCGATCCGGCTGCGGAACATCCCCGACGGCCTGCACCTGCGCTCGGTCACCACCACGCCCGACGGTCTCGACGCCGCGTTCACCGGCCGCTCGGTCACCTTCCGGTCCGAGGAGGCGTGAGCGGCCCGCTCACCGTGGCGGAGTACCGTGCGGCGAGAGCGGGCGGCGGGGCGTCCGCCGCCGCTCGCCAGGATCCGCAATGCCCGGAAGGACCCGACGCTGAACACCCCGCTCGCGGAGACCCTGTCCGTGGCCATGCTCCTGCTCGTGCTGGTCTGCGCCGTCGTCCGTCCCTTCGACTGGCCGGAGGCCGTGGTCGCCGTACCGGCCGCGGCGCTGGTCGTGGCCACCGGCGCGATCTCGGTGGGCGACGCGCTGGACGAGGCCGAACGGCTCGGACCGGTGATCGGCTTCCTCGCCGCCGTACTCGTCCTCGCCCAACTCTGCGACGACGAGGGGCTGTTCCAGTGGTGCGGCGCCTGGATGGCGCGTACGGCGGCGGGCCGGCCGCGCCGGCTGCTGGCGCAGGTGTTCCTGGCCGCGTCGGCGATCACGGCTGTACTGAGCCTGGACGCCACGGTCGTCCTGCTCACGCCGGTCGTGTTCGCCACCGCGGCCCGGCTCGGCGCCCGCCCCAAGCCGCACGTCTACGCCTGCACCCATCTGTCGAACACGGCCTCCCTGCTCCTGCCGGTGTCGAATCTGACCAACCTGCTCGCGTTCGCGGCCAGCGGGCTGAGCTTCACCCGGTTCGCCGCGCTGATGGCGCTGCCGTGGCTGGCCGCGATCGCCGTCGAGTACGTCGTCCTCCGGCGCTTCTTCGCCACCGACCTGGACGCCGGCGCCCAGGCCCCGGCCACCGGCGACGCCCCCGGACTGCCCCTGTTCGCCCTGCTCACCGTGGCGGGCACGCTGGCCGGGTTCGTACTGACCTCGGTCCTCGGTGTCGACCCGGCCTGGGCGGCGCTGGCCGGCGCGACGGTGCTCGCGGTGCGGGCGCTGCTGCGGCGCCGTACGACACCGAAGGTGCTGGTCAGTTCCGCGTCGGTGCCGTTCCTGGCCTTCGTGCTCGCCCTCGGGATCGTGGTGCGGGCGGTCGTGGACAACGGGCTCGACTCGGCCCTCGGCCGGCTGATCCCCGAAGGCACCGGGCTCGCGGCCCTGTTCGGGATCGCCGTGCTCGCCGCCGTCCTGGCGAACGTCATCAACAACCTGCCGGCCGTGCTGGTGCTGCTGCCGCTCGCGTCCGGGTCCGGTCCCGGCGCCGTCCTCGCCGTGCTGCTCGGGGTGAACATCGGCCCCAACCTCACCTACGCCGGATCGCTGGCCACCCTGCTGTGGCGGCGTATCGTGCACGCCCATGACGCGGAGGTGGAGCTGCGGGAGTTCACGCGGCTCGGGGTGCTCGCGGTACCGGCGAGCCTGTGCGCCGCGGTGCCGGCACTGTGGGCGTCACTGGCCGTGATCGGAGGAGGCTGATCGGATGGCGGTGGTGGTCGTCTGGGTCGTCGAGGGCACCTGGCCCGCGTGTGTGGACGCCGCGCGTGCGCACGCCCCGGAGGACGCCGAGATCGTCCTGCTGCACGTCACCGGGCACGACGTCGCCGACGCCGCGCACGGCGCGTTCGCCGGGCTGCTCGGCCGCGGGCATCCGGAACGCGACCCCGGCACCCGCGTCGAACACCTCGCCGCGGCCTCCGCCGAGAGTCTTCTGCACGCGGCCGCCGAGCGCCTCGGCCGGCCCTGCACCCGCACCGGGCGCACCGGGCGCGTCGAGCGTGAGGTCGTCGCCGCGACGGACGGCGCGGAACTGCTGGTCCTGGCCCGCGACGGCGACCGGTCCCGGCTCGGCCCGCACAGCCTCGGCTCGGCGAGCCGGTTCGTCGTCGACCACGCCGCCTGCCCGCTGCTGCTGGTGTGGCCCGAGCCCGCCCCCGACCTGACGACCATGCCGCCCCCGCCGCCGCATCAGGGGTGACGGGGCCGGCGGTCGGCGACCTCGTCGGCGTGGTCGGGCACCACGAGTTCGGCCGCGGCGGCGGCGTTGGCGGCGGCCAGGTAACGCCGGTTGCTGCGGTACTGGTTGCGGGCCGTGTTGGTGGGGATGCCCAGTAGCCAGGGCCGCAGCGAGCCGCCTTCGGGGTCGACCCTGCCGCGCAGCCGCCATGCCTCCAGGAAGGTCGAGGCCATGACGTCCTCGGCCACGGACCAGTCGGCCGTCAGCCGGAAGGCATGGTTGTAGACCGCGCGGGCGTAGCTGTCGAAGAGCTCCGCGAACGCGCTCGATTCCCCGGCCCGTACCCGGGTTCGCATATGAGTGCTCACGTCAATGAGCTGTCCGGCACGCGGTAGCGCCTTCCCGTGACCTGTGTCATATGCCGGAATCCGTCCTGCGCCGACACGGGCGGGTGCCGACGCCGGGCGGGACGGGAGGCCGATCCGTCAGAGACCGAACTCCTGCGGGGACAGCCCGAGCACTGAACACGCCTCGCGCAGCACCTGCTCCTCGGCCGGTGCGACGTAGCCGTCCGCGCCCGCCACCACGAAGCCGGTCTGGACGACCGCCCGGGCCTCCGTCGGCTTCTTCGCGGCCTTGGCGATCTCCTGGAGGGCCTCGGCCTTGCCCTGCTGGAAGTTGAACGACATCTGGTCGACGTGCTTGTTGAACCGCTGGCGCAGCTGCTCGGACGGGAAGTTCTGCAGGACGTCGTTGTTGAGGATCAGCGACTCCACGTGCTGCCGCTCGGCCGGGTCGACGTTTCCGTCGGCGGCGGCGACCAGGGCGCACATCGCCATGCTGGCGTCCCGGTAGGCGCCGCTCTTCAGCTCCGTCTTGAGCGAGGTGAGTTGGGTCTTCAGCGCGCTGACCAGCTGTGCCTTGGAGCCCCCGCCCGACCGTCCGTGGCCGCCGGACCCCGCCCCGGGCCGCCCGCCCTGGGCCTGCTGCTGCAGGCCCTTGGCCTGGTCCTTGATCCGATCCCACATCGCCATCCGTGCCACCTCGGCTTCAGCCCGGTCGTTCCGGTAGTCCTCGTGCGTTCGCGTGTCATCCCCCCAACGTCCGCCCCGCCCCAGGAGTTCCACGGCGCCCGATCCCGTTCGGCCATGGCGGGCCGCCCTCGGCGCGGGGCCTACGCCCCCGGCGCCCGGAACGGGACCTGCCGCCGGGACGCCTCGTCGATCTCGTCGACGGTGAGCAGGGGCGTGGCCCGCGTGTGCAGCGCGCCGCTGGCCTTGACGGTGAGGCTGACCGCGGCCATGGACACCGGGTCGGGGAAGTCGACGATCATGACGAGGTCGTCCTGCCCGAACGCGAAGTACATGGCCTCGACCTTGCCGCCGAGGCCGCCGACGACCTGGTCCACCGCGGCGCGGCGGCCGCTCGCGCCCTCCTTGAGCAGCCCCTTGGTGCCCTCGGACGTGTAGGTCGCCTGGATGAGGAACTTCGGCATCGGGACGCTCCCTGCCCATCGCTGGTCCGGTACGCGCAAGGGCCTTCCCGCTGCCGGTCCGGCTGCCACCCGCCTCAGGGCAGGTTCACCCGTTGGCAGTCGGATCTCTCTCGAGGACCCCCGGCACCAGGTCGCGCAGCATTCCGTACATGCCGTACGTCACCAGTCAAGAAGGTGACGAGAGCGGGAGTGGTGGGTGAGATTCCTCTTGATTGTGGAAGGGGCACTGTCGTGATCTCCAATTTTCGTCACCTGCTTGACTGGTGACGCGAACGCGTGTGAGAGTCAGTCATCGCACCAACCGGTACACGCACCCCCATGGAGGGACCCGCATGATCAGCAGGCGTGGCTTCAGCAAGGCGCTCGGGTTCGGTACGGGTGCGGTCGCCGTGTCGCTGACCGGGGTGAGGAGTGCGCAGGCCGCCCCCGTCGCCACTCCCGGCGGGAACCCCGGCTTCCCCCGGCTGAAGCAGGTCAGGGCCGGTCTGCTGGACGTCGGCTATGCGGAGTCGGGCCCCGCCCACGGTCCCGCCGTCATCTGTCTGCACGGGTGGCCGTACGACATCCACAGCTATGTGGACGTGGCCCCGCTGCTGGCCGACCAGGGGTACCGGGTGATCGTCCCGTATCTGCGCGGGCACGGCACGACGCGGTTCCGTTCCGGCCGGACGTTCCGCAACGCCCAGCAGTCGGCCATCGCCCTCGACGTCATCGCCCTGATGGACGCCCTGAAGATCGAGAAGGCCGTGCTCGCCGGCTTCGACTGGGGCTCGCGCACCGCCGACATCGTGGCCGCGCTGTGGCCCGAACGCTGCAAGGCGCTGGTGTCGGTGAGCGGGTACCTGGTCACGAACCGGGAGGCGAACCTGCTGCCGCTTGCGCCGAAGGCCGAGTACGCCTGGTGGTACCAGTACTACTTCGCCACCGAGCGCGGCCGGCTCGCCATGCAGGACAAGGACAAGCGCCGAGAGCTTACCCGGCTCGTATGGGACACCGTCTCCCCGACGTGGGACTTCGACGACGCCACCTTCGAGCGCACCGCCGCGGCCTTCGACAACCCCGACTACGTGGCCGTCGTCATCCACAACTACCGCTGGCGGTTGAGCCTCGCGGACGGCGAACGCCGCTACGACGCACTGGAGAAGCGGCTCGCCGCCCGGCCGGTCATCGAGGTGCCCACCCTCACCCTCGACGCCGAGCGGGACCCCTTCACGGCGCCGGGCGACGGCGCCTCGTACCGGGACCGGTTCACCGGCGCGTACGAGCACCGCACCCTCGCGGGCGTCGGCCACAACGTGCCCCAGGAGGCGCCCGCCGCCTTCGCGCAGGCCGTCATCGACGCGGATCACCTGCTGAGCAAGTGACACCGGAACAGAAGGGAAGTCCGATCATGGAGAACCGGAACGGCACGGACAACGCCTCGGCGGCACGCCGGGCGCGGTTCGGCGCGCTGCCCGAGCGCGTCCGCTACGAGGACATGGTCGAGGAGAAGGAGGCCACGCCCGGTGACCCGGCGCGCCACGCCCACGACCCGGAAGGGTCCTGGAGGTTCTCCTCCTGCCTCGCCGTCGATCTGGGCCTATGAGCGGGAGTGGTTGCCCGGCATGTCGGTCACCGGTCAGAATGGTGACGTGAACCTCGACCATGTCTTCGTATGCGGCAACCCGGCACTCGACTTCGCCGCAACGCTCCGAGCGCGCCGTACGGCGCGTTTCGAGATGTTCGTGACGCCGGACAGGCTGAACGCATGGTACGTGGAGTCGGGCCTCGTCGACGCGGTCTCCCCCGGCCGGGAGGCCGATGTCGAGCAGGCGAGGGCTGTACGGGAAGCCGCCTACCGGCTGATCACCGCCCGCCGGCTCGGTGAGGAGTACGACGGCGCCGCGCTGACCGTTGTGAACAACGCGGCACGCAAGCCCCCCGCGGTGCCGCAGCTCACCCCGTCGGGGCGATGGACCCAGGCGACGCCGGAGGAAGCCCTGTCGATGGTGGCGCGGCACGCCGTCGAGCTCCTGAGCGGCCCGGACGTGCCCCTGCTCAAGGAGTGCGGCAACCCGGAGTGCACCCGCACCTACATCGACCGCTCGCGCGGCATGCGCCGGCAGTGGTGCGGGATGGAGTCCTGCGGCAACAAGATCAAGGCGGCGGCATACCGCGCCCGCAAGAAGACCGGGCCTGCCGACTAGCACCGAAGATTCCGGCCGCGGTGTCGAATGTGCCGGTTCCCGATCGACGTGAGAAATGAAAGGCAGGACTGCCAGGACCCGCACGACCCACCGAACCGGACTCAGGAGCCCCCGCCATGATCGTCACCGCGGATCTCGCCATCTCTCTCGACGGCTTCGTCGCCGGTACCGATGTCACCCCCGACAACCCCGGGGGTGACGGTGCCGAGCCGCTCTTCGAGTGGATTCACGGGCTGGCGAGCTGGCGGGAGCGTCAGGGGATGAGCGGTGGGGAGGACAACCGTGACTCCGAGCTGATGCGGGAGTGGTTCGACGCCACCGGGGCAGTGGTGATGGGGCGGACCATGTACGACACGGGTGAGGAGTTCTGGGGCGACAACCCGCCCTTCCGCACCCCGGTGTTCGTCCTCACCCACCGCCCCCGCCCCACCCTCGTGAAGGAGGGCGGCACCACCTTCACCTTCGTCACCGACGGCATCCACGACGCCCTCGACCGGGCGAAGGCCGCGGCCGGGGACCGCGACGTCGACATCGCGGGCGGTGCGGGCACGGTGCGGCAGTACCTCGCGGCGGGCCTAGTCGACGAGCTTCAGCTGCATGTCGTCCCCGCGCTCCTCGGGGCGGGACTACGGCTCTTCGAGGGACTCGGCCCCGGCCGCCGCGACCTGGAGCCGATCAGGGTGGTGGCGACACCTCTCGCCACGCACCTCAAGTACCGCTTCGTACGCGGGTGAAGTCGGTCGAGGTGAAGTCGATCTCCTTCGCGTCACAGATGCGCGCGCCCATGTTGCGCTCCATCATCTCCAGCGCGGCGGACGCCAGATGGGGATGGATGGAGGCCACCGCGTCCTTGGGCACCGTGACCTCCAGGTGGCGGATGTGCGCGTCCAGGGCGGAGTACAGGACGCACTGCTCGGTGACCTGACCGGTCAGCACCACGTGTCCGACGCCCAGTCGCCACAGGAGGTAGGACAGCGGTGTCTCGTAGAAGACGGAGTGGCGGGCCTTGACGACGAACATCGAGCGGTCGTCGGGCCGGATCGGCGCGATCAGGTCGGCGTGCGGCCGGGCCAGCGCGGTGTCCATGAGTTCGCCGTGGTGGGAGCGCCAGAGACCGAAGTTGTCGTTCGCGTAGATCACCGGTACGTCCGCCTCGCGGGCCCGGACGATCAGCTCCGCCAGGACGGGGACGACCGTCCGCACGGACGGCACGAGCAGCTCGGCGTCCTCGTGGTCGTATGTGTTGATCATGTCGACCACGACGAGTGCGAGTCCGCTCGGTCCGTTCACGTCATCACCGGTGGTGTGGCCACGCGCAGGGCCCGGCTGCCGACCGGCACGCCGTCCACTCCGTCCACTCCGTCCACGTGCGTGCGCGTACCGTCGAGCCGCTCCAGGTCGGCCCACCAGTCCGCCCCGTCCTCCAGATAGCGCAGGAGGATGCCCTCGCGCAGCGCCCACGGGCAGATCATCAGGCTCTTCACGGCGCTCAGTTTCATCGCGGCGTGTCCGACGATCGCCCCGGCCAGGCTCTGCCGGGACCGCGGGCCGGAGATGCCGGGCAACTCGGCCCGCTCGTCCGCGGTCAGCCCCGCCAGCCGGTCGATCGCGCGGCGCAGGTCCCCTCGGCGCAGTGCCCGTTCGACGAACGGGCCGTGCCGTCCCGGAGCGGCCCCGCACAGTCGGGCCAGCTGCTGGAACGTCCGTGAGGTCGCGACGGCGGTGTGCGGATGCTCCCAGCGGATCCGGGCGGAGACGTCCCGCAGCTGGTGGCGCACCTTGCGGCGCAGGGCGACCAGGTCGGCCTGCGAGGGCGGGTCGGCGGAGCCGAAGAACTCATTGGTGAGCCGGTTGGCGCCGAGCGGCAGCGAGGCCGCGAAATCCGGTGTCCGGCCCCGGCCGAAGGCCACTTCGAGGGAGCCGCCGCCGATGTCGAAGAGCGCGAGCGGGCCGGAGCGCCAGCCCATCCAGCGCCGGGCGCCCAGGAACGTCAGCCGGGCCTCGGCCTCACCCGGCAGGACGCGCAGACGCAGACCGGTCCGGCCGTGCACGGCCCTCAGGACGTCCGCCCGGTCGGGTGCGTCGCGCACCACGGCGGTCGCGAACGCCAGCGGTTCCGGGGCGTCCCACTGCCGGGACATCTCGCAGGCCGCGCGCAGCGCCTTGACCAGACGGTCCGTGGCCGCCTCCCCGAAGCAGCCGTCGGCGCCGACCTGTTCGGACAGGCGCAGCTTCCACTTCGCGGTGTGCACCGGGAGCGGTACTCCGTCCCCGACGTCGCACACGGCCAGCCTGACCGTGTTGGAACCGGCGTCCAGCACACTGATCCTCATGGATCGGGCGTACCCCGGACGGCCCGGCTGATGCGCCGGGAAGGTCTCTGTGACGCCGTCAGTCCTCACCGCGGACTTCTCTCTCACGTTCACGGGAGCCCTTCCGGCTCCCGGTGCTGCGCTCCCCGTGTGCCCCTCGACCAAGGTCGCTAAAAGCGAGCTCCAGCTGTCCGGCGGCTGTCAACCCGTGCAACACCGTTGACACCCGGTCGCCCCGACCTGAGACTCAGGGTCCGTCGTCTACGAAAGAAATTTCACCTAGCGAACAAGGACGCTGATGTCCCGCTCCCTCACGCCTCCCGCGCCCCGTCCCCCGCACACCCTGCGCACCGTGTTCCCGGTCCTGGCCCTGTGCTGGCTGGCCGTGTTCTTCGACGGCATGGACGTCAACATCTACGGCGCCGTCATGCCGCACATGCTCGACGACACCGGCCTCGGACTGACCCCGGACAGCGCCGGCACCATCGGCAGCTGGACCACGTTCGGCATGCTCATCGGCGCCCTCACCGCCGGAAACCTCACCGACTGGCTCGGCCGCCGACTGATGCTCGTCGCCAGTGTGAGCCTGTTCTCCGCCGGGTCCGCGCTGTGCGCCGTGGCCGGCGACGTCGCCCTCTTCGGCGCCGGACGCTTCGTCTCCGGCCTCGGCCTCGGCGGCCTCATGCCGCTGTGTCTGGCCATGGTCCTGGAGTTCGCGCCACCCCGCCGCGCCGCCCTGACCACCGGCCTGCTCATGACGTCGTACCACTTCGGCGGCATGGCGGCGACCGGCCTCGGCCTGACACTCGCCCCCGCCGCCGGCTGGCGCTGGGTCTTCTGGGCCGGCGTGCTCCCGGCCCTGATCGCAGTACCGCTGCTGCTGCGGCTGCTGCCGGAGTCGCCCGGTGTGCTGCTGGCACGCGGTGAGCGGGACAAGGCCGACGCCGTCGCCGACCGCTTCGGGCTGCCCCGGCCCACCGAGGTCGCCGCCCCGGCCGCCGGCGCGGCGGGCAGGCTCGCCGCCGTACGGGAACTCTTCCGGCCCGAGTCGCGCTGGGCGACCCCGCTGCTGTGGCTGGCGTCCTTCTGCGGACTGCTGCTGGTCTACGGCATCAGCACCTGGCTGCCGCAGATGATGCGGGCCTCCGGCTACGGCCTGAACTCCTCCGTCAGCTTCCTGCTGGTCATCAACGCGGGCGGCATCGTCGGCCTGCTGATCGCGGGCCGGGTCGCCGACCGGTTCGGCGCGGTACGCGTGTCCGCGATCTGGTTCGTGCTGACCGCCGCCGGCGCCCTGCTGCTCAAGGCCCACCTGCCGCTCGGCGTGACCTACGTCGTCGTCGCCGTCACCGGTGTCTGGCTGTTCAGCGCGCAGGTGATGGTCTACGCCGCCACCAACACCGTCTACCGCGACAGCGAGCGGGCCGCGGGCCTCGGCTGGGTCACCGGCGTCGGCCGCACCGGAGCCGTCGTCGGCCCCTGGCTGATCGGCGAGCTCGCCGCCAGCGGCAACGAGAGCTGGGGCTTCACCACCTTCGCCCTGGCCGGTCTCGGCGGCGCCCTCGCGATCTGTCTGGTCCCGGCAGCCCGCAGGTTCGGCCGCGGCGGCACGAAGGCTCCCGCACCCGTGGCGGCAAGCGCCGGATCGTGACGGCGGTGGGCGGAGGCGGAGCCCCTTCCCGGGTCACTCCCCTTCCCGGGTCACTCCCCCTTCGCCCCCTCCCCCTTCGCCCCCTCCTTCGTCGCGGCCTCCCAGATCTCCGTGGCCGCCCGCTCCGCGAACTCCGTGGGCGGGGGATCGTTCGGCAGCTGGGCCGGGACCGTCGTGCCCTTCTTGTTGCCCGCTCGGTCGGCGAACAGGGTGACGGTCAGGGCGAGCCGGGTGTCGTAGCCGGTGGTCCACACGGTCCGGCGGGTCGAACCGCCGCCCGCGCCGCCGGTGGTGAAGACCGCCGGCCGCGCCGGAACGGCACCGGCGCCCGGTTTCACCCCGACGTCGACCGGCGTCGGCCCGGACCACGTCCCCACGCCTGCCAGGAACGCCTCCCCGCGCTCCAGCACACGCGACACCTCGGGACGCGCCCGGTAGACGGTGCGGCCCTCCCGGGTGATGCGCGCGACCGTGTACGGGGTGGCGTACCGGCCGTCCGCCGCCACCGTCGCGTACGCCGAGGCCAGATTCAGCGGTGTCGGCGCCGCCGTCCGCAGCAGCCGGCCCAGCGGGTCACCCATCCTCAGCTTGCCGAACGGCTCCAGGGCCGTGCCCGCCTCCACCGCCCCGCTCACCGCGTCGTTGAACGGCTGGCGCGCGTAGTCCGAGCCCCCGTACAGCAGCCGTACCGCCCCGTCGCCCGGCACCATCCCGACCACGGCGGTGTGCACCCGCACGCCCCGCCCGCCGCCGGGACGGTCCTGCACCAGCTGCGTGGCGCGGTCCTGAAGGGCCAGGTCGAAGGTGGTCGTCACGTTGTAGCCGCCGCTCGCGAGCTGGTCCTCGGTGATGCCGAGCCGGTCGGCGGCCTCCTTCGCGGCGACGTCGATCAGATACTGCCGCTGTCCCTCGGTCTCGCCCGGCGGATAGAACCGGAACGCCGGGAAACGCGCCTCGGCGCGCTGCTTCGCGGTGATGGCGCCGCTCGCCACCATCGCGTCGAGCACCCACTCCCAGCGGTCCGCCAGCTTGGTGGTGACCTTCGTGTCGGAGCCCGCCTTCTCGTAGTACGACGGGATGTTGACGATGGACGCCAGCGCCGCGCCCTGCGCCACCGTCAGGTCCTCGGCGTCCACGCCGAAGTAGTTGCGCGCGGCGGACTGGATGCCGGCCGCGCCGCGCCCGAAGTACACGGTGTTGAGATAGCCCTCGAGGATCTCGTCCTTGGTGCGGGTGCGGTCCAGCTTGATCGCGATGAGCGCCTCACGGGCCTTGCGGGACAGCGACCGCTCCGGGCTGAGCAGCGCGTTCTTCACATACTGCTGGGTGATGGTGGAGCCGCCCTGCTGCTCACCGCCGGTCAGCGTGGCCAGCGCGGCCCGTCCGATGGCCCGCGGCGAGATCCCCCGGTCGGTCCGGAAGGAGCGGTTCTCCGCGGCGATCACCGCCTCCTGCACATGCCGCGGCACCGCGGACAGCGGGACGTCCTGCCGGTCGACCGGCCCGCGCCGGCCCAGATAGCCGCCGCCGGAGTCGAGGAACACGGTGGACTGGGTGACGGTCTCGGGGTGCGGCTTCGGAATGGCCGTCAGGTGGTAGGCCACGACGGCCGACGCGCACAGCAGGCCGACCAGGGCGAGGAAGGCGTAGAGCGTGCGGCGCAGCCGCCGGCCCCGGGTGCGCCGGAACCTGATCCGCAGCGGGGTGCGCTCGCGGTGCCGTCCGCCGGACGGGGACCCCGGCGCCGGGAGTGTCGTCGTCCTCTCGTTCATACCCGCCACCACTCACGCTCGGAGCGGGCGGCGACCTTGCCGGAGGCGTCGTACACCGTGACGATCCGCTCGTCGTCGTTGCCGCCCTCGCCGGGGGACAGGACCGACTTCATGTCGCTGTCGGACACGGGTGTGCTCGCGTACCACAGCCCCCAGCCCGGACTGCCCGCCAGGACAAGGACTTTCGCGGTGCTCTTCCTCTCGCCGGTCCGCACCTCGACACGGCCCGGTTCGCCGTCAAGACCGTGGAAGACGCCCGACAGGAGGTATCCGCCGCTGACGCTGTCCATCCGCAGCGAGACGCCCGGTTCGTCGAGCGGTACGCCGCTGTCGTCCTGTTCACCGGGGAGGGCGGTGGCGACGGGCACCGCCCAGTGCCCGCCGTCGGCCGTCAGCCACACCCGCACCCCGGGCCCCGCGGTCACCCGCTCGCCCGGCGCCACGACCCGGACGGCAGCCGTCGGCCCGCTCTCCTCCCGCGCTTCGGACGCCCCGTCCTGCCCGGTGCCGACCCCGATCCGGTCGGCGGCGAGCAGGGCGCCGGGCACGAGCAGTGCCGCGGACGCGAGGGCGGCCACGGCGATCCGGCGCCGCCGCAGCACCCGGCCCTGTTCCTGGACGCCGGTCAGCGGGGGCTCGGACGGGACGACGTCCTCGGCGGCACGGGCGTACACCTCACGCAGCCGTCCGGCGTCGGCACCGGCCGCCCGCAGCCCGTGCCGGACCCGGGCCCGCACCGCGCCCACCGAGCAGTCCAGCAGCTGGGCGGTCTCCGCGTCCGTCAGCCCCTCCCAGAACCGCAGCACCAGCACGGTCCGCCGCTGCGCGGCCCGCCGTCCGCGCAGCCTGCGCAGGTGGCCCCGCACCAGACAGCGCCGTACGTGGAAGTCCACGTCGTCGCGCGGCACCCGGCGCCACGACGCGCACATCCGCGCCAGCGTTCTCCGCACCAGCTCCTCCGCCGCACCGGGGTCGTCGGTGAGCAGCCGCGCGGTCGTCACCAGCCGGGGCCAGTGGGTGCGGGCGTAGGAGGCGAAGTCCTGGCGGGGGAGCACGTCGTGGGTCGGGGGCACGTGGGGGTCCTTCGTTCCGGGAACACGGTCGTGGCCGCACGCACGGGCGTCCGGCCTGGTCGGCACGGGCGACTGCCCGCCCGTGCCGGTGGGTCGATCAGCCGTCGGGCCGGCACCGTCGCGGATGTGGCCAACACCGCCCGCGGAAAAGGGAGCCGGGAACCCGTGTGCGCCGTCTTCCTGGTGGGGTTGCGTTTCGCGTGATGCGACCTGAGTGGATGGAGCGACCTACGGGACCTGTACGCACGGCGGAGGTGGCCGGGTTGCACGGAAAGGCCAGGGAATCCGGTGGGGGCATGACCGACGAGGAGTTCGACGCGTTCTACGCCGCCGCGTTCCCCCGGCTGACCGGCCAGCTCTACGCCTTCACCGGAGACCACGGCGAGGCCCAGGACGTCGTGCAGGAGGCGTTCGTCCGGGCCTGGGACCGGCGCCGGCAGTTCCTGGCGGACAGCGCCCCCGAGGCATGGATCCGCACGGTGGCCATGCGGCTGGCGGTGAGCCGCTGGCGGCGGGCGAAGCGCTGGCTGGAGCTGATGCGGCGCACTCCGCCGCCGGATCCCACCCCGGGGCCGGGCCCCGAGTACACCGCGCTCGTCGCTGCCCTGCGCGAATTGCCCGAGGCGCAGCGGATGGCGATCGTCCTGCACCATTTGTGCGATCTGAGTGTCGAACAGGTAGCCTCCGAGACCGGTGCCCCCGTGGGGACGGTCAAGGCGCGGCTGTCGCGGGGGCGGGCGGAACTGGCGAAGCGTCTTGCGGGGGACGAGGCCGACGGGCCGGTCCGGAAGGAGAGCGGCCGTGTCCGATGAACTCTCCGCCGCGCTGCGCGAGTTGGCGGCCACGCAGGCGACCGCGCCCGTCGTCGACGGCGCCGGCATCCGGGCCCGCGCGCTGCGCCGCCGGCGTCGCCGTCGCACGGCCGTCGGCCTCGGCGCGGCGAGCGTGGCCCTGGCCGTCGTGGGCTTCGTCGTGCACCTGAACCTCGGCGGGCGGCCGGACGACCCGTCCGTGAGCCGGGTCCCGCCCGCGGCGGCGCACTCGCCCTCCACCGAGCCGCCCACGGCGACGCCGTCGCCCGTCACCGGCACGCTCGACCTGCGCCGGCACACCCTCACCGTCGACGGCCGGGTCCTGCCGGTGGTGTCGAAGTACGAGGGCCGGACCGGGTTCTCCGGCCCGCTGACGGTCACCGCCAAGCACGCCTCGCGCGATCTGCCGTTCCGGATGGGCTCCAAGGGCCCCGTCGAGGTGAACGTGCCCTATGTGGTCGAGCTGCGCGACAGCGACGACCGGCCCTTCTACATCGGCACCTTCACCAAGCCGCTGGCCCTGGGCGACGTCCGGGCCGACAGCGACTGGATCGGCCTGGACGCCCAGGACGCCGCGTGGTTCTACGCCCGGTCCCGGGCCGGCGAGGCCCTCGCGGTGACGACCGGCACCTCCCCGACCGGCACCTCCCCGACCGACACCTCCCCGACCGGCACCTCCCCGACCGGCACCTCCCCGACCGGCACCTCCCCGACCGACACCTTCTCGGCCGGCGCCACGGAGTCCGTCCCGGCGGACGGGGGCCGGGCCGCCCAGCGCCGCTAGAGGAAGCCGGCCAGACCGTCGAGGAAGCGGTCCACTTCTTCCGCCGTGTTGTAGGGGGCCAGGCCCACGCGCAGCGCCGGATTCTCCAGCTTCAGCGCGGTGAACGGCTCGTACGCGTAGAACGACCCCGCCGGTGCCACCACCCCGCGCTCGGCGAGATGCGCCTGCGCCTCGCGTGCGTCACGGCCCTGAAGGCTCATCAGGAGCGTCGGGGTGCGGTCGGCTGCCTTCGAGTGCAGGGTGACCGCGTCGCCCAGGGCCGACAGGCCCTCCTGGAGCCGCGCCCGCAGCGACCGCTCGTGCTCGTGCAGGGCGGCCAGCGCATGCGTCAGCCGCTCCCTGCGCCCGGTCCCCGTGCCCGGGTCCATCGCGGCGAGGAAGTCGACGGCGGCACTGACGCCCGCGAGGATCTCGTACGGCAGGGTGCCGAACTCGAACCGCTCCGGCACGGTGTCCGGCGAGGGCAGAAGCTTGTCCGGGCGCAGCGTGCCGAGGAGTTCGGGCGCCGCCGCGAGCACCCCGCAGTGCGGCCCGAGGAACTTGTACGGCGAGCAGACGAACAGGTCGGCGCCGAGCGCGGGCACGTCCACCAGGTCGTGTGCGGCGTAGTGGACGCCGTCCACGTACACCAGGGCGCCGGCCTCGTGGGCTCGGTCGGCGATCCGGCGCAGGGGCGGCTTGGTGCCCAGCACGTTGGAGGCCGCCGTGACCGCGACCAGCCGGGTGCGGGAGGTCAGCGCCCGCTCGTAGGAGCCGAGGTCCAGCTCGGTCGTCTCCGGGTCGATCTCGATCCAGCGGACCGTCACCCCGGCGCGTTCGGCGGCCTGCGCCCAGGGGCGGACGTTGGCGTCGTGGTCCAGCCGGCTGAGCACGATCTCGTCGCCCGCGCTCCAGTCCTTGGCCAGGTGGCGGGCGAAGTCGTACGTCAGCTGGGTGGCGCTGCGTCCGTGCACGATGCCGTCCGCGGGCACGTTCAGCAGGTCGGCGCAGGCGGCGCGGAACCCGGCCACGGCGCGCTCGGCGTTGAGCTCGGAGGGGCTGACCGTGCCCCGGTTGGACAGGGGCCCGGTGAGCGTCGCGGCGACGGCGTCGGCGACCGGGCGGGGAGTCTGCGTACCGCCCGGACCGTCGAAGAAGGCGAGGCCGCTGTCCAGGGAGGGGAAGTGGGACCGCAGGGCGGTGACATCTATGGCCATGGTCTCGGCTTTCTGTCGGGCGATCCGGTCGAGGGCGTCTCGGGAGACGGCCCTGGAGATCCTCTCCCGGTCAGCCCTGGCGGCGCACCATCTCGTTGATCCAGTCGGGAGCGAACGGGGACGTACAGCCCGGGGAGGTCGGGTAGTCCTTGAGCACCTCCAGGCGCTCACCGATGTCGAGGGCACAGGCCCGGTACTCGGGGTGCTCGATCCCGATCTGTGCCAGGCAGTGGTTCATCGCCCACTGCAGCCGGTCCGGGGCGTCCTTCATCTCGGCCTCGATCACATCCAGCAGTCCCGCGAGATCGAGGCCCGCGGGCTTCTTCGCCACGCGCTCGGTGGTCAGCGCCCAGCCGGCGCTCGCGACCACCGGGTCCGGATCGGCGAACCAGGCCAGGCGCAGTTCCTCGGCGTGCGGGTTCTTCTTCACGACATAGTTCACGAGCCAGTCGTGCACCTTGGGCGTACGGGCCTCGCGCAGCATGGCGTCCAGCTCGTCCCGCTCGAACGCCCTGGGCCGGCAGATCAGGAGCGCCAGCAGCCGCGCGGCGCTGTCGTCCGTCGCCCAGAGCCGGCGCGCGAGGTCCTGTTGCGTCTTCAGCCGCTTCGCGAGCGCACGCAGCTTGCCCAGGTTCACACCGTGATCGTCACCGTGCTTCTCGTTCACGGCGCGCGCCTTCGGATCCTCGAGCCCGGCCAGCTCCGCCATCACCTCGGCCACGGTCGCCTCGGTCACCGTCGTGTCGGCCATGCCGGCCTCCTGTCCCTCGCGTGCGGGACTCAGCCTAGGCGGAGCATCCGACAGCGGAGGGTACGGCCGCCGTGATCGACTGCGCCGGCCCGTTCGCCCCGACGGCGGCCTCTGCGCCGGGGAGCGGTCGCTCACCCGGACCGGTCGCGCAGGCCCTTGTCGATCTCGCCCAGTGCGCTGATCAGCTGGGCGTAGCCGTCGGCCGGCAGCGGCCTGACGAAGTACTCCTCCACCACACGGGCGTGCACGGCCGCCGCGCGCAGGAACACGGCACGTCCCTCGGCGGTCGCCTCCACCAGGGTCACCCTGCGGTCCCCGGGGGACGGCACGCGGCCGACCAGGCCGGCCTCCTCCATGCGGTCGATCAGGCGCGTGGTGCCGCTGCTGGTGAGAGTGAGGTCGTCGGCCAGCTGCCGCTGGGAGACCTCCTCGCCGGGCCGGCGGCAGAGCCGCATCAGCACCTCGAGCATGGTGTGGCTGATCCCGCACTCCCGCCTCAGCGCGCCGTCGATGCGCTGCTCCAGGCGGGTGGCGGACTTGATCAGCAGGCCGAAGTCCCGCACGAGCCCGCTGTTGGCGGCGCGGGCGGCGGCCTCGGCGTTCGGTCCGGGCGTGGCGTTCATCGCCGTAAGTCTACTGCCGCCTCACCTACTGACCCCTCATCTACTGATCTATCAATTACTGAGCAATCAATTGCTGAGTAGTCAATGAAATTGTACGGTGGCAGCCACAACGAGCGAGAGGGAGACCAGTGGATCTACCGCACTGGCTCGGCCGAGCCACCGACGCGATACAGGACTGGGCCGACACCTTCGGCCCCTACCGGCCCCACCCGTCCCTCCGGGTGGACGACGACCGCTTCGCGGCGGTCTTCGAGGAGTTCACGACCCGGCTGGCGGACAACTATCCCTTCTTCCACCCGCACTACGCGGGCCAGATGCTCAAGCCCCCGCACCCGGCGGCCGTCGTGGGCCATCTCGCCGCGATGCTGATCAACCCCAACAATCACGCCCTGGACGGCGGCCCCGCCACCGCGGCCATGGAACGCGAGGCGGTCGCCCGGCTGGCCACGATGTTCGGCTACGACCGGCACCTCGGCCACCTCACCACCAGCGGCACGATCGCCAACCTGGAAGCCCTCTTCGTCGCCCGCGAACTCCACCCCGGCCGGGGCATCGCCCACAGCGCCGACGCGCACTACACCCACGGCCGTATGTGCCACGTCCTGGGCCTGAAGAGCCACCCGGTCCGCACCGACGAGCACGGCCGGATGGATCTCGACGCGCTGGAGGACGTCTTGCGCACGGGCGAGGTCGGCACCGTGGTCCTCACCACCGGCACCACCGGACTCGGCGCGGTGGACCCGGTCCACGCGGTGCTGCCCCTGGCCGAGCGGCATGGCGTCCGTATCCATGTGGACGCCGCGTACGGCGGCTTCTTCACGCTCCTCGCCGGTGCCGACGGGCCCGAGGGCCTGCCGCCGGAGCCCTGGCGGGCGATCGCGCGGGCGGACTCGATCGTCGTGGACCCCCACAAGCACGGCCTCCAGCCCTACGGCTGCGGAGCGGTCCTGTTCCGCGACCCGGAGGTGGGCCGCTTCTACCTCCACGACTCGCCCTACACCTACTTCACCTCCACCGAGCTCCACCTCGGCGAGATCAGCCTGGAGTGCTCCCGCGCCGGCGCCTCCGCGGCCGCCCTCTGGCTCACCTTCCAGGTCCTGCCGCCCACCCCCGACGGGCTGGGCCGGGTCCTGGCGGCCGGCCGGCGGGCGGCGCTGCGCTGGGCGGACCTGATCGACGCGTCCGACGCCCTGGAGCTGTACCAGCGGCCCGAGTTGGACATCGTCACCTACTTCCCCGCGGTCGCCCCCGCGACCCTCACCGGCATCGACGCCGCCTCCGCCCGCGTACTCGACGCCGGCATGAGCGGCCCCGACCCGGTCTTCCTCAGCACCCTCAGAGCCGGCCGGGAGTCGTTCACGGCCCGCCACCCCGAGGTCGTCGCGGACACGGACGGCGCCCGGGTTCTGCGCAGCGTCCTCATGAAGCCGGAGTCCGAAGACCACGTGGAACACCTGCACAACCGGCTCGAGCGGCTGGCGAGTTCCGGCTGAACGAGCGAAGGCGCCACCCGTCCGCGAAAGGGAAGGGTGGCGCCACGCGGCGAACCGACGGGAACCCTCAGGCTCAGCCGGGGAAGGGCTTGGCCGCGTCGTTGTCGGCCTTGATGCAGGCTTCGAGCCTCTTCTGCAGCGCGGCCGCCTCGTTGAGCGCCTTCCTGGCCGCGGCGGTCTCCCCGAGCTGCTTCAGCTTCGCGGCCTTGGTCTTGAGGTTGGCGATCTGCTGGCGCAGCTGGCCCTCGTTGCAGGTGACGGCGGCCCTGGCCGACACGGCACCCTGGCCGGCCGACGTGGCGGCCTGAGCGGGCACCGACGTGACGAAGAAACCGCCGGCGACGGCCGCGGCGACGGCCAGGGCGGAAATGCGCTTGGTCATGAGTTGTTCCCCCAATTAGGGCTTGCATTGGTCGAAGTCGATCTTACAAACCCCTGCAGGAACGTGTTTCAGTGGTGGTCGCCCTGGCCGTGCGGGTCAGTGGAGGGTCGGCCGGTAGACGAGTTCCTGGGTACGGCCGTCCAGCGTGTGGTGTTCGACCAGTTCCAGGTCGAAGTCGGCCGCGCCCCGGAAGATCGGGTCCAGGCCGGTCCGGCCGGTGATGACGGGGAAGAGCGTCACCTGCACGAAGTCGACCAGCCCTGCGGCCATCAGCGCCCGGTTCATCGACAGGCTGCCGTGCGAGCGCAACGGCACCTCGGACTCCTCCTTGAGCCGGGCGACGACGTCGACGGCGTCACCGCTCACGACCGTCGCGTCCGGCCAGTCGAGAGGGCCCTTGAGCGTCGTCGACACCACCGTCGCCGGCATGTTCCTCATCCGGGTGACCCAGGGATCACGCACGGACTCCTCGGTGTTCGACGCCAGAATCTCCACGAAGGCCCGGTAGGTGTTGGCCCCGAAGACCATCCGCTGCTCCTGGCCGTACCGCGCGAGACGGTGTTCGAGCAGTTCAGGGCCCTGTTTGCCCCAGTAGCCGGTCCAGTCGCCGCCGGCGGCGCCGTAGCCGTCGAGGCTGGAGAAGACATCGAAGGTGTACGTGGCCGTCATGGCGTTCTCCTCGGGTGCGTGGCTCGATGACCGTCACACCCGTAGACCCGGCTCACCTCCGAAACTCATCGCTGTGGCTCAGTGCACCGGGAAGCCGAAGGAGTAGCCCTGGCCCTTGAGCCAGGGCAGGACCCGGCGCAGCGCCTCGACGGTCTGGGAGCGGTCGCCGCCCGCGTCGTGGAAGAGGAGCGTGGGCCCGTTGGGCAGCTCCCGCTGCACGGTGGCGACGATGGCGTCCGCGCCGGGCTGCTCGAAGTCCTTGGTGTCCACGTTCCAGCCCAGCGGGCGCATGCCCCGGTCGGCGGCGAGCTTGCGGCTGTAGGGGGTGAAGGCACCGCCGGGCGCCCGGTAGTACATCGGCCGGACGCCCCCGGACGCCTTGGTGATCATGCGTTCGGCGTCGAGGATCTGCTGCGACTGGTAGGTCCGGGAGTTCTTGTCCATGGTGGTGTCGTGCGACACCGAGTGGTCGCACAGCCGGTGTCCTGCCGCGACCACCTTCTTCACGAGGTCGGGGTGGGCCTGCGCCTGCGTCCCCACCATGCAGAAGGTGGCCTTCACCCCGTACTCCCGCAGCACGTCCAGCACTTGCGGGGTCCAGACCGGGTCGGGGCCGTCGTCGATGGTGATGTTGACGCCGCGCGCTCCCTTGTCCGAGGCGTGCACGATGCTCACATCGACCGGCTCGACCGCGGGCGCGGCCGACGCGGTCGCCTTCGGCGAGGAGCCGCCCACGGCACCGGCCTGCGCGGTCCACACCGAGGCACCCGTGGCGAGCACCGTCACCCCGAGCGCCGCACCGACCAGCTTGCCGTACCAGCCCCGCCCACCACCGTGCCGCGCCATGTCCGCCCCGCCTTCGCGTAGTTCCTCGCCGATCCCCCGGTCGCCTCGCGACCACCTGGCAGGACGAGGGACAGCGGCCCCGGGATCCGTCCGTTACCGATCAAGGACAATTCCGGGGAGGTTCGCGGACAACTCGACGACCGGACCCGGAACCGGCCGTGTTCGAGGTCAGCTGAAGGGGACGGCGTCGGTGGGCGCGGTGTGCCAGTTGGTGACGACCGGCTTGTCGACGGTGATGGTGCCGACGGACAGCGACTCCGGGTTGGGGTCCTCGTCCCCGACGGCGACGATGATGCTGTCGAGTTCCTTGCCGCCGTCCGAGTTCGTCGTCTTGGGGTTGACGCCGGCGTAGGCGGCGGTGCTGCCGCTGAGCTTGATCTGCTGTCCGACGGACTGCTCCGCGGGGCCGGCCTGCGTGCCGTCGGACCCGAAGGCGATGGTCGGGAGTTCGGCGGGCAGGTAGCAGGTGATGCCGGGCTTGGCCTTGGCGATGACGAGGATGTAACCGCCTGCCTGAGTCTCGGACTTGGCGCTCCAGGAGATGTCGTTGGCGCCGCAGACCTGCTCGACCGGCACTCGCTCGCCGTTGCCGTTGTCGACCCCGGAACCGGCGCCGTCCTCGGTGCCCTTGCCCGAGCCGCCGGAGCCCTTGCCGGTGCCCTTGCCGCTGCCGGTGTCCGAAGAGCCGGCCGGGGTGTCGGCGTCGCCGATCTGCGTGGGGGAGGCGGTGGAACCCTTGGCGGCGTCGGTGTCCTTGGCGGCGTCGGTGTCCTGGCACGCCGTCATCAGCATGGCGCCGCCCACGAGGGCCGCGGAGACGAGGAGGGCCTTGCGACGGTTGCCGAACATGAAATCCCCTTGGTGATCGGTTGGTTGAGGCCGAAGCGTTTTCGGCTGCTCGGTCCTGCTCGGTGCTGCTCGACCACTAGGAGGGGGCTGTGGGGCGCGGGGATCCCGGTGACTCCGTTCCAGGACATCGCTGTCACAGACCGGTGACATGATCACGAAGGCGGGTGTCCGGGCCGGCGGCCCGGGGTTCAGTTCGCCGGCGTACCGGTCAGGCCGTCCAGTTCGGCGGCGAAGAGCCGCGCCGCGTCGAAGCCCATCCCCGAGAACTGGCCGGCCAGTTCCAGGGAGAGCACGCCGTGCAGCCGGGTCCAGAAGGTCAGGGCGCGGCGCAGGACCGCGGGCGGAGCGGGATGGCCGGCCGCCCAGTCCCGGTGGCCCTCCAGGTGCGCGTCGAACGGGGTCTCCGGGCCGTCCGGGGGCAGCGCGGCGCAGGCGTCCAGGAGCGTCGCCATGATCTCGGAGGAGATCGCGGTGGTGTCGTCGGGTGCGTGGTAGCCGGGCACGGGCGTGCCGTAGATGAGGAAGTAGCGCTGGGGGTCGGCCAGGGCCCAGTCGCGCAGGGCGTGCGCCAGCCCGGCCAGGTCGGCACCGGCCTCCGCGGCCGCGCGGAAGGTGTCGGCGAGGCTCCGGTACGCGTCCCTCACCAGCTCGGTGATCAGCTCGTCCCGGCCGCCGAAGTACCGGTACAGCGCGGGTCCGCTCATGCCCATCTGCTTGGCGATGGCGTTGAGGGAGAGCGCGGAGGCGCCCGCCGTGGCGATCTGCTCCCACGCCCGCTGCTTGATCTCCGTACGCACCTGGGCGCGGTAGCGCTCGCGCGGGGTCTTCGCTTCCGAGTTCACCATAGTTAGAGGTTATCACTGAAGTTATTGACACTCTCGCGTTCGTCGAGTTATAACTTCTAACGAACGCGAAGCCAAGTAACCCAATGGCCCTGTGGAGGTCGTCGCCATGAACACCGAAGGACTCGTCGAGGTCGTGCTGCCGGGCAAGGTCGAGCCCGAGGGGCTTCAGCTGCGGCACGGGACCGTCCCCGGCGCGGGCCCCGGACAGGTCGTGATCCGTATGGAGGCGACCGGCGTCTCCTTCGCCGAGCAGCAGATGCGGCGCGGCCGCTACTACGACCAGCCGCCCTTCCCCTTCGTGCCCGGCTACGACCTCGTGGGTACGGTGCTGGAGACCGGCGAGGGCGTCGAGCCGGGCCTGACCGGCACCCGGGTCGCCGCGCTGCTCAAGGTCGGCGGCTGGGCCAGCCACGTCGTCGTCGACGCGGCCGACGTGGTGGCGGTGCCCGACGGGATCGGCGCGGCGGAGGCGGAGACCCTCGTCGTCAACGGCATCACCGCCTGGCAGATGCTGCACCGCAAGGCCCGGGTCCGCGCCGGGGACACCGTCGTGGTGCACGGCGCGAACGGCGGCGTCGGATCGGTCCTGGTCCAGCTCGCCCAAGCCGCGGGCGCACGGGTCATCGGTACGGCGTCCGCACGCCACCACGACGCCCTGCGGGAACGGGGCGTCGCCCCCGTCGACTACCGCGCCGGCGACGTCGCCGCCCGGATCCGCGCACTCGCCCCGCGCGGGGTGGCCGCCGTCTTCGACCACGTCGGCGGCCGCGGCATCGTCGACTCCTGGCGCCTGCTCGCCCCCGGCGGCACGCTCGTCTCGTACGGCAGCGCCTCCACCCGCGACGACGAGGGCTCCAAGCAGTGGCCCGTCCTGAAGCTGCTCGGCCGGGTGTGGCTGTGGAACGCCCTGCCCAACCGCCGCCGCGCCTACTTCTTCAACGTCTGGGCCGGCCGGGCCCTGGCCAGGAACCGCTTCCGCGCCCGTCTGCGCACCGACCTCACCCAGGTCTTCGCCGCCCTCCAGCGCGGCGAGGTCAGCGCCCAGATCGCCGCGCAGCTGCCGCTCACCCGCGTCGCCGACGCCGTGCGGCTGGCCGAGTCGGGCACCGTCGCCGGAAAGGTCGTCCTGAACCCGTAGCGGGCACGCGCGTACGCCCGGCGCCCGCCCCGCTCACCCCAACCACCGAGAGGAATCCCCATGTTCAGCCACAGCCCGTCCAACTCCCCCACCCAGCAGCCGCGTCGGTCGCGGGCCGGCCTGGCCGCGGTCACGGTCGCGCTCGCCGTCACCGGTGTCCTCGCCGGCACCGTCCCGGCCGCGCAGGCGACCCCGCACAGCGCTACGTCCCGGTGCGGCGGCCGCGGCGTCGACGAGAACGCCGTCATCCGCTACGAGTCCGACGTCGTGATCAAGGCACCCCTGAGCAGGATCTGGAAGCTCCAGACCGACGTCGAACGCTGGCCGTCCTGGCAGCCCCCGGTCACCAGCGCCGAACGGCTCGACCCCGGCCGCCTGAAGCCCGGTTCGCGGTTCCACTGGACGACCCCCGCGCCCGCCACCCCCACGACCCCCGCCACCACGCTCTCCATCACCTCCACCGTCCAGGAACTCCGCCGCCACCACTGCGTCCTGTGGAGCGGACCCGCGATCGGTGAGGGCCTGCGCATCGACGAGGGCGTCCACCTGTGGACCTTCGAGAAGGTCAGGGGCGGCGTGCACGTCCACACCGAGGAGACCTGGACCGGCGACCAGGTCGAGGCGGACGTACCCACCGCCACCGCGGCCCTCGGCGCCGGCCTCGAGGCGTGGCTGCGCGACCTCAAGGCCACCGCCGAGAGGTGACGGACGGCAAAGGAGGCCCCGGTCCCCGACCCGGGCCTCCTTCTAGCTGTACTCGGCCGGGAGGTTGGTGACACGCCTGCTGCCGGTTGTTGATCATGGGGGGA
>NZ_JBHSKM010000041.1:0-7931 GCF_042657965.1 Streptomyces coerulescens
TCCTCCGGCGACGACACACCACCGGGGAACCGGCAGGCCATACCCACGATCACCACCGGATCGTCGGCGAGGGAGGTCCCGGCAGGATTCATCTCCTGCGTGGGCTCGGCGCCGGACAGGCGCTCGTGCAGGTGGGCGGCCAGTTTCTCGGCGGACGGGTGGTCGAAGATCAGGGTGGCGGGGAGGCGGAGTCCCGTCGCGGCGGCGAGCGCGTTCCGCAGTTCCACCGCCGTCAGGGAGTCGAAGCCCAGGTCCCGGAAGGGGCGTCGGGCTTCGACGGACCCGGTGTCGTCGTGGCCGAGGACGGCGGCGGCGCGGGCGCGCACCACGGTGAGGAGCAGGGACCGCTGCTCCTCCACGGTCTTCCCGGCGAGGCTGCGCACGACGTCGCCCGCGCCGGCGGAGACCGTACGGGTGCGGAACAGGCCGCGCAGCAGCGGCGTGACGTCGCCGCGCGACCGCAGGGCTGCGTGGTCGAGCCGTACGGGCACAAGAAGGGCCGGAGCTTCGTCGGTCGTTGCCGCGTCGAACAGGGTCAGGCCCTCCTCGACGGTGAGCGGGCGGAAGCCGGAGCGCGCGAGGCGTTCGCGGTCGGCGTGGTCGAGTTCGCCGGTCATTCCGTCGGTCATCGCCCAGGGCCCGTAGGCGAGTGAGGTCGCGGGCAGGCCGAGGGCGCGACGGTGTGCGGCGAGGCCGTCCAGGTAGGCGTTGGCGGCGGCGTAGTTCGCCTGGCCCGTGCCTCCGAAGGCTCCGGCCGCAGAGGAAATGAGGACGAACGCCCTTGTGTCCGGCAGGAGTTCGTGCAAGTGGCGGGCGGCGTCGGCCTTGGGGTGGAGGACCGCGGAGAGGCGTTCGGGGGTGAGGGCGGTGAGGACGCCGTCGTCGAGGACGCCGGCCGTGTGGACGACGGCTCCGACGGTACGGCCGGTGAGCAGGTCCGCCAGGGCGTCGCGGTCGGACACGTCGCAGGCGGCGATCTCGACCTGGGCGCCGAACCCGATGAGTTCGGTGCGCAGTGCGTCCGCGCCCGGGGCGTCCGTCCCCCGCCGGGACACGAGCAGCAGGTCGCGTGCGCCGTGGCGGGTGACGAGATGCCGGGCCAGGGCCGCGCCGATGCCGCCCGTGCCGCCCGTGACGAGCACGCTGCCCGGGCCCGTCCACGTGTCTCGGGCGTCGTCCCGCGTGCCCGGCTCGTGACGGGTCAGGCGGGGTGCGAGCAGGTCCGTGCCGCGCACGGAGAGCTCCGTCTCGCCGGTCTCGTAGGCGCTCAGGAGTTGGGCCGGGGACGGGAGTCGGGGCTGGTTCGGATCGTGGGTGAGCAGGGCCAGGCGGTCGGGGTGTTCGTTCGCCGCCGAGCGGACCAGGCCCCGGACGGCTTCGAGGACGGGGGACTCCTCGTCGGCCGTCACGACGACCAGGCGGGACGTCGCGGACGGCGTGATGGCTAGCCATGTGTGGAGGAGGTCGAGGGTGTGACGCAGTGTGGTGTGCAGGTCCCCTGCGGTGATCTCGGTGAGGACGAGCTCCGGCGTGGCGGGGATACCGTCCAGGCCGTCCAGGATGTCGGCGTCCTGCGGCGCCCAGACAGGGGCGGCGGAATCGGTGATGAGTACTGCGGGACGAAGAGTCCGCGGCATCTCCGAGTACGCCATCGGCGTCCAGGTGCGTCGGAACAGCGCGTTGGGGACGGTCGTGCTGATGGTCCGGGACGGTGGCCTGGTGACGAGGGAGCCCACGGAGGCAACCGGTGTGCCCGACGGGTCGGTCACCGTCAGACGCACAGCTGCAGTGGCCGTGCCCGTGTCTGCCTCCGTCTCCGTCTCTGTCTCCGTATGGACGAGGTGCGCCTCCGGTTCACGGACGATGTGGGCGCGCAGCACCCGCGCACCCGCGGCGCTGCCGTGCGGGTGCTGGTGCAGGTCCACGTCACGCCAGGCGAACGGCAGGCCCGGCGTCCCACCCGTGAACGCGGCGGCGTGCAACAGGGAGTCGAACAGCGCCGGGTGCGGGCCGAAGCCGTCGGTGTCGGTGTCGTCGGGGAGGGCGGCCTCGGCGAACACCTCCGTGCCGCGTCGCCAGACGGCGGTGAGCATCCCGAAGGGTGGGCCGTAGGAGAGGCCCGTGTCGGCCAGGTCCGCGTAGAAGGCGTCGAGGTCGACGGCCTCCGTGTCGGCCGGTGGCCATGAGCCGGCCGCCGCGGGTCCCGGTTCGAGGCCGGGTGCGGAGCCTGCGGTGGCCGTGTCGGCGGCCAGCAGGCCGGCGGCGTGGCGCAGCCAGGGCGCGTCGGGGTCGCCGTCGTACCGGGAGGAGATCGTGACGGGCCGCAGGCCGGCATCATCGGGTTCGTCGACCGACACTTGAAGGGTCACGGCGTCGCGGTCGGGCAGGAGCAGTGGCTGTGCGAGGGTGAGTTCGGCGATGTGGCCGTGGCCGAGCTCGGCGCCGGCTCGGGCGACGAGCTCGGTGAGGGCGGTGCCGGGCAGGACGACCCGGCCATCGAGGCGATGGCCCGTCGTCCAGGGGTGGGTCGTCGTCGAGACACGGCCGGTGAACAGGGCGGCGTCGGTGTCGGCGAGGCGGACCGACGCTCCCAGCAACGGATGGTGCACTGCCGTCAGTCCGGAGCCACGGATGTCTCCGCGGGCGGCTCCGGCGGCCGGCCAGTAGTGGCGGTGCTGGAAGGGATAGCCGGGCAACCGTGTTCGGACGGCGCCGGTTCCGGCGAAGAGCGCGGGCCAGTCGAGGGGGACACCGGTCGTGAACAGCCGGGCCAACGCCGTGACCAGCGTGCTCTCCTCGGGCCGGCCGGACCGCAGCACCGGCACGGCGACCGCGTCCGAGCCGCCCTCGGCGTCCGGCCCCGGGCGCAGGTCCGTGTCGGCGTCCTCCGCCAGCAGCGACTCGACGAGTGCCGTGAGGACGGCGGTGGGTCCGACTTCGACATACGTCCGTACCCCGGAGCGGGCCATGGCCCGGACGGTGTCGGCGAAGCGGACGGTCTCGCGCACCTGCCGTACCCAGTGGGCGGGGTCGGTCAACTCGCCCTCGGGGCCGGACACGACGGGCAGGCGCGGCGCCCGGAACTCCAGGGTGTCCAGTACGGCACGGAAGTCGGACAGCATCGGGTCCATGTGCGCCGAGTGGAAGGCGTGGCTGACCGGGAGGCGGGTGGAGCGCCGGCCTGGGAGTGCGGCGAGGGTGGCTTCTACGGCGTCGGAGTCCCCGGATACGACGACAGCGGTGGGGCCGTTGACGGCGGCGAGGGACGCTCCGGCGGCGAGGTGGGGCAGTACGTCGTCCTCGTCGGCCTCGACGGCGACCATGACGCCGCCCTCCGGCAGGGCGTCCATCAGGGTGGCCCGGGCCGTGACGAGACGGCATGCGTCAGGCAGCGTCAGCACACCGGCGACGTGCGCTGCGGCGATCTCGCCGACGGAGTGCCCTGCCACGACGTCGGGGCGCAGGCCGAGGGACTCAAGGAGCCGGAACAGGGCGACCTCGACGGCGAAGAGGGCGGGCTGGGCCGCGCCGGTGCGGTTCAGCGCCGCCTCGTCGGTGCCCCACAGCACGTCACGCAAACCGGGATCGAGCAGTTCCAGCGTCTCGTCGAGGGCGGCGCGGAAAGCGGGAAAGCGGTCGTACAACTCGCGTCCCATGCCCGGGCGTTGGGCGCCCTGGCCGGGGAAGAGGAAGGCCGTCGAGCCGGATTCGGCAGCGACCCCCCGGGCGATCTCGACCAGACCGCCGGTGCCCGTGGCGAGCGCCACGGCGCGGTGCGGGAAGGCGGTGCGGGCGGTGGCGGCCAGGGTGAGGCCGACGTCCAGGATGTCCTCGCGGTGGGCGAGTCCGGCCGTCCGGGCGTCGAGGGCGGCGCCGGTGCGGGCCGACATCACCCACGGAACCACGGCCGGCACCACGGCGGCGGGCGCCCGCTCGGCATCCTGCGGCCGGGGCGGGGCGGCTTCCAGGACGAGGTGGGCGTTGGTGCCGCTGACGCCGAAGGAGGAGACGGCGGCCCGGCGCGGGCGGCCCGTCCGCGGCCACTCGGTGTCCGTACGCACCGGACGCACGGCGCCCGACTCCCAGTCCACGTGCGAGGACGGCGTGGCCGCGTGCAGCGTCCGCGGCACGATCCCGTGCCGCAGGGCCAGCACCGTCTTGATGACGCCGGCGACTCCGGCGGCGGCCTGGGTGTGCCCGATGTTGGACTTCACCGAGCCCAGCAGCAACGGGTGCGCACGCTCCTGGCCGTACGTCGCGAGGAGGGCCTGCACCTCGATGGGGTCGCCGAGTCGGGTGCCGGTGCCGTGGCCCTCGACGGCGTCGACGTCGGCCGGGGAGAGCCCGGCGGCGGCCAGCGCCTGGCGGATGACGCGCTGTTGGGCGGGCCCATTGGGCGCGGTCAGGCCGTTCGAGGCGCCGTCCTGGTTGATGGCGGAGCCGCGCAGGACCGCCAGCACGGGGTGCCCGTTGCGGCGGGCGTCGGACAGCCGCTCCAGCACGACCAGGCCGACGCCCTCGCCCCAGCCGACGCCGTCGGCCGTGTCGGAGTACGCCTTGCAGCGGCCGTCGGCGGCGAGGCCGCCCTGGCGGTCGAACTCGACGTAGGTCGAGGGGGTCGCCATCACCGTCACGCCGCCGGCCAGGGCGAGGGTGCACTCGCCGCCGCGCAGCGCCTGGGCGGCCAGGTGCAGGGCCACGAGCGAGGACGAGCAGGCGGTGTCGACGGTGACGGCCGGTCCTTCCAGGCCGAGGGTGTACGCCACCCGGCCGGAGGCCACGCTGTGCGCACTGCCGGCGCCGCGCAGGCCCGCGTACCGCTCGTCGGTGAGGAGTGTGCCGTAGTCGCCGTACATGACACCGGCGAAGACTCCGGTACGGCTGCCGCGCAGCGTCACCGGGTCGATGCCGGCGTCCTCGACGGCCTGCCAGGAGGTCTCCAGGAGGAGCCGCTGCTGTGCGTCCGTGGCGAGTGCCTCGCGCGGGCTCATCCCGAAGAAGTCGGCGTCGAAGTCTCCCGCCCGGCTGAGGAATCCGCCGCGCCGGGCCTCCGTCCAGCCGCGCTCCACGGGAACGTCACCGATCGCGTCGACGCCGCCGGTCACCAGCCGCCACAGGTCGTCCGGGGAGGCGACGTCTCCGGGGAAGCGGCAGGCCATCCCCACGATCGCCACGAGG
Organism: Streptomyces coerulescens; assembly: GCF_042657965.1. NCBI lineage: Bacteria > Bacillati > Actinomycetota > Actinomycetes > Kitasatosporales > Streptomycetaceae > Streptomyces > Streptomyces coerulescens. Next base: position 5,179 of record NZ_JBHSKM010000041.1, read on the forward strand.
TCGTCGTCGGTGGCGCCACGCCGGACGTCGGCTTCGGCGCCGTCCACGGCCGGGACCGGACCGCCGGTCAGCCGCTCGTGCAGATGCGCGGCGAGGTCGGCGGCGGTCGGGTGGTCGAAGACGAGGGTCGCGGACAGGCGCAGGCCGGTGGTGGCGGCCAGGCCGTTGCGCAACTCGACGGCCGTGAGCGAGTCGAATCCCAACTCTCGGAAGGGCCGCCGGGGATCCACGGCGTCGGCCCGGCGATGCCCGAGCACCCGGGCGACCTGCCCGCGCACCAGGGCGAGCAGCTCGCGCCGCTGTTCCTCGGGCGCGAGCCGGCCCAGTGCCGCCGCGAGCCCCGTGTCACCGTGGGCGGATGACGCCGGCGTCGTGGACGAAGCGACGATATGGCGCCGGTGGCGATCGCGGTCCCCATCGCGGCCTCGGTCTCGGCCTCGGCCTCTGTCCAGGTCTCGGACGAGTCCGCGCAGTACGGCCGGTGCGGCGGGTCCCGCCTCGGCCAGTGCCTGGGTGTCGAGGCTGAGGGGCAGCACGACGGGTTCGTCGTGGGCCAGGGCGGCGTCGAAGAGGGCGAGCGCGGTCGCCGTGGGCAGGGGCAGCAGCCCGGTGCGTGCCAGACGGGCCCGGTCGGCGTCATTGAGCTGCCGGGTCATTCCGGCGGTGGCCTCCCACGGACCCCAGGCCAGCGACAGCCCCGGCAGCCCGCTGCCGCGCCGCTCGCGCATCAGCGCGTCCAGGCCGGCGTTGGCTGCGGTGTAGTTTCCCTGGCCGGCGCTGCCGAGCACTCCGGCGGCCGACGAGAACACTACGAACGGGACATCGGCATCGACGAGTTCGTGCAGCCGGCGGGCAGCCTCCACCTTCGGCCGCAGCACGGCCGCCATCCGCTCCTCGGTCAGCGCGGTGACCACGCCGTCGTCGAGGATCCCGGCCGTGTGCACCACTCCGCCGACCGTCCGCCCGGCCAGCAGCGCCGCCGGAGCGTCACGGTCGGCCACGTCGCAGGCCACGACCTCGGCACGGGCACCGGCCTCCGTCAGCTCGGCGATCAGATCGGCGGCACCCGGCGCGTCCGGGCCCCGGCGCGACACCAACAGCAGATCCCGCACGCCGTGCCGGGCGACGAGATGCCGCGCCACGGCAGCGCCGAGTCCACCGGTGCCGCCGGTGACCAGCACACTCCCCCGGCCCCATGCGGATTCCCGTCCCGCGTCCGCCGGCACCCGCAAAGGCTCCAGCCGAGGCACACGAACCTCAACGCCGCGCACCGCGACTTCCGGCTCGACCCCGTCCCGGAGCAACCCCAGTGCGATGCGCAGCGCCTCCGGTGCCGGATCCGCGAGTGCGAGCACGGCCAGTCGGCCGGGATGCTCGGTGACGGCCGACCTCAACAGCCCGCGCACCGCGGCCCCGGCGGGATCGTCACCGTCCCGGGCGACCAGAACGATGAGGCGCTCGGACTCCTCGGCCAAGGCGCGCTGCAACAGCGCCAGGGCACCGGCGACAGCGGACCGCACCTCCGACACGGGCGGCGGCAGCACCATCACCTGCGCCTCCGCATCCGCACCGTCCTCATCCTCACCCATGACGAAGCCGGACTCGCGCAGCAACGCGGTGAGCGTGCCGTCACCGTCCCCGGAGACAGTCAGCGTGCCGGGGTCGCGAGCCAGGTCCGCGGCCGGCTTCACCCACTCGACCCGGTAGAGCCGCCCGGCCGCATCCCCCGCAGCCAACTGCCCCGCCGTGACGGCACGGACAGCCAGCGCGTCGGCGTCGGCCACGGGCCGTCCAGTCGAGTCGGCGAGGGTCACCCGGACACGGTCCGGCGCGACGAGCGACAGCCGGCCCCGCACCGCCGCAGCCCCTACGGCGTGCAGCGCGACGCCCTCCCACGAGAACGGCACCACACCGTCCCCCACCAGCAGCGACGTACCGTGCAGAGCAGCGTCGAACAGGGCCGGATGCAGCACGAAACCACCCGGCTCCGTGCCTTCCGGCAGCTCCGCCTCGACAAAGACGTCGTCCCCGCGCCGCCAAGCCGCCCGCAGCCCCTGGAAGGCGGGCCCGTACCCGAATCCGGTCGACGCCCGGTCGGCGTAGAAGGTGTCGAGTGCGACCGGCTCGGCATCGACCGGCGGCCAGACCGCCAACTCCCGCTCGGACGACGGTACTTCCTCACCCGCCTCCAACAACCCGGAAGCGTTGACGGTCCAGGACGCTCCCGGATGACCTTCCGGACAGGACTGCACGGTCACCGGCCGCCGCCCGTCCCCGTCCGCAGGGCCGACGGTGACCTGAAGGCGTACGGCTCCCTCGTCGGGCGCGATCAACGGCGTGCCCAACGTCAGCTCGGCGATGCGTCGGCAGGCGAACTCCTCACCGGCGCGCAGGACGAGCTCGGCCAGTGCGGCGCCGGGCAGCAACGAGCGGCCGTGCACCATGTGGTCGGCGAGCCAGGGGTGCGAGGCGAGCGAGAGCCGACCGGTCAGAACGATGCCGTCCGAACCGGCCGACGGCACGGCCGCGCCGAGCAGCGGATGCCGGACGGGCTCCAGCCCCAAGTCGATGGCGTCCGTCGCCGAGAAGGAGGGCTCGGGCCAGTATCGCCGACGCTGGAAGGGGTAGGTCGGGACGACTTCGGGAAGTCGGGATCCGGTCCCGGCGAAGTACGCCGCCCAGTCGACGGGGATGCCGTGCACGAAGAGCCGGGACAGGGCTGTGAGGGCGGCTTCCTCTTCGGGGCGGTTCTT
>NZ_JBHSKM010000042.1:0-31596 GCF_042657965.1 Streptomyces coerulescens
TTACAGCGCCGATGGTACTGCAGGGGGGACCCTGTGGGAGAGTAGGACGCCGCCGAACAAATTGTGAAAAAAGGCCCACACCAAAATTGGTGTGGGCCTTTTTTGTTTTTCCGTTAGCTTGAGTCGTATGAACTACGTCATCCGATCCATCCGTGCGGACGAGTGGCCGGCCGTCAAGGAGTTGCGGCTCGCGGCCCTCCAGGACCCGGTTGCCCCTATCGCCTTCCTGGAGACGTACGAGGAAGCTCTGGCCCGGTCCGACTCCTTCTGGATGGAGCGGGCCGCCGGGGGCAGTCAGGGTGCCGAAGGGGCGCAGCAGATCATTGCCGAGGCGCCGGACGGGCGGTGGGTCGGGACGTTGACCGTGCTGATCGAGCAGCCGGGGACGACCGACTGGGCCGGGCACCCCGTGGAGCGTAAGCAGGGGCATGTCGTCGGGGTGTTCGTGCGGCCCGAGGAACGGGGCGGCGGGCTGACCGAGGTGCTGTTCGACGCCGGCCTGGAATGGGCCTGGGGACGCGGCGTCGAGCAGGTGCGGCTCATCGTGCATGAGGAGAACGGACGGGCCCAACGCTTCTACCGGCGGGTCGGGTTCGTACCGAGTGGGCTTGTCGTGCCGCTGTCGGGGAAGCCGGGGGAGAAGGAGCTGGAGTTCGTCCTGCAGCGGCCGTAGGAGTGCCGTGGTGGTCTGCTCGTACCGGCTAGACCGGGAGCTCGTCGTGCGGCCAGCGGGAGCGGGCCTGTTCGCGGGACCGGAGCAGGGCCAGGGTCGGCATGCCCCGGTCCGCTCCGGTGGCCAGCAGCTCCGGCAACTGGGGAAGCGGAGCCACGGCGGCGACGTCGTCCAGGACGAGCGTCATTGGTGGGTCGAGGCGACCGGAGGATGACCGTTCGGCCATGCGCCGGCCACGCTCGACCACGCTTGCGGCAAGGGCCGTCAGGAGCGGCATGGCGCCGGGGTTGGCTCGGGGGTCCTCGATGGATTCACCCACCACATAAAGCGTGCCCCCTTCGTCGATGAAGGAATCCAAGGTGAGGGCATCAGTTCGGTTGGGAGTGCAGGACTCCCGGATGTTGACCATGGAGAGGGCGGCGAGCGCTCGGGTGGTCAACTCCTGGGCCATGTCACGGCGTTCGGGGTGGGCAGTGAGAGCGGCTTCGAGTTCGCCGGCGGAGCCCGGGGCCGCCTTGGGGTTCGTGCGCAGGATGCGTACGGCGTCCTGGATCTGCGTGCCCTGGGACCAGCGGTGGACGTGGCGGATGGTGCGGCCGTCGACCGCGGCGGCGTGCAGGTAGCTGCGCAGGAGGGTTTCGGCCGTGTCGCTGACCGCCTGGTCGAGGCGGGAGGTGGGGCGGACGGGGGTCAGGAGGGCGGCTGCCCTGGAGACCGCTGTCTGCTTGTCCTCGCAGCCTGTCGTGGGGGTCCAGTGGAGGCGGGCCGGGGTGTCGCAGAGGTGGGTGGGGTCGTAGAGGAGGATCGGGCCGAGTTTGCCGCGGGCGTCCTTCGTGTCCTGCCAGAGCGAGGGGTTCGAGGTGACGACGACGGCCGGGCCCTCGGCGTCGCTCACCGCCTGCGTGGCGGTCGTACGGCGGGTCTCTCTCGGGCCTACGAGGATCTTCTCGCGTCCGCCCGGCCGCGTGGCCGGGAAGGGGGCGTGGGGCGCCGTGGGCGGCGTCTCCTCGCTGCTGCTGGGCAGTTGCTCGTGGGCGACCGGCGTCGGTGACGGCAGGTCAGGGCGTACCTCGGGCGGGCGGTTGTCGGTCTGCCGGGCTGCCGTCGGCTCCGGCTCCCTGCGCGGTGCCGGTACCTCGCCCTGCACCGGTGTCGGCATCCCGCCCTGCACCGGCGTGGGCATCCCGCCCTGCACCGGCGTGGGCTGCGGCGCCGGTTCCGCCGCAGGTGCCGCTTTCTCCGTGCGCCGTCCCGCCCTGACCGCCCGCCAGCGGGCCACCGTCCCCAGCACGAACACCGTGAGCACGACGAGGATCATCAGCTGGCCGATGAACAGGCCCCAGAACAGGCCGTAGCCGGAGAGCCGGCCGGCCGGTGTGTCGGGCCAGGCGCCCGGGATGTCGTGCGGCTCGGCGACCAGGTAGCGCATCGCGAGCGGGGTGCGGGCGAAGGTGACGCCGGACGGCCAGGTGCCGTGGGCGAACCAGGCCGCCAGGCCCGTCGCCGTCCACACCAGCAGCGTCATGCCTAGGAGGAAGGCGAGTATGCCGACCAGGAGGCCGTCGGGGATGCCTCCCTGGCCGTCCCGGTGCTGCCGGCCGTGCCGGTGGTCGTCCGGTCTCACGCTGTCCCCCTACGCCACCGTCGATTCGGAGTCGCCCAGGTGTTGCTCCACGAAGGCCGCGGCCCGCTCCTCGGCCTCCAGCTCGGCGGCGCGCAGGGCGTCGTCGGTGAGGTCGGTGGCCGACTCGGTCATCGCGCGGTCGGTGAAGACGAGGGGGCGTTCGGTCTCGGTGATCAGGTGCTTGACCACCTGGACGTTGCCGTTGACGTCCCATACGGCGATGCCGGGGGTGAGGGACGGGATGATCTCCACGGCCCAGCGCGGCAGGCCCAGCACGCGGCCGGTCGACCTCGCCTCGTCGGCCTTCTGGGCGTAGATCGTCCTGGTGGAGGCCATCTTGAGGATCGCCGCGGCCTCCTTGGCGGCCGCTCCGTCCACGACGTCGGACAGGTGGTGGACCACCGCGACGAAGGACAGGCCGAGCCGGCGGCCGAACTTCAGCAGCCGCTGGAACAGCTGGGCCACGAACGGGCTGTTGATGATGTGCCAGGCCTCCTCGACCAGGAAGATGCGCTTCTTCCGGTCGGGGCGGATCCAGGTGTGTTCCAGCCATACGCCGACGATCGCCATCAGGATCGGCATGGCGATGGAGTTGCGGTCGATGTGGGACAAATCGAACACAATGAGGGGCGCGTCGAGATCGATGCCGACCGTGGTCGGGCCGTCGAACATGCCCCTCAGGTCACCGTCGACGAGACGGTCGAGCACCAGCGCCACGTCCAGGCCCCACGCCCGTACGTCGTCTATGGCGACGTTCATCGCCTCCGCCGACTCCGGCTCGGGGTGCCGTAGCTGCTCGACGATGTCCGTCAGGACGGGCTGGCGCTCGACGATGGTCTCGTTGACGTAGGCGTGCGCGACCTTGAGTGCGAACCCGGAGCGCTCGTCGAGGCCGTGGCCCATCGCGACCTCGATGATCGTGCGGAGCAGCGCGAGCTGGCCCGTGGTGGTGATCGACGGGTCGAGGGGGTTAAGGCGGATGCCGTGGTCCAGGGCGGCCGTGGGGTCCAGACGGATGGGGGTTATCCCCAGCTCCTGCGCGATGAGGTTCCACTCGCCGACGCCGTCCTCGCCCTGGGCGTCCAGGACGACGACTTGGCGGTCGCGGAAGCGGAGCTGGCGCAGGACGTACGTCTTCTCCAGCGCCGACTTGCCGTTGCCGGACTCGCCGAGGACCAGCCAGTGCGGGGCGGGGAGCTGCTGGCCGTAGAGCTGGAAGGGGTCGTAGATGTAGCCCTTCCCGGAGTAGACCTCGCGGCCGATGATGACGCCCGAGTCGCCGAGGCCGGGGGCGGCGGTCGGGAGGTAGACCGCCTGCGCCTGGCCCGTGGACGTGCGCACCGGAAGCCGGGTCGTCTCGACCTTCCCGAAGAGGAAGGACGTGAAGGCGTCGGTGAGGACGGACAGCGGGTCCCGCATCAGGTCCTACCTCCGAATGCCGGTGGCGAAGGGGAGTGTGTTGACGAATGCCCGGTGATGCTCGCGGTCGCACCACTCCAGCTTCAGATACGACTTTCCGGCTGACGCCCGGATGGTCCGCTTGTCGCGGGCGAGGGACTCGGGGGAGCGGGAGGAGACGGTGATGTAGCCGACCAGGTTGACGCCGGCCGCGCCGCTCGCGAGGTCCTCGCCGCGCTGGTCGAGACGGGTGTGGGCGGCGACGTCGCGCGGGTCGACGGTGCGGTTCATCTTGGCGGCGCGGCTGGCCTCGGCCTCGTCGTTGGTCTTCTCGGTCAGCATGCGTTCGATGGCGACCTCGGTGGGTTCGAGGTCCATCGTGACGGCGACCGTGCGGATGACGTCCGGGGTGTGGACGAGCAGGGGCGCCAGGAAGTTGACGCCCACCGGGGTCATCGGCCACTCCTTCACCCAGGCCGTGGCGTGGCACCAGGGCGCGCGAGTCGACGACTCCCGGGTCTTGGCCTGCAGGAATGTCGGCTCCATGGCGTCCAGCTCGGCCGGCCAGGCGTTGCGCTTCGTCATCGCCTGGATGTGGTCGATCGGGTGGTCCGGGTCGTACATGGAGTGGATGAGGGAGGCGAGGCGGCCCTGGCCGAGGGGCTGCCGTACGCGGATGTCCGCCTCCTGCAGGCGCGAGCAGATGTCGGTCAGTTCGCGCGCCATGACCACCGCGAGTCCGGAGTCCCGGTCGGCCTTGCCGCCGTGCGGGCGGGACGCGCGGGCCATCGCCAGGGCCTCGGCGGCGAGTTCGCGGGTGAAGTGCATACAGGCGACGAGGTAGGCGCGGTGCTGCTCGCTGCTCGTCGACACCATGGACTGGAGCTGGTCGTACGACTGCTGGAGCCAGGCCGGGGAGCGCTCGTCGCCGCGTACGGCGACGTCCTTGGCGTGGGCGTCCGGGTCGGCGGGGAGGGTGCGCGCGAGCATCTGAAGGCGCGTCACGAAGCCGTCGCCGTTGGCGACATGCTTCAGCAGGGTGCCGAAGCGGTCGACCAGGGCCTCCTGGTCCTCGGAGTCGCGCAGGCCGACGCCCGGGCCCTCGATCTCGATGGCCGCGGTCACGGTGCGGCGGTCGGCGTGCAGCAGCACGGCGATCTCGTCGGGCCCGAACGGGGCGGCCAGCCAGGTGATGCGGCCGATGCCCGGCGGCGGCCCGACCTCGACCTCACGCCCGTCGACGCGGGTGCCGGCCTCGATCACGCCGGAGCGGTAGGCCGTGCCCTGGCGCAGGGTGCGCTTGTAGCTGCGGTTGATCTCGAACCACTTGTAGAAGGTCCGGTGCTTGTACGGCACGTAGACCGCGGACAGCGCGAGCATCGGGAAGCCGGTCAGCAGCACGATGCGCAGGGACAGGACGGGGACGAGGAGTCCGCACATCATGCCGAGGAACGCGCCCGCGACGATGAGCGCGATCTCGCCCGTCTCACGGTTGCGTCCGACGATGGCGTTCGGCCGGGCGCGGCCGATCAGATATGTACGGCGGGGCGTGACCGAATGGGACACGTGGGACTGCGTCGTCAACGCCCGTCACCTCCTGAACGATTGCTGTTGCGGGTGTTGCTGGCGTGCGGGGTGTTCACCGGGCTGCCCGAGCGGGGTGCCGGAGCGGCGGAGGGGACGGAGCCGCCGCCGCTCGACGGGCGCGAGCTGTGCGCGGCGACGCCGCCGGAGGCGGGGTTCGAGGGGCGGGCGCCGGACTGGCCGCCGCCGTTGTTGTCCGCGCGGGAGCTGTGGGTCTTGATGCCCTGGGCGACGAGGGTCGCCGGGGAGCTGATCACGGCGGCGGCCTTGCCCTCGGCGCCGCGCATGATGCGGTTGTTGCGGGAGCCGGCGATCTCGTCGCCGAAGCCCGGGACGAAGCGGTAGATCATCGCGCTGGCGAAGATGGCGAGCAGGATGATCGCGAGGCCCGAGACCACGGCGGAGAAGGCGCCGGGGCCGTCGTCCGCGGACAGCGCGCCCGCCAGGCCGAGGACGATCACGATGACCGGCTTGACCAGGATGACGGCGATCATGATGCCGGCCCAGCGGCGGACGTGGCCCCAGAGGTTCTTGTCGACCAGGCCGGCGTAGACGACGGTGCCGAGGAGGGCGCCGACGTAGAGCAGGGCGGCGCGGATGACGAGCTCCAGCCAGAGGATGCCGGCGGCGAGGATGCTCACCAGGGAGACGACGATCAGCATGATCGGGCCGCCGCCGATGTCCTCGCCCTTTTCCAGGGCGCCGGAGAAGGTGCCGAAGAAGGTGTCGGTCTGGTCGCCCGTGGTCTTGGCCAGTACGTCCGTGACGCCGTCGGTCGCCGATACGACGGTGTAGAGGATCAGGGGGGTGAACGCGGACGCCAGCACGGTCAGCCAGAGGAAGCCGATCGCTTCGCTGATGGCGGTGGTGAGGGGGACGCCGCGCACGGCTCGCTTGGCCACGGCCAGCAGCCAGAGCAGGAGCGTGAGGATCGTGGACGCCGCGAAGACGACCGCGTACTGCTGGAGGAACTTGGCGTTGGTGAAGTCGACGTTCGCGGTCTCCTGCACGGCCTCGCTGAGCTGCTTGACGGTCCAGGAGGCGGCGTCGGCACAGCCTCTGGCGAGGGAGGAGAGGGGGTCGAGGGTGGAAGTGGGGTCGGTGAGGGAGCGGCCGCGTCCGCCCCCACCGGAGCCGCCGTTGTCTTCTTGGCAGTACTGCTTGGCGGGACCGATGAGAAGGTCGCAAGGGTCGTCGCTCGTGGTCGGCGAAGGCGTGGGTGCCGCATAGGCGCGGGAGGCCAGCAGCACCGCACCGGTTTGGGCAGCGGTGACCAGGGCCGTGAGCTTCAGTACGCGGCGCGGGCTACCGGGCATACGTGAACCCTCCGTACTCCTCGATGGCCTTGCTGATCTCGTCCGAGCTGGCGGCTCTGTCGTCACCTGGCACCGGCGCCGGGCCGTCCTTCTGCGTGTCCGCGGTGATCTTCCAGTCTCCGTTGACCCATTGCAGGTCGAAGGTCCAGGTCTTCCAGGTCGGGCTCACCGGGTCGGTCGAGCCCGTGCCGGACATACCGATGAGGCCCACGTACCAGACCGAGACCTTGGCGCCGCTCTGGCTGAACTGGTCGACCGTGGTGCCGACGGGCACGGTGCGAGACACGAACGTGCTGCCCTCGGGGGCGTTGCCGTCTGCGTCCAGGCCGAGTTTGCTGAGGAAGTCGGCTGTGTATGCCTGGTCCATCGCGCCTTGGAGCTTCGCAGCCGCCGTGGGCGTGTAGATGGCGTCGACGATGCCGTGCCGGCTTTCCTTGTTGAACATGCCGGTCGAGCCCAGCGTCACCGCATAGTTGGCCGCCGCGCTCTGCGCCCCCTGCTCATCCCGGGCGAACCCCCCGGGAATCCCCGCCGCCTTCCCGTCCACCGGGCGCGTCCCGCTCGCGGCCGTCGTCGAGGATTTCGGCTGGTTTTCGTCGCCGCTCGGGGAACCGGAGTCGTCTCCTCCACGGTTCGCGAAGGCGATCGCGGCGATGAGGAGGACCACCACGCCGACGACGGTGACCAGGCTCCGGGACGACGAACGGCCACCCCGCCGCGCACCCCCGTACACGTCACCGCTGCTCTCGGGCAGCCGCGTGCGGGTCTGACCGGTGCCTCCGTAGCCGCCGGAGGTCTCCCGTTCGTCTCCGAGACTCATGCCGCGTACGCCCCCTCGACGTCGGACAGATACACGTTGGAGTACGACGGTAGCCGTGCTGGTTCCCGCATGGGCGCGGTGTGGTGACTCGACATCAGGGAAACGCAACCTCAGCCGGTGGGCACGACGGGTGGGTGGGGGACTAGGGGGACCGGGCGTGCCCGGAGCGGACGGAGGGGGCCGGGGTTACCGGGGCGGCTAGACGGCCATGCCGTACACGATGGTGAACAGCGTGCCCAGTGAGCCGATGATGAAGACGCCCGTGAGGCCGGCGATGATCAGACCTTTGCCCTGCTCGGCGCTGAAGGTGTCGCGCAACGCCGTGGCGCCGATGCGCTGTTTGGCCGCCCCCCAGATGGCGATGCCGAGGCAGAGCAGGATGGCGACGGCCATCACGACCTCGATCATCACCTTCGCCTCATTGCCCAGGCTGCCGAAGGGGCCCCAGTCCGGAGCGATCCCGCCGATGATGGTGTTGATGTCGCCCTTGTCGGCCGCAAACAGCATGTAAGTCACCGCCCCTGTTGGGTAGTTCCGCGGTCCCCTGCGGTGCGCAGAGGTCAGCCCTCATTCTCGCCGACAATGCTGCCGTCGTATGTCGACTTGGCGTCATTGATGGGCGGGATTCGTACGAATACCTCGTACGGTCACTCTGTGTATCACGGCAGGTCACGCCGGGCAATGAGGCCTGAGCGGAACCTGTGGTGTGGCTCTGTCGTTAGCCCTCTTCACGCCGGGTGCCGTTTCTGACGGCTGGTCGGGTGATCGGTCGTGCCGGTGTTCTGCGGGTGAAGGCTATCCCGGGACGGTGAACCGGGCGTCGCTGGGTTGGTGTCGCGGCCGGCTGTGGCCGCGCGTGATGACGGAGCGTCAGCGGGAGTGGTCCTCGGCGACGTTCGTCGTGATCAGCCGCAGCAGCTCCTTGGCCAGGGCGTCCTGTTCCGGCGTCAGGCCCATGGCGTCGCCGATCGCGACGGGCACAGTGGTCGCGCGGTCCTTGAGCTCGGCGCCGGCCTCGGTGAGGCGGATGGCCACCGAGCGTTCGTCGTCCCGACGGCGCTCGCGGTGCAGCAGGCCGCCCGCCTCCAGTCGCTTGAGCAGCGGCGACAGCGTGCTGGACTCCAGTTGGAGGGCTGTGCCCAGGTCCCGTACGGAGATCGAGTCCCGTTCCCAGAGGGCGAGCATGACCAGGTACTGCGGGTAGGTGAGGCCGAGTTCGTCGAGGAGGGGGCGGTAGCGCGCGGTCACGGCGCGGGAGGCGGCGTAGAGCGCGAAGCAGAGCTGGTCCTCCAGGAGGAGGGAGCGGTTGGGGGGTGGCACGGCGGCGGAGCCAGGCATGGGGGGTGTGGGAGACGTGGGGGGCGTGAGGCTCATGGGGGTGGCTCCGGGGCTTGGGAAGGAGCTTGAGGGGCGGGCTGAGGGATGGGCTCCGTGCTTGATTCTATCGGGCGGCACATCATCGTGGGCTAATTGGTTGCGCACGATCTAATCGTGCGCTACTTTCATGGTGTGCCGCCGCACCCGGTCCATCGGCCGGGCAGGCCTTCGCGGCACCCGATCCGAGGAGATCGCCATGACTGACACCGGCCCTGACACCCGCACCGCCACCGGTACCGACATCACAGCCCCCGCCCGCCCCGTCCTGGAGCCGGCCGCCCAGGCCTTCGCCGAGGCCACCGCGAATCCGCCGTACCTGTTCGATCTGGGGCCCGCCGAGGGGCGCAAGGTCGTCGACGAGGTGCAGTCCGGGGAGATCGCCGAGCCGGACGTCGACGAGGAGTGGGTGACCGTGAACGGTGGGCCGACCGGTGAGGTCAGGGTCCGGGTCGTGCGGCCGGCCGGGGCCACCGGGACGCTTCCGGTGCTCCTCTACATCCACGGCGCGGGCTGGGTCTTCGGCAACGCCCACACCCACGACCGGCTCGTGCGGGAACTGGCCGTCGGCGCCGGTGCCGCGGTCGTCTTCCCCGAGTACGACCTCTCGCCCGAGGCGCGCTACCCCGTCGCCATCGAGCAGAGCTACGCCGTGGCCCAGTGGGTCGTACGCGAAGGCGCGGACAACGGCCTGGACGCCGGACGGATCGCCGTGGCCGGTGACTCGGTGGGCGGCAACATGACGGCCGCGCTGACACTGATGGCCAAGGAGCGCGGCGATGTGCCGCTGGTGCAGCAGGTGCTCTTCTATCCGGTGACCGACGCGTCGTTCGACACCGGGTCCTACCGGCAGTTCGCCGAGGGGTACTTCCTGCGGCGGGATGCCATGCGGTGGTTCTGGGACCAGTACACGACCGACGAGGCGGAGCGGGCGCAGATCACCGCGTCGCCGTTGCGGGCCGGTGTCGAGCAGCTCCGGGGGCTGCCGCCGGCGCTCGTCATCACCGCCGAGGCCGATGTGCTGCGGGACGAGGGGGAGGCGTATGCGAACAAGCTGCGGGAGGCGGGAGTGCCGGTGACCGCGGTGCGTTACCAGGGCGTCATCCACGACTTCGTGATGCTGAACGCGTTGCGGGAGACGCAGGCGGCCGAGGCTGCCATCGGGCAGGCCGTGGGTGTGCTGCGGGGTGTGTTCGGCGGCTGAGCGTCGCTGCCGCGGGGGGATTGCCCAGTCATGAGCCAATCCCGTTCGGGGCCCGATGGGATGATCGGGGCGTGATCGGTGAACCTGCTCGGCCCGGAGCCCGGAAGTATGTCCTCTTCGATGTCGATGGCACGTTGATCGATGCCGTGGCCAACCAGCACCGGGTTTGGCGGGCGTGGGCGGAGCGGTACGGGCTGGATCCCGATGACGTCTACCAAGTGGCGCTACGGACCAGGCCGATGGAAACCTTCGCGCAGGTCGTTCCGGACCGTGATCCGCGGGAGTGCCTGGCGGCGCTGCACGACTTGGAGGACGAGGACGTACGGTCCGGCGTATATGCGGCCTTTGACGGTGCGTCCGAGCTGCTCGGTGCTCTGGCGCCCGGGTCGTGGGCGTTGGTGACGTCGAATTACGAGCACCGGGTGCGTGGACGGTTCGCCCGAACCGGCTTGCCGGTGCCGGACGTCATCGTGGATGCCGCCTCCGTCGAGGAAGGAAAGCCGTCACCGGTCCCGTATCTGCTGGCTGCCAAGCGGCTCGGTGCCGGGCCGGAGGACTGTCTGGTGATCGAGGACGCCCCCTCCGGCGTGCAGTCCGGACTGCACGCCGGCATGACGGTGTGGGGAGTCAATACGTCCGTCGCGGTGGACGGCGTGCACCGTCACTTCGGGAGCCTGCGCGCAGCGGTCCTCGACATTCTCGCCTTCACGTCCGGAACCCACCCTTCGCACGGCCGGTGACGGTGCGGAGTGTGAACCGTCAGCGGGGCTTCAAGCCGTGCAGCAGGTGGTGGACCAGGTCCTCCACGCCCGCCAGGGCCGCCTCCGGGGGCAGCCAGCCCGCCGCGATGAAGCCGGCCATGCCGTGCAGCGCGGCGCCCGTGACGAGGTTGAGTTCCTCCGGGTTGCCGTCGATGATCTCGCCGCGTTTCTGGGCGTCCGCCAGGATGCGTTCCAGGCTGCCGACCGTCCGCTCGACGGCGGCCGCGAGCTGTTCCGTGGCGTCCGGCTCGTGCTTGCGGGCGTACATGAGCTCCAGCAGCTCGGCGTTGTCGATGGCGAAGCCGAGGTAGGCACGGGCGAGCGCGGTGAGCCGGGGTTCCAGCGGCAGTGCCGGGTCCTCGGCGGCGGCGAGGGCCTGGCTGAGGCGGTCGTAACCGGCCAGGGCGAGGGCGTTGAGCAGGGCCTGCTTGTCCTTGAAGTGCCGGCCCGGGGCGGCGTGGCTCACGCCGACCTCGCGGGCCAGTTCGCGCAGTGAGAGGGCGGCGACCCCCTTCTCGCGCAGGGTGCGCTCCGCTGCCGCGAGCAGGGCGGCGCGCAGGTCTCCGTGGTGGTAGGGGCGGGTTTCGGGCACGGGCATGTGGTCCATCGTAGCTTCATGTAGTCGCTGCCATCATTGTTGGCGTCGCCATCATTGTTGTCATTGACAGCATTGTTGGCGACGCCTACATTCGTGTGCATGGCTGACAACACGAAGACCAAGAGCAAGGCGTGGGACGTGGGCCGGCTGCCCGACCTCACCGGGCGCACGGCCGTCGTCACCGGGGCCAACAGCGGTATCGGACTCACCGCCTCCGCGGCGCTGGCCGGCGCGGGCGCGCATGTCGTGTTCGCCGTACGGGACCTGGAGCGGGGCCGGAAGGCGGCGGCGACCGTGCCGGGCAGCACCGAGGTGCGGCGGCTGGACCTCGCGGATCTGTCGTCCGTGCGCGAGTTCGCGGACGGCTGGCAGGGGCGGCCGCTGGATCTGCTGATCAACAACGCGGGCGTGATGATGCTGCCGCAGCAGCGGACGGCGGACGGCTTCGAGATGCAGTTCGGCACGAACCACCTCGGCCACTTCGCGCTGACCAATCTGCTGCTGCCGTACGTCACGGACCGGGTGGTGACGCTGGCGTCCGGTATGCACCGGATGTTCGGCACGCGGATCCGCTTCGAGGACCTGGACTTCGCGTCCGGCTACGACCCGAACCGTGCCTACGCCCAGTCGAAGCTGGCGAATCTGCTGTTCACGCTGGAGCTCCAGCGGCGGTTGGCGGAGACCGGTTCCCCGGTGCGTGCCCTCGCCGCCCACCCCGGCTACGCGGCCACCAACCTCCAGAGCCATGCGGGCAACCCGGTGGTGCGCGCGTTCATGAAGATCGGCAACCGGGTCTTCGCCCAGGACGACCGTGCGGGCGCGCTGCCGACGCTGTACGCCGCGACGCAGGACCTGCCCGGCGCGAGCTACGTCGGGCCCGACGGGCTGGGCGAGGTGCGGGGCGCGCCGACGCTGGTGGGGCGGAGCGCGGCAGCGAGCGACGTGGATGTGGCGCGGCGGTTGTGGACGGTCTCCGAGGAACTCACGGGAGTGAGCTGGCCGTTGGGAGCGGGTGAGCCAGCGGCGGGTCGGCGGGCGACGACGGCCGGGCAGGTGGCAGCGACCGAGAACTGAGCGTCCGGCACCGAGCCCTCCGAGGGCCCGTACGACCCACCTGACGCGACACCGCCGTCCCTGGTGTGCTCCGGCACCCAACATCCATATTCGTTCCCCTGAACCCGGCTTGGTCCTAGGCCGCTGTCGGCTAGTCGGCGGGCAGGCTGTCCCGGAGGGCCTTTGCGGTGACCGTCGGGTCGTAGCCGTCGGGGACGCCCTCGACCAGGATGATGTCGCCCTCGATGTGGCGTGCGCGCAGCGGCGCGATCTCCTGATACGCCGGGGAGTCCCACCAGGTCCGCGCCCGCGTGATGTCCGGGAACCCGATCACCACGACGTGTCCGGGCCAGCTGCCCTCCTTCGTCTCGTGCGGCGTGGCATGCACCAGGAAGCGGCCGCCGTACGGCTCGAAGGTGGCGGTGATGCGCTCCATGTACTCGGCGATCTCCGGGTGCGGGGCGGCGTCCCGGAGATGGGCGATGGCGTAGGCGGGCATGATGTCCTCCCGGTCGGTCGGGCTCGGTCCCTCTGCGGACGATCGTGGCAGGCACCCTCGGCCCGGGCGATGACCTGGGAGGTAATGAAGGCGGCAGGACGGCGGTGGCCACGGCCGGTGTGGGCGGCGCACTTGTCGGACGAGAGTGCCGGTTGCCGCGAGTCCCAGGTGGGAAGCTCCTAGACTGGCGCGGGCGGAATCGCGGCGGGCGAGGGGCGGTTGACGGTGCGTAAGGCATGGATCGTGGCGGGTGCCGCTGTCGCGGTGGGCCTCAGCTTCGTGATGCTGCTCGTCGTCGGGGTCTTCATCGTCGCCGGGAACCTCGCCGGCGGGGTGGGCGGAGCGTCGAAGGCGCTGGCCAAGGGGGCCGTGCCGGCCGCCTACCAGGACATCGTGCAGAAGTGGGGCAATCTGTGCCCCGCCATCAACCCGGCGCTGCTCGCCGCCCAGCTGTACCAGGAGAGCGGCTTCAACCCGAGGGCCAAGAGCCCGGCCGCCGCGCAGGGCATCGCCCAGTTCATCCCGGGGACGTGGGCCACGCACGGGATCGACGGCGACGGCGACGGCGACCGCGACGTATGGGACCCGAAGGACGCGATCCCGTCGGCCGCGTCGTACGACTGCAGCCTCGCCTCGTATGTGAAGGACGTGCCCGGCGACGCGACGAAGAACATGCTCGCGTCCTACAACGCCGGGGCGTACGCGGTCATCAAGTACGGGGGCGTGCCGCCGTACAAGGAGACCCAGAACTACGTGAAGACGATCACGACGCTTCAGGAGAGCTTCGCCGCGCCGGTCAGCCGGGTGGACCCCAGCCGGCAGGCCGCCGGTGCCATCTACTACGCCCAGAAGAAGCTCGGCACCCCCTACCTCTGGGGCGGCGAGGGTTCGGCCGCGGACGGTGGGCGGTTCGACTGCTCGGGGCTGACGCAGGCCGCTTACGAGAGTGTCGGGATAACGCTGCCGCGCGTGGCCAACGACCAGTGGAACGCGGGGGCGCATCCGGCCAGGGACGAGCTGCTGCCCGGGGATCTGGTGTTCTTCTCCGACGACCTCACCAACTCCCGTTCCATCCGGCATGTGGGGATTTATGTGGGCGGCGGATACATGATCGACGCGCCGAGAACGGGTGCTGTGATCCGGTTCGACCCGATCGACACTCCCGACTACTTCGGGGCCACCCGGGTGACCGAGGATGGCGCGAAAGCGCTGCCCACGACGGTGTAGACGGAGCGTGAACCCGCCCCCTGAGCTGCGGCGATGGGTCTCTCTTCGATAACGTCTGAGTGATCATTCAGTGGAGTGTGGAACGTATCAACAGGGGCCGTGCGTTCCTGGTTTCGTAGCCGGATCTACAACCACGGGGGTGGGCGGGACGGCGTACGCAGGATGCGCCGAGCGAAGAGACGACGAAGGGGCCGCGGCATTATGGCTGGACTCGCAGAATCCGGGTCGAACCCCGACGTCGAGCTGCTTTACGACATCAATGGCCTGGCCAAGGACGCGCCGCGGTGGTTCGACCGGGCCGTGGGGTACGTCGGTGAGTACGGGCTGCTGATCGCGCTGATCCTGCTCGTGGTGTGGTGCTGGTGGTCCGTGCGGCGGCGCGGAGACGAGGACGCCGCCTCGTCCGTGGCCGCGCTCGTCTGGGCGCCGCTGGCCGCCGCGGTTGCCGTGCTCGTGAACGTGCCCATACGGGGGTTCGTCGAGCGGCCTCGGCCCTTCAACGACCATCAAGGGCTCGAAGTCCTGGTGAGCGGCAAGACCGACTACTCCTTCGTGAGCGATCACGCGACGATCGCGATGGCCCTGGGCGTCGGACTGTTCGTCGCGAACCGGAAGTTCGGGCTCGTCGGCATCGCGCTGGCGCTGCTCGAAGGGTTCTGCCGGGTCTACATGGGAGTGCACTACCCGACCGACGTCGTCGGCGGATTCGCGCTCGGCACCGCCGTCGCCCTGCTGCTGTCGCCGCCGGCCATGGCCCTGATGACACCGATCATGTCCGCGATCGAGCGGTCGCCGCGGGGCGGGTGGCTGATCAAGTCGCGCAGGCGGGCCCGGGAGGACGGGCAGGAGGCGCTGATTCCGGGGGCCCGCAAGGAGAGCGCGGGGGCTGAGGAGCGGGATCTGGCGGCGTGACGCTGCGCTCCGCTGGGGGTGCCGAAGGGGTGTTGGGTGTCCGCGGCGCCGTTGTGGCTGGGCGCGCCCACGCGGCGGAGCCGCATATTGATTCACCCCCGCGCCCCTGAGGGGCGCTACAGGGCCTGTGGGTAGGTGAAGAAGGCCTCCGGGTCGTACTGCTTCTTCAGCTTCGTCAGGCGAGTCGCCGCGTCCCCGTAGTACGCCTTGCGCCAGTCCCGCAGGGTCGGGTCGGAGTAGTTCTGGTACGCGGCGCCGGAAGCGTACGGGCGCATCGCGGTGTGGGCCGACGTCAGCCAGGACTGGGCCGTGGAGCCCGACGTTCCGGCGCGCCAGGAGGCTATGTACTGGGCCAGCATGCGGGAGCGGCGGTGCACGAACGCCGTCGACGTCGGCGAGACGCGGTTGACCGCTCCGCCGAGGGCCGTGAAGGCGATGCTGCCGGCGCCGCCGCGGACCGACTGCATCTGCTTCAGCAGGGTCTGGATGCCTGTGGCCGAGAGCGAACGGTCGAAGAAGTCCGACTTCGCCGCGTATGTCTCGCGCCCCAGTGCGCCTTGCGGGGAGTGGCCGGGGGTCGCGCCGGGCAGGTGGCACTGGGCGTCGGTGCTGAAGGACGAGCAGCCGGCGTAGATCTCCATCGCCTCCTCGTACGAGTGGCGCTTGAGGGAGACGCTGCTCGCGGGGCCGGGGCCGCCGGGGCGGTCGGCGAGGCGGTCCACCGCGTTCTGGAGTTCGCGGTAGGTGCCGAGGGAGAACGCGGCGACCGAGATGGTCGGGTTGCCGCCCGCACGGCCGGCCAGGTGCAGGGACGACCAGATCTCGTCGGGCTGGCTCGGGCCCCACTCCTGGAAGGACTTGATCAGCGCGGCCGCCTTCGACCAGGGCCAGGTCATGTACGCCGTGACGCCCTGCGGGGCCGGGTGGGTCCTGAAGTGGAGTTCCGTCACGATGCCGAAGTTGCCGTTGCCGGCGCCGCGCAGGGCCCAGAAGAGGTCCTTGTGGGTGGTGGCGTTGGCGGTGAGCTGCTTGCCGTCGGCCGTGATGATCGTGGCCTGGGTGAGGCTGTCGCAGGTCAGGCCGTAGGCGCGGGAGGTCACGCCGTGGCCGCCGCCGAGGGTGAGGCCGGAGACGCCGACGGTGGGGCAGGAGCCGGCGGGGATGGTGGTGCCCTTGGCGGCCAGGGCCCGGTAGACGTCTATGAGCTTGGAACCGGCGCCGACGACCGCGGAGTTGCCGGTGGCGCGTATGCGGTTGAGCTTGGAGACGTCGATGATCAGGCAGTCGTTGCCGGAGGACCAGCCGCCGTAGGAGTGGCCGCCGTTGCGTATCGCGACCTTGAGGGAGTGGGCGCGGGCGTAGGCGAGGGTCGTGCGGATGTCGTCGGGGTGGGCGACGTAGGCGACTGCGGCGGGCTTCAGGGTGTCGAAGCGGGTGTTGTAGAGCTGGTGGGCCGTCTTCCAGTCGGCGTCGCTCGGGCTGATGAGGCGGCCGTCGAGGTCTCGGGAGAGGGCGGTCCAGCTGGCGGGGGCTGCGGGGGCGGCGGCGGATTTGCCGGTGGTGGCGGTGGATTGGGTGCGGGTGGCGGTGGCTGTGTTGGTGTTGCCGCTGCCTGTGCCTGTGCCTGTGCCTGTGCCGGTGTCTTTGGGTTCGCTGCCGTTGCAGGCGGTTGCCGTCAGGGCGGTGAGGGCTGCTGCGGTGCCGCCGATGAAGGTACGCCGTTCCATGTCGCCTCCTGGGGGATACGTGGAACGAGACGAGGTGGTGAGGGGTGGGGTTCCATCGCGGGCGTGGCCCTCTGCTCCGGCCTGCGGATTCTCGCCCCCGCCGCCCCTACCCGTCCCATCCCCAGGGGCGCTGCCCCTTCGACCCCGGCCACCCCTGGGGGCTGCCGCCCCCAGACCCCCGCATCGGCCCTGAACGGGCCTCGTCCTCAAACGCCGGACGGGCTGGAGGATCCGGCGGGCTGGAGGATCCGGCGGGCTGGAGGATCCGGCGGGCTGGAGGATCCGGATGGGCTGGAGGATCCGGGCGGGCTGGAGGATCCGGATGGGCTGGAGGATCCGGGCGGGCTGGAGGATCCGGGCGGGCTGGAGGATCCGGGCGGGCTGGAGGATCCGGGCGGGCTGGAGGATGAGGAAAGCCGACTTACAGGGAAGCCGCGCACTACTGGCACGAACGCCGACGTACCTACAGAAACGCCAAGTTCACGATCCCGAATGCCCCCGCCGCCACCACCGCGGCCGCCGGCATCGTGATGAACCAGCCCAGGACGATGTTCTTGGCGACGCCCCAGCGGACCGCGTTCAGGCGCTTCGTGGCGCCGACGCCCATGATGGCCGAGGTGATGACGTGGGTCGTGGAGATGGGGGCCTTGAAGAGGAAGGCCGTGGTGAACATGATCGACGCGCCGGTCGTCTCGGCGGCGAAGCCCTGCGGAGGGTCGAGTTCGATGATCTTGCGGCCCAGGGTGCGCATGATGCGCCAGCCGCCGGCGTACGTGCCGAGGGAGAGCATGACCGCGCAGACGATCTTCACCCACACCGGGATGGGGTCGCCGTAGTCCTCGACGTCGGCGATGACCAGGGCCATGACGACGATGCCCATGGTTTTCTGGGCGTCCTGGAGGCCGTGGCCGAGGGCCATGCCGGCCGCCGAGACCGTCTGCGCGATGCGGAAGCCGCGCTTGGCCTTGTGGGGGTTGGAGCGGCGGAAGATCCACATGATCGCGGTCATGACCAGGTAGCCCGCGAGCAGGCCCACCACCGGTGACACGAACATCGGGATGACGACCTTCTCCAGTACGCCGTCCCAGTAGACCGTCGTGCCGCCGGCCAGGGCCGCTCCCACCATGCCGCCGAAGAGGGCGTGGGAGGAGGAGGACGGCAGGCCGAAGTACCACGTGATCAGGTTCCAGGTGATCGCGCCCACCAGTGCCGCGAAGAGGATGCCCATCCCCTTCGAGCCCTCGGGTGTCTGGATCAGGCCCTCGCTGACGGTCTTGGCGACGCCGGAGCCGAGGAAGGCGCCCGCGAGATTCATCACCGCGGCCATCGCCAGTGCCGCGCGCGGGGTCAGCGCCCGGGTCGACACGGACGTGGCGATCGCGTTCGCCGAGTCGTGGAAGCCGTTGGTGTACGTGAAGAAGAGCGCGACCGCGATGGTCACGACCAGGGCAAAGGTGTCCATTAAGGGCTCAGGACTCCTTGACGGCGATGGTCTCCACCGTGTTCGCCACGTGCTCGAAGGCGTCCGCCGCTTCCTCGAGCACATCCACGATCTGCTTGAGCTTCAGCACCTCGATCGCGTCGTACTTGCCGTTGAAGAGGTGGGCGAGAAGCTTGCGATGTATCTGGTCGGCCTGGTTCTCCAGGCGGTTGACCTCGATCCAGTACTCGGTGAGGTTGTCCATCGTGCGCAGGTTCGGCATCGCCTCGGCCGTCAGGTCGGCCGCCCGCGCCAGCACCTCGATCTGCTGCTCGACGCCCTTGGGGAGCTCCTCGACGTTGTAGAGGACGACCAGGTCGACGGCCTCCTCCATGAAGTCCATGATGTCGTCGAGGGACGAGGCGAGGGAGTAGATGTCCTCGCGGTCGAACGGCGTGATGAACGAGGAGTTCAACTGGTGGAAGATCGCGTGCGTGGCGTCGTCACCTGCGTGTTCCGCGGCCCGCATACGCTCTGCGATCTCGGCCCGGCCGGCGGTGTCCGCCCCGAGCAGTTCCATCAGGAGTTTCGAGCCCGTGACGATGTTGTCCGCCGACGCGGCGAACATGTCGTAGAAGCTCGTCTCCCGGGGGGTCAGACGAAAGCGCACGTGAGGGTCCTCAAGAAGGATCGGTTTCGGTCAGGCTGATGCTAAGGGCATCATCCGGCCACGGCTAATGGGCCGTCCTCCAGTGTCGCCCATCATGCACAGTGGTCGGCACGGGGGCTGCCCAGTGGTCCAGTCCAACGGCCGTCCGCGGCGCAGCGGCCACAGGCCCTATACCCAGCAAAGTTCGGTACGATATACCCAGTAGGGGTATAGAAGCGGTTTACGTCTGGAGGACGCGATGACGACCACCGAGGCCGGCGCGACGGCGCCCTCCGAGGAGACCGGGACCGTGGTGACCGATCACGACCGGGGCATCCACGGCTATCACAAGCAGAAGGGCGAGCACCTCAAGCGACTGCGCCGGATCGAGGGCCAGATCCGCGGCCTGCAGCGCATGGTCGACGAGGACGTCTACTGCATCGACATACTCACGCAGGTGTCCGCCTCGACCAAGGCCCTGCAGTCCTTCGCCCTCCAGCTGCTGGAGGAACATCTGCGCCACTGCGTCGCCGACGCGGCCCTCAAGGGCGGTGCGGAGGTCGACGCGAAGGTGGAGGAGGCCACGAAGGCGATCGGCCGGCTGCTGCGGACCTGATCCCCGCGGACGCACCCCGCGGATGCCCCCGTGGATGTGAGGGACGGCTCACTCGCCGGCCGATGTGTTCCGTTCCTCCGCGACCCGCAGCACCTCGTCGATGCTTTCCAGACTGAGCCGGTCCTCCCGGGCGGCCGAGGCCGCGATGATCAGCTCTCCGCACAGCTCGATCTCGGCGAGGGCCACGTGGTCCTGAACTGCCGTACCGCCGACCGGAGCCACGTGCATCACCTCTTCTCTGCCGTTACCGACTTCCTAGAGTAGGGAGCGGCCTACACACCGCGCATGGCACGGACGGGCTAGTTCTTGACGCCCGTCACGCGCGCACGCACCGACCCCCACTACTCGGCGATCTTGCCGGCGTAGATGTCGTCGCGGTCGGGCAACCGTACGTCGACCGGGGCCCCGAAGTCGTACAGCAAGGTGGTCGAGGCGACGGCGACGGCGTCCTGCTGCTGTCCGTTGACGAAGCTGAAGCGATGTCTGACCTTGCGGATCCGCCCGTCCTCGTCGAGGAAGACGTCGAACGGGACCTGATCCGTGGCGAACCCTTTCGCCGCCGCGGCCAGGGCCTCGGCGTTTCCGTCGGACGCCTTTCGCGCGGCAATGCCCAGGTCAGCGGTGCCCCGGTAGTGCCGCACCGGGATGCCGGCGACCTCCTCCTCGCCCACGTACGTCGCTGTCCGCGCCCCCCGCAGCACCTCGGCGGCGGCGAACGGGTCGGTGGCCCCGCCGGTCACGAGATTGCCGTCGGACAGGGACCGGGTGTCGACGCGCACCCACTTGTCGGCGGGCACTCCGGCGCCGCGGTTCTTCATGAACAGGGCCCCGGGCGCGAGGAGCTCCGTGATCGGCCGGTGCGCGGTGGCGCCCGCGGGGTCCTGCGGGAGCAGGACCTTCAGCCGTCCCAGCTGCCTGCGGAAGTCGTAGACGCCCTCGCCGCGGATGGTGACGCGGGTGCCGCCGGTGGCCATCTCCATCGACGTACGGGCCTTGGAACTGCGGGTCCCGGCGAGGGTGTCGGCGGCGCCGCGGACGACCTGTACCGCGCCCTCGCCGTGTGCGTCCTCGGCGGCGGCCCCGGTCTGTGCGCATCCGCTGCCGGCGAGGCAGACGCACAAGACCCCAGCCGCAACGCCCGCCCCATGTCTTCTGTGCTGCTGCCGCTCCGTCATCGCCTGCCTACCCCCAGCCGGTACGTCCGTCACGGGCCCCCTGTCGTTCCGGTTAACGACGAGTAGGTGCCCCCGTCACGCACGCGGCAGGCGTGGGCTTACTTGCCTTGGGTAACGTTGTCCCTGTGGCGCAGCAGGACGGACCGAACTCTCCTTCCCGACAGGGCAGCCTCTCCGATCACCGCATGTCGATGGTGGAGAAGGGCCCGTTCTGTTCGGCTCACTGCACCTGCGGCTGGCGGGGCCCGGCGAGACGGGCGCGGAGCCTGGCGCGGGATGACGCCAAGGGGCATCTGCAGGGGTGAGGGACGCCGAAAGACGCGGGCCCGCCCCCTGGGAGCCAGGGGGCGGGCCCTTTATCTGCCTCGCGGTGGCACCGCCATGCAGCACCGCGAGGGGTTCGTGTCGCCCGAGGGCGGCGGATCAGCCGAAGCGGCCGGAGATGTAGTCCTCCGTGGCCTGGACCGACGGGTTGGAGAAGATGCGCTCCGTGTCGTCTATCTCGATCAGCTTGCCGGGCTGGCCGACGGCCGCCAGGTTGAAGAAGGCCGTGCGGTCGGAGACGCGCGCCGCCTGCTGCATGTTGTGCGTCACGATGACGATCGTGAAGCGCTCCTTCAGCTCACCGATCAGGTCCTCGATCGCGAGCGTCGAGATCGGGTCGAGGGCCGAGCAGGGCTCGTCCATCAGCAGGACGTTCGGCTCGACCGCGATCGCGCGGGCGATGCACAGCCGCTGCTGCTGACCGCCGGAGAGGCCGGAGCCCGGCTTGTTCAGGCGGTCCTTGACCTCGTTCCAGAGGTTGGCGCCCTTGAGGGACTTCTCGACGATGTCGTCCAGCTGCGACTTCTTGAACTTGCCGTTCAGCTTCAGGCCGGCCGCGACGTTGTCGTACACGGACATCGTGGGGAACGGGTTCGGGCGCTGGAAGACCATGCCGACCTCGCGACGCACGGCCACCGGGTCGATGCCTGCGCCGTAGAGGTTCTCGTCGTCGAGCAGGACCTTGCCCTCGACGCGGCCGCCGGGCGTGACCTCGTGCATGCGGTTGAGCGTGCGCAGGAAGGTGGACTTGCCGCAGCCGGACGGGCCGATGAAGGCCGTCACGGAGCGGGGCTCGACGGTCATCGAGATGTCCTCGACGGCCAGGAAGGAGCCGTAGTAGGCGTTGAGGCCGCTGACATCAATGCGCTTGGCCATGTGAATCACTGCTTCTTTCGAATCCGAGTCGCTGACTGTTCAACTCATTGGTCGCGTCAGCGACCGGTCTTGGGGGCCTTCCAGCGGGCGATACCGCGGGCCACCAGGTTGAGGATCATGATGAAGGCGATGAGCACCAGTGCCGCCGCCCAGGCGCGGTCGTAGGCCGCACCCTGACCGCCACTGTTCTGGAACTGCAGGTAGATGTAGACCGGCAGCGACCCCTGCGGGTCCTTGAACGGGTTGGTGTTGATGAAGTTGGTCACCCACACCAGCAGCAGCAGCGGAGCGGTCTCGCCGGTGATACGCGCGATCGCGAGCATCACACCGGTGGTGATACCGCCGATGGACGTCGGCAGAACCACCTTGAGGATGGTGCGCCACTTGGGCACGCCCAGCGCCAGCGAGGCCTCGCGCAGCTCGTTCGGGACGAGCTTGAGCATTTCCTCGGTGGAGCGGACGACCACCGGCAGCATCAGGATGCACAGGGCCATCGAGCCGGCGAAGCCGGAGTAGCCCATGTCCAGGATGATGATCCAGAGGCTGAGGATGAACAGACCCGCGACGATCGACGGGATGCCCGTCATGACGTCGACGAAGAAGGTGATGGCCTTGGCGAGCTTGCCGCGGCCGTACTCGACCAGGTAGATGGCGGTGAGCACACCGATCGGCACGGAGATCACGGTGGCGATGCCGACCTGTTCCAGGGTGCCGAGGAGGGCGTGGTAGATACCGCCGCCGGGCTCGGTGTCGGAGACCAGACCCATCGAGTGGCTCAGGAAGTAGCCGTCGAGGACCTTCACACCGCGCTTGATGGTCTCGTAGATGATCGAGACCAGCGGTATGGCGGCGAGCAGGAACGCCACGAAGATCAGGCTGGTGGCGGTGCGGTCCTTGGCCTGCCGGCGGCCCTCCACGCTCGCGGAGATGCCGTACGAGCCGAGGATGAACAGCAGCGCGGCGATCAGGGCCCACTGGATGCTGCTGTCAAGGCCGGCGGCCGCGCTGATGCCGTAGCCGAGGGCCAGGGAGCCCGCGGCGACCGCCCAGGGGAACCACTTGGGCAGCGTCGCGCCCTTGAGGGTGCTGGGGCGCTTGTCGGAAACAGATGCGTGGCTCATGCGTTGGCCCCCGAGAACTCCTTGCGCCGCTCGATGATGAGGCGGGCGGTGCCGTTGACCAGCAGCGTGATGACGAACAGGACCAGACCGGAGGCGATGAGCGCGTCACGGCCGTTCTCGGTCGCCTCGTTGAACTTGCTGGCGATGTTCTGGGCGAACGTGCCGCCGCCCGGGTCGAGCAGGCTGGCGTTGATGTCGAAGCTCGGCGACAGGACCATGGCGACGGCCATCGTCTCGCCGAGCGCACGGCCGAGGCCGAGCATCGAGGCGGAGATGATGCCGGAGCGGCCGTAGGGCAGCACCGACATGCGGATGACCTCCCAGCGCGTGGCGCCGAGAGCCAGGGCCGCCTCCTCGTGCATCTGCGGCACCTGGCGGAAGATCTCGCGGCTCACGTTGGTGATGATCGGCAGGATCATGATCGCGAGCAGGATGCCGACGCTGAACATCGCGCGCGGTGCCCCGCCCTGCCACTCGAAGATGCCGGTCCAGCCGAGGTATTCGTCCAGCCAGCCGTACAGACCGCCCAGGTGCGGCACGAGGACGAGGACGCCCCACAGGCCGTAGACGATGGAGGGCACGGCGGCGAGCAGGTCGATCACGTACGCGATGGGGCCGCCGAGCTTGCGCGGGGCGTAGTGCGTGATGAACAGCGCGATGCCGAGCGAGATGGGAACCGCGATGGCGAGCGCGATGATCGACGACACGATGGTGCCGAAGGCCAGGACGGCGATGCCGAACTGCGGCGGGATGCCGGTGGGGTTCCACTCGAAGGTCGTGAAGAAGTTGGCCTCGTCCTTGCTGATCGCGCTGGCGGCGCGAAGGCTCAGGAAGAGGGCGATGGCAGCCATCAGGACGAGCAGGAAGATGCCGGAGCCACGGGAGAGCGCGAGGAAGACGCGGTCACCGGGACGGGTGGCGCCACGGGCGGCGCGCTTCTGCTCGGTCGGGGACGGCTGCGGTGCGGGGGGAACTGTGTCGGTCTTCGTTGATATGTCCATGGAGTTCTCCGGTCTGCGGAGCCACCGGGCGGGGCGGCTCACGGCGGAGCCGCCCGGTGAGGGGAGGCTCCTGGCGGCGGTGCACCGGACGATGCGGCCCGCTCCCGGGGAAGCGGGCCGCACTCAGGTCAGCTCAGGCCCGAGATGGTCTCGCGGACCTTGGTGGCGATCTCCGTGGGCAGCGGGGCGTAGCCCGCCTCGGCCAGCAGACCCTGGCCGTCCTCGGAGGCGATGTAGTTCAGGAAGGACTTGGTGGCGGGGAGGGTCTCCGCCTTGTTGCCCTTGTCACAGACGATCTCGTAGGTGACCAGGGTGATCGGGTAGGCGCCGGCGGCGGACGGCGTGTAGTCGAGCTCCAGCGCCATGTCCTTGCCGGTGCCGACGACCTTGGCGGCGGCGATGGCCTTGGACGCGTTCTCAGTGGAGGCCTTGACCGGCTCGGCGGCCTCGGTCTTGACGTCGACCGTCTTGATGTCCTTGGCGTAGGAGAGCTCGAAGTAGCCGATCGAGCCCGAGGTCTGCGAGACCTGCTGGGCCAGGCCGGAGGAGCCCGAGGCGGACTGGCCGCCCTTGGCCTGCCACGACTTGCCGCCCTCGTACTTCCAGTCGTTCGGGGAAGCGGCGATCAGGTACTTGGTGAAGTTGTCCGTGGTGCCGGACTCGTCCGAGCGGTGGAACGGCTGGATCTTGAGGTCGGGCAGCTTCGCGTCGGGGTTCAGCGCCGCGATGGCCTTGTCGTTCCAGTTGGTGATCTTGCTGTCGAAGATCTTGGCCAGCGTGGAGGCGTCGAGGACGAGGCTGTCCACGCCCGGGACGTTGAAGCCGACCGCGATCGGGCCGCCGACCATGGGCAGGTCGATGGCCTGGCCGCCGGAGCAGATCTTCTTGGACTCGGTGATCTCCTCCGGCTTCAGGGCGGAGTCAGAACCGGCGAACGCGGTCTGGCCCTGGAGGAAGGCGGTGACACCGGCACCGGAACCGGTCGGGTTGTAGTTGAGCTGAACGCTCTTGCAGGCAGCGGTGAACTGCTTGACCCATGCGTCGATCGCGTTCTTCTGCGCGGACGAGCCGGACGCCTGGAGCTGGCCGCTGGCGTCGCCGCAGTCGACGCTGCCGGCCGCGGGAGCGCTCGCGGACGCGTCGCCGCCGTTGCTGGTGTCATCGGAGCCGCACGCCGTGAGGGCCAGGGCGCCGGAGACGGCGAGAGCGCCGAGAGCGAGGACGCGCCGGTTCTTGCGCTGAAGCTTCACTTGAGGGAGTTCCTTCCAGGAGCCGCCGTCCTGAATTCGGCGGCGTGCGAAGAATGGGCGATGCGGACGCGTCTATCCGAGTGCGGCCCGTCATCTTGCACGGCCGAAATTAGGCAGAACAGGTGAAGGCGCCGAAGGGCGTAAATGAACGAGGGGTGAACCCCTGGGTACGGCTGGGTGAGGTAACGGAACGCTTACGTTGAGGACACGGGTGTATTCCGAGACTTTGTCGCGGTTGATTCGGACTATGTCAGCCGGAGCGCCTGCAAGAGGGCGTCCACCAGGGCGCGGTCCCTCGGTTGGGTCAGCCGCCCCCGGGCCGCCGGCGGGGCGAGCCAGAGCACCCGGTCCACCTCCGTGTTGGGGGTGAAAACACCGGGGCCCGCCTCGGCCGCCCAGTAGCGGACCTCCTTGGGCCGGCCGTTGGCCGGATAGCGCATCGTCGGCAGCTCGGCGCCGGGCTCGGCGGAGTGCCCCGTCTCCTCCAGCACCTCGCGCAGCGCCCCCGCGAGGGGGTCCTCGCCGCGTTTCAACTTGCCCTTCGGATGCGACCAGTCGTCGTACTTCGGTCGGTGGACCAGGCATATCTCCAGCTCACCGCCTACCGGCGAACGGCGCCACAGGACGCATCCGGCCGCATGGACAGTGAGGTCGTCGGCGGGAGTCACCGGGGGGTTGCCTCCTTCGGGGTCACCTGTGGTTCAGGGGTTCCCAGGGCGTGCCTCAGGGTCGCTAGGGCGTGCCCACCGTCTGCATCTGCCAGCACTGCTGGAACGCGAAGCGCGCGGCCTCCACCTCGTGCCGCTGGTCGGCGTGCAGCACGCCGAGGGCGTACGCCGTCGCGGGGGCGATACGCGGGGTGCGCGCGGCCTGGGCCGCGGCGGCCGCCGCCTCGGAGGCGTCGCGGTGCCGGTTCAGGGACTGGCCGGCCGTCAGCAGCCGTACGTCCACCTGCGCGGAGTCGCCGTGGAGGACCTCACGGGCATAGCGGTGCAGCCGCAGCAGCAGGCGGACCTGGTGCCAGGGCGCGTCCTGCGGATGCGGGGCCGGGTCCGGGGAGAGGCCGTGGATCAGGGCCTCGGCGTTGTAGGGGCTGCCCGCGGTCACCAGCGGCAGCGCCGCCACCGCGTCGGTGAGCCGCTCCTCGGCCGCGCCCGCGAGAGCGCGCAGGTCGGCGGTGGCCGCGGCCGGGGTGAGCGGGACCTCGCTGGCCAGTACGGCGATGCTGTCGGCGACGGCGTGGAAGCGGGAGGAGCCGAGGGCCTGGAGGGCGGTGCTGTGCGCCCGGGTCCGGGCCAGGGTCAGCTGGCGCTCCAGCAGGGCGCCCGCTTTGGCGGCGCCCACCGTGAGGTTGCCGCGCTCCGGGCCGGCCGCCGGGTGGGTCGGGGGACCGGTGTCGCCGGCCGCGGCCTTCTGCGGGGCGGCCGTAGCCCCCGCGACATGGCCGCCGGCGGGCCCGTCCGCCGCCGCGCCGGGCATGCCGAGGGCACCCGGCTGCGCCGGCAGCACCGCCGCGCCCGACAGCCGGTGCAGCGCCAGCAGCAGGCGCTCCAGCCGGGCCGCGTACGCGTGCTCCATCGCCAGCGTGCCGGACAGCCAGGCCAGTTCGGGGCGGATCGCCTCCGACCAGTCGGCGTCCAGCAGCGGCCGGAACGTGTGCAGGCTGGCGCTGATACGGCGGGCCGAGCGGCGCAGGGCCCGTGCCGCGTCGACGGACTCCTGCGAGCCGTTCTCCCCGGCGCGCGCCTTGGTTCGCGTCGGGGCACCTCCGTCGCCGCCGGTCTCCCGGTGCAGGCGCAGGGCTCGCAGGAACTCCGTGGCCTGGGCGCGCAGGTAGCCCGCGAGGGCGTCCCCGGACACAGCCCCGGCCGTGGGGTCCGTCGGATCAAGGTGTTGCTGTGCCACGCCGGCGCCTCCGGGCGTCTATGAGCATCTCCTGGACGTTGCGCAGGGGCTGGCCCTCCGCGTCCGTCGCGTGCCGCGTCCACTCGCCGTCCGAGCCCAGATGCCAGGACGCGGTGGTGTCCGACATACCGGTCTCCAGGAGCCGGTTCAACGCGGCGCGGTGGGCCGGGTCGGTGACCCTGACCAGGGCTTCGATACGGCGGTCTAGGTTGCGGTGCATCATGTCGGCGCTGCCGATCCACACCTCGGGTTCGCCGCCGTTGCCGAAGCCGAAGACCCGGGAGTGCTCGAGGAAGCGGCCGAGGACCGAACGGACGCGGATGTTCTCCGACAGTCCGGTCACGCCCGGGCGGATCGCGCAGATGCCGCGGACCCAGATGTCGACCGGCACGCCCGCCTGGGACGCGCCGTAGCAGGCGTCGATGATCGCCTCGTCGACTATGGAGTTGACCTTGATGCGGATGTAGGCGGGACGTCCGGCACGGTGGTGCTGGACCTCCTTGTTGATCCGCGCGATCAGCCCGTCGCGCAGCGACTTGGGGGCCACCAGCAGGCGCCGGTACGTTTCCCGGCGCGAGTAGCCGGACAGGCGGTTGAACAGGTCGGACAGGTCCGCGCCGACCTGCGGG
This sequence comes from Streptomyces coerulescens, assembly GCF_042657965.1. Lineage (NCBI taxonomy): Bacteria > Bacillati > Actinomycetota > Actinomycetes > Kitasatosporales > Streptomycetaceae > Streptomyces > Streptomyces coerulescens. The sequence goes on from NZ_JBHSKM010000042.1 coordinate 27,737, forward strand.
TCCGCGGTCAGCAGGCCCAGGTCCTCGTACAGCCGCGCCGTCTTCGGGTGGTAGTTGCCCGTGCCGACATGGCTGTAGCGGCGCAGGGTCTCGCCCTCCTGGCGGACCACCAGCGACAGCTTGCAGTGCGTCTTCAGGCCGACGAGGCCGTAGACGACATGGCAGCCGGCCTCCTCCAGCTTGCGCGCCCACTTGATGTTGGCGTGCTCGTCGAAGCGGGCCTTGATCTCGACCAGCACCAGGACCTGCTTGCCGGCCTCGGCGGCGTCGATGAGCGCGTTGACTATGGGGGAGTCGCCGGAGGTGCGGTACAGGGTCTGCTTGATCGCGAGGACGTCCGGGTCGTCGGCCGCCTGCTCCAGGAACGCCTGCACGGAGGTGGAGAAGGAGTCGTAGGGGTGGTGGAGGAGGACGTCCCGGTTGCGCAGGGCCGCGAAGATGTCCGGCGCGGAAGCCGACTCGACCTCGGCGAGATCGCGATGGGTGCCCGCGACGAACTTCGGGTACTTCAGCTCGGGCCGGTCGATGGAGGCGATGCGGAAGAGGCCGGTGAGGTCCAGGGGGCCGGTGAGCGGGTAGACCTCGGCCTCGCTGATCTTCAGCTCGCGCACCAGCAGGTCCAGGACCTCCTGGTTGATGTTCTCCTCGACCTCCAGGCGCACCGGCGGCCCGAAGCGGCGCCGCATGAGCTCCTTCTCCAGCGCCTGGAGGAGGTTCTCGGCGTCGTCCTCCTCGACCTCCAGGTCCTCGTTGCGGGTGACCCGGAAGGCGTGGTGCTCCAGGACCTCCATGCCCGGGAACAGCTCCTCCAGATGCGCGGCGATCACGTCCTCCAGCGGCACGAACCGGCCGGGGGAGGCCTCCAGGAAGCGGGACAGCAGCGGCGGCACCTTCACACGGGCGAAGTGCGGCGTGCCGGTGACGGGGTTCCGTACGCGCACGGCCAGGTTCAGGGAGAGCCCGGAGATGTACGGGAAGGGGTGCGCCGGGTCGACCGCCAGCGGCGTCAGCACCGGGAAGATCTGGTGCCGGAACAGCGTGAAGAGGCGGGCCTGCTCCTTCTCGGTCAGCTCGTTCCAGCGGACCAGGTGGATGCTCTCCTCCGCGAGCGCGGGGGCGACGTCCTCGTGGTAGCAGGCGGCGTGCCGGGCCATCAGCTCACGGCTGCGGGCCCAGATCATCTCCAGCACCTCGCGGGGCTGGAGGCCGGACGCGGACCGGGTGGCGACACCGGTCGCGATACGGCGCTTCAGTCCGGCCACGCGGACCATGAAGAACTCGTCCAGGTTGCTGGCGAAGATCGCGAGGAAGTTCGCCCGCTCCAAAAGCGGGGTGTTCGGATCCTCGGCGAGTTCGAGGACACGCTCGTTGAACGCGAGCCAGCTGCGCTCCCGGTCCAGGAACCGGCCCTGGGGCAGCTGGACACCTTCGACCTCGGTGACCTCGTACGCGTCGAGGTCGGCGTCGATGTCGGGTTCCAGATCGGAGACGACCGCCGAGGTGACCGTGTGCGGGCGGTGTGCCGCGATGGACCCTACTGAGGGCTGCGCGTGCTGGACCTTGGCCTGGGCGTTGGAGGACTGGCTCATATGCCCATTGTTCCGCGCATCGAGCCCGATGGGCGCGTCGGAAAGCGCGGGCGGGAGCGTCGCGGGGAGGCGTCGTGCGTCCCCGTTCCTCGCGCCCCCCTGTGCGGGAAGCGAAGGATCTGGCACGGCGGCGGTCATTGGCTGAGCGTCGCAAGTCCGTCTGAACCAATGGTTACGGAGACATGGCGTGTGGGATAGCGGGGGGCGGCTCGCGGACGTCTACGTGTCCGGACAAGTGTCCGGACGGCACGTCCCTCCCCCCGTGGAGGGACGTGCGGTGAGCCTTCAGGGGGTGCGGCGGCGCAGCACGGCGAAGGCGGCCAGGGTCGCGGCGGCGGCCAGGGCGAGGAGAAGGCCGGTCTCGACGTACTGCAGCGGCCAGAAGTGTGACGGCGGGTGGTACGTCGCCCGGACGTGCCGGACACCGTCGGTGATGGACGCGTCCCAGTCCGCCACGAACGCGGAACGCGGCAGTTCGAGCTCGCCGGTCGCGGTGCGGGTGGCCTTGGGCCAGAGGTCCTCGCGGAGCCGTTCCAACACGTTGTACAGCACGAGCGCGACCGCGAGGCCCGCCCCGGCGGCGGGCAGGGTCCGGCGCAGCAGCAGGCCGGTGAGCGCGCCGAGGGCGAGACCCGCGAGGGGGTGGGCGACGGCGGTGGGGCCGGTCGAGAGGAAGACGTCCGGGTAGTACCAGTCGCCGACCAGGTTGGGGTCGTCGTCCCCTCGCGCCCACAGGCTCAGGAGGACGACCGTGCCGCAGCCGGCGGTGATCAGGACGGCCGGCACGGCGAGCTGGGCGGCCAGCCAGCGCGCCGGGCTCACCGACTGGGTCCAGGCCAGCCGCGCGGTGCCGCTCTCCAGTTCGCGCCCGATGAGCGCGCCGCCCGCCCAGGCGGCCACGGGAAAGATCGCGTACGACAGGCTTGCGGCGACCAGCTGAAGGACCGTCCGGTAGGTGTCGTCGGCGGTGATCGCCTGCACCGACGCGCAGGAGGGCAGACCGTCGACGGCGGCCGGCTCGGCGCAGGGGCTCATGCCGCTGCGGGCCTCGTCGCCGATGACGTACATCCAGATCAGCGCGACCGTGGCGGCCGTCACCGCGAGCCCCCAGAAGATCAGCGCGGTGCGGTGCACCCGCAGAACGGTCCAGGTCAGGCCATGGGTGCCGGGTGCCGTGGCGGCGGTCCGGGGCGCGGTGAGGGTGGCGGTCATACGGCGGCTCCGGTACGGCGCTTGAGCAGCCGGAAGGAGATCAGGACCGCCAGGGCCGCGAGGGCGAGGGTGATGCCCGTCTCCATCAGCTGAAGCGGCCAGAAGTGGGCGGAGGGGTGGTAGTCGCGGTAGAAGCCGACGATGTCGTGCTCGGCCAGGCACTTGGCGTCGTCGACGCAGATCGGGTCCGGGACGCGGGCGCCGGTCGAGGCGAGCGCGCCCTCGTCCATGACCATGCCGATGTACTCCGGGTAGCCGTCCTTGGCGGTCAGTGTCTCGGCGGGCCACAGGTACGGGCGCAGGGTGCCGAGCGCGGTCATCAGGAGGGCAAGGCCCGCCACCGCCAGGCCGAGCGCGGGCAGCGCCCGGCGCTGGAGCAGACCGGCGAGGACGCCGACGGCGAGGCCGAGGAGGACGTACGCGGTGGCGAGGGTGCCGTTGGCCTCGAAGGTGGTGGTCTGGTACCAGTCCCGTGAGCCCATCGCCAGGCGCAGCTGTCCGTCCGTGGACCACAGCATGCGGTGCAGCAGCGTGAGCGCGAGGGTGCCGGTGACGAGCAGCGCGGCGGGCACGGCGAGCTTGGCGGCCAGCCAGCGGGCCGGGGAGACCGACTGCGTCCACGCCAGCTGGGCCGTGCCGTTCTCCAGTTCGCGCCCGATGAGCGCGCCGCCCGCCCAGGCCGCGGTGAGGAAGGGGGCGAGGCCGAGCACTCCGGCGCCGAGGCCACTGGCGGTGTCGTACCGGTCGTAGGCGGCACCGATGTCGTCGCAGCCCAGGACCGGCTGCCCCGAGTCGCACCCCATCTTCCGGAACGCGGCCCAGGCGGCGTCCGCCCCCGGACCCTGGGCCCACAGCAGGGCTCCCGCGCCGAAGGCGACCAGCAGCACCCAGAACCACAGGGCCGAGCGGTGCACCCGCAGCAGTGCCCAGAGCAGTCCGCGCGGGCCCCGGGAGGACGCGGCGACGGTGGGCGTCCGGATCGTCGTCACGGCGGTCATACGGCCCTACCTTCTTGAGTGCGTCCCGTGAGTTCGCGACTCTGGGACTGCGCGGGTGGGG